>DCZN01000057.1:21863-22264 GCA_002331625.1 Nitrospira sp. UBA2083 | reverse complement strand
AAGGAGTACTACTTCTACCTGGACAGCACGCCCACCCACTCCTACATGAAATATCTCTACAAGTACCTGCAGGCAGCATTCCCGTATACCCAGCTGATTGAGGAGAACCGCCGTCGAAGCCGTCGTGACCCCGAGTTTGAATTGATCGACAGCGGGGTCTTCGATGAAAACCGATACTTCGACGTCTTTGTGGAATATGCAAAGACTTCGCCGGAAGATCTCTGCATCCGTATTCAGGTGGTGAATCGTGGACCCGAGCAGGCCGAGTGCACGCTGCTTCCGACGATTTGGTATCGCAACACATGGTCCTGGGGATCAGACATCCGTCGTCCCCGTTTCAGGCAAGGGGAGTCGACCAACGGGACGAGTGTCATCGAGACCCAGCATGATTACTACGGCCT
>DCZN01000057.1:19013-21763 GCA_002331625.1 Nitrospira sp. UBA2083 | reverse complement strand
GTGAAGGACAGCTTTCACGATTATGTCGTGCAGGGGGAGAAGGACGCGGTCAACCCAGACCATGTGGGGACGAAGGCAGCGGCTCGGTATGTGCTGACGCTTGCACCAGGAGAGGCCAAGACGATCAAGCTCCGGTTTACCAACGACGCGCAGAGCCTTGGCTTCGCCAAGCAGGACTTCGACCAGGTGTTTTCGGTACGCCTCAAGGAGGCGAACGAGTTCTATGACAGCCTTGCGCCGAGCAACCTGTCGGAAGATGCTCGCCGCGTGCAGCGGCAAGCTTTTGCGGGAATGCTCTGGAGCAAACAGTTCTATCACTATGACGTGAATCGGTGGCTCAAGGGCGATCCGAGCATGCCGGAACCGTCACGAGACCGTCTTCACGGCCGCAACTCAGACTGGACGCATCTCTATAACGCAGACGTGATCTCCATGCCGGACAAGTGGGAGTATCCCTGGTATGCGGCATGGGATCTGGCCTTTCACTGTATCCCGCTCGCACTGGTTGATCCGGCGTTCGCCAAAGAACAGCTCGTCCTGATGCTACGTGAATGGTACATGCATCCGAACGGACAAATTCCCGCGTACGAATGGGCCTTCGGCGATGTCAATCCGCCGGTTCATGCCTGGGCTGCCTGGCGCATCTACAAGATCGATAAGAAACGAACAGGTGTCGGTGATCGCGTGTTCTTAGAACGTGTCTTTCATAAACTGCTCTTGAATTTTACCTGGTGGGTCAATCGCAAGGATGCCGAGGGGAAAAACATCTTCCAGGGTGGCTTCCTTGGCCTCGACAACATCGGCGTGTTCGACAGGAGCGCGCCCTTGCCGACCGGCGGCCATATTGAACAATCGGATGCCACCAGCTGGATGGGTATGTATTGCCTGAACATGCTGACGATCGCGCTTGAACTCGCCCGAGACAATCGGGCCTATGAAGATGTGGCCAGCAAATTCTTCGAACACTTCGTCTACATCTGCCGTGCCATGAACAACATCGGCGGCGAAACGATCGAGTTGTGGGATCGCGAAGACGGTTTCTTCTATGATGTACTGCACCTGCCGAACGGGTCCACGACGCATATGAAAGTTCGCTCGATGGTCGGCCTGATTCCGTTGTTTGCGGTGGAGACGCTTGACTCAGAACTCATCGACAGCCTTCCGCGCTTTAAGCACCGGATGCAGTGGTTTATCGAAAACAAGCCGGACTTTGCACAGCATTTGGAAACACAGTCACAGGATGGCGAGGTGCGGCGCTTTCTCTCGCTCGTCAATCGCGAGCGGCTCAGATCCGTATTGCGGTATATGTTGGACGAGGAGGAATTCCTCTCTCCGTACGGCATCCGCGCGCTCTCGCGCTACCATAAGGATCATCCTTATATTGTCTCGGTCATGGGCCAAGAGCATCGCGTAGACTATGAACCGGCGGAATCGGGTACTGGCTTATTTGGGGGCAACTCGAATTGGCGCGGACCAATCTGGTTTCCGGTCAATTACCTGCTGATCGAGTCGCTGCAGAAGTTTCATTACTATCTTGGAGATCAGTACCAGGTGGAATATCCAACTGGCTCTGGGCGACAAGCGACGCTCTGGCAGGTGGCGGCCGAACTCTCACGCCGGTTGACGCATATTTTTCTCCAGAATGCCGAAGGACATCGTCCGGTATTTGGAGGTACAAGACGATTCCAGGAAGATCCCCATTGGCGCAACAATATCTTGTTCTACGAATACTTCCACGGGGATAACGGTGCAGGCATCGGGGCAAGCCATCAGACCGGCTGGACCGGGTTAGTCGCAAAATTGATTCAGCAGTCCGGAGAATAAGCGGTGCAGATTGATAAACAAGATTGCCGGAATCTCGACCGGGCCTTGAGTCTGGAATGGCTTGAGACGAATGGGAGAGGCGGATTTGCCTCCGGCACGATCGCCGGAGCCAACACCAGCCGGTACCATGCGCTCTTGCTGACGGCGCGCAAACCGCCTGGCGAGCGGTTTGTTTTGGTGAATCACCTTGAAGAGTGGCTCGACATCGACGGGCAGGCCATTCCACTCTCAACGAATCTCTATCCGGGCGCCGTCCATCCAGCCGGACATGAACACTGCAGCCACTTTTCAACAGACCCCTGGCCGACCTGGACCTTCGACTGCAACGGGATCACGATCCAGCGGGAGATCCTATCGATCCACGGCCGCGATATCGTGATGGTGCGATGGAAGCTGATCGGGAAGAAACGTTCGAGAGTCGTGCTGAGGGTGAGGCCGATGCTGACCGGGCGCGACTATCATGCAACCCATCATGAAAATGGAAGCCTCTCGACAGAGGCCAGGATCAGGAGCGGAATGGTCGCCTGGCAACTCTATCCCGATGTGCCGCCGGTGCGGGCCTTTCATCCAGGATCGTATCGCCATGAACCGATTTGGTACCGGCATATCCAATTCCCAGTCGAACGGCAACGGGGGCTCGATTCAGAAGAGGATTGGTGGTCGCCGGGAGAGTTTACGTTCGACCTTGCGTCACGCTCTACCAGGACGCTGGTCCTCACGAGCGAGACCATTGACCGGCTCGATGTCGCGGCTTTTATAAGGCGTGAGAAATCTCGCCGAGAGACCATCAGAAAAGCCGCACCAGTCCGTGATGCCTTGGCTCAAGTACTCTGGTGCGCTGTGGACGGCTATCTCTCCGAGCGAGGAAGGCAACACACGGTCATCGCTGGATATCCTTGGTTTACCGATTGGGGACGCGACACCTT
>DCZN01000057.1:15009-18956 GCA_002331625.1 Nitrospira sp. UBA2083 | reverse complement strand
ACCGCCTTCGCCGCACATGTGTCCGAAGGCATGGTGCCTAATCGGTTCCCAGATGCTGGCGAACAACCTGAGTACAACACGATCGACGCCTCGCTGTGGTTTATCCATGCGATCCATCGCTATCTCGCGGCATCAGGAAATGAGCTCCGAGTGCGCGAAACCGCATGGCCTGCGGTGAAACAGATCCTTGATGGCTACCGACGAGGCACCAGGTATGGGATTCGGATGGACGGCGACGGTTTGATTATGGGCGGGGTGCCTGGCGTGCAATTGACCTGGATGGATGCCAAGGTCGGCGATTGGGTCGTCACACCACGCCATGGAAAGCCGGTGGAGATACAAGCGCTCTGGATTCGCGCACTGGAAGTTGGCGAAACGCTGGCGCGACGATTCGGTGAGACGGACTTTGCCAACCGATGCCAAAATGACCGCAGCAATGCGACTGCGTCTTTCCATAACCGGTTTTGGTACGAAGACGGCGGCTGTCTCTATGATGTGATCGATGGGCCAGAAGGGAATGACGCGTCGTTCCGTCCCAATCAACTCTATGCTCTTTCATTGGTTGACGATCTGGTCCCGCTCGATCGCGCGCAGCGCATGCTTCGCCTTGTCGAAGAGCAGCTTCTGACACCGGTGGGACTCCGCACCTTGTCACCACAAGATACTCGCTATCGTGGGAGGTATGAAGGTGGGGTTGGAGAGCGCGATGGTGCCTATCATCAGGGTACAGTCTGGCCCTTCCTGTTGGGCCCGTTTGTGTCCGCCTGGATCAAAGTGTATGGAACAAGCGAGGCGGTGCGTACGCAGGCGCGCGCCTTTCTGGAGGGAATCGAGGCGCACGTGAATGAGGTGTGCCTTGGCCAGGTGTCAGAGATTTTCGATGGTGATCTGCCCCACACAGCCCGCGGTTGTTGTGCCCAGGCCTGGTCAGTCGCTGAACCACTGCGGGTCCTGATAGAAGATATCGGCATCCAAGCCGATGTGCAGAACATCATCAGAAAACGAGGGAGTGTACGGCAACGCAAGCAAATGGCGTCCCAAGCGACTCAGCCGAACAACAGGAAGAAGACCGCGAGAGGAAGACGCCGTACGTAATCCTTGATGCGCGCCGAGAACTAAGGCTCTCCCCACTTTCCACCTTTATCTTTGTCCTCTCGCTTAGTCAAAACAGTCTATCCTCGCTATGGTTTGACAGCGACGCCGACATGGCGTACGCTCTGTGTANNGATCGCCCCAGGCTTACTCACCACTTTCTTTGGCAGATACCCAGCAGGAATCATTATGGTTCATTTAATCGTCGCGCGCCGCCATTGTTCGGCTAGTAGCATATATGCTATGTTCTCTTGTGAGGGAGCATGCCCCATTCATCGAGTAAGCCACAGTCAAGCAGGTTGGTCTATGACGGCACAGTCTTTCGAATCGAGTTCTATGTCACAGCAAACGGGGATGCGCCTGCGGAAGAGTGGCTCGACCAACTACCTCTTGGGAGCCAACAGAAATTTGCAGCCCTGTTCGAACGCATGGGGGATACGGGGAAAATCTGGAACGAACGCAAGTTTAAACATTTGACTGAAACAGATCAGATTTTCGAGTTCAAAGTCGATGCCGATCGCATCCTATGTTTCTTCTTCGTCGGCCGACGACTTATCTTGACGCACGGATTTCGTAAGAGCGGCGACAAGACGCCAAAGCGAGAGATTGAACGGGCTGAATCCTACAAGCAGGATTTTGAGCGGAGGTGAAACATGAAAGCGAAGGCAAGAACAGGTAAGGGGTGGTTGAACAAGAAACTCACAGATCCCAAGTTTCGAAAGGGATTTGAAGAGGAAGCACAGAAGTTGGCGATCGGTGAACAGCTCTTTCGGCTACGTCAAGAAGCAGGATTAACCCAGGCACAAGTGGCAAAACGTATAGGCACGACCGCCTCCGCTATCAGCCGGTATGAAAATGCGGAATACGATCGCTATGAACTCCGCACGCTTGAAAAAATTGTCCGTGCCTGCGGTGGCCGGCTCGACATTACCATGGAATCGGGCCCCAACACTCATCGAGCTGCCTAGCTTAGACCAGCCGCGGGCCCTTCGATAGACTCAGGACAGGCCGGCAAACTGGACGCCGCTTCTATTCTAAGGTGTATACCGCGAAGATTCTGCAGGGGTCAGGTTCTGAATTGTGGAACCTTCCCGTTTCGACAAGCCGCTTGGTAGTCTCGAAATCGGGGAGTAGACAGTGAGAGTCGGTCTGAATCTCGTTAGTAAGCGAGTTGCATGAAGGTGGAGAACATTCAGGGCCGTTTCCTGCGACACTGGTGACTATATCGAATCCTGCAAGAATCTTTTCTTGGGCGCGCGGATATTTGTGGTAAATGACCGGTCGCTATCGTACGGACACCATTGTTTTTTCGCGTCATCAAATTCCTGTTTGTAGACTTCGTAATAGAACATCCTAGTTCCAGCCAGATCGATCGAATGCTCCCTAGCCACCTGCGCAATGACTTCTGGAGAGTCGAAGAACCAGTATCCATTGTGTTTCCAGAAGTTGATGTAATCGGCAAAGTCTTTGGAAATGCAGCCGCTCACCGAGTAGATATCGTCAACCCCATTGGCCTCGAGCCAATCAGGCTTATTCACCACTCGCTTGCCATATACCTAGCAGGAATCATCATGATTCACTCAACTGCCGCGCGTTATTAAACGGGCCCTGACTGTTCTCTAGCTGCTATCTTCGACGAAGAAGAGTCTTAGGTACGGCGCCAGCGTGGTCGAGTTGTATCTGCATTCGTGGCGGCTTTTTCTTATGCTGATTATTGTATTGTGGCTGAAGAAGAAAGGTGAGATCTGCCTCGATCGCCTTCCGAGTTTCAGGCTCCTCATTCACCTCTGTGAAAAAAAATATAGATTCCCCGAATTGTGACCAGCAGCATCAAGCGCATAGGCCGTTCCTCCTTTGTGTCGCTCCCAGGGGTCATCGTATTCTCCGACGCGCAAAATGTTTTCTGTAGCATTGGTCTGCAGGTAGATGCATCCCTTTCCGCGAAAGAATTCCCGGTCCTCAATAAAGCTAGGGAACCGATGCCATGTCAGCGTGAAAGTATCCATACAACGTGCCCACCAAAAGATTCGCCACTAACCTCCCAAAACGCATCGCACAGATGGCCAACAGAATATCCAACTTGTTCCCAGGGCAAGTATCCCAACCATATTGAGAAGCACTGGGGCGTAAAGGTCAAAGTCTTCAAGCCAAGTCCGCCAGCGTGTTCCCAAATCAAGAGAGCTGACATGCCCCCAGTAGATGTAGTTCGGTTTATCGGAGAGGGCGTTTCTGGGAAGATATTGTGTGGTTGCAATCCCGGAAAGTACTTCTGCAACTTACGAGCAAGGAGAAAACGAACCATGTCAGCTTGTGTTCCACCAGGATCTGTATCTGAGAAAAAAAGAAAATCTTTCGCCTCCATTCCCGGGAGAAGTCTCTCACCTAGCATGCAGCGTAAATCGTCCTCTTGGTTTCTATTCCTGATAACGGGTATCTGAATAGGTGCTACAGCACTAAACACCAACACACTTTCCGGAGTCTGCAGATATTGTCTGATCTTTGTTCTCGTGAGCGGCAGATGAACTCCATAGTACCAATATCTCCACGAGGCATGTACCGCCACTACCAGAAACATCGCAACCAAGAACTCGGGATGAGTTATTTTCAGAGGAATGAGACTACTGGTCCATTCTTTTGCAGGAATTCCTCCAGCCAGCATGTATGCCCATAAGACCGTTCCCGTTGCCATTGCAAAACGGCTCAAGTGAGCAATGTTAGGTAGGGTCCTCGTTGTTTCTATATGTTCCTCTTCCATAGGAAGTCCTTGAACGGTGATGCCTTCGAAGGCAGGCTACTTTCAATGAAAGAAAGTGTCAACGGACCGAAACCCGTGTGTCAACCCACTTTAGAAATGT
>DCZN01000057.1:2227-14932 GCA_002331625.1 Nitrospira sp. UBA2083 | reverse complement strand
CGCATGCACCGAGCACCGCCCTTGATGTGATAATTCGATCAACCTTGCGTGTGGGGTGCGTGAGCACAGGAGATCAGTAGCCCTCAACCCCTTCCTATACTCCGGGAGCAAAGGAGTGACAGGGGGATGTCGTTCCTTCTTCTCTGTGAGACTCTGTCTGTTCGTGCGATTGTCCCTCATATCGATGCACTACGACATCAGCATTGGCACAAGTTCAGGCTAGGGGATGCTCGCATACAAACTCGCGCCGTCGGGTGAATAGAAAACTGTGCTGTCTATGAAATGGATGAAGAAATGTAGCTGGAGGGGAAAAGGTTTGTGAGGGCAGTCAGTGACGACCATTCTTGGTGCGTCGAGCGGAACTTCGTGCTCCGCTTGGCCTTCGAGCAGAGAGCCATTTCTTAAACGAGGTCTGGCTTTCACCGGATGGTTTGCCTGCGAGGAGGCCTTCGATGCTGATGTCCTCGTCGAGCTTGTTCCAGTGAATGCCGTGCCCTCGGCCGATCAATCGCCAGTTCTTGCGTTCCGCAGGTGTCGCATGGACCAATCGAGGAAACCAGGCAAGCGGCACTGAGAGGCTCCGTCCGTCGCTCAAATCCACGGTCAGCGTGTCATCCGTTACTGTGACTGAACCAGCCACTGGCACCGAGACCTCAATCGCTGAAGTAGTCATCCCACGCCTCCAGAAGGCTATCCTGATACTCCATCACAAGTTCATAAACACGGCTGATTTCCGAACGTGAAAATCCCCCGCTTTCTTGCAACCGGACCGGATCAAGCCAAAACTTCGCCACCTTGTTTTCCCGTTCGATGTGTATATGAGGCGGTTCATCACGATCACCCGCGTAGAAGAAGAACCGATAAGGACCAACCTTTAGAACTGTCGGCATGAACGTAAGCTCATTACGGACGCATCTTAGCACGTCGGTGCTCTCAAGCTGAAGCGTTCTACTGCTTCCGACCTAGATCTCTGCTTCTGCCGCTCTGTGTAAGAACTCGCCTTCGTGGACGACTATGTTCTGCGCAGAAAGGTCTCGGATGTCTACATCAACCCATTACGACATCATTATCATCGGCACCGGCCCCGGCGGTGGGACACTGGCCTATAAGCTGGCCCCGTCAGGGAAGAAGATCCTCCTCTTAGAACGTGGCGGCTATCTGCCGCGTGAGAAGGACAACTGGAACTCCAAGACTGTCTTTATCGAAAACCGGTATAAGGCCAAGGAAACCTGGAAGGACAAGAACGGCGTCACGTTTCATCCTGGCATCCATTACAACGTCGGCGGGAACAGCAAAGTCTATGGCGCAGCGTTGCTTCGCATGCGAGAGCAGGACTTCGATGAAGTGAAGCACCGCGGCGGCATCTCACCGGAATGGCCGATCTCCTACGACGACCTCGAACCCTATTACACCCAGGCCGAGCATCTGTACCATGTGCATGGCAATCGTGGCGAAGATCCGACCGAACCGAAAGCCAGTGCGCCGTACAAGTATCCGGCTCTCTCCCACGAGCCCCGTATTCAAGAACTGCATGATGACTGGCTGAAGTGCGGCCACAAGCCCTTTCATTTGCCGGTTGGTGTCATGCTGAACGAACAGCAACCAGAAAAAGGCGCCTGCATTCGCTGCAACACCTGCGATGGCTTTCCCTGCTTGCTGAATGCGAAGGCGGATTCGCAAGTCATCTGCGTCGATCCGGCGATCCGGCATCCCAATGTGTCATTAGTGACTGGTGCATTGGTCGCTCGGTTAGAAACGAGTACATCAGGGCGAGAAGTCACAGGCGTGGTCGTTGAGCGCAACGGGCAAATGGAAACGTATCGGGCTGATGTCGTGGTGGTCTCGTGCGGCGCGATCAACTCAGCAGCGTTGCTCTTGAAGTCGGCGAACGGCACACATCCCAACGGCCTGGCGAATTCATCCGACATGGTGGGTCGGCACTACATGTGTCACAACAATTCTGCCATGCTCGCGATTTCGAAGCGGCCGAATCCGACCGTCTTTCAAAAGACGATCGGTTTGAACGACTTCTATTACGCCTCTGCCGACTGGGATTACCCGATGGGCCACATTTCGATGATCGGTAAGCAAGACTTTGAAATGCTGAAGCTCGGGGCCCCGCCTTTTGCGCCTGGGCTGGTCCTTGATGTTGCTGCAAAACATTCGCTCGATTTTTGGATGACCTCGGAAGATCTGCCCGATCCGAATAACCGCGTGCTTGTCGGCAGGGATGGGAACATCACGCTCGCCTACACGGAGAATAATCTGGAAGCACATCAGCGCCTAGGAGCCAAGCTGAAGCGCATGCTCAATCATCTGGATTGTGAAGACCATCTCCTGCCGACACATCTTTATTTCGGGAAGAAAATCCCCATCGCTGGTACAGCGCACCAGTGTGGGACCGTCCGCTTTGGCCGTGACCCCAAGACCAGCGTGTTGGATGTGAACTGTAAAGCACACGACCTGGACAATCTCTACGTCGTCGACGCGAGTTTCTTTGTATCGAGTTCAGCCGTGAACCCATCCCTCACAATTATTGCCAACGCGTTGCGAGTTGGAGATCACCTGTTACAGAGACTCTGATGCGAAGGGAAAAGGAGTGAGATGACGGAGAAGACACGGGTAGTAATTCTGGGTGGCGGGTTCGGCGGGATGTATGCTGCGCTGGAGTTCGAACGGGCGTTGGCGCGAGGGGCCGACTTGGAGGTGACGCTTGTCAACCGGGACAATTTCTTTCTCTTTACACCCATGCTGCATGAGGTGGCAGCGAGCGATCTTGATCTCACGGACATCGTCAATCCGGTGCGGAAACTGTTTCAGCGTGTGACGTTCTTTCATGGAGAGGTCGACTTCATCGATCTCGTCACCAAACAGGTCGTAGTGTCGCACGGCCATGAACATCATGGTCATGCATTGCCGTACGACCATCTGATCCTGGCCCTTGGCTCGGTCACCAATTTTTTCAACTTACCCGGCCTGGCGGAGCGCGCCCTGACGATGAAATCGTTGGGCGATGCCATTTTCTTGCGCAATCGTATGATCGCAAACTTGGAAGAGGCAGACTTCGAATGTTGTCCGAAGGTCCGGGCTCCGTTGCTCAATTTCGTCGTCGCCGGCGGCGGATTCGCCGGGGTCGAAACGGTCGCCGGCATGAATGATTTTCTGCGCGAGGCCGTCCGGTTCTATCCCCACCTGCGCGAAGACATGCTGCGCGTCGTGCTTGTCCATCCGGGCAAGGTGATCTTGCCGGAATTGAGCGAGAGCCTGGGTGCTTATGCACAACAGAAGTTGCAAGCGCGTCACATCGAAATCCATTCGAATTGCAAAGTCCTGAGTGCCACGGACCGTGACGTCACACTGAGCGACGGGACCACGATTACGACCAATACCTTGGTCTGGACTGCAGGGACTCGTCCGAACCCGCTTCTGGATGCACTGTCCTGTGGAAAAGAGCGGGGACGGATCAGGGTCACCGAGTACTTGGAGGTGCCCGAGTGGCCCGGTGTCTGGGCTCTGGGCGACTGTGCGCTCGTGCCCGATCGCAGAACTGGTGAAGCCCATCCGCCCACTGCGCAGCACGCGCTGCGAGAAGGAAAAGTCGCAGCACAGAATATTCTCGCTGCGATCGGCCATGGTTGCAGAAAACCGTTCGTCTTCTCGACGCTCGGCCAGCTGGCTGCAATCGGACGGCGCACCGGCGTCGCCAACATTCTGGGCGTGAACTTCTCGGGATTTTTTGCCTGGTGGCTCTGGCGGACGATTTACTTGCTGAAACTCCCGCGCGTCGAAAAGAAAATCAGGGTGGCGATCGAGTGGACGCTCGATGTGCTGTTCTCCAAGGATCTCGTGCAATTCCAGACCATGCGCGGACGAGCTCCGGCCTCTGTCAGCACAACTCCACCGGTAATCGACCTTGCGGCCGAACAGGTGGGGACGAGGTAAGCCGTGCCGAGCGTGAACAAACTTCTTCACGTCAGTGCAATTCTCATTGCGCTCCTCTGCCTATCCCTTGCACCGTCTAGCAGCCTGTCGTTGGCGGCATCAAAGTCGCACGTCTCGGTGCAATCCATTGCCTCCATCGGTTTTACGGTGTTCGATATGGACCGTTCGGTTGCCTTTTACCGCGACGTGCTGACGTTTAAGCCGGTGAGCGACGTGGAAATCGACGGGCCGGAATACGATCAGTTGTACGGGGTCTTCGGGGTGCGCGCGCGAATCGTCCGCATGCAATTGGGCGAACAGCAGATCGAGCTGACGCAATTCATTTCACCGCCGGATATTCGGCCCATCCCGGTTCCTTCCTCTAGTAATGACCTCTGGTTTCAACATTTCGCGATCGTCGTGCGTGACATGGAGGCAGCTTGGGCCCAGTTGCGCAAACATCACGTCAGGCAGATTTCGCCGAGACCGCAGACGATTCCGAGATCGAATGAGGCTACAGCCGGCATCAAGGCGATTAAGTTCCGCGACCCGGACGGACACAATCTCGAACTGCTCTGGTTCCCGGAAGGCAAGGGGAATCCTATCTGGAAGAGAGGAGGGGACGACCTGTTCCTGGGTATTGATCATACGGCCATGACGGTGCGAAGCACCGAGAACAGCGTTAAATTCTACCGCGACCTGCTCGGTTTGACCGTCGCAAGCGTCACCTTGAACATGGGCACGGAACAGGAATATCTCGATAGTCTCCCCGGCGCTCGCGTGCGTGTGACCGGCTTGACCCCGACGATGGGCCCACCCGGTGTGGAATTCTTGGAGTATGAACTGCCGGCTGTAGGTCGGCCATTTCCAGCGGATTCGCACCCGACAGATCTTTGGTATTGGCAAACAACTGTGGTGGTATCTGACGTGGATGCTGTCACGGCAGAATTGCGCAGGGTGAGACAACATGTATCATCCACTGTTGTGTCAGTTCCGAATGGGATCTTGGGATTTAGAAAGGGAGTTCTCGTCCAGGATCCGGATGCCCACACCATCCAGCTTGTGTCACCATGAGTGCGGCAACGATCACAGTCGCCGTAACACCACGTATCATGACAATCTGGATCAAATTCGGACTGGTCGCGATCGTCACCGGCGCCGCCTACTGGGGATTGTCTTCTGTTGATTACGATCGGTACCTTTCCCTGACGGTTTTAACGGACTGGTTACGCGGCGCCGGGCCACTGGCCCCGCTGCTGTTGATCGACAGCATGGCTTGTGCCGTCCTGATTCCTCCCATCCCAAGCCTTCCGTTGGATCTTTCGGCTGGGGCTGTCTTCGGCCCGTTCTACGGAGCTCTCTATGCCATGATCGGTGCTGAGATCGGCGCCATCGGCTGCTTTTTGCTCGCGCGTGCGTTGGGCCGCGACGCCCTTTCACGCCTGCACAAGGTTGAGCCAGTGTTCTGCCAGATGTGTACGGATCATCAATTGATGGGATTAGTGTTTTTCGCAAGGCTGATCCCAGTCTTTTCGTTCGACGTCGTGAGTTATGGGGCGGGGCTTACGAACATCTCCCTGAAGACCTTTGCCCTTGCCACTGTGTTTGGAATGGCCCCGGCGACCTTTGCCTATACGTACTTGGGGAGTGGTGTCGTCAGCGCCCAGTGGCCGTTGATCATGGCAGGGGTTGTGATGGTTGCCTTCTTTTTGACGATGCCAAAGTTACTGACAAGGTATCGGACCAATCGCTTCGCTCGGTTGTTCCTCGGCCCGCCACCGCATCCGATGGCGGGCCGAAAGGAGATTCCCTTGCAGATCCGCTGTATTGGCTGCGGGGCCGCTCTCTCCAGGCAATTGCCAGACTGAGCGTAAAACCTGGTTGTTCAGTAGTTGCAGCGTTTTCCTGTCCAGTGCTAATCTTCCTCGCCTCAATTGTATCCTTTTCCATGTCTTAGGAATCGGTCAGGCCGACATGAGGACCAATGTGACGGCGCTCAACGATCCACACCGGCTGGAAGCTCGCTACAAGGCGGACGAGTTTCTCCGCTCCCTTGTCGAGGGGACCGTCGCCTCCACTGGGGCAGAGTTTCTTCGGGAATTGGTCAAACATGTCGCGGCAGCCTTGGGCATTCGCTATGCCTTCGTGGGGTATCTCCTTCCGGAATTCCGTATCCGCACGCTCGCCTTTTGGAAGGGCGATAGCTACATGGACCAGGTTGAATACAGTCTCGACGGCACGCCCTGCACGAAGGTCATCAGTGGCGAAACCTGTCACTACGCGCAAGACGTCCAACTGCTCTTTCCACGTGATCAAGACCTTGTGACACTGGGCGTGTCCAGCTATCTCGCTGTGCCACTCAAAGATCCCAAGCGCAAGGTCCTCGGCCATTTGGTCGCGATGGATGTAAAGCCGATGGTTCTGACACCAGATGAGATTGAGGTGTTCAAACTGTTTGGTGAACGGGCCGGGGTTGAACTCTATCGTCAGGTGATCGAGACCTCGCTTCGGGAACGGGAAGAAACGTTGAGGGTGATCGCCGAGGGCACGGCGGCTCAAGTGGGGGCCGACTTTTTTGTATCGCTGGTACAACACTTGGCGACAGCCCTGCGTGTCGATTATGCCTACATTTCCCATCTTGCCGAAGACGGCACCAGATTTGTCTCTAAAGCCGGGTGGGGCAAAGGGCAACCGTTGCCCCCCTTCGACGTGCCTGCGCGCGGGCCTTGCGAAACGGTGCTGACTCGTCAGTGTGTGCATCACCCCAGCAGACTCCGGGAGCTCTATCCCCATGTCCAATTGATTCAGGACATCGGTGTGGAGAGCTACTGCGGCGTTCCTGTCGTGAGCACGTGCGGTGCCGTCTTGGGTCATTTGGCGGTCATGGATGGCCATCTCATGCCGGACCAAGAACTGGTGATGTCCGTCCTCGGCATCTTCGCGACTCGAGCAGCCACAGAATTTGAACGGTTGCATTATGAAGAAACGGTGCACAAGAGCAATCAGACCCTCAGGGCCATTTTTGAGGGAACGGCACCGGCGGTGGGCGAAGGCTTTTTTCACTCGTTGGTTAAGAATTTGGCGAAGGCCCTCGGTGTCGAGTATGCGTTCGTGTCCGAGTTTTGCGCCGATCGGACCAAGGTGCGCACCCTGGCGTTCTGGGCCGGCGATCAGCTGAAAGACAATTTCGAATATGCCATCGCGCATACGCCCTGCGAAACAGTATTGGCCGGTGAAATCTATCATTGTGCGGACAAGGTGGCCGACCGGTTTCCGCTTCACCGGAGTGATCTTGAAGGTCTTGGCGTGCAGAGTTACCTGGCCATTCCGGTGATAAGTGCGGGAGGGGAGGTTCTGGGACACCTAGCCGTCATGGATCGCAAGCCGATGCCGCTTGAACGCGTCGACCTGTCTGTCTTTAAAGTGTTCGGCGCGCGAGCCGGTGCTGAATTGGAACGGCTGCATATGGAACGCATCTTACAAGAAAACGAAGAACGGCTGCGTGATCTGTTTGACGAAGCTCCGATCGCCTACGTATACGAGGGGCTGGATTCAAAACTCCTTCGCGTCAACCGAACTGCCATGAAATCATTGGGTATTACGGCTGATCAGGTGGATGGCCTCTACGGCCGGGATTTTGTGCCGAAGACAGCCGACGCGCAACGCCGTCTCAAGGACGCGTTCGACTCGGTGGGCAAAGGTATCGATACCAGCGGTATCGTCCTTGAACTTCGCCGTAAGGACAACGGCAAGCCGCTCTGGATGAAGTGGTGGTCACGGCCCGATCCAAGTGGTACCTACACCCGCACGATGTTCCTCGACATTACGGAGCAGGTATTGGCGGAACAGGAGAATGCCAGGCTCCAAGCCCAAAATGTGTATTTGCAGGAAGAGATCAAACTCACGCACAACTTCGAAGAGTTGATCGGTTCATCTTCGTCCCTCAAGAAGGTTTTAAAGAACGTTGAGCGAGTAGCGCCGACTGATTCAACCGTACTGATCACTGGGGAAACCGGGACTGGGAAGGAACTGATTGCGCGGGCGATTCACAATCTCAGCCCACGCAAAAGCAAACCGCTGGTCAAGGTCAATTGTGCGGCGATTCCGGCAGGCCTCATCGAAAGCGAGCTCTTCGGNNGAGAAGGGCGCCTTTACCGGTGCGTTAACGAAGAAGATGGGCCGTTTCGAGGTGGCGGATAAGGGGACGATCTTCCTTGACGAAATCGGCGAGTTGCCGTTGGATCTGCAATCCAAACTCCTCCGGGTCTTGCAAGAAGGCGAGTTCGAGCGGGTGGGTGGCACGCAGACATTCAAGGTGAACGTACGGGTCATCGCCGCCACAAACCGGAATCTTGAGCAATTGTCCAAGACCGGTCAGTACCGGCCAGATCTGTATTATCGCCTCAACGTGTTTCCGATTCATTTGCCGACGCTCCGCGAGCGTGACGGGGACATTCCGCTGCTGGCGCAGTATTTTGTCCGCAAGTTCGCCACCAATCTCGGCAAGAAAATAGACCGGATACCGGAGCGAATGATCACCGCGCTCCAACGGTATCAATGGCCGGGGAATATTCGCGAACTGGAACACATCATTGAGCGCGCGGTCATTTTGAGTGAAGGCCCGGAATTGGAGCCGATCGATTGGCTCTCACCGGCCAGCAGTCAAACATCGGGCAATGAGAAAGCCCTCACGCTCGAAGAAATGGAACGGCAGCACATCACCGACATCTTGCAACAGACCAATTGGCGGGTGAGCGGCGAGAAAGGAGCTGCAGCCATTCTCGGGTTGAAACCCACCACGCTCGAAGCTCGTATGAAGAAGCTGGGTATTAGTCGGCCTAGCTGAACGATCTGCCCTTTCCCAGGAATTTAGGACTCCATGCGTACCTCGACCACAATCGACCGAATCATGTTGCTTCTGCTTTGGACCATACCACTGACGATGCTCAGCGAGCCGACACCGGTGCATGGGCAGGTTCAGTGTTGGGCAGCACGCCAGCATGAAGGCCCTGTCATGGATAAGCGAGCCAGTCGGCATGTCAAAGCCATGACTGTGGCTGAAGCGATGCTGAGACAGTCACAAGAATTTGTGAGTCCGCCGGTTCCGGTCCGCATGCGAGCCACGATGGGTGCCCGCGTGCGTGATTCCCTGGCCTCGCGGTTGATCGTACGTGCCTATCCGGAGAAGGCTTCGCTTGGTATCGATCTCTGGCAAGGAGACTGTGGGCTCATTCCTCAGGTCGATCGCGTGACCGAAGCGTTCGGGCAGATCAGCATCTTCATCAACGACCTTTCGAAAGAGATGTTTCTGCATGAGGACGAAAGGCCGAAACTGACTGGGACGCCCGGTGGATATCCCGAATATAACGGGTGGGTGATCATTTCCGTGGATGGGCGTCTGCCGTGGATTCCTCAAACCTTGAGAGACCGGCTTGATCGTATAGGCACAGTTCGCGAAAAGGCGTTGGCTGAGTGGCAACGTGCAAAGTCTTCTCGGAAAGCGCCGGACCAGGCTGCTGTCGAGCGCACCGCGGCATTACTGCGAAAAACCGACAAGGAGGGGGCCGACAAGTATGTGGCGAACATGAAGCGACTGGCCGCAGAGGTTCAGTCGGCGCACGTGAGAGATACTATCCACCAGGTGCATCTCACCAAATTGCGCGATGAGTATCGTGCCTATCGGAGCGCGTTCACAGCCGAACAGCTCGCCATGCCGGCGGTATGGGCCGATATGGATGGATCTGCCAAAAAGACGATGGAGACGCAGATCGATGAGTTGCAAGAACTCGGTATGGAGGATCAGCAACGAGTCGGTGAACTACGAGAGCGAAGTCGGAGTTTGGAGCGGGAGGCGGTGGCGAGTGGGAATGAAGCAGACGCGCATCGATTGCGTGCCCAAAGCAGGGATTTATTGGAGGAGGCCGACCACATTCGCCGTGATCATACGGAACAGGCTGCACTCAAAGGTGAACTATTGCGAAGTGCCTTTGAATTGTCCAACCTCAAGCCGGGCTCAGCCGGACAGGCGTTGGCCTATAAGATGGATCCGGCCTTTCCGGATCGGCGTCAGCCGGGAAAGATCCAAGTGATTGCCGTATCAACGCTCACGTTGACCGAGCAAGATGTGACCGGTAACTCAGAGCAGGAGGCTCGGAAGGCCTGGCTGGATCGGGTGAAGTCATCCATTGACTATGCGGCGCTCGCTGCTCTGTTGGACTAACGTGTAGATGTAGTCGACCCCTCCATAACTTGTACCTTTTCGATTCCCCTTGGTTCCCAAGAAGCTTCCCCAATTAATTGGGACAATCCCAATGTTTTGGGAATCGTATTCCTTGTGATTTCCCGTCTTTCTCGAGATCCGCATCAGAAAACTTCAATTCATCAACGGCTTATATGAACTCCTCTGTCTTGTCGTGCTGTGGCACTGCTGTTGCTCAATAGGTTGGCACCACGTTGAGACAGGAGGGGCGGAATCGATGTTGAAGATCACGACAATACAAGAAAGCGGGCGAGACGTCCTGCTCAAACTGGAAGGCAAGATCACGGAACAATGGGCGGCGTTGCTCGATGGCGAGTGTCGTGCCTATCTGAGACAGAAGAAAGCCGTGTTTTTGGATTGTTCTCACGTCGATTACATCGATGGGCGAGGGGTTGAAGTCCTCAATGCGTTTCCCCATTCACACGTCACCTTAATGAGCACTCCCACCTTCGTGAAGGAGCTGCTCCAGATTGGAGGTCGGTCATGAACGTCGCAACCACAACCTATACTGAATCCGGTGGGCATCCTTCTGCTCTTGAGTCCGTGTCCCTGTCTATCGGAACTGTCTTAACCTATGCCGAACAACAGCTGATCACCAGGCTTCGGAAGGGAGAGGAAAGAGCGTTCGACGAGTTGGTCACCAAGCACCACGGAGCGCTGATCCGCATGGCGATGGGGCATGTGGCGAACCGAGAGGTGGCGGAAGAGGTCGTTCAAGATACATGGATGGCGGTGATCGAAGGGCTGGATCGATTCGAGGGACGGTCGTCGCTGAGGACCTGGATCTTTGGGATCATGATCCATAAGGCCAAGGACCGTGGGGTGCGAGAAAAGCGCCATACGACCTTCTCGGCCTTCGAATCCTTTAACGACGACACCGAAGAGGCCGTCGATCCATCTCGCTTTCACCAGTCTGGTGAGTGGGCCGGTCACTGGGCCCTTCCACCTCAACCCTGGGATGACCAGACTCCGGAGAAGCTCTTAGCGTCGCAGCAGGCGGTCAATGCCATGAATCGAGCGATCGAGGCGTTGCCGCCCACTTTGAAAGATGTCCTGATTCTACGGGATGTCGAGGGTGTTGAGGCAAAGGAGGTTTGTGAAATCTTGAAGATTACGGAAACGAATCTCTACGTCCGCCTGCATCGGGCCAGAGAGCGGGTACGCCAGGCGGTGGAGACGTATCTGGGGGGATGTTGAGATCGTGAAGCGTCGCGGTCGACAGTTTCAAATTTGATGTTTCATGTTTCAAGTTTTCCGACAACATGAAAGTTGAAACCTGAAGCGTGAAACTTGGCCCGTGAAACCTGAAACCCCTGGTGGAGGGGCTACCAGTTGCCTTGTAAGAAAACGTCATCGGGATCGACTCAGTGATAAGAGCTGAGGAGGGCCCTAACGATGGCACAGGAAGAGAGCGGACAAACGAGTCTCGAGATCACTTGCCAAGAGGTGGTGCAGTGGGCCTCGGCATATCTGGATGAGCACGTTGGTGATGAACGGAAGCGTCACATCGTCTTGCATCTGGCGATCTGTGCCGGTTGTGAGGCCTATGTGAAACAGATTGCCACGGTTCGAGACGTGGTGGGACTACTGCCGAAGGCCGTTGAACAACCGCTCGATTCTGACCGATTGCGACAGGCCTTTGCTGCGCGGGAACGCCGATCATCCCCTGCAGGCCGACGCGTGTGATCGGAGAGTTCACATGAGAGGCCGCGAGGGGCAATGGGATCGTCGGAGATTAATGTGCCGTGAGATTACGCAGCAGGTCAGCGAGTACCTCGATGACCGTCTCTCTCCGCCAACTCAGGTCAGCATGACACTTTATCTCGCATCCTGTCGCCACCGCCATACGTATGTGAAGCAGGTTGGGTTCGTACAGCAGGCGCTCGCCGTACTCTTTACACAGCACTCCGCACCGATCAACCACAACGTCCTCCGCCGTTGTTTTCAGGCGTGTCATATCCGATAACTGGAGCATCGTTCCGCTCCAATCTGTAAGAGATCATCTGTTCGAGCGACTCTCGTCATAACAGAACCAGTCACAACATTGATTTGGAACGAGGAGCAGCTATGAAAGCCGTTGCCGTGATCCCCGGTCAACCTGATTCCATCCATCTCACTGAATTGCCGAAACCATCAGTGCATGAAGTGCCGAATGGGCGTGGCGTGCTCGTGCAAGTGCTGCGCGTGGGGGTGGATGGTACGGATAAAGAAATTAATGCAGCCGAATATGGCCAAGCGCCTCCTGGCTATGATTTTCTGGTCATTGGTCACGAATGTTTCGGGCGCGTATTGGAGGTCGGGTCAAATGTGACGGAGCTTGCGCCAGGCGACTACGTCGTGCCGACAGTTCGCCGTCCCGGCGGCAGCTTCTATGACCAAATCGGCCAATACGATATGACCAGCGAGGATATCTATTATGAACGGGGCATCAATCTTCGCCATGGCTATTTGACCGAGTTGTTTGTTGAGGATCCAGAATATCTCATCAAGGTTCCAACAGGACTGAAGGAAGTGGCTGTTCTCCT
>DCZN01000057.1:1780-2109 GCA_002331625.1 Nitrospira sp. UBA2083 | reverse complement strand
CTCTCGTTGAAGATGAAAGGGTGCGATGTCACCAGCTTCGGAAAACAAACTGGCTCTACACGTAATCTGGATCTCTTGGACGAGCTCGGCGTACGGTATGTGTCAACCAACGATTTCTCCATTCGTGAAGCGGCCAAACGCTATGGCCCATTCGACTTGATGTTCGAGGCCACGGGCCATTCGCCGGTGGTTTTTGAGGCGATGGAGTCGTTAGGCAAGAACGGTGTCCTGGTTTTGGCGAGCGTAACCGGCGGCGATCGAGAACACCCCATTCCAACGGATAAGATCAATCTGGACTTTGTGTTGGGTAACAAGCTCGTCGTCGGCAC
>DCZN01000057.1:0-1765 GCA_002331625.1 Nitrospira sp. UBA2083 | reverse complement strand
AACCGCGAATACTTTGAAGCCGGCGTCTACGACTTTGCGAGGGCCGAACTGGAGTTTCCTGGCTGGCTTTCACAACTCCTGACTCATCCGGTGGCGGGCCTGGAGAATTATCAAGCCATGATGTCGATGCTCACAACGGATCGGAGCGTGATCAAGGTGTACGTCAACGTGACCCCCTTCTAACTCCGGTACGTGCCCTGTGTTTGTAAGAAGTTTCTCTCAAGATCGACTGACTGTCATGAGCCAGAAAGGAACAGCATTATGAAGCGATACGTCCACGTCCTGATCGTACTCGTCTGTTTCGTCCTGCTTGCTGCGCCTCTTGCAACGGCCACCCAGTTGTTTGAACGAAACGGTCTGGCGATCGATGGGTATGATCCGGTGGCCTATTTCACGGAGAGGAAGCCGGTGAAGGGAGCGCCGGAATTTCGAACTGAGTTCCAGGGCGCAACCTTCCAGTTTGCGTCGGCTGATCATCGGGACCGCTTTGCTGCTGATCCAGAACAATTCGCCCCGCAGTATGGTGGCTTCTGCGCCTATGGGACGGCGAAAGGGTACAAGGCCAAGATCGACCCAGAGGCCTTTACCGTTGTCCATGGTAAGCTCTATCTCAATTATAGTGATGCCGTGCAGACGAGATGGCTGTCCGATATCTCGGGTTATATACAAAAAGCAGATGCCAACTGGCCGGAGGTCCAGAAGCAGACTCGAGTGCGAGAATAGCAGAAGGCAGTGCTCAGAGTATGTCCATTCACCACTATCAACCAGGAGGTTGTCGATGAGGAAGAAGATGATGATTGCAATCGTAGCGGTCGTTGGCCTGATGTGTGCCGGGTCCTATTCCTTTGCCAATGAAATGGGCAAGATGGCTAATGAGATGAAGGGGGAGATGAAGGCGGCCACTGATGCAATGAAAGCGAAACCGGATGCGATGAAGGGTGAGATGAAGGCGAAGACCGATTCGATGAAGGCATCGAAGGATGCCATGAAAGACGACATGAAAGCCGCAAAGGATGCGATGAAAAGCGATATGAAGGGCTCCATGGGCTACTAAGTAGAGAGCCCTTCACGCGTCTACCTCCAGGGCCTGCGTTCGGGTAACCCGAGCGCAGGCCTTCTTGTCTATACAGACCAGTTCATCCCTCGTTGTAAGGAATCTACCCGATCTCGGACGAAACCGTATCCTATGTAGCGCAAACTGAGGAGGGGGAGCGATGGAAGAATTCGGGCGGTCGACCAACGCAGTGATGAGAGGAGAAGTGGAGCCAGGGCCAACAATGGGATCTTCTGGATGGGATCTCCCATCTAGGGCGATCCAGGCGGTGTCGCCTATCCCTTCGACCGAGCGAATCTACCGTCATCGACTACCGGTACGGATCAGCCATTGGCTGAATGTGCCATTCCTCATTATCTTGATCATGAGCGGTCTGCAGATTTTCAACGCGCATCCTGCGCTCTATTGGGGCGACCAGTCCGATCGCGACCGCGCCTTGCTCTCGATCAGGCCCATGCAGGCGGAAGGCGGAGACGTTATTGGGGTCACGACTATTCTAGGGCATCAATTCGAGACAACCGGTGTGCTCGGCTACTCCAATGGATCGGGCCGTGCCTTTCCTGCTTGGGCGACCATCCCACGCGCCAAGTGGCTTGCGATTGGTCGGCAATGGCATCTGTTCTTTGCGTGGCTCTTTGTGATCAACGGGCTGATCTTTACCGCCTACGCTTTGGCGAGTCGACATGTCACCCACGATCTGGTTCCCTCTCG
>DCZN01000070.1:17529-17870 GCA_002331625.1 Nitrospira sp. UBA2083 | reverse complement strand
TGCGATACTGATGTGGTTTTCACCTGTGTTCCTCTCAAGATACCCCACGCGATAGAGTACAAACTGTATCACGACCAACTTGGTTTTCTTTTCGCCGATATACGTGCCTTTCCTCAGCTACGTATAAGACGGCAGGCTCGTTTCACCCACGAAGCCACACGGACCACGGCTGTCAATCGACAGGCTTCGCCTCTCGAAAAGCAATCCTTGTACCGTATCTCCAGACACGCGAAGATCGCTACCTGTACTGAAAGTCAGAGAGTGACAGCGGTGAGGGATCTGTCTTCCGTGGAGAAAGACTAGGTAAGATAACGTGTTGATAAATAAAAGCCAGGCAGAAT
>DCZN01000070.1:17185-17415 GCA_002331625.1 Nitrospira sp. UBA2083 | reverse complement strand
AGTTGTTGCGCTTCTGCATCACCCACAGCGGGTGTAATAATGCAATCTTCACCATCTTTCCAGTTCGCCGGAGTGGCAACCTTATATTTCGACGTGAGTTGCAGAGAATCGATGACCCGCAGCAGTTCCTCGAAGTTCCGACCGCAGGAGGCCGGATAGGTCAGCGTCAGTTTCACCTTTTTATCCGGACCAATGATGAAGACCGAGCGCACCGTCATGTTGTCGATCGC
>DCZN01000070.1:16852-17070 GCA_002331625.1 Nitrospira sp. UBA2083 | reverse complement strand
GAATCCATTGGATCCACACTCACTGCGATCACTTTCACACCCCGCTTCTTGAACTCCGGCGAGATTTTGGCAACCGTCCCCAGCTCCGTCGTACACACGGGCGTGTAGTCTTTTGGATGGGAAAACAAAATCCCCCACCCATCCCCCAGCCATTCATGAAAATTAATCGTGCCTTCTGTCGTTTCGGCCGTAAAGTTCGGCGCGTCATCGCCCAATCG
>DCZN01000070.1:16518-16818 GCA_002331625.1 Nitrospira sp. UBA2083 | reverse complement strand
GTAAAATATCATCCTACTCGACTGACTCGTTACCATACTGTGTCACAACCGGCGAGTTCAAGAGGCCCATGGGTAAGGTCAAGGCTGAGATGGGAATCGTCGGTCTTCCGTTTACCTTGCCCTCTACCCTCAGGCTGACTTCCAGCGATCCAGCTCAAGTTTCCGTGTCTCCAGCCGATATGGTGGCAGAGCCCCTTCTAGGAGAATACCCATGGATGCTGACCCTTCACACATCAAGCTCCATATTTCAAAAGATCCGATGTACCTCTTGTTACGAGAAGGCTGCATCAAGGAGTTCAA
>DCZN01000070.1:15952-16437 GCA_002331625.1 Nitrospira sp. UBA2083 | reverse complement strand
ATGGATTGGATTTCAGCGACTGTTACTTCCGACAATCCGACCTTCGAGGCGTGGACTTGAGCAAGGCCAAACTGGACGGAGCCAGCATCAACGCCTGTAAGATTTCAGGTGTCCTCTTTCCATCCGAACTCTGTGCCTCAGAAATTGAGCTGTCCCTCCTCCATGGCACGCGTATGCGGTACCACGTAAAGTAACGGGAGTAGCTCGGCGTAGTGAAACGTGACTCCCGAAGCTATTCCGCCATCCCTGTTTCAAGTCTCAGGTTTCTCGTTTCAACTTCTGTGCGGATGATCTCACCCAACTCGAAACTTGAAACCAGCAACCTGAATCCCTCGCTGACGACGAGATACGAACGGCGCTTCGCGAACGACGCACCTTTAGGAGCCGGCGGCGAGTGCCAATTGAGTACGCACCTTCTCATGACCAGGCTCTGCGGCTCCCGACTCCAGTAGGCTGACTCGTGCTTCGGTCAACCTCCCGCTTTC
>DCZN01000070.1:9165-15879 GCA_002331625.1 Nitrospira sp. UBA2083 | reverse complement strand
GCTGCCGCCACTCGCTGTTTCATTTCTTCTACGGTCGGCTGCGCAGATTCCGCAGTCGTCGTGGCCGGATCGGGTGGAGGAAGTTTGGCATACAGCTTTTCTACCAGCCGTTGTTCGTCCTTGGGGGAAAGCATATCGGGATCGGAACCTCCCGCCCCATGTGGCTTCCCGCTCATCTCAAAGAGTTGATCACGGAGTTTCATCGTCTGAAGCGCCGCTCGATCCAGCGTCGCATCGAACGTGCCTTTGATATCTAATCGGAGTCCGGCTCGCTCATCTAACGCGGTCTCCAAAGCCTCCAGTTTTTTCAAATCATCGTCGGTTAACGATGCAATGCCGGGTTGGAACTCGATGAACTGCAGGTCCTCCTCATTCGCGCCACCACCCGGCACGAGCTTACCCATCAGCGCAAATGGTGAGGCCACGACTTTGGTCAGGAGATTGAGCAAGGTGGAGATTACCACCTTCCCGTACTTGAAATCCGGATCGTCGAGGTTGCCCCGGATCGGCATATCGATCTCAATCTGGCCCTTGCGATCCTTCAACAACCCAACGACCAAGGGGACGGGCAGCGATGTGGCATCCGGACTATTGGTTTTCTCCCCAAACGTGAGCTGATCGACATGGACGAGGTTTTCCGCTTCTAGTACTTTTTGCGAAACCTTGTATTTCAGATCAAACGACAACTTCCCCTTCGATAACCCGTAGCCGACGTACTTGCCGCTGTATGGACCAGTCGGTCTGAGATCCATACCGGCGAGTGTAATGACCAAATCCGTGAAGGCATCCTCGCTCAAGGGATTGATCTTTCCGACGATCTTGAACGGAGCGGTTCGTCCGACTTTCCCAGCAAGGCTGACGTCGGCCTTCTTGAGTTGTTTGGATGACAGCCCTTTGATGGTCCCGCCGAACTCCGTCAGGCCGGTCTTGACCTTTGGTTCGATGGACTGATCTTCAAACATGGCAGCCAACTTGACGATCTTCACCTGATCGATCGTGACCGGCACAGGCTCGGCCAGCTTCGCTGGCGGTTTCTCGCTTTCAGCCCTTTGCTTAGCCGGCGATTGCTCGGTTTGTGGAGGCGAGGCAGCGAACTGTGAAAGATTGAGTTTCCCATCGGCACCGATCACAATCTGTGCGTACGGCTCTTGCCAGGCAATTTCTGCGATTTTCACGGCCGTTGGCTCGACGTCCAGCGCAATGCGATTGAAATTCAACGCTTTCCAGGTCACGGCATCGGTAGGTGCGCTTCGTTCGGCGATCGCCAGCTGATTCAACCCGAGATTGCCTTGAAATGTCAGCATGGGCTCATTCGCACGCTCCTTCGCAAAATGCACCCGCCCGCTCAAATCGATGGCGCCATCCCGTACTTCGGCATTAAGGAATCGATCGAGGTAGGGTTGAAAGGGACGAATCTCGATGTGCTCCAGCTTAAGATCAGCGTTGGCCTTCAATGGTTCGACCGTCACCGTTCCCTTCACACCGATCGATCCGGTTTCATTCAGCTTCAGCGACAGGTCGACCGGGAGCGGCTTCTTGAACGGAATCTGCACATCCTTCACGATCACATTCATTGCGTCGACATCGACCTGTGCGGGCTTGGGGAGCGTTCGGTCCTCATATGACGCATGGTAGTTCTTCAGTGCAATTTCGTCGACCGTGATCGTCCAAGGCTTGGTAGGCTTCTCCTGCTTGGCCGGTACAGACGATGGTTGCTCCGTGTTTCCCTTTCCACCCGCAGGCGCAAACAGTGTTTGATAATTGACCACACCGTTCGGCTCCATCCAGGCCTCAAACCGGGCATCAGCCGAATGCACTTTGGCAACCTCGATGGTCTGCTTTTGCAAGTCCAGCTGAATGCCCTCGACATCAAAAACCGGGAGGTTCACGACCGGATCGATACCGCCCCGCTCCACGATGGCGAGATCGTCAATCGACAATGTTCCATTCTTCACGGTGGCCTGAGGAGTCTGGCCACGAAGATCAAAATGATACGACACCGAAAGACCGAACACGCCCTGCTGGATATCGAACTGAAACAAGTCGTGCACGGCCTGATACAAGGTCTTCAGCTTGATGCCAGAGAGATTCACCTTGCCGTCGGATTCCAGTGGTTCGAGGAAGATCGTCCCTTCCCAAGAAATCTTTTCACCCTTCCCGATCTCAGCCGTGAAGGCATGGGCGTTCTCGCTCCCTTCCGCCGGCACCGTGCTGAAATTCCGCAACACGATCTCAAACGGCACGACATCAATGATCACCGGCCGCGCTTTGGAATCGTCTCGATACTCCACGATGCCTCGCCCGATCTCCAAGAGATCTATCTGCACCGGCATCAGCTTCTTGGGTTCGCCGGTTGGTTGAGGAGGCGCTGTGGGCTTCTCATCCGAAGATGGCACGAGCGCCATCAGATTCATCTTTCCTTCTCGATTAACCTTGGCTGCCACGAACGGCATGACAAGGCGAATCTCGTCGAACGCCACCTTCTGGAGAAGCAACGTGACCGCACGAAGATTCACAAACAATTCCTCAAACCCGAGGATCGGCGTGTCGTTCTGCTCTCGCACCTCCAGCCCATTGAGACGAAGCGACAGCGCAAAAGGATTGAAGGCAGCGTCCCGAAGCACGATCGGATGCTTGATCTGCTCCGAAACGGTCGGAACGACATACGACGTTATCAGATAGGGAATGAGAACGAACCCAACGAGTGAGTAGAACGCAATGAGGCCGCCCAGCACACCGATCAGCACGTGCGGTTTGAGGATTCTACCCATGAGATAGCAGCCGCTTTGAGGATTAAGTACAAGAATCAAACTATAGGGGAACGACCCGATGAATGTCTACTGGAAGATGTCTGAAGCACCAAGGAAGTTATTAGGGAATGCAACGTGTTCCTGACAAGTTTGGCGGGAATGCAGGGGCGAGGCGCAGGCAGGTCTCGAAGCAGGCTACTGTCCGGATCAAGAACTAGGCTCCGGGTCGAGCAAGTACAGCTTTTGGACCAACCCTGGATGATTTTATCCACCGGCAATATTGAAGAACGGCTCCGCCTGGTGAGCCGGCGGAACGAGCAAGCTTGGCATCTTCGGTAAAAAGCAAACGCTGGAGGGTTTTATCCCGTCGCTTCAATGAAAGAGTAGGCTCCGGGTCGAGCAAGCTCTGTATGGTGCGCCCGGCTGGAATCGAACCAGCGACCCTCAGCTTAGAAGGCTGATGCTCTATCCGACTGAGCTACGGGCGCAATCTTCGGAAGTTTTGAGACCTGAGTGCTTAGTGTTGAGACCGGAAGACGGGGTTAGACTTCCGAGCACTCAGCGCTTCAGGCGGCTAGTCTGCAACCTTCCGCAACCCGCGTCAAGTCCCCGCTATAGTTAGCTTGAGGTCAGTACAATCGTTTCAGAGATTCCTGCGTCACCGATGAGGATCCTCAAGTGGTGTCGAGGAATCGGTTTTGATACGGATCTGAATCTGTTTCGATTCACCCGGCTCCTCGTCTCGCGCATCCGTCCATCGTACTCCCGTGTGACCGGAGAAGACGATAACTGCGCACACAACCTACGTATTTCCATCATGGGATGGTCCTATTCGCTTCACGCTGCGCGAGTGGCGTGGCCCTTGCTAAAACCATTCGTCATAGAGCCAAGGAGGCAGGAAAGGAAGTGGTGATCAACTGCTAGACCGTGGGTGCCACACATACCGGTCACCAATTTCTTTCTCTCAAGCCGCGTTTGCTGATAAGCGCCCCGATTGAGGGCGAAGGCAACCAACAACCATTCACAAGGAGTGACGCCATGATCACATCTCGCGCCACATGGTTCTCGACCCTGTTTGGATTCGTAGCCTCTCTTCTGTTTGTGGGGCTCTGGCAGGAGCACACGCCGCAACAGGGCAATCCGACTGGGCCCGCAGGCTTATATTGTGCCGTCGATAACTCGTACAGCCCTCCGAAATGTGTGAAGAGGTTTTATTGTACCTGTCCTCCAGGATCAGCACCATAGTGTCGATTTCCAGGAGGCACGACAAGACATACGGCCCTCCGTCGCACAGGCGGAGGGCCTACCCTCTCACAGTGAGCAAGCTGCGCTCTCACTCGTCTCCCTGGTCCTGGCCTCGCAGATAGCGTCGACCCGATTAGACATCATTGACCGATTCAGGCGGTCCTCCCGTTTGCAGGAACACGTGTATTAATCTTCCGTAGAAACGCGAAACACTTCGGTTTGAGAAGTGTTTCGTGCTCCAACTCAGATTCTCGTCTTGCACACGACGCATCAAAGATGGCATCGTGCGTGTTCCTGAACCTCGGCACATCGATAGTGGTCTTTCAGTGGATGGAGTGATCGCCGCATGGCGCGTACGACGCTTTTACAACGGACATCGCTGCACACCTCGAGGATACATCAGGCAGACAAGCACGACCGACTGCAACCAGCTTCACCTGCAAGGGGTGTTGTCGCAATCTTCGTCCTGGCATGGGCATTGTTGTACTGCGACCGTCCAATCATCCTCGCTCAGGGCCCTACGAGCATCGCGCCGACGGCTGGAACCGGCGATCTTGGGACCACCGTGACTCGCAATGGTCACACAGTGCAGATTACCGGCGGAACCAGGCCAGACAACGGGGTGAATCTCTTTCATAGTTTTGACCAATTCAACGTGGGACGCTCCGATACCGCGCAGTTCCTGAACACGACGCCTGCCCTGCAGACCTCCAATATTCTTGGTCGAGTCACGGGGGGAACCCCCTCCAATATCTTCGGCACAATCGATACTACAAGCTATCCGGCAGCCAATCTCTTTCTGATGAATCCTGCCGGGATGGTCTTCGGCCCCCATGCCACGCTCAACGTCGCGGGCTCTGTGACATTCACCACCGCGAGCTATCTGCGACTCGCCGACAATGGACAATTTCGCGCCGTTCCGAATGTGACGGCTGACTCCCTCCTTTCAACAGCCCCCGTTGTGGCCTATGGTTTCTTGGGGACGACCCCTGAGGCCATTGCCGTTCAGGGAAGCCACTTCACCGCGCCGAAGGGGAACGGCATCTCTCTCGTCGGTGGCAGCATCACCGTTCAATCCGGCACGCTCAACCACGGCTCTGTTCAGCCGTCTCAGCTCACGGCACCAAGCGGACGAATTGCCCTCGCGAGTGTGACCTCCCCCGGCGAAATCGCAACCGAGACGTTGGACACTGCGCGTCTTGCCATTGGTCAATCTTCTGACGCGCTGGGGACCATTCAGATCTCGCACAAATCGGTCATCGATACCAGCGGGGCAGGTGGCGGCACGGTTTTGATCCGAAGCGGACGCTTGCTCATCAATGACTCAACCGTTTCTGCTAACACGGTGGCCACGAGCGCAGGGGCCTTCACCGGTCCGTTCGGGAACGGCATTGATATTCATGTTGCTCATGAGGCGACACTCGAGAACAAAGCAGTCCTCGAGAGCAACGCCAGCGGGCCAGTCGCATCGAGTCACGGGTCCGGGGGCGTCCGGATATCGGCTCACGACATCACTATCGCAGGCGGACCGGGCGTTCTTGAGATGGCACAAAAGAGCCCTGATGGGTCCTTTCCCTTCTCCGGAATCAGGTCAAATATTGGACCGACAAGCACAGCGGGGAGAAGCGGCGACATCACCCTTGAGGCCCACTCCATCCATATTCAAGACCTTGGACAAATACAAACACAAACAGTTGGTCGAGGAAACGCGGGCCATATTTCCTTAAAGACTGTAGGGACCATTGACTTGAACTCTGCAATTGTTAGCTCCGAATCCAACACCTCTTCGGGACACGCTGGAAATCTCCGCTTCAGCAGCGGTCAGGGGGATGTACATGTCTCCTCAAGCTTTATCACATCCCAGACTATAGAGAGTAGCGGGAATGCGGGCGCGATCACATTCACGGCGCCGTTGGGCGACATCGTGCTGACCGATATGTCTCAGGTGTTAAACGCTACCAGAGGCACCGGAGCACTCAGAGGCATTCAAATCGATGCCAACAATCTACAACTTCAGGGCGAGTCCAGAATCGACGGAGATAATTTCTCCACGCGAGTCGCGGAAAATATCTCCCTCATGCTTAAAAGCCGACTGAGCCTCACAGAACATTCAGCCATTGAAACCGCCACCTCTGGATCAACCAATGCAGCCAATCTGGTTATCAAAGCCTCCGACGTCCTCATCGCTCAAGGGAGCCGTCTCTTCACCGGCACCACCGGGTCCGGTGCCGGCGGTGCCATCGACCTGTCGGCACGAACCCTAACCATTCAGGATAGTGGGAAGATATCCGCCGAAACATCCGGAACCGCGTCAAGCGCAACAGGCGGCTCGATCACGGTCAACGCAACGGATCAGGTGATGTTGACCAACGGCGCCTCGGTCACATCGAGCAGCATCGTCACTCCTCAGATTCCACACTCAGGCATCGCCGATGCAGGACACATCTCGATCAACGCTGGTCAGCAGCTAGATGTGATGAATGGTTCCTCCATTACCACGACGACTCAAACCCCACAAGCAAACGGCGGCGACATTGCGATCAGAGCCATCGACCGCATCCGGCTCGTGGAGAGCACCATCAGCACATCCGTCCTAGGAGCCGAGGGAAACGGCGGAAATATCTTCATCGATCCCCAAGTGGTCGTCTTGCAGGGTAGCACCGTCGCCGCCAAGGCCGTTGGGGGGGCGGGCGGGAATATTACGTTTGTCACACCCCTG
>DCZN01000070.1:0-9136 GCA_002331625.1 Nitrospira sp. UBA2083 | reverse complement strand
TCACACCCCTGTTCTTAGCTGATTCTTCCAGCACAGTCAGCGCGTCCTCGGAACGAGGCCCAAGCGGCACAGTGACCGTTCAATCACCGACATCGAATTTGAGTGAAACGGTGGGCCAGCTCGTCTCGAAGATAAGCCCACCACAAGTCCTCTTACAAAATCGTTGCGTCGCTCAACCCGGCGGCGAGCACAGCACATTGATTGTTACCGGACGGGATGCACTCCCGGCTGAACCAGGTGGATGGCTCAATACCCCGGTTGTCATGGACCATTGGATGAGAGAAGAAATGGAACATGCGTCCAGTTTGATGGTGCAGAAGAAAGGACCACATAAGCTGCCGACCGTAGTCGCGCAAAAGAATGAGGGAACGATCGTTTCGCTGCGCCGACTGACCCCGCCCGGATTTCTGGTTCGAACATTTGCAACTTCGTCGACCGGCTGCCCATCCTGAACTACTCCCAACTCAGACCTGGGCACTTACGAGGGTGATGCGAACGAGCTTTACTGAATCCATTTAGATTCACCTGAATCATTTTCGATTCATTTCACTACCCGCTTCACATCGCTTCCCAGAGCGATCCAGCCCTGATTTCAAAGAATCCAAGTTACGTATTTCCAGCATATATGATATATCCGTGTATTACCGTCCCAGTGGCTCGCCTTTTGCTGGTGCGAGTAGAACGTAGGGACGATTGGTCCCGCAAGGAAACGCGGTCGATCATTCACTAATGAGGTCTCGTGGAAGCTTAACCTGGGCAGAATGAACGCATAGTACGAGGTCACATATCCATTGTGCGATGAGTGGAGAATGATCGAATGGAAATTACGTCAAACCTTGGTCCTGCAAAGATCCGCGAACACTACGACTCTTGCACGAGATATCAACGTCTCATGCTGTAAGAATAGTTTCCATCACTTCACTAAAATTTTAGGATTCCAGATGAGTTCTATGCCATATAAGGCACTACTTGTCATGATATTCGTGTGGCCATGGTTTGGGATCGCATCTGTTCTTGCTCACTTACCAATAGCCATTACTCCCACAGTAGGAGCTGGCAGTCTTGGGACCACGGTGACGGTAGATGGCAACACCCTCCAGATTATGGGAGGGACGAGACCTGGCAACGGGCCCAACCTCTTCCACAGCTTCGGCGAGTTCAGTATCCCCCATAATAACATCGCGAACTTTCTGAATGACTCAGGCGCGGCCACCTCTAATATCCTCGGTCGTGTCACTGGCGGAAACGCCTCAAATATCTTTGGCACCATTCAAACTACTGGGTTTGGAAACGCCAACCTGTTTCTGATGAATCCAGCTGGGATCGTCTTCGGGCCGAACGCCACTTTAAACGTAGGCGGTTCGGTTGCGTTTACTACAGTGGATTACCTGCGACTTGCGAATGCTGATGGTTCAAATGCCGGAATCTTCCGTGCAGATCCAACAGCGGCAAGCCTGTTGACCAGCGCCGCTGTCTCGGCATTTGGGTTCCTCGGCTCCAATCCAACAACAATCGCCGTCCAAGGAGGTAGATTGACCGTTCAGCCAGGTCAATCGATTTCCCTTGTCGGCGGCAACATCACTGTTGAGTCTGCCCACCTTTCGACACCAGGGGGTCAGATTAATATAGCCGGTGTCGGTTCACCAGGGGAAATTCTCGCAACAAACTTAAGCCAGACTAGCAACATCAACGGTCAGACTTTCGGGACGCTCGGTACTGTTCAGGTCTCGCAACAATCGAGCATCGACACTAGCGGTACGGTCGGAGGAGCAGTCCGCATCCGAGGGGGCAGCCTGATTGTGGATAACTCAACAATCTCCGTGAATAGTAGCAAGGCCACCATGTCAGAAGCTGGTCCACGCCTTGACCCGTCTCGGTTAGGCATTGGTATTGAAGTCACACAAGATGTCGTAATTGACAATGGTTCAGTGATCGAAACTAATGTGGAATCGGGTGTCGACCATGGATCAGGGAGTATCCGCATTACTGCTGATCGAATCGAAATCTCGGGGGGGCCTAAGGTAACGAATTCAGAAAGCTTTCCCTTCGCTGGGATCAGATCGAACATTGCATCAGGGGCTACGGCACCAGGTAACGGCGATATCTTACTCCATGCCACTACCATTCGACTCATAAACAATGGACAGATCCAAACGCAAACCACAGGTGAGGGAACCGCGGGAAACATAACCTTAAACGCCTCAGGAAACATTAGCATGGAGACAGCCATTGTCAGGTCAGGGGCAGAAACCCCATCGGGAAAGGCAGGAAACATCGCACTCACTAGCACTCAGGGAAATATGAGTATCGCCAATTCTTTCGTCACTGCTCAGCAATTCGTTACTAAGCGCAACAATGTGTTGGTGAACGTACAAAGTGGCAACGCCGGTGATGTCAAAATCGACGCACTGAACGGAGACATCTTATTAGTTGCGGGATCACAGATATCCAATGCCAGCCTAGGAACAACAGGGAAACTTGGGCGCATTGAGATCAGAACCAATAATCTGGCCCTGAATCAATCGTCTAGCATCGCCGGAATTAACCTTACGACAGAGTCCCCGGAAAACATCCTAATCGCGCTCACAGGACGGCTGGAACTTACTGGAGGATCCTTTATAAGAACAGGAGCAAACGGCCCGGCCAACGCAGCGGACTTGAATATCAGTGCCTCTCACATACTAATTTCCGGTAGAGATACTTCCGCTGATCGACAGAGTGAGCTCACCACCAGCACTGTCAGTTCGGGGAAGGGAGGCGCACTGCGCCTTCTCACCGATACTCTCGAACTTATGAACGGTGGGAAACTTTCAAGCGAAAGTCTCATTAGCGATACAGGTGAAATCCCATCAGGCTCTGCTGGAATAGTCAGTATAAATTCCCGCAACTCAGTAACAATTGATGGCCAAGGGAGTGGCATTTTCACCAATGCTGAGGGAGTCGGCCCGGCTGGGAATGTTGTGCTAACCGCCACCACCGTTTCACTGCAGAATGGCGGAACCATTTCTGCTTCGACGAAAGGGCTTGCCTCAAGTGCCACTGGAGGCTCGATCGCCGTAACCACATTGGATCAGCTGAGGCTTACCGACGATGCCTCAATTACAGCCAGCAGCACAGGACTGTCAGATGCAGGACAAATATTCCTCAATGCTGGCCACCAGTTGGAGCTGTTTGATGGATCTTCCATTACTACAACAACCCAATCAACGAAGGCTAACGGCGGTAATATCGATATTCGAGCTATCGATCGTGTTCGCCTTGTCAATGATAGCAAGATCAGTACTTCCGTTAGTGGTGCAGAGGGAAGCGGTGGGAATATCTTCATCGATCCCAAGATCGTAATCGTGCAGGGTAGTGATATCACTGCAAAGGCCATCGGTGGCGCTGGGGGAAACATTACGTTCGTCACTCCCTTATTCTTAGCCGACTCTGCCAGCACCATAAGCGCATCCTCTGAACGTGGCCCCAGCGGAACTGTGACGATTCAATCACCAACATCAAATTTGAGTGGTACGCTCGGCCAATTGGCGTCGAAGACGAGTTCGCCTCAGCCGCTCTTGCAAAACCGATGTGTCGCTTTAGCTGGCGGCAGTGGTCGGAGTACGTTCATTATTTCCGGACGCAACACCCTCCCTGTCGAACCAGGCGGGTGGCTCAGTAGCCCAATTTCGATGGAACACTGGACTGGGAAGGACACGGAGCATGCAGCAGGTTTAATGGTGCAGAGCCAAGGATCGAATGCACCACGCGCCAGGATCACACCGAAGGACGAGCCAACGATTCTCTCTCTGCGCCGACTGACCCCACCAGGATTCTTAGTTCGAGCATTTGCAACCCCCTCCACCGGCTGTCCCTCCTGAGCATTGGAGCCTCCCCTCTCCCAGAGGACCCTATCTATGAGACCAAACTATGGTATTCACATGCCATCCACCCGTGTCGTGAATATGCGACGCTGATCTAGCAACCCACCGGTCGAGAGTCCGTCTGTCATCGATGTAGGATGAATCTATTTAGATTCATCGTGAATCCTTTTCGATTCACTACCCTCCTCTTCTCTAATGGCTGAGATTCTCATCCTGTTAAACCAGAAGAAGTGATAACCTCGCCAACGGATTACGTATTTTCATGAATGAGAATACAACCAGCTCCGTGCCATCTCAGTGGCTCGTACCTTGCTAGAGCCACATGGCCATACGGCTAGGAGACAGAAGGAGCTCTAATGGATCAGTACGATGCAAATCGCAACAACACAAATGTCCGATTACTTTCAATCAAGCCGCGTTTGCTGAAATACACCAGGTCTGACGCAGCAGAGCAGAAGGTAACAGGAATGAGCCACAGACATGACTGGCCAGCGGAGACATCACAGCTTCAAACGCTATCTCGACTTAGGGATAAAGACCCCCTAGAAAGAATATTAAGCCTTGACTTGGCCTGAATGAATCTATACTACAGGGCCCATATGTCAACCTGGACGTAACTATATTAGAGCCATACGATACTACTGGAAAACTGTAGCTGTAAGTTTCTCATCAGGCAATGAAGAGGAGAGGTATCACAATAAGGATGTTGCATAAGATCAAGGATGAGAACAATGGTTCTCTTTTAGAATGCTTTATCGAATCTCGTCATTGGCAGTAGTCAAAACTACTGAAATGTCCTGTAGGCCGTTGGAAGAATTGATCAAAAAACATCACCACAACTCGATTAAGAGCCAATACGACTTTGTATTTATGTCCGGTCACAGATATCTAGGGCTGTGATCGCAAGTTAAATAAGTTTCTAACCAAAAGAGGTGTGACCATGATCGTCTTCCGGCTTTCCTTAGCTTTTCTGGGTGCAACTCTATTGGCAGGTTGTGTGTCGGATTCTGGGGTACCAGGAAAGGCCATTTCAAAGTCCTCCTCATCATCAGAATGTCAAGCTCCAGGCACTGCCCAACCAATGTTTTGCAATTACAGGCTGGTCGTTAGAAATATCACAGGGAATTTGTTCCAGGGCTACGTTGATCCAAAGTTGGTGAGTGAGGGCGAGGAGTCCTGCAGGAAGCTTGTCACCAAAGTCAGAATGCCGGATAACGTCAAATGTCGTGAAGCCAAATCATATACCTTCTACCTATATCAATTTGAAATCGAGGGTGATAGGCCGAACGATGGTGAAGTAGTTGAATTGGTGAATATTCCTTTCACGAATAAGCTGAAAAAGGGCCACATCCTTACTGATGAAACCAGCAATGACAGTTATGTGCCTGTATTTGAAACAATGCATCGAGAGAGCAAATAGCACTTAACCAAAGCAAGAGGTCCTGCCATGCGCGCTATGAGGCTTTTCGGTCTAACCTTATTTTGTTTGATTCTCTGGTGTAGCCACATTTTGCTTCTACCTAATCCGGTGCTTGCGAAACACCCGCTACCGTGGTGCGGGTGTGGCATGTGCTATATGGCACAATATGGTAGCTGTACCTGTGGATACCCTTACTATTGGTGTTTAGATGACCAGGACTCCGGGAAATTTCGCTCCTCCCTTGCCCCCTCGCTGGCAACTTCCAGCTCTACTTCTAAAGACCTGTCATCAATAATTGCAGGAAGAATAGACGGCACGGAGGGCGTCATCGCTTTAATGAGGGGACCGAAGTGCCTCCACAACCAGTTGACCTTCAACCTACTTGAGGATGCTCTAATTGATTTTAAGGTCGCACCTGTTCCCACTATTCGAGGCTGACAACAACCAATGAATTACGTTGTAACTGAAACCCATCCCAAAATTGAAATTTGGCACCCTGATAGGAACCTTCAACCGATAGCACGGAACACAGGGACATATCCCTGTGTTCCTTTAAAATTTAATGATTTATTCATGAACACACCCGTGATGCAGAGGCCAAGTCCCTGCGAACACATTGATATGTTGAGAGTAGGTCCTAGTCAAGTCAATACATACTAGTGGCTGAAAATTCACATGAAACATCTCATGAAGTCTTTCTCAACCCAAACAGCATATCCACTCGGGTGGAATAACATTGTCGTTCTGATGCTGATCCTCTGGCTGTCAGAAATCTCGGCCGTGCACAGCCTTGCTCAACCTCCCATTACATCATCCGGGCTTAACACACAGATCGATCTTTCTTCCAATCCTCCTACAGGGCAGACGCAATACGACATCACGGGAGGAACCAGGGCGGGAACGAATCTATTTCATAGCTTCAAAGATTTTAATGTTCCCAATAACAACATCGCAAATTTTCTTAATGACACAAGACTACCAACCACTAGCATTCTCGGTCGCGTTACTGGTGATAATCCTTCAATGATTTCCGGCATGATCCAAACTACCGGGTATGAAAATGCCAATCTATTTCTCATGAATCCTTCTGGTATTGTCTTCGGCCCTACTGCATCGCTGAACGTTGGAGGATCAGTGACCTTCACAACAGCAGACTATCTGCGCTTGGCCGAAATTAATGGCACAACAGGACTTTTCCATGCTGACCCTGCATTTCCAAACGTGCTCCTCAGTACGCCAATAGCCGCATTTGGGTTCCTAGGCCCCAACCCGTCAGCCATCGCCCTTCGAGGAAGCACGTTAACTACGCGCCCTGGGCAGTCGATTTCGCTCATAGGGGGGAATATTACTGTCGAATCCAGCACGCTCGCAAATAACAGAAATTCATCGACGCAACCCAACACCTCGACCAGTCAAATCAACTTCGCAAGCGTGGCCTCACCGGGAGAAGTATTGACGGGAACCTTGGACTACGCACCCAACATCAATGATCAGTCCTTCGGAGCGCTCGGTACCATTCAGGTATTGGAAAAGTCTGTCATTGATGCCAGCGGCAATGGGGGTGGCACCGTGCTCATTAGAGGAGGCCACTTTGTACTGGATAACTCCAAGATATCAGCCAACGTCACACGCCATGGCACGATCATGAATGGAGTGGAGTCGATTGGCGGCGGCATCAACGTCATACTGAATCATGATGCAGCAATCCGAAACAATGCGACCATTGAAACAAATGTATTGGGAAATGCGACTCCCAACATCAAGTACGCTGGTGTGCAAGTTAAGGCTGATCGTATCGAAATTGTTGGTGCTGGTAGTCTTTCTGCAGATTCCTTTACTGGCATCCAATCGAATGTTGGTACTGGCACACAACCAAACACGTCCGGAGGAAAGAGCGGGAATATTGCGTTGGACGCAAACTCTATTTTGATCAAGGGGTTTGGGACTCTCGAAACGACTGTTAATGGCGTTCCACTTCCTCCAGGCTCGTCTCCCACGCCAACCCAAATGAGCGATGCAGGACACATCACACTCACAGCAAACCAAGATATCGAATTAAATGGTTCACGCATCCAGTCTTTTATCTCCTCTCATGGAGGAACGGCCGGAAACATACTCCTTACGAGTAGGCATGGCAATATCAAGGAATCTGGGAACTTGTTGCCACCTGGATTCATACCCGTGCCCGGCGCTCCCCTAGAATCAGTCACTCCCAATATGCTTTTCTCACAGGCTCGTTTGAGCACTGGCAAAGCTGGCGATATTACATTCAATGCGCCGAAAGGAGATATCCAGCTGGCCGGGGCACAAATTGTTCTGGCCATCCAGCCTATCCCTGGAGGACCACCTACACAAGAAGCAGGTAGTGGCAGGGGGCATTTTGCCGCCAATAACCTGCTGCTCATCAATAATTCTTCGGTCCAAATGGACAATTTTTCAACATTACCAGTAGGAGACTTCAGCGTTTTACTTAATGGAAGTTTAACCCTTGACAACTCCAGGATCATTACCACTGCACGGGGACCAGCCCAGGCTGCAGACCTCAATATCACTGCTAAAAGTGTCGGTATTATCAATGGTGCAACCCTCTCAACTGATACGGCTAGCCAAGGGCCGGGAGGGCACTTAACTGTTGTAACGGACAACCTTCAACTTCTAAATGGTGGCCAGCTTAGAAGCGGTAGCACGATCCCACCTCAATTCCCCAATCGTCCTCCACCCCCTATCCCTTCTGGTGCTGGAGGACTGGTAACAGTGCAAAGCCAGGCCGGTCATCCTAACTCCGTGATGATCGATGGTCATGACAGTGGCATCTTCACGGGTACTCAAGGCACTGGACTCGGTGGTACGATCAACCTGTCTACACAATCGCTCACCGTTCAGAACAGTGGCAAGATATCGGCAGAAACCACCGGCACTAGTCCTATGGCCACAGGTGGCTCGATCAACATAACTGCGACGGATCAGGTGACTTTGACCAATGGTGCTTCTATCACTGCTCGTAGCACGGGACTAGCCGATGCCGGCACCATCTCGATCAATGCAGGCCAGCAATTGGATGTCATAGGGACCAGCACAACTAAGAGCTCGATCACGACAGAAGCCAAGCAAGCCCAGGGCGGAGATATCAAGATTCAGGCGATCGATCGCGTACGCGTCGTTGATGGCGAAATCAGCACTTCGGTGCGTGGAGGTGCCGGCAGCGGGGGCAACATCACGATTGATCCAAAAGTCGTGATCCTGCAGAACAGTGCGATTCTCGCACAGGCAAATCGAGGCAATGGTGGGGATATTTTGATCACGACACCAGTATTTGTGGCTGATCAGTCAAGCCGCGTCGACGCATCAACACCCTTCGGACTGAATGGGAGAGTGACCATTCAATCGCCCACATCGAATTTGAGTGGCACAGTTGGCCAGCTGGTATCAAAGACGAGCCCACCTCAAGTGTTGCTACAGAACCGCTGTGTGGCCTTAGCCGGTGGGGAACAGAGTACCTTTCTTCTCTCTGGACGCGACGCAGTCCCTGCCGAGCCAGGCGGATGGCTCAGTAGTCCGGTTCCGATGGAACACTGGACCGGCGAGGAGACGGAGCATGCCTCTGGCCTGATGGTGCGGAAAACAGGATCACGTCGATCGCCATCAATAGCCGCACACAAGCATGATCCCCAAATTCTCTCGCTTCGACGACTGATTCCTTCGGGATTTCTAGTGCGGACGTTCGCGACCGGCTCTACAGGCTGCCCCTCATGATGGTCGGCGCTGGGAGGTCGGCGCATCGAGACCAGCATCGGTATCTCGTCCGAGTATTCTTTTCTTGTGGTCTGCTCATGTCAGCAATCGCGACATCCTC
>DCZN01000052.1:25440-34765 GCA_002331625.1 Nitrospira sp. UBA2083 | reverse complement strand
GAATCGTACCACTGCGACACGTCGTACCCTCGCCCGGAACTGTCAGCTGCCATGTCCCCTACCTCCTTGTGTTAAATGAAAGTGTACAACCACCGAATACGAAGTTTTGAGACAAGATCCCGCCACAACTCACGCGTTTGTCTTGGTGGTAGGACCCACAAAAAGTGCACAAGTATCCGACAAAGCTTCAAGACGAGTCAAGCAAAATATCATGGAGGAGGCCACCTAAACCCTTGTGTACAGCGCAAAAGGGGTGGCTTGGGTTAGGAGCCCGCAGGTATACGCCTGCAGGTGGTGGAAGTCAAGATGGGCAGGTCTCCCGTCCCCAGTCAGAGGTCTCGTCCAGTCGATATGGATCCCTATTGAAATCAGCGTATTTGGGATTTCCAACACAAGCCAGAGGGAGTCGTCAGTGTACGTGATCCCCAGGAGGAGGTAGGATTTCCGGCTCTTGATTGAGCAGGGCGATCTGTTGGATCAGTAAGCCCGTATCTGTCCATCCCTGTCCATCTCCACTCGGAATCCACCGTGCTCGTAGATATCCAAAGCGATCAACGAGAAATTCCATATGCTTGGGGCGTGTTCCTTCGCCGAACAGATCTGGAATAGACAAGGTTCTACGGAACAGTGCATAGCTGCTGGAGATCTCATGTGCGCCCTGTATGACAACAGGGAACGGCATATCTTTGGTGAGAGCGGCCAGTTCATCCGGAGACAGATCCGTCATGGGAACGGCCAAGATCGACGTGCTCTTTCCTTTGATCTCGGCGAATACCGTGCGGAGTTGATCAAGCCGAGCACGGGAGTCCGGCCAGGAGAAGAGAACCAGCAGCAGGCTATGTTTACCGCGGAAATCTTTCAAGGTTCCGCTCGAACCGTCGTGTGCGGTATACGAGAAGTTCGGAGTAGCCATGAATGGTTGCTCGGGCAGAATACGGGGAGTCATGATCCTCGACTGGTAACCTCGGGAATTGGCGTGAAGAAAATTGAGAAGATCCCAGCGTTCTTCTTCGGAGAATTTGTCGCCGAAGGGGGGCATGATTCCATTGAATCGACCGTAGGTCAGCCAGTGGAAAAAGTCTCCCGCGGTGTGCATGGCCGTATGGGGTTCCGTCAGAAGGTCGACTGGTTGCTTCGGCAATGTCTTGGCTAGCACGCCGTTGCCCTTGGCTTGTGGTCCATGGCAGGGAATACAATTTGCGCTGAATAACTCGGCCCCGTTTGCGATAGAGATGGCGTCGAATGGGACCGGAGTTTTTCGATAGGTTTCCGGGTACGATTGCACGGAAAGGGGATAGAGCGTTGCGCCCAGTCCCAGAATCCCTAGGATGGTCGGAACAGTAACTCGCCAGGCGGTACCCCATTGTTTTTTGCGACCGAGAACAATCGTCGTCCCGGCGAGGACGAGGAGTATCAGGCCGGTCAGCACGATGACCCGTACGAGCCAGTCGACCCAATTGGCATCTATCGAGAAACGAAAGGGGTAGGGCCAGTGATCGATGACATCATGTTTCGCCGGGACGGCGTTGGCCAACAACGTCGCGACAATCACCAGGAGGATGGCGAGCACAAACTCGACCGTCACCCAAGTCCGAAGCTTGTGCCCACTTGCTGCAGCTGCTCCCGAGTTCTGTGTGAGCGACGGCACCCATACGGACTTTGCACGTGAGGCGATCAAAAGAATAATAACCAGCAACGTCAGTTTCGTGAGGAGCAGCCAGCCGTAGGTGGTCGCGACCAGACCGGCATAGTTCGTGTCAATCATGCGATTTGCCACCACGAGGCCAGACACAATAATGGCAATCATCGTGGGGAATGCCAATGCTGAGAAGCGGCTGAGTAACTCACCCGCGCGAGATCGTTCTTCAGGTGAACCGATCGAGGGGCTGGAAGCGACAAGGACGACGCCGGGTAGGCCTCCAAACCAGACGCTGGCCACGATGAGATGCACTGCGTAGGGCAAGGTGGCCAAGAACGCTTGCTCTTCGGCTGCGGAATGACTGGTGAGTGAGCCGAGTATTAACGTCAGCGAAGCCGCTGATGCACACAGGATGTAGCGCCATTGTGCTGCCGACGACATCCGAATATATACCGTGATTGCGAGAACGAGGAGAGCACTGGCCGCGCGCATGGTCCAGATGGATCCCACGCGAGTCTTCTGCAAGAAATCCAACCAGGCCTGTGGATTGAAGGCATTTTCAGGAATGCCGGTCGCTTGCGCAGTTGTGGTCGCCAAGAGACCAAACAAGCCCATCGGGAGCAGGAGCGCCAGCCAAGGGAAACACGCTTTGAGGCGGGCCTGCCATGAATCATTGGGGGCACTGTTTCTCTGATCGGCGATGGCCAAGAACGCGCACCCACCGATCAGCAGCATGGTGGATGCTAGCTGTAGACAGCGAAACAGCGCACCGGCAAACTCGATCATTTCTTTTGAGCTTCGCCCTTGACGGTAAAGTCGAAGGTAGATTCGACCACATGGCCGTCGACCGAGAGAACGCGAAATTTGACGGAGTACTTCCCGGGCGCTAGCTCCGGCAGCGGCAGGACAATTGACTTCTGGTCATCGGGGGAGAGAGTGGGTTTCGCATCGGTGATCGGTTGTTTTTTGACATCGAGCACGACGAGCGAAGCGTAGTCTCCTTCAATTTTCTCGTTGAACCACAACCGGACTTGGGTCGGGGACTTGGTGAGAACCGCACGCCGTGGTGGTTCCGCCTTGACCAACATGGAGTGCGCCAGGGCCGAGGTGGCTGGAATCCCCAAGCTGAACATGACGATGAGGGTGAGGCGCGCGAACTTGTACATGCGTGATGAGGTGGTCATGAGGTCGTTCCTGTGTTTGCTTGATGTCCTCGAGAACGCTGACGCAGTGGTTCTTTCGTTCAGTGTCTCGGTGATGGGTCAGTCGCTTACGTTGCGGTGACCTTTGTCGGTTTACGGCGATCACGAAAGGCATAGAATACGGCGAGAGCCACGCCTACCATGACCGGAACAAAAACCCCGACGTAGTGCGTCAGATGAGAAACGGTTCCCGTTTCACCGACTGAAAACGAAAACCGCGAGACATGTTCATGCTTATCGCCAATTGACACGAGCCCGACAAACTTCCCAGGCTTATCAAAGTTATACTTCACGTCGATGGATCCAGCCGCATAGACCTTGGCTGGGAAATGGGTGACGGTCACAGCTTCAAGATTATCCTCTGAGCCCGTATCGCGAATGACGCGCACTTCTACGGGCATCGAGCGGAGTTCTTGCTCAACAAAATCGAGCACCAAGACGGAGTTCCCCGTTCCTGGTAGTTCTTGGCAAAATTTCCGATCGTAGTACGTGTCAGGCTGGTAACTGGCGAAGTACATCTTATAGGGTCCGACGTGGAGGACACACGTATCAGCTGCCAATTCGTGCCCATGCTGGGCTTGCGCCGAGAACGGAGCTGTGATGAGTACTAGTAGACAGCATACCCACACGCGAATCAGGAAGCGCCTAGACATATTCAAACCTCTTCTTTCTTCGACTCCGATCATCCCTTACGGTATCGTTATCCGGATCGTTCCTTAGGAGGCTGCGACGTGCGAAGGTTTCCCGCGGTCGCGCATGAAAAAGACGATCGCTCCGACGATGATCACAGCCGCTACCGGAAACATATAAATATTGAGGAACTTGGTGTAGAACTTTGGCTCTCCCACTGAGAAGGGGAATTTTGAGACATGCTGTTGTTTGTCCCCTACAGTGACAATGCCGACAAACTTTCCAGGCTTGTCAAACGTATAGGTGAAGTCGATGGAGCCGTTTGGATACACTTTTGAGGGAAGGTGAAAGACCGTAATTCCCTCGATGTTCTCCTCCGTGCCGGTATCTTTAATAATGCGCACGTCAGCTGGGAGAGTGCGGAGTTCTTGCTCGATGTAGTCCAGCACCACAATGGTTTGGCCGGTAGCCGGGATATCTTCACAGAACTGCTTTTGCTGCGTGCTCTCCGGCTGGTAGCCGCTGAAGTGCATCATGTAGGGGCCTACTGTCAGCTTGCACATGTCCTCAGCCATCGAGAGTCCACCGTGAGCATGAACTTGCGAGGATACGAACGCCCCTACGGCAAATACCGCACATCCGACCGTCAGTTTCAAGGATTCAAAAGACCTCATGACTATTCCTCTCTGGAATGGTGAAATGAATGCTTCAATTATGGGCTGCGGTGTTTGCCAGCTCACGAACGACGGCGAAAAGGCCACCAACTCCGGAATCGAGTCGATTTCGAGAGTTCATACCCAATGACTCCGAGAACCAGCAACAGTGCTAAAGGGCCGAGTGCGGAACGCCCCATTTTGGAATAGTCGACCTGCTGCACCCGTAGTAAATACGCGGACGGACTGAGGCCTTCTGCCGTGATGATTAACTTGTACAGGCCTTTGTCCAGTTTGGCTTCTCCCCTGACCACCCCATCCGGGTGAGAAACCGGCTTCCAATATGCTACGGTCTTGGCTTCGTCTTGTTCGTTGTCATTGACGCCCTGGATGATCTTAATCCCCACCGGCATGTTGCGCAGGCTTGGGTCGACTAGGTCCACCACCAGGAAGGTATCGCCCACATCAGGGATGTCCGTGCAGTATTGCGCTTTTGGTTCAATTTGAGGCTGGTAGGCACTGAAATGTACCATGCTCCCACCAACCTTGCGCACACACATGTCCTCTTCAATCGAGACATTTCCATGTGCAGCAGCAAGGCTCGGGCTACCAGCTATCGAGAGGGCCAATAGGAAAAAAGACGCGGCGAAACGGGATACCTGCTTGTTCATGATGTATATGTGTCGTGGCTAGTCCGATTGTGTAATGTTCTGGACGGTCCAGATTCGACAAAATGTACCACCCAGCCGGTTGTTCTTTCAAGTGCTCGGCCCCCAACCATCTGGGGACCGTGGACGCATGGGTCCATGGTCGAGGGAGCGCTTAAATCATGTTGAGAACTCATCTCATCGAAACTGAGAAGGAGAGTCAAAATGGATCTATTTCTCGGGTTGACGGCAGCGATCAGACGTGATGAGATGAGGCTAATACGGCTAATATCATGGGCCCAGCGAGAAAGGAGACAACTACCATGAAGGCAAAAGAAGGAGTGATCAATATCCTGAATAAAATCCTGACGGCTGATTTGACGGCCATTAATCAGTATTTTGTCCATGCCAAGATGTGTGAGAACTGGGGCTATGAGCGGCTCTATCACAAGGTGCGTGAGCGAAGCATCGATGAAATGAAGGATGCCGATGAACTGATCGGCCATATTCTCTATCTGGAAGGCGTGCCGAACGTGCAGCGAATGAATGCAGTTCAGGTAGGGGAGACGGTGCCTGAACAACTGAAGTTGGACTTGAAGGTTGAACAGGAGATGCTGGGCTTATTAAATGAAGGGATTGTGCACTGCACAAAAGTGACCGACTTCACAACGCGACATATGCTGGAAGATATGGCCAAAGATGTTGATGCCCATATCGATTGGATCGAGACTCAGCAGGAAACGATCAAGCAGGTGGGGTTGGAGAACTATCTTGCCGAGCAAATCAAAAAAGAATCTTGAGGGAGATCATGAAAGCAAAAGAAGGCGTCCTGGATATTCTCAATGGGGTATTAAAAGCCGAGTTGACCGCGGTGCATCAGTACTTGCTGCACGCGGCGCTCTGCAAGAGTTGGGGATATGAGCGGCTGCATGATCATTACAGCCACCTGGCGAATGAAGAAGTGCAACACTCTGGTGGGTTGATTGACCACATCTTATATCTAGAAGGTACGCCGGACGTGGAGCATCTCGATACCGTGGGACACGGACAGAGCGTAGAGGCCATTTTTCGAGCCGATATGGAATTTGAACGTGAAGATGCGGAGTTGCTCCGCAAGGGGATTGCACACTGTGCTAAAGTCGGAGATTTCACCACCAGGCATATATTGGAACATATGATCATCGATACCGAGGAGCACATCGACTGGTTCGAAACACGGCTCAAGGCCATCAGCCAGGTGGGGCTCGAGCAATTCCTTTCGGAGCAGATTAAGAAGTAACGGAGAGTTTGAGCAAAGCGGAACCAGCGGTGCGTCTTTCCCTGCATGTCTACAGCCAAGAGAGCGGTGGGCGCCGCTGAGGTCCTGTGAGTCGTTCTTCGCAGGCGCGAAGAACGACTCCGATGAACCACATCAGTGCGGACAAACGACTGTCCGCCCTCTCACCGACACAGCGAAACGGACATTATTGTAGCGCCGGTATTGTTTCTCTCACTGCTTGCTAGGGTGTCCGTAGCGCGCATCCTTGATGTGTGACCGTCATCATGAATCTATGACCGCAAGGTAGAGAGAGGATTCATGTTGTCAGGCTTGTGAGGCACTGTGTCAGTAAGTCATCTAAGGAGTCGTAGGCCGAACAGTTCAAGAAATTATGTGCGAGGAAACCTTCGTAACCATGCTTTCAGACGCCGTGTCCGGAGCGACTTCGCCAGTCCTCTGGCCTGCCCTTGTTGGCGTTGGACACATCGGCACTTGAAGCACCACAGTTGAGGGTTTTGGTGGCAGATCGGTTCGTGGCAGCGCAGGCACGTCGGGACAAATGAGGAAGAATGAGTGTGGGGTTTCATCGGTCGACCTCTCTCAAGAGTGTGGACGTCTCGTGGCTTATTGGTAGTCCTCATCGAGCGATTTCAGAAAAGCCGCAAGAGGTGGAATGTCTTCGGGTTTAAGCGCGATACCTTGAAGTTGTGTCGCGCCGTTGCGAAGCGTCCCTGCCCGCGACAGGTCTGCCATCTCTCGATAAAACTGCAAGACGTTGTCCAGGGTGTCGAATTGTCCGGTATGCATGAAGGGCGCAGAGTGACCCAGGTCGCGTAGGCCGGGAGTCTTGAATCGGGCGATGGCTCGATCTAAGAGCTCGCCTTGTGAAGCAGCACAAGGCTGGTCATTTTCGCAGAGGATAGCTCGGATCTTGGCCTGGGGTGCCGGCATATCGGGGTTGGCAAAGACGTTCCACAAGCCGAGGTCGGTCAAGGTTGTTCCGGCAGATGGAACGGCTCGGAACAGTTCGCTCGCTGTCGGATGTTGTTCGGTAGCCGGTAGGTCGTCAGCGGTTCGTGTGGCGAGGGTGGGAATGGCCAGGTTCATGAAGGCGCCATTCCCATGGCCGGGAATTGCGTCATATTCCTTCTGGGTTGTGCCGGTATTATGGGCCTTGAAATCGGTGAAGTTCGGTGCTGCATGGCAGGCGATGCAGTTGCCGATTTGTCCGGTCATTAGTTCGATCGCCGATGCCGGTAGTGCCGTCGGTTCCGCTAGGAACATCTTCAACCCTGCCAACTCCTGAGCTCCAAACGAGAACAGCTGGCTATGAAATTGGAACTGACCGTCTGTTCGATTGGGGTTTGATGTGACAAACTGGAGCGTACCTGCCGATTCGCGGGCTTTGACCAGTTGCAGGAGACGTCTGCTGTAGTCGAGTGGAGATTCGTTGGCATCTGGTGCTTGAGGCAGTGTGTTGGTGTCCAGAAACACATCGAATGGAGATCGGATGGGTGCGCCACTGTCTTCGGTTTGTGAAAAGAGGAGGCCGTTGACGTAGGCCGCGACGACTTTGACGACTGCATCGAACACCTCCTGGTCGGTCGCAGAGCCGATTGCGATACGGAATTCCGGGGTGAGCTGAAATTCTACCGGTATGGATGCATCGGTCCCGCCGAAAAGAGTTCGGAAGGATGTTCCGTCGAACTCCTTGGCCAAATCTCCCGTACCGTCGTCGGCCCGGACTACGCGGGCAATATGGGCGACAGCCTGCGCGTGTTCTCCAGGAAGCCAGCCGAAGTTTCTGCCTGTGAACGTGGCTGCGACCAGCTCTTCCATTGAGTTGAACTCGGCATCGAAATGGAACAAGACCCCGCCTGGGCGATCGATCGACGCATTGACCAGCGGAGGTGAATTACGGACCGCAACTGTCTTGCCATCGGCTCGCGCTGGAATCGGGCTCCGTCTGGCGAAGTCGGCATAGGTCCGCATGCCGCCTCCTGGCGCATCCAACACATCGTCGACCAAATGACAGGCCCGGCAATTCATGGACAAGCCCTTGAACGGACCCGGGGCGATCGGGGCTCCAAGAGTTTCAACGGTATCGACTGCACTGTCACCAATATTGGGATCATTGGCATGACCACCATTGTTTAAGAACACGTGAAACGACTGGGCGAATCGTGTTTCAAGAAAGAGCCGCTCGCCCACTGATGCTTCAGCTCCCGCCGTTCCAGACGAAGTAGAAGGCGTCGGTGTCGGTTCATTGCGACTTGAGCAGGAGACGATCCCCATGAAAAAGACAAGCGAGAGGTAGAACGCGAGTCCTGTGTGTGGTCGGCCTAGAATTCGAGCATGAATCATCGTGCATTCCTTCCGTGCGGTCACAGTCCATTCCAACGGTGTCGGCCTGGATCGGTTGAGCGATCACAGGTTCGGCCAACTGTCATGTGTGGGCGGCAAGGGCCTTCGGGAGGCGAAGGCCCTTGCCTGGTAAAGTGGGAGGGGTGGGGCCTCCCACTTTGGGGCCGGCGTGCAGTACACGCCGGCAGGGTCACAAGAGAAGAGGTTCACTGAGATGAATCGGATCCGTTTCCATGCAGTACCTGACGAAGGTCTCGACCATGACAGGATCAAACTGCGTGCCGGCGGCTACCTGTAGAATACGGAGCGCGACACGATCACGCCGGGATCGATCGTGGACCCGTGGAACCTGGATCGCGGCAAACGCATCGGCAACGGCCAAGATTCTTGATCCGAGGGGAATGAATTCTCCTCGGAGGCCATAGGGGTACCCCGATCCATCCCACTGCTCATGGTGATGCGCGATCATGACAGTGGCTTCACGCAGGAATGGAAATGGTTCGAGCAAGATCGATCCGAATCGAGGATGATTCTGAATGGTTGTGTAAGCGTCGGCGTCGAGCGATTCTTGTCCCGTTTGTAGATGGGCGGGGAGTATCAGGAGACCGATGTCATGGAGCAGAGCAGCCAGCTGCAATTGGTGCAGGACTTCTTGATGGAGTCGCATCGCCTGGCCAATATGAACCGCAACGGCTGCGGTGGATTCGCCATGTCCCGCCTGCCAGGGCAGCAGCCGATCCAGCTCCCGGGTCACTTGCCGGACCAGCATGCTCTCGAGATCGTGCCGCGATGCCGACGGAAGATGGAGACGGTCAATCTTTTTGAGCATATTTTGTATGGGTAAGATGGCTGACTGGATCTGGGCTGTGCTATCAACATGCATGACGTTGCTCCCTTCAAAACAAAGAGCCCGGAACCACTCACGTGGTTCT
>DCZN01000052.1:0-25386 GCA_002331625.1 Nitrospira sp. UBA2083 | reverse complement strand
CTGGACCTAGGATTCTTGTGGGCGCTTCCCTCCCATGAGCGGTTGCTCCAGTACCCACATCTCATACAGCGGGAACACAAACATCACCAGAAAACTGATCGTCATCAGCGTATCACCGGTCAGCATCGTCAGCACAAAAATAGGAGACACATAACTGATGAGCCATGGAGACAGGAGATCGAGCATAACGCCACCGAAGCCAGCCCATGTCACGATCACTTTGAGCATCTGGCTGGCGCTGGTCAGATACATGACGTGAATTAAAATCATGAAGACGACCGGCATGGTGAACAGGTGGAAGTGCGTGATTTCCGCTAACTCGCGGAAGGACATCGGTTCACCGAACGTCGCGTCTGACCCCCGGTAGTGATCCGTGATGCCTTGAAGTGACAGTCCCGTCATACTATGCGCCCAAAAAAACGAGAAGCAAAACCCGACGAACATCAAGAGCAAGAACAGGGTATAGAGCAATCGGATATGTCGGTCTGAGTCACGAAGCCTGAATTTTTGGTTAAAGTTTCGCATGCCCGGGACGCTGGGTCCGCTTCAGCTAGTTCCCAAATATCGACGGCAGAAACCCTTTGTCCTTCTTGGCGGCCAGCGTATCGCTGCCGATCCCGGCGGGCTTCAAATAGAACTCATCGACCAACACCAAAACTCGTTTGATGCCCGCGCTCATCGAGCGAACCGACATCGTTGCACCGGTGATGTTGATGATGTCTTTGTTAATGCGGATCGGATCCAAAACGGTCTTGCCCTCATATTGGACGTTGAATCGTTTTCGCCCCACTTCACTTCCCCTGGATTCGCGGAACACCAACAGCTCGACGTCGGCGCAAGCCCCTTTTGCATCAACGCCGACCATATAGGTCATATGCTTGTGTTTGCCGATGGTGTTGTGGACCATGGCATATCCGTCGATTTTGTCTCCTGTTTCCCCGATATAGACTTCAAAAGCTTGTTCAGGAAACTTCCACCCGATGCGTTGTTCGATCAGATCTTTTTTGTCTGGGGTGAGCTGGATGACTTCTTTGCGAATGTGTTGCGATTTCGGAAACACAATCTTCACGGCCTCATCTTCCGACATGAAGACTTCAGCATGATTCAACTCGTCCTCCGTGAGATAGCGCTTCAGGTCGGGATCCCATACCCGCTCTGCTCCAGCCGAGAGGGGAGTGGCTAGCCAGAGTATTGCCCCGATTACAAAACTGGCAGGGGCCTTTAGGTAACTGAACATCCGCGCTCCTGCAGTTTCGTATCCAGACGATCTTGTATGTCTCGTATGACTTCTAGGGATGGATCAGTCGGAGCCCAGCCGAAGAGACGTGACCCTCCCCGCATGACCCAGCTATGTCGTTCTTCGATGAAAAAGATTTGTGTCGTGTCGTCCGTCCGTTTCACCCGTAGCGTGAGGCGGGATCGGTCTCTACTATCGGAGATTTCCCGTCGAAAGGCACCGTACTTTCGGCCCGGCATCGGAATTTCGAGCCAGTGCGTGACGATCAATCCAGCCTCTTTATCACTCGTATCGGCTGACCGATCCTTTACGGCATCGATTGCTGCATCCCAGGCTTGGTCATAGCTACAGGTGGTAGCCCGCTGTTGCATGCCGCTGGTCATCAAGGCACAACCACCCACACTTCCAATCAAAAGGAACGGGAGAATACGGAGGTTCATTCGCTGCAGAAACGTTGTCATGTCATGTGCTCCCCGCCGAGAGGGCGGGGAGCCTCCTTTGCTGTACAGTTAGAAGTAGGTTGCTGCCTGGAACAGGAATCCATCTCCGTCCATCGGACTGCTGGCGTTACCCAGGTCTCCTGCAGGAGTTAATCCCAGTGCGCCGTTCTGAGCGTTATGCTGCCAGTTGACTTTAAAGACCATATCTTCGACGGGTCTGAAATTCAGACCAACCGTCAGCCGGTCCAACTCGCGCCGATTCCCAAGCGTGTTTCCCCCGCCCAGCGTGCGATTGTCTGTATCGGTGTCAACTTGCTCCCAGCGAACCGTTGCGGTGAAAGTTGACGCATCCGAGAAGTGTGTCGGGGCCAGCCGCTTTAAGAATTCCGGCATGAAGTGGTAGTTTCCCTGGACATAGTACCCGAACATGCCCGCCGGGCCGATTCCATTCCCGGTGGCACCGGTGGCATTGTTGTTGCTGATTCTGGTCCACGCTGCCTCGCCGATCAGCTCAAAAGGGCCTCGCTGCAAGGTCCAATCTACCGCGAAGATATCGATATTCCCTGAGCCAACTGTCGCAGTCGAGGGCTTATATTGCCCATGATATCCAGAGCCGGCGATTTCAATGCCTAACATGGGACTAAATGCCAAACGACCGACGATGGCCTTGCTGTCGTCGCGGTCTCTCGACACGCTCCCTCTGGCACTCCTGATCCCTAAGTCCGTCACGGCACCGGCTGTTTGTGTCATGCCGTTGACCGCATAGAGTTCATAATCGATCTTTGACAGTGCCGTTGGGTAGAAGGTTCCGTAAATACCGGCGCCGGCTTCGAACCAGGTGCTTGGAATAATAAGTCTGGAGACCATCGGCCGGTCAACCAGATCGTTTAACGGTGAATCATGGAGCAAGTTAAACTTGCCGACCGGCATGAGGAGAATGCCGCCTCGGAGATTGATTCGCTCGTCGACCAGATAGTCCAGTTGGGCAAATTCGACCTGAATTGACCCGTCGCCCTGTTGTGGTGAATTGGTTCCACCGCGCTCAATCTCAATTTCTGCTGCGAATTTAACACGGTCGGTGATATCTGCATAAATGAACGGGACCAATCGTTGCTGGCCGAAGCTATTGCGGCTCGGATTATCCAAGTTTTGACGAGACAAGATGTTGTACATGACGTCCGCATAGCCACCGATTGTGGCTTTGGGGGCGCTTATAAATGGCTTTGCGTAAATCAGTTTTCCTGACCCAGTGGAACCGAATCCGAGGGGAGTCTTTTCCTCTCCTGGGCGTCCGACTCGAATATCGGTCATCGGGCCGGCCTCCACAGGATATTGTTTTGGAGATGAACTGATTCCGGGAACCTCGCGAGATTCCCGTTCCTGTGCTTTTTGTAACGCTTCTTCGAGTCTTTTCACTCGTTCCTCAAGGCTCTCTTCTGCGAAGACCGGAGTAACCGACAGCGCAAGAATCGAAAGAGCCCCGAGGAGTAACCGCATCTTCATCGGTATCCTCCCTGATGAGTAAAGGTTATGGACTGACTCGGGACTCGCTGGTCTCTGGTCTTCGGGTAAACGAAAACGGACACAATTACATGACGGTCGTTTCTCCTCGTTGGAGTTGGATTACGAAACAGCGGTTCCCCAGCCTTCGATTGAAGAAAAGGGGATCACGACCATGCGCTTACACCGCTTGCACTTCAGTTCCAGCCCTTGCCCACACACTTTGGCGATCAGCTGTCCGCACTCACAGCGTGTTTCGAGGGTCGAGCAAGGTTCCAGTGAAGAAGGTTTTGCAATTGCCATAACAGAAGTCGCGTCTCTTTTGTTGTAATTGAGAACGATTATTAATATCCCGATCAGTGTTCTGCTGTCAAGGAGTAATTTCAGTGGTGCGGAGGTGCCAGTGTCTCACGAGATTTCGTATAATTTTTCAATGAGTCTAAGACTCGGTCTAGTCCAAGAAGTGGTACTGTTGACTACGGTGGTGGGCGTGTGGGGGTGTGTGACCCAGCTGCCCGCTTTGGTTGATCCGGTGAATGTGACGGGGAGTCTGGCTGTTGGGCGAATTGTCACTATCTTGAACGGTGACACCTCTCGACGATATCCACCCGCCGTCCGGTTCATTGAATTAGAAGAGCAAGCGTCTCACAAGCGATTCCACGTCGAGATCACCTCTCATGATCGATATTTTGTTCTCGATCTGCCACCTGGACAGTACCGGCTTACTCGGGTACAGATCACTGAAGGACCCTTTATGTCCATGGCGGATCTCTCTATGGCCTTTCCCGTGGACGCCACTGCCATTACCTATCTGGGGGCCTGGAGATTCGGAGTCGATTCGCCCCGCTATGGGCGGCTGGTGGGGGTCACTGCGGTGGTTGATCCGGCGGGAGCAGCAAGAGTCCGCGAGTTTCTTCATGAACAGTATCAACCCTTCGATGGGCGGGCCATGGTCGAAACGCTTCCACAACCGGCACATATGGAAGCGCGGCTTTACGAGGTCATGCCGTACCCACGATATCCAAGATATTTTCGCCGACACTGGTGGTAAGGAATAACCCCATGGGCCTAAAGCGACACCGCGCCATTCAAGTCGTGAGCTGTGGTCTTGTCGTAGCCTTATCTGTCGGCTGTGCGGCCCTCCGATCTGCCTCTCCTTCCGTCGTTTCGAAACGCACTCAAATGCACATGGGAACTCTTGTGACGGTTACGGCGGTCGCGTCCGACAAATCTGTCGGTGATCGGGCTGTTCAGGAGGCGTTCAACGAGATCAAGCGGTTGGAGCAGTTGCTGAGTACCTGGCGTCCTGACAGTGAACTTTCACGGGTGAATGCTGAAGCTGGTCGCCAACCAGTACAGGTCAGCCGAGAGACAGTTGACCTGGTGGTTCGATCTCTGGAAATGGCACAACTCACCCACGGAGGGTTCAATATCGCGCTTGGCCCCGCCATTGAAGCCTGGAGCGTAACCGAAGAGCAGCGCATTCCCGGTGAGAGGGAATTACAACGCTTGAAACCCCTCATCAATTGGACAGGTATCCAAGTTGATAAAGAGACACGAACTATTTATCTGCCGCAGCACGGGATGAGGATCGATATCGGTGGAATTGGCAAGGGATATGCCGCCGACCGGGCGGTCGCGGAGATGAAACGGGTAGGTGCAATGGGCGGGGTGGTGGCGTTATCTGGAGACATCAAAACGTTTGGAGTCTTGCCGGACCGACAGGGGTTTCCAGTCGGTATCAAGCATCCACGCCAAGAGGACGTGTTGATAGCCACAATCGACCTGCACGATGAAGCTATTTCAACAGCTGGCGATTACGAACGATTCTTTGAACGGGACGGAGTCCGGTATCATCATATTCTAGATGTTGAGACGTTGCAGCCGGCGCGAGGGTGTCAGAGTGTGACCGTGATTGCCAAGGAAGGGACGGTTGCCGATGGGTTAGATACCGGCATTTTTGTGCTGGGTCCGGAGAAAGGAATGGCGTTGGTTGAACGCCTTCCGGACGTCGAAGCGATCATTATCGATGCTCACGGCACGATGACGGTCTCATCCGGGCTTCGTGATCGGTTGCGAACACCATAAGGAATGTTTTCAATGTGCTCTTGGGGCTGAATACATCAGCCCGACGTATCAGTTCGACTGGTTGTGTGATCGAAAACAGCAGGAGTGTACGCGCGAGTCAGGGCTGATTACCGAGTCATTTTCAAGTCATAACTGATCGAAAACTTCACCGCCATCTGGGACCGTTCCAGTGAGCGGGAGAGCGTGACGGGCGGGCCATTTCTGACGTCTTCCAATGCAACTTGGTCGAGCGCCGGGTTCCCTGAACTCCTTACGACACGCACATCGCTCAGCGTTCCATCGTCATGCAGCATCGCGGTGAGCAGTACCTTCCCTTGGACTCCTTCCGTTCGCAGTGTTGCCGGGTATCGCTTGTTGAGCCCCTCGATCCACTGAGCCATGAGAGCAGCGAGCCAGCCATAATCCACCTTGGCCAATCTCTGTGGATTGGCCGATGGGGAAGACTCACTCATGGAGGAGAAAGGATTAAGAGCGGCATCGGTAACCGACGGTGAGTCAACTGGACTGGGTGACTCGATCCGAGTAGCTGGGGCATGCTCGGACAATGGAACCAAGAGCGGCGGCGAGCTTGGCTCTGATGATGAGTGGGCGGTGGCGAGCGGCATCGAATCGGCCGTGCTTGACTCGTGGAGGACTGGTTGGACTTGTTGAGGCTGCGGAGTCAATTCGGCTGTTGGTATCGGTGGTGGTGAATCAACGGGTGAGACGGTTGTCGGTTGAGTGTGCCGTACTGCGGAATGCACATTCTTAGCTGGAGAAGTCGATTGTCGATGCGCCGGCGATGGTGGCGCGGTTGGCTCCACCTGGGAGGCAGATGTCGCTGAAGGTGAGAGGTGTGCCACCATCGCGACATCCCATTGGAACGGTTCAGTCTGCGGCGCCAGATGCATGCGTTGGACGAACAACATTGCCGTCACAGCTAATCCGCCGTGGAGAAGACAAGACGCCAGCCAACCAGCTGCCACGGGGCCCGTTCGACGATCTGGGAGCGCTGCCGAATGGCTCCTCACAGCCGAATGACCTCCAGGCTCACTTGCTGAAACCCTAGGCCGCGGATTTCGTCCACCAACGCCACGAAGTTTTCGAGTAAGGTCACCTTGTCTGCGCGTACGACCACGGCGGATTCACGAGGTTGAGCGCTCAGCGCAGATGAAAGACTTCCCTCGGGAACTGGGGTGTCGTTTAGAAACAGGCTTCCATCGGCGGTCAAGGAAATCACGATGGGAACGTCCTTGTGATCACTGATCTCTTTGGCCTTGGCTAGGTTGACAGGAATCTGTCCCGTGCTGATAAAGGTGGCTGTCGTCAGCACGATGACGAGCAAGACCAGCATCACGTCTACGAGCGGGATGACGTTGATCTGATCAATGTTCCGTTCCATGCTGTGCCTTGTACTCGGTCAGGAGCTCGGTCACGCGACGACGGAGCAGGTTATTCATCACGACGCACGGAATTGCGACCAAAAGGCCGACCGCAGTGGCCTTCAATGCCAGGCTCAAGCCGATCATAATGGTATTCACCGCCATCGTACCCGATGTTCCCATCGTATGGAATGTCAACATGATACCAAGGACGGTTCCCAAGAGGCCAATATAGGGGGCATTGGCAGCCACGGTGCCGATAATCACGAGTCGTTTCGTCAAGGTGATTTCCAGCAGCTGGGCATTGGAAAATTGGGCGACATTGACCCGTTTATAAAAGAGCCAGCGTTCAATGGCGACGGCGACGGACCAGACGCTCAGGACCAATAAGAGGCCAATAACCCCGTAATCAATGGCGTTTTTTAACGCATCCATCAAGACTCCTTACATTCCGGCAGGGTGGCTCAAGTCGTTGGGGAGGGACTGGAGCACTGCCCCATCCATGTCAGATCCTGGGGGAAACTGTCAATCTGTACGGCCATTTCGTCACTCCCTGCGTTGTTCTGGGTGAGGTGGCTGCTCGGCTGGAAACAGCACTGTATGGGTGGCAGAGACACGGAGTTCGACGGCTGTCCCTTCCTGATACACGCTCGTTGAGCTTTCGCTGCTATGGACGATCTGCCCGGACGGGAGCCGGATCGCGTACAGATTCTCCGACCCTCGAAACTGGCGTGCCACGATGCTCGGTTCGGCTGATTTGCCGGGGATGAGATGGATGTCGTCCGGGCGAATCATGACGAGGACCGCGCTCCCCTCAGCAAAGGTGAGGGTGTTGGGAAACTCACCCAATTCAGTCTGTACCAGTCCTTGTCGGATGACGCCGGTGATAAAGTCGGCTTGGCCCACAAAATCAGCCACGAACTGCGTGGCCGGGAGATGGTAAATCATTTCGGGGGAATCCATCTGTTCGAGCACCCCCTGATTGAGGACCGCGATGCGGTCGGCCATGGCAAAGGCTTCGTCGTGATCGTGCGTGACTAAAATAGTCGTCGTTTTCATCCGACGTAACAAGGCATGCACTTCTTGCCGCATGCGGCCGGCCATATCGGGATCCAGGTTGCTGAACGGTTCGTCCAGGAGGAGCAGGACGGGATTCTGTACCAGCGCCCGCGCGAGGGCCACTCGTTGCTGCTGCCCCCCTGACAGCTCATGGGGATATCGGCGTTCAAATCCTTCCAGGCCGGTGAGCTGCAACATCTCTTGGACCCGATTCTTTCGTTCCGGTCGTGAAAGGTGGTGCAGTCCAAAGGCGATGTTGTCTGCCACCCGCAGGTGTGGAAACAACGCGTACTCTTGAAAGACCATTCCGACCCGGCGTTCTTCGGTCGGAAACGTTTCGGAAGATGATGAGACCAATCGGCCGGACAAAAAGATTTGCCCAGATTGGACTGGTTCAAACCCTGCGATTGCTCGCAGAATGGTGGTCTTTCCACAGCCAGACGGTCCCAGGAGGCAGAGAATCTCCCCTTCTTTCGCAGAAAATGAAATGTTGCGGATGGCTGGTTTGCTTGGATCATACGCGCAGGACACAGAACGGAGTTCCAGGATGGGTGAGGTCGGCGTGAACGGATGGACTTGGCTGTCCAGCTGGTCGGCATCGGCCTGGGGTATATGCGTTTGGGCAGTCATGATGTCGTTACGCAGCTCGCCAATCACGCGAAAGCAGCAGGACCAGTGCCGGCAAGCCTACAAGCACGATCAAGAGGGCGGAGGGAGCTGCCAGTTGATAGTACTCTTCACTCGCTTCTAACCAGACGCGGATCGCCAACGTATCAAATCCCACCGGCCGTAGCAGGAGCGTCGCCGGAAGTTCTTTCATCGTCTGGAGAAACACGAGGACCCATGCCACGATCACGCCATTTCGGATGAGCGGCAGGGTCACACGTCGCCAGGTCTCTCGAATACTGAGTCCCAAGGTTCGGGAGACTTCTTCAAGATTGGGGGTAATTTGTTGGATCGATGGCTCGAGTGATTGCAGGCCGGCGGGAAGAAAGTGGAGCACATAGGCCACGATCAACACGAGCACGGTTCCATAGAAGAACGGGATGACATTCAAGAAGAGGACCAACACGGCCAGTGCCGCGACTGGTCCCGGCAAAACATAGCCGGCGTAGGCTGCTTGCAAGCAACCGATGTTGAGCCAGGTCGGTTTCCGACTGGCAAGGTAGGCCAGTGGTAATCCAACGAGTACGGCTGCGGTTGCGGCTAAGGTGGACAGCACGGCGCTGTTCCACACGAACCCAAAGAAACGGCTATCAAGAATCGCTTGAGCTTCCGGGGAGACACTCCAAGCAACCAAGAGATAGGCCGGGATCCCAAAGGCCAAGCCGACCACCGTGGCAAGACAGGCCGTCAGCGCGGTCGTGTAGGGCCAGCTACGCTGAATGCGTCGCGGTGCTCGATAGCGCCCAGTGGTTTGATAAAACCGACTCTTTTGCCGAAACCATCGTTCTGCCAACAAGAACAAGAGTGCCAGGATGACCAGTAGGAGACTCAGGATGCTCGCTGCTTGGTTGTCCGACCGTCCGGTCATTTGCTGGAACACGGCGTAGGTCAATGTTTGATAGCGCAACAGCGAAACGGCACCAAAATCTGAGACAACGTACAAAATAACGAGGGCGAGCCCGGCGACGATAGAGGGGCGCAGCAACGGCAGCGTCACGCGGAACATCGTGTAGAAGTGTGAAGCCCCACAGGTACGGGCCACTTCTTCGAACGATACGTTAAAGCTCAGGAGCGCACTGCGGGTCAGCAGATAGACAAAGGGGAAGGTATCAAGCGCCATGACCAGCGTGACGCCCCAGAAGCTTTGGGGAGAAAAGATTCTGGCCTGAGGTCCGGCCACGAGCTGCCAGAGGTGTTCCATCGGGCCGCCGAATCCCAAGAGGTAGTTGTACACATAAGCCAGGACATAGGTCGGCATGGCGAGGGGAAGCACCAGGGCGACTTCCCAAATCCGGCGGCCAGGGAACTCGAATCGGGTCACCATCCAAGCGGTCGAGACTCCGAGCACGAGCGTCAGCGCCGCGACAGCGCCCGCCAAGGTTACTGTGTTCAACAGCAGTTCGGGGACACGGGTGCTCCAGAGCCGATACCAGACGACTGGATCAGCCGACAAGGCCAGAGCAGTGACGTAGCCTAATGGTAAGAGGATGAGTGCAGCGCTCGTGAGTGCGGCAAGCTGCAGAGCGGAACCAGATGATCGGTTGATGGCAATCACACGCTAGCTCGCAGCATTACCGCATCCCCACCTGTTCGATGAGTTGCATCGTGGGTTCTCGCAGCTCGGCGAGCTTCGTCAGCGGCACCAACGCTGCCCGGAAACTTTTTCGTTCAACAAGAGCCGGATCGGCTTTGACCTCGGGATGGAGCGGGTACTCCTTGTCGAGGTCGGCAAACATTTTTTGCCCCGCTTGTGCCACCAGGAATTCCACGAGCAGCTTGGCGCTTTCCATCCGCGGGGTGTGCTTGAGAACGCCGATACCGGCGACGTTCATGATCGCGCCCATCCCACCTTCTTGTTGGTCGGGCATCACCACGGCCAGTGGAGCTGTCGGTTGGGTTGCGAGATGGCGGTAGACATAGTAGTGGTTGACAATACCCATCGCGATCTGGCCCTTTGCCACCGCATCCACGATCTGCGAACTTTTTTGATAGACCTGCGTGCCGGCATTGTCTCGAAGACCCTCAAGAAACTTCCTGGTCCGGTCGTCACCCAAGCTGGCGCGAATGACGGAGACCCCTGCTTGCAAATATTCACTGCCGGCGTTCGGAATGGCGATCTTGTTCTTCCACATGGGATCGGCCAAGTCTTGCAGCGACTGGAGTTGGCCCGGTTTGACCATCGTCGTGTTGTAGACGATGATCCAAAAGCGCCCGGATAAACCGATCCAACTGTTATCTGCCGCACGAAATTGAGGAGGAATCGCCCGTTCCACTTCCCGCATGTTCAGGGGGCGGAACAGTCCGGCAGTACGGGCCATCTCTAAACTGCCGGCATCATTGGTGATAAAGACATCGGCTGGGCATCGGTCGCCCTCCGCTTTCATCCGATTCACCAACTCGGTGGTGCCGGAAGACAACAATTCAATTTGGATCCCGCTCTTGGCGGTAAAGTCGTCCAAAACCGGTTTGATCAGCCGTTCAGCCCGGCCTGAATAGACGGTTAATTTCTCCCCGGCTGTTGCGATGATCGGTATGTTCATCGCAATGAGCAGGACGAAGCATGCAACCGCTATCCCAAGAGTACGTTGAAAGGTCAGAACGGTGGTGCGAGACGCATCGTGACGAAAGCTATTCATGACCGATCCTTTTATCGTGAAATGGAAGGAGAGTTGAAATTGATAAGCCGTATCAAAAATGATACCAAAAAAAATAGGAGGGGTCAATGACGGCAGCGAGAACAGAGCCCATAGAGCTCCAGGCGATGAGTTTGGATGGTAAAACCGTTCCGAGACGCGACCTCTTCCTGTAACCGCTCGATGTCGCAGTTCTCAAATTCCACGATCTTTCCGCAGCCGGTGCAGATCAGGTGGTCATGGTGACCTTTGTGAGAAATATTATCGTATTGGGTTTGGGTACCGAAGTGGCGAGCCTGGGCCAGCCCTGCCTCGCAAAACAGGTTCAATGTGCGGTAAATGGTCGCGAGCCCGAGATGAGGGTCTTTGCGTGCCAGCTGGTGGTACATCTCTTCAGCCGTGATGTGCTCTTGCTTTAGAAATGCGTCCAGGATCAATTCGCGCTGGCGCGTAAACTTGAGCTGATGTTTCCCAAGATGATCCTTGAGAACTCCCATTTCCTTAGCATGTTTAGACATGGCAGTGACAGCGACCTCCTAGGGTGGGGATTAAAGACGAAATGAATCTGCCGGTCAAGAGTGTTCCTCTCGAATCGAGAAAAATGATGATCGATCTTTGACGGGTACGTCGCGGACTGTCTATAGTGAGCGGGTCTGCCGTATAAGGAGGAATAGTTGAGAACGCCCACCCAAATTACGATCGATCGCGCACTCCTGCTGTATATTCTGCAGTGTGCTGAGCCTCATGGGCTACTGAGCGACGTCAAATTACAGCAACTGTGCTTCCTCTGTGAGCTCCAAACCTTTGCCAAGGGTCTGAAGGCGCTCCACTTTGAATTCTTCCGATTTGCCTACGGAGCCTTTAGTAAAGACCTCGACAACGATGTGACCTCCCTTCGGCGGAAAGGGCGAATCGAAAACTTCACGGTGTCGGATCAGGTGAAGGAGGAGATAATGCCGTTATTGCTCAAGGGAATCGACGGCGTGGACGCCAACGAAAAGGTCAAAGACATCATTGAGGCGGTCGTGGCACACTATGCAAGTCAGGACAGCGGAACAATCACGAGTTCCGTCGAGTCCGTTCAGTTGAGCACTCCGCAGGATCCTGAACAGAAAATTCCGATCCGAGACATTGTGTTCCACACCACGCTGCTTGTACCGCATCGGATCGAGGTTCAGGCTGAATTTGCGCTGGTGCCCGCTGTCGCGTCGAAGCTCAATGCGGCCATGGGATATGACGTTCGATCGGCGATCGAGACTCAGAGTTGGTAGAGCTCGCGGTACTTTTCTTCCACATATCTGAGGAACGGCTCAGGACGGAGCGTGGAACCGGTCACTCGCTCGGCGAGATGGGCCGGTGTGAACATGCGACCCCAGCGGTGGATTTTCTGTTCAAGCCAGCGACGCACGCTTAGTAATTGGCCTGCAGCGATCTCATCTTCAAGATGTGGCATCTCCTGCTTGGCCTGTTCAAAGAATTGAACCGAGTAAAGATTGCCGAGCGTATAGGTTGGGAAATATCCAAACGCACCGAAGGACCAATGCACGTCCTGCAACACGCCCTCCGTATCAGAAGGCGGCACGATTCCCAGATACTCCTTCATTTTCTGGCTCCAGATGGCGGGCAAATCTTCCGGCTGCGTTTTGCCTTCCACAAGCGCCTGCTCGATCTCGAATCGCAGCATGATATGGAGATTGTAGGTCAGTTCGTCGGCCTCCACCCGGATCAGCGAGGGGGTGACCCGATTGATAGCGGCATAGAACTGATCGATCGTGACGTCGTGCAGTTGCTGATGAAAGGTCTGTTGCAACACCGGATAGAAGAAGCGCCAAAAGGGCCGAGAGCGTCCGATGCAATTTTCCCACAAGCGGGATTGGCTCTCATGGATGCCGAGGGAGACGGAATCTCCAAGCGGGGTGCCGAAATACCGTTGATCGAGCCCCTGATCATACAGCCCGTGTCCCCCTTCGTGAATACAGCTGAAGAGACAGGACTGCAATTCATGCTCGTGCACACGGGTCGTCACGCGCACATCAGTCGGATGAAACGACGTGGTGAACGGATGAGCGGAAAGATCCAGCCGGCCACGCGTAAAGTCATAGCCCATCGCTGTTAAAACCAGACGTCCGAATTCGAGCTGCCGGGTGTGGTCGTAGGAGTGATGCAAGACGCTGTCATCGATCTGAACCGTGCTGTTCGTGATTTTTTTGAGGAGTGGGACGAGGCGGGCTTTGAGTTCAGCAAACACCGGTTGGAGAGTGGCAATGGTCGCTCCTGGTTCATAGACATCCAAGAGGGCATTGTAGGGTGAATCCTGATAGCCAAGGTACTGAGCTTCTTCGCGCTTGAGCTGGAGCACGGTTCGCAGGTTCGGCAGAAACATCGTAAAGGCGTTCTGTTCTTTGGCCTCGACCCAGACTTGCTGGGCCAGGGAGCATTCTCGGCTCAGCTTCACGACGAAATCCGACGGCAGTTTCTTTGCGCGGCTGAAATCCCGCCACACTTCGCGCAAGAGCGAACGCGAGGGCTCATCCCAGCTCTCGTCGGGTTGTTCGGCAGCCTGGCCGGTTGCCGGATCAACGTATTGCGATAAGAGCGCCTGCACATCCGGCGAGACCAGCTTTTGATGGGCGATGCCCTGCAGCACCGCGATCTGCTCGGCTCGCGCTTCACCTCCGCCGGCCGGCATGTAGGTTTCCTGATCCCAGGAAAGGACGGAGGCGGCACTATTGATGCGTTGAATTTCCAGCAGCCGGGTGGTGAGCGGTTCCAAGGTGGAGAGAGTTTTCAAATCGACCTCCTGATCACTGTGCTAAGATTCTTCTTCGTGCCCTGATAAATACGTGCAGTGTACGGAATGACACGCGCCTTTTTCAAACCACCGAGAGGCCATGAGATGGAGAGACTGGTCCCAGCCGAGATTGAAGCGTACGCGGAAACCCATTCCATGCCGGAGTCGCCGGTCTGTCGCGCGCTGCGCGAAGAGACCCAGCGGACCATGGACTATGCCCAGATGCTAGTCGGTCCCCTGGAAGGGGCGTTTCTAAAGATGATGACGCAGTTGGTCGGTGCCACGCGCGTGCTCGAGATCGGGATGTTTACCGGCTATAGTGCCCTTTGCTTTGCCGAAGCTCTGCCGGAAGACGGGAGGGTGATCACGTGCGAGATCAACGAACAGTCTGCCGCATTGGCTCGGCATTACATCGCACAAACGCCAGTTGGAAAGAAGATCAGCATTCGCATGGGGCCGGCGCTCGACACGATGAGGACTTTCACCGGCTCGTTTGACCTTATCTTTATTGATGCCGACAAGACGAACTATCTCAATTACTTCCGACGCTCACTAGACCTACTGGCGCCCAACGGCGTGATCTTGATCGATAACGTTCTGTGGAGCGGCGAGGTCCTAAAACAGCCACCGCCGGACGAGTCCACTGCTGCCATTCAGGAACTGAATCGTACCGTTGCAAATGATCCTAGAGTGACCGCCGTGCTGGTGACGATTCGGGATGGGATTCTGGTGGTGAGGAGAGCAAGGTAAGAATTGATTTCCTCTGGCCGGGGCCATCGCGTTGACCGCCCATTTCGTTAAGTATAGATTTGGAATCGCGGAGGAGACCAGTTGCAATGTGTTGATGAAAGGGTGATGGCTTGAAGGAAAATGAGGGCGATCGATGAAGCCGCATGCATTTGTCGCTATGCCGTTCGGCATGAAAAAAGACAGCCAGGGTAACGAGATTGATTTCAATCGTGTCTATGCGGAACTGATCAAGCCGGCACTTGAAGAGGCAGGATTGGAGGTGTTTCGGGCCGATGAAGAGCCGCGTGCTGGTGACATTCGTACTGATATGTTTCAAGAGCTGCTGATTGCCGATCTCGTCGTTGCGGATCTCACACTCGACAACCCGAATGTCTGGTACGAACTCGGTGTACGGCATGCGTTGCGGGCGCGGGGTGTTGTGTTGGTACAAGGTCCGAGACCGTCACAGCCGTTCGATATTTATACCGATCGGAAACTGCGCTATTGCGTGAAAGACGGTGGGCCCGATCCCGCGACATTGGAGCAAGATCAAAGCAAGCTCACGGAAATGGTGAAGGCCACTATGGAGTCGTGGCATGGTCGGAAGGTGAGCCCGGTCTATCACTTGCTACCCAATCTTCAAGAGCCCGACTGGAAATCGCTTCGCGTCGGCGATGTCCGAGAATTCTGGGAACAGTATGGGGCCTGGGAGCGGCGCATTGAGCTGGCGAGAAAGGCGAAAGAGATTGGCGATGTGCTGGTGTTGGCCGATGAGGCGCCGATCGCCGCGTTTCGAGCGGAGGCCTGGATCAAGGCGGGCGAGACCTTGCGCAAGGCCGAGCACTTTGCCTTCGCATTGGAACAGCTCGAACGGGGCCTCACGATTGATCCGCAGAATCTCAAAGGGCTGCGCGAGCAGGGCATCTGTCTGCAACGGCTGGCTCTGGCGGGCAGACCAGGCCATTCCTTGGACCGCGCCCGGGATCACTACCGGACGGTGCTGGAACAATACCCGAAGGACCAGGAAACGTGGACATTATTGGGGCGTGTCGAGAAAGATGCGTGGGTATCGGCGTGGAGGCAGCCCGGCAAGACACCGGCGCAGATGCGAGAGGACGCCGCCTATGAAGATGCCTTACTTCGGGCGGCCATCAACAGCTATGCTACCAGCTATCGCAGCAATCCCAGTCACTATTATTCCGGCATCAACGCGCTGACCCTGATGCACCTGTACCGCCATCTGACCAATGACGTGCGCTACGATCGAGAAATGGTGACCATGGCGGGGGCGGTGCGATTTGCTGCCGACTCCGAGCACGACGAGCCGCAGCGGTTCTGGTCCTACGCAACTATCGGCGATCTGGAGGTACTGGTTGGGACACCAGACTCAGTGAGGGCTGCTTATAAGGAAGCGATTGCGAGGAACGACAAGGATTGGTTCGCTCTGAACTCCTGCCAGGCGCAGCTGGAATTCCTCAAAGACCTCGGCTTCCGTCCAGAGCAAGTTGATGCCGGAATCGCGACCTTCGACCGGGCCATGCAGAAAATGGTGAAGCCGGAAGACCAGCGCGAGCCGAAACGGATTCTGCTCTTCAGCGGCCATATGATCGATGCACCGGGCAGACAGTCTCCACGGTTTCCTGCAGAGAACGAAGCAGCGGCCACAAAAAAAATAGCCGAGGCATTGGAGAAGCTAGGCGTCGGTTCTGAGGATTTGGCGCTCACCCAAGGTGCTTGTGGTGGTGATCTTTTGTTCACCGAGGCTTGTCAGCAGCGAGGAGTGAAAGTGCTGTGGCTGCAACCGTCTGATGAGCCGACGTTTATCCAGAAGTCGGTGGCCTGTCGAGGCGAGACTTGGAGAGAGCGCTACCTGAAGGCCAAAGTCGCCCTCACGAGTGATATTCGATCCGCTCCTGGATGTCTCGGTCCGGCTCCTAAGGGCGTCGATCTCTACGAACGTTGTAATCGTTGGTTGCTCTATACGGCTCTTTCCTATGGTATCAGCAAGGTCCAGTTTGTCTGTTTGTGGGACGGCGGTGGAGGCGATGGACCAGGCGGGACTGCGCATATGTATCAAGAAGTGAAGCGCCGAACTGGGCAAGTGACTTGGATCGATACCCGAAGCCTCTAGCGTGTAATGTTACGTACAGCAGAGGTCTTACAGCGGGAATGTAGCCTCTTCATCGCCCATCAAGAGCTGTAAAACGAGTCGTGTGGCGTTGGCCGGCACCGTAAACTCGATGGTGCCTTCTTTCGCACTATGCGCTTCTACCACATCATTGAGATCCCCGGTCGGAGCTCGTGGCACGTTGTCGACCAACAGGCGGAAGTTACTATTCCCAAAATTTGTTGTCATCGATCCTTCGTTTGTGACTTGGACGGTTATGCGGAGCACGTGCAGATTTGATTGTGAGCGTTCGATTTCAGCTGCGAGCACTTTATACGCACAGAAAGTGACGTGATCCTTCAGCCGTGCTTCCTGTCCCACACGAAACACCAAGGACGATTCGATAGGATTGGCGTTGGCAACTGGCGTAATCAAGATCCGTTCCGCCTTTGCACCGTTCGGACTGACTGGAAGCGTGAAAGCATTGTGAGCAGGGACGGTCGATGAAGTCACCGGGGTGCCCTGAGAGCTGTCCACTGGAAGAGAAGCGTACAGGAAACTGAACATCGCCCATGAAGCCACCAGGGCAGCGATCACCAGCCCTCCGATGGTGACCGGTGTGGTAGACGCAAGTTGAAAATGAGGAATCCCCCAGGGTTTCCGGGGAAACGTTTTCATGAGTTCCTTAAGATCGACGTTCCAACGTCTGTCGGTCAGTTCATAGGCTTGGCGATGGGCCAAGGGGTCAAGATCGTCCGGCAGCTGGTCTTTCGTCGGAACTTCTGCTCCGCCAACCAGTACCGGAATCACCCGAATATTGCGCTTTAGGGCGGTGGCGATTTCCATGCGGACCCAATCGTCTGGGTCGTCGAGACGCATCTTCCCTGTCTCGTCCCGTACAGTGATCCACTCAGGCCCGATCACAGCCAGCAACACGTCGCAAGAGGCCAAGGCATTGTGAAGGGCAACGGTGAAGTCAACCCCGGGGGTGATCCCATCCAGATCCATAAAGATGGACTGTTCGCCCAATCGTTCTCGTAGGTGTTCAGCCAATCGGCCGGTCCATCCGGCACTGTCTTCGCGTCGATAGCTGATGAAGATGCCGCCCATGGTCTGCCTCATAAGAGGTGAGGGTCGCCTTGCTGATGGCGGATGCATAAGTAGTACCAAGCGACAAGCGCAGTATTGCGCAGCAGTAGGATCGTGCTGAGAAGGGGCACGCGTTGATGCGTGAAGATACAACGGAATACAAACAGATCTTGAGAAATTGAGTTGGATTCAAGTTCGTCCAGAATGATTGTGCCAGAGATGTGAGCACGTTGGGCGATACCTGGCCATCCGTGGGCGGTCGAGTGTACCTATTTCGATACAGGCCGTATCCTTTTAGATTCTGCAACACGCGTCGTTCATACGTTCTTGGGATCAAGGTTGATTCTCTCTAGAGGTTCCGGAGGGGATCGAAATGCTGTATTCTCCCTGCCTGTAGTCTGTCCTAGGGGTGACCTCGTGCCAGTCCTGTTTCAAGATAAGAATTGGCAAGTTGCTTGCTCAGTGAGTTGACAAGCGCGAATCGAAGTCGCTGGCTCATCTGTCCTACGACGAATATTGTCACAGAAGGGAGAGGATATGGCTAAACGAGCAGTGCTCATCGGGATCAATAAGTATCAAATTCCAGGGTCGGATCTGAATGGGTGCATCAATGACGTGAAGAACTTGAGCAGTGCGCTGAAAACCTATTACGGGTTTGCGGCCAAGGACATCACGACCCTCACCGATCTGCAGGCAACAAAGAAGGCGATGCAGAAGGCCATTCAAAAACTGATCAAGAGTGGGAAGAAGGGTGATACCTTGCTCCTCCATTACTCGGGGCACGGGTCGAATGTGCCGGATGACAATGGCGATGAAGCGGACCACCGTGATGAGATCCTGTGTCCGACGGACTTGGACTGGAAAGATACCTTGCGTGACGACTGGTTTCGGAAGACCTTCAATAAGCTTCGGAAGGGCGTGAGTCTTACGGTCATCATGGATTGCTGCCACTCCGGGACCAACACTCGCGCCATCACGCCACCGGATGCTCCCAGAAGAGAACGATTCCTTCCGTGCCCGCTCGACCTGATGGCGACCGAGTCCGGCAGGAAACTGCGAGGAACGCTGCGCGGCCAGTTGGGCAAGGCCCCACGCGGACGGAAGCGACGGAGCGATATCGTTCATGCCGCCATTCAAGAGCTGCTGATTACCGGCTGTCGCGATACCCAGACCTCTGCCGATGCCTACATCGGTGGGACCTATAATGGGGCCTTGACCTATTATCTCGTCGAGTCGATCAAAGAGGCTGAAGGCAAACTGACCTATCGAGAGTTGCATCGACGGACCACCGTCAAGCTGAAGGCGGAAGACTTTGACCAGATTCCCCAATTGGAAGGGCAGCGCACCTCGTTCGATCGCCAATTCCTCAGCTAGCCAGTGTGGCGCTCAGGTGCAACAAGAATGAGAAAAGGAGTAGGGGATGACGTTGGCAGAACGTATTCAGGCGCCCGGACCAAAAAAGATTCTCGCCCTCGACGGTGGCGGCATTCGCGGAATGATCACCATTGAAGTGTTGGAGGAAATTGAGAACCAGTTGCGACAGCAGTCGAAGCAGGGGGCTGCGTTTCGATTGGCCCATTTCTTTGATTTTGTCGCCGGTACGAGCACAGGGGCGATCATCGCGGCCTGCGTGTCATCCGGCATGACGGTGTCGGAGATTCGTGAATTTTATGAGAGCAGTGGCAAAGAGATGTTCGACAAAGTGTTTCGCCTCAATGTCTTCAAACGGTTTCGGACGAAATATGAGGATGAGAAGCTCGCAGGAAAGTTACAAGCGGTCTTCGGTGAAGATACGACTCTGGGGAGCGACAGGCTTCAGACCGTCCTGATGATGGTCATGCGCAACGCCACAACCGATTCGCCCTGGCCGGTGTCGAATAATCCCTTTGCGAAATACAACCAGCCGGGCCGAAAGGACTGCAATCTCAAGATTCCCTTGTGGCAACTGATCCGCGCCAGTACAGCAGCGCCAACGTTCTTTCCACCTGAGGTGGTGACGTTTGCAAAGGAAACGCCGAATGAATACCAGTTCATCTTCGTCGACGGCGGGATCACCATGTACAACAATCCTGCGTTTCAAGCTTTTTTGATGGCAACGGTCGAGCCATATAAGATGGGGTGGGCGACAGGGGAAGATCAGCTGTTGGTGGTATCGGTCGGTACCGGGACCAGCCCCAAGGCGAATGCCGATCTAGCTCCAGATGAGATGAATCTGGTGTACAACGCCACCTCGCTGCCTTCTGCGTTGATGTATGCCTCGCTCAATGAGCAAGATCTGCTGTGCCGTGTCTTTGGCAAGTGTTTGGCTGGGGATCCACTCGATCGCGAAATCGGTGATCTCAAGATGGCTAAAGGGCCGGTAGGACCGAGCAAACTCTTCACTTATGTCCGGTACAACGCGGAACTAACTGAAGAGGGGTTGAAGAATCTGGGGTTGTCCGGGATCGAGCCGAAACATGTCCAACAGCTGGATTCAACAGATTACATCAAAGAGTTACAACAGGTCGGCCAAGCGGTGGCTAAGCAGGTGAAGCCGGAGCATTTTTCGAAGTTCGTGTGAGATCATTCCTCGGATTGGTTTGCATCATGAGTTAATGTCATTGAAGTGGGTACTATGGACCGACCGCGTCTTTTTCTGTCAGCTGTCAGTGAAGAGCTGCGTACGGCACGTAAACATGTAGCAGCGACCCTCCACACACTCGGATTCGATGCCATCTCACAAGACGATTTCTCCACTGGGTACGGAGAATTGCGCCAGTGGCTCCGCAATCAGGTTGACTCCTGTGACGGCCTCATTCAGCTGGTGGGTGATGCCTATGGCGCCGAACCGCCCGAAATAGACCCTGAGTATGGTCGCGTTTCTTATACTCAGCTGGAATTCTTATATGCTGGCCGAAGGAGTAAGAAGACATGGGCTATCGTGATCGGGAAAGACTTTGGCCGGGACAAACCATCAGCACAACTGGACCTCCCCCGCAACGCTGGCCAGGCTGACCCCACGAACTATCAAGCTGAACGGAGCGCTCTCCAACAAGGCTACATCGCGCGTCTCAAGCGAGAGAATCATCTCCGCCATACGGCGAATAATATGACTGAGTTGGAACTCATTATTCGAAAGCTGCCCGATTGGCTGGCCGAGTTGCACAAGCAATGGGAGGCTTGGCTGAAGCAAGACGCAGAATTTAAGGCAAAGACCTCAGCCAGCTTGGAACGATTGGAGGAGGCCTCGCGGCTTACCGCCGAAAAGATCCGTGCCCATCTCTTGCAGACAGCTCAAGAGACCCACCGACGCGAGATGGCGGAGGCTGATCGGGAAAAGGATTGGAGGCGACGGCAGGTCTTCCGCGATGCTGCAGAGAGTGCACAGGCTCTGCGCCTCTCTCGCATTGAGGAGCTGACCGCCGCATTTGCAGACATCGAGGGGCGAGGGACGGCGACCAGCGTTTTCCAAGAACTGACCCGTATCTTGGCCGAGCAGGGTGTCGATGAAGCCATTGCTTACATAGAGAGCCAGCGCACGTCCATCTTCCAAGCGGTTCGCAATCGTGCCGCAGCCGTGCGTGAGCGCAATCGGGCCGAGCTGCAGCCCCTTCTCCGAACTGCGGCCCTGTACGAGGCAAAGGGGCAAGCGACTGAAGCGCGGAATCTTTACAGCGAAATCCTCGCCGTTGAACCAGACTGGCCGGAGGCGCTCCACGGAGCTTTTTGGTTCCATGTCGAGCAGGGAGACCTCGCCCGCGTCCGCACCACTCTCGCCGAAGTCAGAGAAGAGTACGAAGGAGCTCACCGCATCGCAACACGTCTCACAGCGAGCGATCCGAGCAACACTGAGTGGCAGCGCGACCTGAGCGTTTCCTATGAGCGACTCGGTAATGTGGCAGTGGCGCAGGGGCAACTGGAGGCCGCGGCGCAGGCGTACCGTGAGTATTCGAGGATAGCCAAGCAACTGGCGGCGAGCGATCCGAGTAACACCGAGTGGCAGCGGGACCTGTATGCCTCCTACTCGAGATTGGCTCATCTTGCCGAAAAACGGAAGGCTACCGAAGAAGCACGCGCCAATTGGAAACAGGCCTATGACGTACTCTCCGGTATTGACAAGCGAGGTCTACATCTCTCACCAGAAGACCGAAAGTTTCTGGCAATCCTGGGTGAGAAAGTCCATCTTGGTGCGCAATGATGTCAATAACTTGCTGGCCTCAGCCCGTGCGGGGCGGTTTCCCGCCCCGCCGAGGTGGCAGGGTCACTTCGACGTGGCCTGGGCGACCTCCAGCACTTTCACATCAAAGTGGAGTGTCTTGCCGGCTAGGGGATGGTTGAAATCGAGCACGACGGTGTCATTTTTCACTTCGGAAATTCTCGGATAGACGGTTTTCCCATCGGTGGTTTTCCCTTCTAGCTGTGCCCCCACCTTCTGTGCCTCCGCTGGCACCATCTTCCTGTCTACTTCCTGGAATGCATTGGGATCGACGGAGCCGTATCCCTCAGTCGGGGCGACCGTGACTTTCTTTTTCTCTCCCACCGTCATGCCTTCAAGCGCTTTCTCCAACCCCGGGATCACCTCATGACGCCCTTGCGTGACTTTTAACGGCTCGCCACCGACGTTCGTATCCACGACCGATTGATCGTCCAGCTTCATCGTGTATTCGAGTGTGACTTGTTTCCCGTTTGAAACGGTCATCGCTGATGCTCCTTTCTTGGTATCTCCCGCTGAGGCACAGGCAGCGGAAAGGAAGAGAATCGCGCACCAACTACCAAATGACTGAAATAGATATCCTCGTCTCATAGGTCCCTCCTGTGAGAAGTGGTTCGTAAATAGACTGGAAAGGATCGCAAAAGAGATGAGCGCAGGTGAGCGATCGGTTCCAGACTCTGTTGTGTGGATAATTTCACGCTACCACATCAAGTCACGTGATGCTACCCGCAATTTTCCAACTGTTCTATTGTGATACAGTAAAGTGCTGTCAACTATTAGCTATCAGCTCTATGCCTAGTCTATTGTTTGCGCGTGTAGGTGATCTCCAACATCTTTGTTTCTTTCTGGCCATGATGTGCGCCGTACATGTCGAAGGTCTGGTGATCGGCGTCGATGAGTTTCCAGATGGCGCGATGGCTCATGTGTCCACCGCCAGGTTCGGGATGTGAACCTTTGAGCGTGATGGTCTTGCCGTCGGCACTGGCTGTGCCTTCCATGATGAAGAAGCCGGTGCCCATTGTGTCCATCCAGGCCGTGACGTATTTCTTGCGGATGTTGTCATACCCATCGATGCCGATGCCGTTGAAGGGCTGGCCCATCAGTTGGCCGTTGAATTCCTGATACAGAAACCGTCCGTCCAGCACCATCTTCATCTCGGCGGTGCCGGTGGATTCCATCGGCAGTTTGCCTGGTTCCATCCATTCTTTTGTCTGAGTGAACCAGCTCCCGGCCAGGGTGGCAAATTGCTTGTGTGGCTCACCGGGCGTGGCGGCCTGTTTCCAGAGCTCCATCATGGCCTGCGGATCCATTGGCTTGTTGTGTTTCTTCTCTTTCGCCAGGACTGGCGAGACCGTCAGCAGAAGGCATAATGTGGTGACTGTGAGAGAGATGATGCGCATAGTGGCCTCCTTGTGGTTACGCTCTGTTCGTCGTTCTGTCGGCATTCGCTCGCTGCTCTTTCACCCTAAGCTTCACGATTCATGCGATCAAGGGGTAAGGAATGGGTTCGTCGAGCGCAAACATCCTGTTATGTTCGATATCACCGTCCCGCAAAGGCTTGCTGAACTCGTTGTAGATCTGGTTTCCCCATTTGGAGGATCGCGACCATCGCTCGTTCTGATGCTGCGGTATCCTTGTCCCACAGCATCTCATCCCATTCAGGTACGACGATTTGCCACGAGAGGCCATATGTATCTTTCAGCCATCCGCAGGGTCCCTCCTCTCCGCCTTCGGACAGCTTCTTCCACATCTCGTCGATTTCGTCCTGTGAGTGACACCTCACTATGAACGAGACGACTTCGGTAAACTTGAAAAGAGGCCCACCGTTGAGCGCGACGAATTCTTGTCCCCCAATCTCGAACGTCACGGTCATCACGGAGCCCTTCGGTCTTCCTGAAGCTTGTGCGCCCGCCTCTCCGTAGTAGGCGATCGGTCCGAGCTTCGAGATCTTGAAGATCGAGACGTAAAACTTCGCTGCTTCTTCAGCCTTGTCATTAAACCACAAACATGGAGTGAGTTTTTGCATGGCGTGTTCCTCCGGAGCGCATCTAACTCTATACTGGTTAGTCGAACGGGATGGGTCGCACGCGACAGCCTCCTATCCTCCGGCCGTGGCGCCAACGATCAACAATGGTTCGGCTCCGCTTGCTACGGCAGTGGGCAGGGGAGTATCCGTTGGTTCACGTGATACATCCTGCTCACAGGCGAAAAACCGAATAAACGGTCGTCGGCATCTCGTTATGTAGTCGCGGATTGTGCCTCGCGGCATCGGATAGTGAGCTTTCAATGCAGTGAGAACGGCGTCGATGGTCACGGGGCTGTCAATGTTCAACGCGACTTCGCCGTCTATACGGGCCAAGGTTCGTAAGTGTTGCGGCAAAATCACACGTACCATCTCTGCTCCGTCGTTCGTGAAGTGTCGTTTGTATCTCGATGAATAGTACTGGATGTCAGCCTTCAGCTTTGACGAGATACGCTTCACGTTTCACGAGTGTTTGGTAGTCCTGAAATCTCAATCACCGGTCGCACCTCGACCGTGCCGATGCGCGCACCAGGCACCCGTTGTGCAATCCGGATGGCTTCCTCCTGACTTTTGGCTTCGACTAAGAAGTACCCGGCGAGCTGTTCCTTTGTCTCCATGAAGGGACCGTCAGTAACGATTGACTTGCCCTCTCGTACTTGAACAACGGTCCCAGTATGTTCAGGCTGGAGGGGCGAGGCATGGATGTATTGTCCCTTGCCGGCGAGTTGATGGCAGAGTCGTATCGATTCAGCCAGCATCTCCCTTCGTTTCCCTTGAGGAATCTTGTTGAAGACTTCATCGTTGTGATGGACGAGCAACAAGTATTTCATGGGATACCTCCATCGACATAAGATAGTCGTCGGCTGCTGCAAAAATCGACATCGACCTCTCCATCGCCGATGGGCGATCGACTGGCTCGTGTAAGCGGATGATATTCCTGACAATATCTGATTCTTACACAATGAATCTACGGCCTGCTATGTTGCTCCACCTGGCGTGAGCCGTTCTCTCGAAAATGCATTCTGAGCTGGCCGGGTTTCGTGGACACCGGGTTAAGACTCACCGAGCCGACGTTCGAACTCCAGCGGGCTCAGATAGCCGAGGCTCTGATGGAGCTGCTGGCGATAATAGAATCCTTCGACAAGCGCAAAGATCTCTTGGCTTGCGTCGTCCGTTGTTGATAGGTCTGATGATGGTCGAGTTCATTCTTTAACTTGCTAAAGAAACGCTCCGCTATCGCGTTGTCATAACAGTTGCCCTTCCGACCCAACTGGGGTGATGCCGCATGCGATGAATTGTTGTTGACGCGCCACGCAGCTAGACTAGGCTTCCCTGATCCGAAAGATGGATTAAACCATGGCGAACGCGTAACTCATGGATAGAATAAAGAAAGGGGCTGACGTAGCTAAGCAAACCCCAAGAGGGTCGCTTAGCGGGATGTATCAGCGCGCAGTCGGCTGACTGGACGCCA
>DCZN01000085.1:6099-7414 GCA_002331625.1 Nitrospira sp. UBA2083 | reverse complement strand
ACTCTTAGCTACGGCAGCCCCTAAAGAAATAGTTATTCAACCAGAGAAATCTTTGAGCGATGGGCGACGAACTGCCACTGCGAGCGCGCCGTCAGTTCGACATATACCGAGATATCGTTATGGCCGAGGGCGAGCGATCCCGAGCTTTTGCATTCTGGATTGGAGCATGGTGCACTTCATACCGTAAACTGAGGGATCAGACGTCTTTGTTCCCTCGCTTTCGATTTCACAGTGTCGTTCAGCGCGTCACGGCAGCCCAGGCCGGATGGTATCGCTGTAACCATCGGCTACTTTTCGTTTGACATTAAATTTTGTCCTGGGCATACTGCGCCGAGCTTCTCGGTCTTGTTTGGTGAAATCCTTTCAGGTGTCGGCGGTTGCGAACCGATGGTTTTTCCGACCACTCAAGATTCTCTCTTCCGTCTTGCCGGTCGCTTGCTCCAGTCCTGTCACAGCCGTCCACAAGATGTACTTCTCAATACAACCAGAAGGCGGCTATTGATAGGGCATGACGTGCTCGGGGAGAGCTATAGCCAAATTGTGCCGGCCGAACAGCGACGTGCTCAGGGGGTGACGTTCACGCCTCCTCAAGTAGTGCGTGCGATGGTGGCATGGGCTAAGACGCAAGGGATAATGTTTGAGCGTATTGTCGACCCCGGTGCTGGCTCCGGTCGCTTCGTCCTTGCCGCAGCTCAGGCATTTCCGGATGCTCACATCATTGCCGTTGAAAAAGACCCACACATTGCAAGTCTTCTGCGCGCCAACATCGCTGTCGCAGGGTTGGTTAAGCGTGTTTCAATTATTGTGGACGATTACCGCTCGGTCCATCTGCCTACCGCAGGCCAGACGTTGTTTATCGGCAATCCCCCCTACGTTCGCCACCATGATATCGGACCACGTTGGAAACGTTGGTATACTGAGACCTTTCAAGCATATGGCTTGCCGGGTAGTGCTTTGGCCGGGCTCCATCTCCATTTTCTTCTTAAGACTCGTCAACTGGCGGTTCCGGGCGACTATGGATGCTTCATTATGGCTGCGGAATGGCTTGACGTGAACTATGGCTCCACAGCCCGCGCGATGTTGATAAATGGTATGGGCGGTCGCTCACTGCATCTTATCGATACAGCATCGCAGGTTTTTCCCGATGCCATGACGAGCGCTGCCATTGTGTGTTTTGAGATTGGGACCCGTCGTCGTTCACTTATGATACGCCGTGTTCAATCCCCTGCTCAGCTAGGGAACTTGCAGGGTGGCATGAACATCACTTTCTCGCGCGCTGAAAGTCAGGACAAATGGTCGCATTTGATTCGTCCAA
>DCZN01000085.1:0-6086 GCA_002331625.1 Nitrospira sp. UBA2083 | reverse complement strand
TTATCCGGCTTGGAGAGTTGTTCGAGGTGCACCGCGGGCAGGTGACTGGTATGAACAAGGTATGGATCGCTGCTGAGCAGGCAGAGGGGCTGCCCGCCTGCGTCTTGGTTCCCACCGTTACGCGTGCGAAAGAACTCATTCAAGCTTCCGGCTCTCGGCTCACGAATGCCAGCCCACTCAGGCGCGTCGTGGATCTTCCCAATGACTTTAGCCGGTTCCCGACACAAGAGCGTGAACGAATCGAAACCTTTGTTGCGTGGGCGCAGTCGCAAGGAGCTAAGGACAGCTATATCGCAGCGCATCGCAGGCCATGGTGGCGGGTTAACCTGAGAGCACCTGCGCCTATCCTTATGACGTACATGGCTCGACGTGCTCCGGCGTTTGTTCGTAACGCATGCGGGGCCAGAATTCTAAATATTGCCCATGGGCTATATCCTCGCATTCCGCTCTCTGAAACCGATTTGACTCTGATTATCCGTTGGCTGAACGCGAATGTCCGGCTTGGTGGAGGTCGGACCTATGCTGGCGGATTGACGAAGTTCGAGCCAGGAGAAGTGATGAAACTCCCTATCCCACGCCTTGAACAGTTGCGCAGGATGGGGGTCGCTTGAATGGGATGGCCGAAGGGTGCCCGTAAGTGGTCTCCGCAGAAAGTTCTGCAAGATGCAAAACAAGCCAAGGAATTGTTCAGGCAGCGCCGCCTGGAGGAACCCAAAGAACGATATCTAGAAGCGTTCCAATCGTTGGAATTGGCCAACAGGAAGGTCGTGGAGTTGTTGCCCGGCCTGCTAGCTGACCCTGTAGATCCTTGTCTCGTCTCATCACTAGTCCAGGACGAGGATCTCTTGACGGCGCTCCGGTATTTGGGAGCTCCGCCGATATCGACCGATGATCTCGAGACGTTGTTGGGTAACACGCTTGCGCCTACGCTGATCGCTCATGACTCTGAACGAGCGAAGAGCCTGGTTCACATTCTCCGTCGTATCCTTGATCCCAAGCGATTCCCATGGATTTATGAGAATCGCTCCGCCTCCAAAAGTGAAAAGAAGGCCGCCGTCTTGGCATCTTCCGTGGCGGCTTCGGCTCAACGTGTTCAGACATCGAGGCGATCCGACGAACGAGACGCCGTTGAAGGAGCAGTGAGAGCTTTGCTTCTCGAGGTGGGCTGGACAAAAGAGCCGTCTCCGAGAAGGGGTATACAGGTATTGCTTACGGATGCGCCACAGAAGGACAAGTTTATGATCGGGTGTACGGTAGGAGAACATAATGCCGATATTGTCGTAAGGCTTGCTGACGGACGGGTACTCGCGCTGGAGTGCAAAGCATCGAACTCAGAAATTAATAGCCGCAAACGTATCAATAAGGAGGTGGCTGTTGATGCCGGAAGTTGGGTCAGACAATTTGGAGAACAAAATGTCGTTCCGGCTGCGGTCATCCAAGGAGTGTTCAACCCTGCCTATCTTATCCAGGCACAGAACACTCCTGTAGTATTCTTTTGGGCTCATCGACTTACTGATCTAAAGCGCTTTCTGCTACGGTCGCGGTGCTAGCAGACCGCGCCCTATCGAGGCCGCAATCTTTAATGCCTGCTTTAACAGTTCGTGCGGTTTCACACTATCCGCCGTTGTCTCACGCCAAAAGCTGGAGTCGCAAGGTTGTGCATTGGGCACGTCGCATGGATCTCCATCGGGATTCTTCTCCATATCGACACCAATCGAATCTAAGAGATCAGATCTATTTGTTCCCTCCATGTTGTTTCTCCGTCGGAGAGGAGACTACTATGCGGCAAGCGGCGGAAGCGATCCGTGTTGAAGGTTTGAGCCCAGCAGGGACCTGTTAAGGACGCTCGCCGCAGTGAAGGGGTAGGCCGTGCCGCCAGTCATGCCGATATTTTTCCAGGTAATCCATCCCGCTTCAGAACTAGCAAGGAATAATACGACTTTGGTGATGTCGGGCACTTCTTCTATATGTCTAAATGCTGACCGCGGATGGTAAGTATCATCATTTCCCCCTCATTCATTAAAAAGTTCGGTGTTAGCTAGGCCAGGAATGTGGCAGAACCGAATCAGATGAAATGAGTAGAAAAGAAGAAGCGCTCGTAACGAAAAGCATCTGTCAAATTCAGTGAATCGACACGATACGTTGGACGGGCTGTTGCCGCTCTTGCCGGAGATCCATTGGCGCTATTTTCTCAAAGTGCATGATGCTGGAAAACCGGCTGGGGCAACGGTAATATCGCCACAGCGATTTGTCGATGCTCGAAGCTCTTGGCACTTCTTTATGGTCTATAGGGCTCATGCACAGTCCGTTGTGAGATCCACCAGATATTTCCGTGCGGATCTCTCACCCCGCCTTGCCGATCGCCGTACGGCATGTCACCGACTTTCATCTCCAAAACGGCTCCGTGCTTGAGCGCGCGTTGCATGGACGCATCGGCGTCTTCAACATACAGATAATAGGCCGCAGCCATCGGCTTATAGTGCTCCGTGGCTTCACTCACCATGACCGTGGAGGTGCCTAGTGTGATCTGAACGTTCCGAATCAGCCCGTTCGGTCGCATGGTCCGACATATTTCCGTGCCGCCGAGGCCCTGTACCAGGAAGCAAACAAACGATTCAGCATCGGCCACAAAGAAGTACGGCGTCACAGTGTTGAAGCCGGGTGGGATATACATGTCAGACCTCTCGTGCGGATGGATACAATGGGGATGCAGACGAGGCACTCTATCGGAAAAGATGTCGTTCCTCTACCCACCGGACCGGTGAGGAAACAAGCGGGTGTTTCTTCCTATTGGAACCGTTGGAGACGCCGGTGTGTCGCATGACTGTCGTCTCGGATCCGCAGGCAATTCCGTCACGATTCATCGGAGGAACGTCGGCTCAGGAGAGAAGTCAGATCTTAACTATCAGCTTTTGCGAAGACCTGGAAGTGCTGACTTTCCACGACATCGTAGTCATTTACTAAGCGGTAGCCGGCGGCTTCCATTTCGCTTCGGACATCTTCTTTCGCGATTCTGTCGCCGAAGAGACCGGAGAAGAATCCCCGAGGATGAGCATCGAGAATGGCCACTCGTCCACCGGGTCTCAACGACGACGCGAGGGATCGAAAATAGGCCACGCGATCGTTCATCTGATGGTAGGTGTTGCAACTGAAGACCAAGTCGACCGGTTCGGGCAGTTTTGGATTGTGCGGCTCGGCGTGGACGGGTCGGACGTTCGGCGTCCCTCGTGCGACCATTTCCTTGAAGATCATGTCCAGCGCAGTGGGATCGGTATCCACCGCATAGACGGTTCCCCTTGCACTGACTGCCTTGGCCAGGTGCCAGGTGAAGTAACCTGCGCCGGAGCCCAGGTCCGCTACGCGCGCTCCCCGGCCGATGGCCAGCTTCTCAACCACGCCTTGGGGTTTCTGCCACACATCGCGCGAGGGATCGGCCATGTCCTGGTAATTCCACCCGGCACAACCAGTGCCAAGGAGAACAGTAGCCAACAATAGAGCCACGCGCGTGTACGGGAATGTGAGGAACATGCTCTCTTCCTTCACAGAGCAGTTTACGCTCTCGCTCCTGCCAAAGTCAGCTCTTCGGGTTCCACGTCATTCGGAGTCATATGTGGTTCTAGCGGTTGATGTTGCGCGGCGATCAGCGAGTAGAACACCGGCACGACGAAGAGCGTGAACACTGTCCCGACCGTCATGCCGGTGACCAACACCATACCGATGCTGTTACGAGCTGCCGCTCCTGGTCCTGATGCCAAGACCAGTGGCAGGTGGCCGAAGATGGTGGCAGCCGACGTCATCAAGACGGGCCGCAATCTGGTCAAGGCCGCTTCACGCACCGCCGGCACCAGGGCATAGCCGCGTAGTTGAAGTTGATTCGCGAATTCCACGATAAGAATGCCGTTCTTTGCGATCAATCCGACCAGTGTGATCAGTCCGACTTGGGAATAGATATTGATCGTCGTCAGATCAAGAAAGCTCACCACCAGAGCGCCGGAGACCGCCAGCGGGACTGAGCCGATGAGGACGATCAACGGATCACGAAAACTTTTGAACTGGGCGGCCAGCACCAAATAGATCAGCACCACCGCAAAGCCGAGGGTAACAGTGAGCGCCGCGCCTTCCTGGCGGAGCTGCCGTGACTCGCCCGCATAGTCGTGCGTGACACGCGAGCCCAGCAAAGCCGTCGCGGCTTCGAGGACGCGCAGTCCCTCTTCCTTGGTCACGCCGGGCTTCAGGCCTCCGAAGATGCGGACGGCATTGCGCTGTTGGAAGCGATTCAGTGTCCGCGGCGCTGTACTGGTCTCGATGTGGGTGAACGTCGAGACCGGTACCAACTGACCAGCAGGTGTTTTGATTTTGAGATCGAGCAGCGGATCAACGGTGGCACGGTCTTTATCACCGAGTTGCGGGATGACCTTGTAACTGCGATCGAAGTAGTTGAACCGGTTGACATAGCCCCCGCCGAGCATCGTGCCTAGCTCGCGACCGACGCCAGCCAAGTCGAATCCCAGATCAGCGAGTCGCTCACGGTCCAAGACGACCCGCGCTTGAGGGAGATCGATCTTGAGATCCGTATCCACGTAGAGAAACTTGCCGCTCTGCCAGCCCGCACCCAGCACGGAGCCGACGGTGTCGAGCATCTGCTCCGCCGGCGCGTCGCTTTGTAAGATGAGCTCCACGTCGTATTGACCGGGAGTCGGCAGGGGAGGATCCAGTCGTGGAAACACACGGAGCCCCGGCACTTGCAACACCACGCCGTACACGTCGTCGTACATCTCCTCAGTCGACCGCACGCGATCATGCCAATCCTTCGCGACCACTCCGCCGAACCCGCCCCATGCGGTCGTGAGCGACCAGGTGTAGTCCGTTTCCGGAATGGCCGTGATCGCCTTGACAATCTGGAAGTGTTGGCGATTGGTGGCATGGACCGTGGAATCCGGTGACGCTTCGAAGAAGAGGCTGATGTGGTTCTGATCTTCCACCGGAGCCAGTTCCTGGCGCGAGAAATGATAGAGCGGCCAGGCCGCGATCATGACGAGGAGGGCTGCGGCGACGATTCCCCAGCGCATCGTGAGTGCGCCGTCGAGCAGTGCGGCATACATCCCGCGCGCCTCCTCGAACCGTCGGTTGACGAAGGCGGTCAACCGGCCTTCCCTTCCTTCGGGATGGACGAATCGCGAGCTCATCACCGGTGACAGAGTGACGGCTACCACTCCCGACAAGACCACCGCGATGGCCAGTGTGATGGCAAACTCCAGAAATAATGATCCGGTCAATCCTCCTTGGAATCCAATCGGGGCATAGACGGTGGCCAGCGTGATGGTCATCGCGATGATCGGGCCCAACAGTTCACGTATGGCCGTCTGAGCCGCCTCGATTCGAGATTGGCCGAGCCGCACATGCCGTTCGACGTTTTCGACCACCACGATGGCATCGTCCACGACCAACCCGACCGACAACACGATGGCAAGGAGCGTCAGGAGATTGAGACTGAAACCGAACGCGATCATGAAGAGGGCGGCGCCGATCAACGATACCGGCATGGCGACGAGCGGAACGAGAGCCGTGCGCACCGAACCCATGAAGAGGAAGACCACCACCGCCACGATCAGAATGGTCTCCGACAACGTCTTGGTAATTTCCGTCAGCGCGTTTCGGATGAACATCGTGCTGTCCCAGACGAGTTTCATATCGATATCGCCCGGCAGGGTTGGGCGGATCCGCTCGATCTCCTCGCGCAGCCGGCGTCCCACCTCGATTTCGTTCACGCCGGGCACCGCCCAGATGCCGAGGTAGACGCCTTCCGTCGCGTCGTACTTCGCGATCATGGTTGCTTCTTCGGCGTCCCGCTCGATCCGGGCGACGTCCTTGAGCCTCACGATGGCGCCGCCCCGGTCGGCGACGATCAGCTCCTCGAATTCGACGGCCGAGCGCAGGTCCGTGTTGGCGAGCAGGTTGACCTGGACCAGATTGCCTTTGGTGCGGCCCACCGCCGCCAAGTAATTGTTCCGCCTGAGTGCACCTTGGACGTCGCCGGGTGAGAGGTTGAACGAGGCGAGCCGGTCGGGGTCGATCCAGATCCGCAT
>DCZN01000081.1 GCA_002331625.1 Nitrospira sp. UBA2083 | reverse complement strand
CAATCGTATTGCTGAAACACGCCCATCGCCTCCGGAGAGACGTCTTTCATTCGCAGACCTTGCTCTTCGGCATGCAGCTTCATGAAATGTTGGACGAGCGCCGGAATATCTTCTCTCCTTTCCCGCAACGGGGGCACGACAATCGGAACCACGTTGAGGCGGTAGTACAAATCTTCCCGAAATTGCCCCTTGCCGATCTCCTTTTCCAAGTCCTTGTTCGAGGCAGCCAACACCCGCACATCCACCTTCATCAACTTGGTGCCCCCGACCCGCGTGAACTGCTGTTCCTGCAAGGCCCGCAAGACTTTGGCTTGAGTGCTGAGGCTCATGTCGCCGATCTCGTCCAGAAACAACGTGCCGCCGTCCGCCTGTTCGAACTGTCCCCGTTTCATCGACGTGGCTCCGGTGAAGGAACCCTTCTCATGGCCGAACAGCTCGCTCTCGATCAAGGTCTCCGGAATGGCCGCGCAATTGACGGCCACGAACGGATGATCGGATCTGGTGCTGTGGAGATGGATCGCTCGAGCGACGAGCTCCTTCCCCGTCCCATTTTCTCCTCCAATTAGTACCCGGCTGTTCGTTGGGCCTGCGGTTTCGATCAGCTCTCGCAACCGTTGCATGACAGGAGAGTGCCCCACCAATTCAAACTTTCGCTGTACCTTGCTCCGGAGCGCCCGATTCTCCTGTGCCAATCGATACTGGTCCAACGCGTGTTTCACGCGAAGGGTCACATTCTCAAGCGACAGCGGCTTCTCAATATAGTCGTACGCTCCCAGCTTGATTGCCTTTACGGCCGTTTCGATGGATCCATGACCGGAAATCATCATGACCTGCGTGGTCGGAACAAACTCTTTCACCCGTCGAAGCGTCTCGAGCCCATCCATCTCAGGCATCCAAATGTCGAGAATCATGAGATCCGGCGGGTCGGTTCCATAAATCTTCAGCGCTTCTACCCCATTGGCCGCTACGGCGACTTCATACCCTTCGTCTTCAAGAATACTTCGCAGCGATGTCCGAATGGCTTCCTCGTCGTCCACTATGAGAATCGATGCCGACATAACTCCTCACTCCTTACCACGTACCCGTATACCCTACACCGGTATATCAAACGTAAAGACGGCGCCTTTCGGCTGATTGTTCCCCACCTGGATCTGACCTTCATGATCCGTAATAATCCGGCGAACAATCGCCAATCCCAGCCCCGTACCGGTTTTCTTACGGGTGAAATACGGGATAAACAGCTTCTCGTAATCCTCCGGGGCGATACCGGGTCCTTCGTCTGCCACGGCGACGACCGCCCGCCGGCGCTTCATGTCATATCGTGTACTGACCCAGAGTCTCCCTCGCTGATTCATGGCTTGAACGGCATTGTCGAACAGATTGACGAACACCCGCCTCAACTGCTCGCGATCAAAATTGAGCGTCGGTAAATCGTCATCTAGCTCCACAACCAGCTCGATATCCTTCTGCGCCTCGCGATACAGGGTGATCACTTCCCGCAGCACGTCGTGTAACGATTGTCGTGTCATTTGAGGAGCAGGGAGACGGGCGAATTTCGAAAACTCGTCCAACATCGCCTTCAGACTCCCGACTTCCGTGATGATCACATTCGTCGCATCATCAAACACTCGGTCGAGATCAGGTGATTTTTCAAAGAATTTCTTACGCAGCCGTTGGGCCGACAACTGAATGGGCGTCAGGGGATTCTTGATTTCATGCGCCACCCGCTTGGCAACCTCCTGCCAGGCCGCAACTTTCTGCGCCTTGATCAACTCCGTCAAATCTTCGAAAACCAACACAAATCCAAGATCCCTACTGGATTCATCCCGCATCCGAGACCCTTTTAATCCGATGGTAATCAGCTTCCCCTGAATATCCAATTGACCTTCCACATCGAAATCGTCACGCTCATCTGCCAACATCCGATCATATGCAGCTTGGAACAAGTCGAGGCCGAATTCCTTGAAGACGTCGTTCGCAGATCGGCCACGGAAACGGTCGCCGGTCAACCCCAGAATGCGCTCGGCAGATGGATTGAAGGTGGTAATCGTCCCGTTTCGATCAATCGATAACAGACCTGCGGCAATGGTGTCCACGACGGTTTCAATATACGCCCTGCGGCGATCCAGCTCGACGTTGGTATGGCGAAGCGTCAAGTTGGTTTCTTCCAGTTTGGACTTACTCCCTTGCAGATCCTGCGTCATGCGATTAAACGACTCGATGAGCGTCCCGATTTCATCGGTCGCCTTGGCATCGATCTGAACCGAGAGATCCCCTTTCGCCACCGCTTCTGTCGCCTCCGCCAAGTGTTGAATCGGAACGGTAATGCCTCGCGCCACATAGAATCCGAACCATGTCGCACTAAACAAGATCAGCACCGTCACCACGGCGACGAACAGATAGGCGCCGGCCTTAATAGGATTCTTCATGGCTTTGATCTGTTTGTATTCCGTGTATTGCCGACCGATCCCCTCCATCTTGGTCAACAGCGACTCAGGAACATATGTCTCAACGACGACGACTCCTTCGATCTCACCACGTCGGCTTGCAGATGCGACGGGGATCGCCGCACGAACCAGTCTCCCCGTCTGTGCTTCCTGAACCGAGGTGAACTCTTGCTTGCCGTTGATCACTTGCAGCACCAACTGGCTGATCGGCAAATCCAACACCCCAGTCGGAATGTCGGTGTCCAGTGCCTTCGTGAGGGTCTCCATCTTGTTCGAAAATATTTCGATCCCGGCCACACCATATTCCATGCGCTTTCTTGCCATGGCAGCAATCAAGAGATCCCGTTGCATCGAAATCAGCATGTCTTCTCGGTACAACTCTTGCGAAATGGCTCGGGCACTATTCACGGCCAGCGCCACATGCCCAGCGTGTTGCATACGAGCGACTTCATACGAGTCCTTCATGACCTTCTCGATATGTTCGCTGAACCACACATCCACAGCCTTATTCACGAGCCCGCTGGCCACCAATGCCAGCAGCACGGTAGGAATCAACGAGAACCCAATAAATGCCGCGATGAGTTTCGTACGGAATCCTGATCCAACCAGCCGATGTCGGCGCTCAAAGTAGGCCTTGATCAGATTTCTGGACAGCAGGAGAACCAGCACCACCAAGCCGATGAGGTCTAAATTGAGGAGGAGAAGCACCAGGGCATAGCTGGTCGTGGGCAAGAAGGAACCGGATTCTTCGCTCCCTGGCGCAACCACCTGCGAGTAATAGAAGGTCAGGGCCAGACAGGGAACTAACAGGATGAGAACGATCCAGACCGGGCGAAGATGCGGTGGTTTTCGATCAGACCTCTTGACCAGATCCGGCAGTACTGCGGGGATGGGACGGCCGATCAGAATCGGCTGAGTCGTGCTCCCGCTTTCGGAAGCAGGTCTTAATGCGCGCATGGAGTGGTTTAACTCAGACATTCGCTTGCCTCTCGGCACCGTCACCCATAAGCAACCGGAATGATAACCACTATAGCCGACTTACAGGAGAGTCTCAAAGCCTGCTGAAGAAATCGCAGCCTCTAGAGACCTAGTGGTACAGCGAACCAAAAGAGAGGAAAACTACTTCGGCGAAGCGAGCGTGACATACTTCATACGAAGCGCATACAGCATGTCACGGAGGACCGTTTGTTCGTCGGAGGTCAAATTGCCTTTCGTCTTGTCTTCCAAGACGGACAACAGATCGATGATTTCCTTAGCTTGCGGCAGGTTCACTGGCATCGGAGCCTGTTGTGGATCCAGCTGCTCACCCATCAACATAAGAGACGACGAGCCAAGCGAGATGACAAAGGATGAAAAGGTGACCGGAGGTGGCGGAGCTGATTGGGAAGGTTCGATCGGGCTGGCACCAGTGGGCCTGGATGCTTGCGCGGCAGAATCGGTCGCAGAGGTGGTTTCAGCACTTCCGCTTGCCCGCCGGTCACGAATAACAAACCCTTGCTCTTCTGCCACCTTCACCGCTCCTAGATTCACGAAACGTGTGCGTAACCTACCATAGGGCCAGATCGGTCGCAAGCCGCGCCCCTCATTGAAGAGACGAACGCTCCCGGTATAAAGTGGCGACACCGGAGTGCTGACTGAAACCTAGGGAGTGGCAACCTCAATGTCGGTGCGCTTTGACAAAGTGGTAGACGTAATGGCGGCTTTGCGCGCCAAAGACGGCTGCCCGTGGGATCGCAAGCAGACCCATGAGTCACTGAAACCCTACCTCCTCGAAGAAGTGTATGAAGTCCTTGAGACCATCGATCAACGCGACACGCGAAAACTTCAAGAAGAGCTCGGGGATGTGCTCTTACAGGTCTTGTTCCACAGCCAAATTGCCGCTGAACACGACACATTCACCGTGGAGGACGTGCTGGACACACTCGCCACGAAGTTGATCCGCAGACATCCTCACGTCTTTGGTCTGAACGATCAATCTGAGCCACTGTCGAATAGCGAGCAGGTCTTGACTCAATGGGAAGAGATCAAGCGTGCAGAGCGCGAAGCCACCGGCAACACCCAATCAGCACTTGAGGGGGTCCCCAAGACCTTGCCCGCGTTGCTGCGGGCCTATCAGATTCAAGCACGAGCGGCTCGAGTGGGCTTTGATTGGCCGCAGAATGACGCAGGTCTCGAGCAGATCCTCGGGAAAGTTCAAGAAGAAATCGGCGAACTCCGGTTGGCTTTGGCGCAAGCAGACGGGGAACCAGGCACTATTCCACAGAACAGGTGTGAGGCAATCGAGTCGGAGGTCGGCGATCTTCTGTTCTCATTGGTCAATCTGGCACGGTTTCTCAAAGCGAACCCTGAAGAGGCGCTGCGCCGATCGACAAACCGATTCATCGATCGTTTTCATCTCGTCGAAGCGCAGGCTAGGGAGCAAGGCAGAAGGATGACGAACATGACGCTTACCGAGATGGACGAATTATGGGAGGAAGCCAAGCGTCGATTACAGGGACACCAGCCCGGCACAACACCGGAAGCCGAGGATCACAGACCATGAGTAAGGATCAAGGCCCATACGAAGAAGGAAAACGCGCCGGCGCCCATCCGCTCCTGGTCGTATTTGGTATTCTCATTGGATTATGGTTGTTTGTTGCGTTGATCGTTCCGAGTTCTCGGAACAAGCAAGCCACTGGAACCGAGGGACCCAACGTCTCGGTGATCGAAGATCCCGAAGCGGCCGCCGTCATGTTCAAGGTCCAGACGACCATCGTAGAGATGAACACGGTCAGTTTGGTCGTTCCTCAACAGGCGACGGACAGCCAGATCGTCGCTCTTCTGAAACGCCTCAAGCAAGCGCGACTGGAAGGCACACTCGGCGATCAGCTGCCGGCTACGACCCCGGGCCACAAGCTGGGCGACCATGCGATTGCCGACATCTATATCTTTTCAGATAAGCAATTTGCGGAACCCGATGCCATCCGCACCCTCGCACGAGGTGCCCATGCTCCGGGAACACTCTACCCCAATGCCGTTCCGTTCGAAGTGGCTATGGAACAAGTCCGCGGATACTACCGCATCGACCTGAACGACACTGGGAGTCCTGACATTGGGTCACTCGGGTTCGCCGATGAATCCGGCGTTCACTCAAAACACTACCGCAGAATCTTCTGAATCTCCTGATTGAGTGATCAACAGAAAACCGGGCAGGATGGCTAGAGGCCCACGCGTTTCTTCACTTCTTCCCGGATCGCTTTCTGTTCTCCCTGAAACAGGCTCTCAAGTTTGGGGAAGAGATGGGCGAGCGGTCCGACAAACGGATCCAACATCACATCCCGTCGTTCCATCAGAAAACCTTCCGTTTCAGCTACCTGCATCTTCCAATCAGCAATTTTCTTCGACAGCATATGACTCACGATGAGTTGCTGGCCAGGCGAACCGGTGACCTCCCCCAGGAGCGAACCCTTGAACACATCCAGCTCATTAGGGATCGAAATCTTTACCCGCACGCCATGCGGTGTCGGCCACGTCGACCGTTGAATCGAGTAGTCATACGAAAAGACCTGTTCTCGTGGCTCCCGGAATGGGCCGCTCAGATCAAGAATGGCGAGGCCGCTTTCAGTTGATGACATAGCCGAAGGGGTTCCAGAAACTGATGAAACACGGTACTATAATACTATAGAGACTTGCACTCGAAATGGACAAGGAGTTATTTTTTAATACAAGTACTTGGGAATCGATCGAGTTGAGACGTACGGGGATGCGAACAATGCTGAACATCATCATGTTGTCATTGATGCGCGAGTACTAGGAATCAGGAGTATGCATCGGATGTCTGACCACCACACAGATGATACCCCCCAAACATCTCCGAGTGAGGGTACGAACAAGAAAGGCTACCCCGGACTCGTCTTGGTACCGCCCAGTGATCGAACCATTTTACGACGTCGACTCATTCGCGGTGCGCTTCTTGTCACCGCCGTGATATGGGCTGTGTCGACTTTCACAACACGACCTCCTGCCCCCGACAACGCCGAGAACTGCCCATCGGAGTCAGGTCAACCACGCACGGACAGTTCGTCCGAGAAATGTATCCCGCCACCATCGACAACGCAGTCCGACACGCCGTCACATGACTTCAGTCTGACACAAGTATCCCAGGCTGAAAGCCTGGCATCCTCACCAACTCCCGCACCCCTCGCGGACTCGTTGAGGCCTGAACCAGACCAACCGCCAGCGCAACCGATTACCGAGCCGGGCTCATCACCCACACTCTCTGATTCTGCACAACAGCACGCTGCGCAACCAGTTGGAAACACGGGCAGCGAGAGATCAACCGTCAGCCGGACACCAGAAAAGTCGGCGTCGAGTCTAGATATCGACATTCAGCTGGCCGCACAAGGGGATGCTTTTGCCCAGTATCGCCTTGGACGCTATTATGCGCGGCAAGATGGGCGACACGCCCCTGAAGCCGTCAGTTGGTACAGGAAGGCTTCTCCTGGTCTTCATCGCCTGGCTGAGGCGGGCAATGCACAAGCGATGTACGTGCTGGGCGTCATGTATGCGTATGGACGCGGAGTGTCGAGAGATCCTGAGCATGCGCGGCGCTGGCTGACACAGGCCGTGGATCACAAGATTACCGCAGCGCAGCCGGTCCTCGCCAATCTCCCGATTCCTGCTCGTACTCATTCTCATCTTCATGCAGCAGAGCAGGCGAAAATCCGTAAACAGCAGAACTGAAACAAGCTGGCTGTTCCATATCCATACTGAAGCCACGCTCTCGACATCAGCATTCCACCTTTCAGTGAGATTTCGCAGTGGGCCTCGTCACTCCTCGTCCATGCACCATGCTTCCAAGTTTTTTCACTCTCTTTGTTGTCAACTTTCAGTCGTTGCACTACATGCAAGAATTTCATAAACTGCCATTGCGCTTATGAACTCTGTGACCCGCATTAAGACTAAGACACCCAGTCCCTACACGCTCCTCCATATCGAGACAGACACTCCTGACACCAAAACATTCCGATTCGAACTCCCTGCCGACGCAACGCTGGACATGCTGCCCGGTGACTTTCTCTACGTCCATGCGACGCTTAATGGGAAACAAATCAAGCGAGCCTATACCCCATCCTCCCTGCCCGGCATCACCGGCTCTTTCGACTTAACGGTTAAGCGCTATGAGACCGGTAGCATTTCAAAATATCTGCATAAGCAGAAGATCGGCGACACGGTACTGATGAGCGGACCGAACACCGGCGGGCATTGGGTTGATGGAATGGCGAAGCGTGTCGGTTTTGTGGCAGGAGGTACTGGCATCACACCGATGATCTCCATCATTCGATGGATTCTGAGCAACAAGCTCGACGCGGAACTCTATTTACTCTTCGCCAACAAGACAGAATCGGACATTATTTTCCGACGCGAGTGGGAACAGGCCGTCCGTGAGCATCACAATTTCCATTGCCATCATGTCTTGGAACAGCCGCCTCCCGGCTGGCCTGAGAGCACAGGTCGCATCACCCCTGACATGCTCCGCCAGCACCTTCCCCCTCCTGCCTCCGACACCTGCGTCTTTGTCTGTGGTCCTCCACCGATGGTTGATTCCTTGGAAGCCGCCCTCAAGGAACTCGGATACCCTGAGCAAGCGATCATCCTCCCATAATAGATCCAGTTCGCTGATGCACTATTCCCCAGCCGTCCCTCATGGGTGCAGCTTTTTTCCTCAGACCTGCTGGGTCATTTCGCATATCGATTCTCCTATCGTATTGAATAATCGTTGAAGTTGTGCGGGCATGTTCTTCGCTTATAATTTTTTGAAGGGGCCGTGGGCTTCCAGGTCATCGTAAAGGCTCCGGTCCATCCACCAGCCACTTTCAAAAACGCCTCATCATCACTCACAGGAGGTCACCATGCCTCAGGTCAAACGACTCTCTCAGCTGACCGAAAAGCTCGTGCACGGAGCCCTGAGTCAAGGCATTCAACGGTTAGCCGAAAACGTTCGGGCTAATGGAGGGCAACCGCTGGACCTCATTCTCCCTGACGGCTCACATCTCAATTTTGGTCAGGAACCTCGCGTCGTGATGGAAATCCGCGACCCCACTCTCTTACCGAAATTAACCCATCCGACACTTGGGATGTTGGGCGAAGCGTTCGTCGATGGACGCATCGACTTCGACGGGGATATCATGACCGTGATCGCCAGTGCCGAACGGCTAGCGGAAGTCGGTGGATCGCCGATCACGTCCCGTATCACCCCGGTCTCGTCCGATCATACGCCCAACCAAGATCTTGCAGATATCAAGCACCACTATGACGTCGGCAACGAGTTCTATCGGTTGTGGCTGGATGAGCGTATGGTCTACTCATGCGCTTACTTCGACACCGGCGAGGAAACAATCGATCAGGCGCAATTGGCCAAGCTCGATCACATCTGCCGTAAGTTGCGCCTGCGGCCAGGCGAACGTTTCTTAGATATCGGCTGCGGGTGGGGCGGGCTTCTCCTGCACGCCGCTCAGCACTATGGGGTCCTGGCCACAGGCATCACGTTGTCGGACAATCAATTCGCCCTCGCGAAGGACCGAATCAGAGAGGCCGGGCTTGATGGACGCGCACAAGTTCTGCTCCTGGATTATCGTGACACACTCACTCACTTCGGTGACGCCGCGTTCGACAAGGTGTCGAGCATCGGCATGTTCGAGCATGTCGGGCTCAACAATTTTCCAGTCTACCTCGGTGCCGTACGCCACCTCTTGCGCGATCGCGGCTTGTTTCTGAACCACGGCTTCACGTCGTCTGACATCGAGGGACGCCCTATGGGTTCGGGTGTGAACGACTTCTTCGATAAATACGTCTTCCCGAATAGTGAGCTCTTACACCTGCATGTCATCATCCGAGAGATGGCAGCGCAGCACTTTGAAGTGTACGACGTCGAGAGTCTACGTCCGCACTATGCGCGCACGCTTGCCATCTGGTCACGCCGCCTGGAATCCCAATTGGACCATGCACGCCGATTGGTTGGAGAAAAAACGCTTCGCATCTGGCGAGCCTATCTTGCCGGCACAGCACTGGGATTCCAACAGGGGTGGATGAACATCTATCAAGTCCTGGCCAGCCGGCAGGACGCTGATGGCCCGACCGAATTGCCACTGACACGCAAGTGGATGTATAGGTGAACTATTCGGCTGTTTCTCAGTGAGTCGCAACCCGCTCACGGTGGGAGGGCGCTGTGCCCAAAAGATCCCGCACAACCCGCTCGGCCGCGACGGCGCCATCACGAATGCAGTCGGGAATACCGACGCCACGATATGCGGCCCCGGTCAGCACAAGTCCGGGATAGCGGCTCACCGCTGCATCCAGTTGCGTCAAACGATCCAAATGGCCAATCGTGTACTGCGGCATCGCCTTCCACCAGCGGTTCACTTCTGTATAGCGTGGTTCTACGTTGATGTTGCACAGTGCGACAAGTTCCGCTTTGACCGTTGCCGACAGCACCTCATCCTCCAACTGAAGAAGATCTTCTCGGCCAACCCCACCCACATAGCAGCGCACCAACAGCTGGTCCGCCGGAGCACGATGGGGCCATTTCAGCGAGGTCCAGGTTGCAGCGATGAGATGTCGTTGCTCCCCTCTCGGCACGATAAACCCGAATCCTTCAATGGCGCTCGTCAACGAGNNAGCGCGGAAAGGTCATCGCAATGGTCGCAGTCGAAGCATAGGGAATCATGTCCAACAATCCGCCGGCTATCGGCGTCAATGGACGCAACAGCTCCGCGGACACGTAGGCAGGCGTTGCCAGGACCACGGCGTCCGCGGAAAGCGCGGATCCATCTTGAAGGATCAGGTCATACATCCACCGGCCCAACTCATGCGATCTCACCCTGAGCGCATCAACTCGAGTTCCCACACGGAGTTCACTCCCCTGCTGCGTCAGCCGAGTCGTCAGGGCTAACACCAAATCGCTCAGGCCGTTCTTTAAACTGACAAACATCGTGCGTCTTGGTCGGTCGACTGCACCGGCTGCAGCAGCTTTCTTAGCAGCCATCATCCCGCGAATGATGCTGCCATGCGCTTGCTCCAATTCAAAGAACCGCGGGAACGTCGCCCGTAGGCTCATCTGTTCGGCATCTCCCGCATAAATGCCGGCCATCAACGGTTCCAACACCCGCTCGAACGCTTGCTCCCCAAACCGACGGCGCAGAAAAGCGGCCAACGACTCATCACCGGTGGAAGGACCCGGTGGAACCGCGTATTCCATCCCCATGCGAACCAATCCAGTCCAGGTCAGCAGCCCACTCTGAAAGAAGGGCCCCAGCTGTTTGGGAGCGAACGAGAGCAGACCTTCCGGCAAGTCATGCAACCGCCCTTTATGGAGGACACAGGCTTTCTTCCCTGTTTCGTTGGTATTGATCAGCTGGTCGGTAAGCCCCAGCTGTGTACAGAGATCGAGACCGGCCGGTTTTTGAGAAAGAAACGAGTCTGGTCCGGCTTCCGTGACGATGTCACCGACCCGGTGCGTGACAATTTTCCCTCCCCACGAGGTGTCGGATTCGAGAATGATGCAGCGGATGGGAAGGCGAGCGGCGGTGGCTTTCTCGTGTAACGCAAATGCGGTGGCCAGACCGGAAATCCCGCCCCCCACAATCACGACTGTGCGTGGTCGAGTCACGACGAAATGCAGGACGAGGATTCGTGTGAAGCCAAGACGTTGTGTAACGTCTGAAGAAGCGCAGGGGAATCATTCAGCATGGCCATGCGCTCGAGTTGCATGCCTTTGTTGACGGCCACCTGTCGTAATTCAATATCGATGTCAAACAGTGTTTCTACGTGGTCGCAAATGAACCCGATCGGTGCGACGAGCACCTGTCGATACCCATCCCGACAGATGGCATCGAGCATATCCTCCACCGTCGGCCCCAACCACGGCTCATTCGATCGCCCTTGACTTTGATAGGCAAAATAGGTCGGCTGGTTCCCCAGCAGCTGCGTCACCGCCTCGACCGTTCCCTGGACCTCGTCAGGATAGGGGTCCTTCATGGCTACAATCCGTTGCGGAAGGCTATGCGCCGTAAAGAGAACCGGCACGGCACCACGCACATCGGCAGGAAACTTCTGGAGTCCTAGCCGAATGTTCTCCATGATCGCCGCAACGAGGCGCGGATGCCGGTTCCAACTCCCGACATACGTTATGTCGGTCTGGTCTCGCAGGGCTGAACGAGCTTCCTCCACCTTCTTGCGATAGGCCCCGGTGCTCAAGGAAGACTGTTGTGGAGCCATACACACACCAATGATCTGCTCCGGTGATTCGTTCAGCAATTCGGCATAGGTGTCCTTGATGAAGGGATGCCAATGCCGCAACCCCACATACACCCGGTACCGGCGATCACTCGATTCATTCAGTTGGTCCTCCAACTTTTTCGCCACCGCTTGGGTAATGCCAACAGCAGGCGATTTGCCCCCGGTCGCCCGGTACCGCTCACGAATCTCTTCGACGAGTTCAAGAGGTGTCGGTCGCCCCCCACGAACGTCGCGTAAGAACGGCTCGACGTTTTCCAGACAGTCAGGTCCACCCATCGCCATCAACAGGACTGCGGTATGGCGCGTCACATCTGGCATCGTGCTACGTCGTTGGTATCCCATATCTTGTGAAGCACGAGAAGCAGGAGCGGTGTTGAGTTGAATATTTCATATTTCGAGTCTTGAGCTCGTGAAGCGGCTGTTACGCAACTTGGAACCAGAAACCTGCACCTCTAGTATCCTGCATGACGAGATACGTTTCACGAGGTACGCTTCACTTAACCAGTCACCGCTGGCTAAGCTTATGCACCATGTCGATCGTGGCAGCGACGTGATCGACCGGCGTCGTCGGCAGGATACCGTGACCGAGGTTGAAGATATGCCCAGGACGTCCTGCAGCCCGACGTAAGATATCCTCTACACGACGTTCAATTTCATGGAGCGGCGCAAACAAGACCAGCGGGTCTAAGTTGCCTTGTACGGCACGATCATGTCCGACCATCGACCAGGCTTCATCCAAATGAACCCGCCAATCGATCCCGATGACGTCGCCTCCGGCCTCACGCATCTGTCGCAGAATGGCCGTCGTACCGGTGCCGAAATGAATCATCGGCACCCCCTCCCGTTTGAGCCCGTCGAAAATCCGTTGGACATGCGGCATCACATATTCGACATAGTCACCCGCTGAGAGACAACCGACCCAGCTATCGAAGAGTTGAATCGCTTGAGCTCCGGCCTTGATTTGTCGTCGGAGATACCCGGTGAGCACCCGAGCAAACTTATCCATGAGCCGATGCCAGGCCGTGGGGTCTCCATACATCATCTGTTTGGTGTGCAAATAGTTACGGGATCCGCCACCTTCGATGGCGTAACTCGCGAGGGTGAACGGCGCACCGGCAAAGCCGATCAACGGCACTCGTCCATTGAGTGCACGCCGTACTTGCCTGATGGCTTCCCCCACATAGTCCAGCTCATCACCATCGATGACGTTGAGTCGGTCCACCGCCGCTCGATCGCGCACCGGATTATGGATGACCGGCCCTTCCCCTGCGGCAAACTCAAGGTTGAGCCCCATCGGTTCTAACGGCAGCAGAATGTCGGCAAAGATAATGGCAGCATCCAGTGGGAACCGTTCGATCGGCTGGAGCGTGACTTGCGCCGCAAGCTCTGGCGTCTTGCACATTTCCAGAATTGAGTGTTTGGCCCGCAATGTCCGATACTCGGACATGTAACGCCCGGCCTGGCGCATAAACCAGACGGGCGTACAATCGACAGGTTCACGCCGGCAGGCTTTGAGAAATCGGTCGTTCATCGTGACGGCATTTTAGAGACGCACGAGGAGCCCTGTCAAACAGGGACGCGATCGCCGGTTGACTCCGGAGAATTGTCAAAATGTGTAGACAGCGGACGCCTGTTAGGTACACTACAAACTGGCAGAGCCGCCCCAAAACTCTGGTTTCACTTTCCCGACGCTCTTGTGTATAATAACATCCCAACCTATTCGGGACGATCAATCAGCTTAATTGGGACTCCGGCTCCCTGTCTCCCACCACAGTGATTTAGCCGATCCCCGACCTAGAGGAGAATTGTATGTCCGACGTGCAAACGCTTCGACCGACCAAAGCTCAGGAGATCTGGTATTCTTTTCTGCGCTGGTTTGACTCTTGGGCTGGCCTAGAACTGACGAAATCAGACGGACCACCGAAGGTCGACTGGGTTCGCAGTGTTCCGTTTATTTTCATGCATCTCATGTGTTTGTGCGCTATTTTAGTCGGATGGAGCTGGACTGCGGTCGCAGTTGCCATCGGCTTCTATTACATTCGCATGTTTGCGATTACCGGGTGGTACCATCGCTACTTCTCGCATCGCACATTCAAGACATCGCGTACTGTCCAATTTCTGTTTGCGCTGTTAGGGAGCACCTGCACCCAACGTGGTCCCCTGTGGTGGGCCGGTCATCATCGACACCACCATATTTACTCCGATACACCGGAGGATGTGCACTCTCCACGCCATGGAGGGTTTCTCTGGTCGCACATGGGTTGGATTATGTCGCAAACGTTTTATGCGCCGCGGCTGAAGGGAATCGCCGATTTCGCAAAATTTCCGGAGTTGCGGTTTCTCGACCGATTCGACGTCCTCGTTCCCGTCTTGACCGGCGTCGGTATGTTCGTGTTCGGCAAGCTGCTGGAAGCCTATGCGCCTGAGCTCGGCACCAACGGCATCCAGATGCTGATCTGGGGATATTTTATCTCGACCGTCGCGCTCTTTCACGGAACCTGTACCATTAATTCCTTATCCCACGTGTATGGCTCACAACGGTACGAAACTGGTGATGACAGCCGAAACAACTTCTTTCTGGCTCTGATTACCATGGGAGAAGGGTGGCATAACAATCACCACTATTATCCGGCCTCGACCAGGCAAGGTTTCTATTGGTGGGAAATCGACATGACCTATTACTGCCTGAAGGGGCTTGAGTGGCTTGGATTGGTCTGGGATATCCGTGATGTCCCCTCCTATGTGCGCGAGGGGAAGACCAGACAGGATTCAGATCGCAGCGTCCTCAAAAAGAAGATTGAGGCTGCGGTAAAAGCCGCGGAGCTTCCCGCGCCTCAGCCGCAACTTGAGCTCACACCTCCCTAAACCCAGTCGGAACCATCATCCGACCTTGGCCGATCAACAACCTGTTCGGCCAAGGTCTCCCTAATTCGCCGGCTTTCCCCATCGATGGCTTTCCGCTCTTCCTCGGACAACACCCACGCATCGCCAGGACTCAGTTCAAATCGAAAATGGTCTTTCCGGAGAGTAAACCATTCGACATACGGGTGCGGCTCGAGATTGGGATGTGGATCCAGCGAAATCAGATTCACTGTTCCCATCTGAGGATTGGCCATATCGCCGATGACCTGCCCAGCCATGTCGTCATCCTCAAACCGACTGTTGCGAAATCGAATCACCTCGCCGGCAATATCTGGCTTAAAGTTGCCCCGCAAATAAAAATCGACTGGGCCGATCACCGCAAAGACGACCTGCCCGACGACCGTCCCATCGACACGGTTATCCAGAAATCCTTCACAAACCCACCGTCCATTTCCGAACTTCTGTGCCATCGCATTCCTCCCTTGAAAACGATCAGCTCCCGAATGCTCCGATCACCACGGCCAATAAGATAAGTGCGCTTCCGATCCACCCTTGCACATCCAACGTTTCGCCGAGAAAGTACCATGAAAGCCAGGCCGCGTAGGCTGGTTCTGATGCAAACAATAATGCGACCTGTTGTGCGGGAACGAGTTGCTGGGCCCACATCTGAACGGCGAATGCCAACGTCGCGAGCACACCCGTCACACCAAGTCCAATCAGTAAGACAGGTGTGGGTAGAAAGGCGTGCTGCGTCGTCCCCTCCCACCATGGTGCCGGAAGAAATAGGACCGACATCGCCACCATCTGCCACACCAGAAGCGACGGGGCATCGACTTGGCGGGTGAAGCGCTCAAGACAGACAATATGTCCCGCAAATGCACCGGCGCAGCCCAGCGTCATGAGATCTCCAAGGTTCATGGAGGCGTCAGGTTTGACCAAGAGCCAGAGCCCGATGATCGCAATCACCGTTGCCACCACTACCCGCCGGTCGATCCGCAGAAGAATCAACGGTACGAAGATGACGTAGAGTGCCGTAAGAAAGGCCGAATTCGACGCCGTTGTATGCTCAAGCCCGACAGTTTGGAGCAAGTACCCGAAAAACAGAAAGACGGTCGTGATAGCACTCGCTTCCAGGACCGCACGATCATGATGCAATCGGCGGCGACCGACCATGAACCAGAGACTGATCAGCAGAGTACCGATCAAAAACCGAAGCAATAAAAACGACAGTGGAGTAATTTGCTCCAGCGCGGCCTTCGTGGCAGGAAAGGTAGCGCCCCAGATGACGGTCGTCAGTAGGAGGGCGAGTCGCGGCATGAATGAACAGTGCTGAGTCCTGAGTAGTGAGTTCTGAGTGTACCGGCCCGGATCGACAGACTCAGCACTGAGCACTCAGGACCCAGTACTTCGTTCTACGGCTTGCAGAGCGGACACACTCGCTGCCGATTGACTCCAGCCTGTTCCATGGCACGGATCGCCCGCTCTTTGTCGGGATAATCGAACCATCCCCCCTCCCAGAAGTCGCTGGAAGTCGCAGTAGACGGCACTTCCGAACATCGGTCTCGGTGGAGCGTCACACGGTCGATCGCGCGGGCAATGTGCACCCAGTAGGTCATGTACCCGGTGAGGCGTAAGGCGTGAGGGGTAAGGAGTTCATCATAACCGATCGCTCGTTACTCCCGCCCCCTGGACCGGTTCACGGGAGGAGCTGCCATTCATCCTTCTCGATGAAACACTTTACGCCGGTCTGCAACTTTTTTACATCGTCCTTCTCGAAGAGCCTCATGTAGCGCTCAATTCGATCATCATCATCGATTCGTTCTTCCTGCATCATGCCATTATTGCCCTTGTATCGTCGAATCAGCACTGGCATCGAACCCCTCCTATAACGCTGGCAGTTGAACTGCGTAAGTTGTTAGAATAAACGGGATGTCGTAAGCCGGTCAAGATCGCTTGCAGAAGGGTAGTTTGTCAAGTCCCGAACGGCTCTAATTCGAGCCACAGAGGCCGTAGACGAAAGGACAGAATTCCGTGCCACTCTATGAATACCGTTGTGGACAGTGCGAGAAGCAATTCGAGGCCACTCAGTCTGTTTATGCCAGAGTAGAGGACACTGAGTGTCCCCATTGCCATGCCCGGCAAGCCACGCGGCTTCTCTCGTCCTTTTCATCCAACGTCATCGGGGATCGCAAGCCCGGATTCACGGAGATCAAAGCCAAAGCCATGAACCAGGAACGAATGCAACGGTTCACCAAGCTACCACCATTGAATGCTAAGCGTCAGATCCCACCACCCAATATGTCCTCTGACTCGGATTCCTGCTCAAGCGATGCATCGACGTCTGAGTCATAGCCTATGACTGATCGTCGTCCTGACACTGATCGGTGGCAACTCAGTTACGGGCTATCTGAAGAGCGAGCGCATCCATGATCTGTAGACCGTTTCTAACGTGGCTGTTGTGGGCTCTGATTCTCTGTGTCTTCCCCACTCAAGCCTCGGCCCAGGTCGCCGGGAGTTTGGTCATCGCCGGCAATGGACCAGAACACACAACGATTGAAGCACTGGCTCGAGCCTTTGAAAAAGCGAATGCTCGTGCCTATATCGACATCCTCTGGGAGGAAGATTCCAATCCAGTCCAGTTAGTCAAAACCGGCCGAGCCCAGATCGCCATGACAGGCACTGAAGACCCGACACTGGCTGTGTCACAGATCGGCTGGGACGGCATCGGCGTTGTCGTGCATCTGTCGAACTATACCAAAGAAGTCACCAAGCAACAGGTTGCCGATATCTTTTCCGGGAAACTCAAAGAATGGTCCGAATTGGGCGGACCCGACACCAAGATCGTGATGATCGATCGTCCCCACAACCAGAACATCCGCGAGGCGTTCGAATCTCAACTGGGGATCACTGGAAAGATTCCTACCACCGCAAAGACCATTGGAGAAGACGATGCCGTCATCAAGGCCGTCGTGGGAACGCTTCCGCCCCTGTCTGCAGTGACCTATGTCTCATTGAGCACCGGCCTCTCCGTCGTCGCAAACGGCGTTGCCGTCCGTTTGCTACCGATCGATAAGATCGAACCAGAGATCCCGACCGTGCGGGACGGACGCTACAGCTTGCGGCGCCCCCTGCTCCTCCTCTCAAAAAAAGAAGCGAATCCCCTTGTTGAAGCCTTTACCAAATTTGCGTTATCTCCTCCTGGCCAAGCCATTGTCGGAGAACTCTATGTGGCTATGCCGAGTAAGTAACTCCGCACTCAAGGAGGTCCTGATGGCAACCCGATGTTTGTCATTGTTTTTGCTGCTTCCGTTCCTCGCCATACCCTGTTTCCCACCGTACTCACTCGCGGAAGAAGGAGTGATTGTCGATGGAGCGGGCTATACACTACACGACGCGGAGTCGATCAAAGGACACAATGAGCAAGCCGTCGAGAAAGACCCTGTCTGCGATAGCAGCAGGAAACCAAAAATCCTCAAGGTCGAGCCCGACGAAGCTCAGCCCGGACAAACCATCCGAATCAAGGGTGAGAATTTTGGGACAAAGGATTGCTTCCGAGGCGTGACGTTCAGCGCAGCCGGACCAACGAAGGTCACCTACACATTTGTGAACGACACGACCATTGACGTGACGGTCCCTGAGGCGCAGCCGGGCATGTCATTCATCGATATCGTCGCCGCTGGTGGGAATGCCCGCTCAAAAGCATTTTTAGTACAAGGTAGGTAACAGGCAACCTCATCTGAGACGCCTGCGAAGGGTATAGGTTCTATCAATATTGAACGATCAGTTACCGGTATACAGTCGTACCGCCTTCACAAGATTTTCCGGTGTGCCGATATCCAGACAGCACTCCTGTGGGAACTGCACGCTGTGGATCGCAAGCCCGGCCGTGATGGCCGCCTGCAATACCACTCCCATGGCAAGATCCCTTCCAGGATCGTTGGCTGTGCTAATTAGAAATCCCATGTTCTGCTTCGTCTCATCCGCACACAAGAATCGGTGGAGGAACTCCGAGAAGGCCGGCGTCCAAACCGCGAAACACCAGCCAAACGTGAGTGCGGTCACGGGTGGCTTCATCACGATCTCGCGGACTCGCCCATCGGCGTCGATATCCACCATATCCCACACACGCGGATCATCGATGCGATGCAAACCGAGTACCGCATCGGCGCCGGTGCGTTCCTGCTCCTCGATCACTCGCCGATACGCATCTGAGGGACCGAACAGAATATCGGGAAACCCAAACGCAATTCGGTACTGGGCAATGAATGGATAGGCGCGATCAAGCGTATCAGGCGGGCCAAGCGAACCAGGAATCACCACATACGCGAGCGACATGCCCACCCCTGCGCCCTCTTGAAAATAGTTGGGGAGATCCCATTTCCCTTTTCGGATGACGAGGAAGGTTTTAGAGATTCCAGCTGCTTGAAACTTTTCGAGCAGATACTGCGCGGCCACTTTCGGCCGTGGCGCGCCCGTCTTAGGATCCGTTGTGAAGCCGACAGGAAACAATTCCTTACTGCAGGGAAACGGCTGAAGTCGTTTGGCTTGCCCTGCGGCAGGAATGAGTCCAACGACTTCCGGCCATGAACGATGAGGGTGATCGGGAGGAGAACTGGTCATGAGGGTACATTATTGCCGGATTCTTGTGATGAGTCCAGACCAGGGGAGTCGTCGGGTTTGTCTCCAGATACCTCGACAAAAGAACGCAGCATCGTGTAGGTTATAGATATCTTCTCCAATGCCGGAGCGGCTTTGAGAATCTCACAAAAGAGAGTATAGGGAATGCGGCACATCTGGTCTCGACGGGCTGTAGCCATGGGGTTCTTTGTTGTCAGTGTCTCCATCTCCCTACCCGCCTGGGCAACTCCTCCTGTCAAAGAGCGCCTGCCCCTCACACTGAGTGGATCCGGCTGTCCTGGCAAAGAGGCTGAGATCAACCAGGTCTTGCAGACCATTCCAGGTGTCACTAGTGTCGATTTCAACCGCGTCCCCAACCATGTACTCGTGGACATCATCCCTACCACCGTTAGGGCATCGGATGTCATTGACCGAGTCAACAACGCGGCATCCTCCTGGCAATGCAAAGTCGAAATCATCGAGGGATGTATTTCGGCTACCATGCCGACCGCTTCAGCTGAATCACACCAGCACGAGTAGTGGTGGTTGATGAGAGCTGTTTACGATTTGTAGGACTCTCCTCGGACCGAATCTCTTCCCTCTTACATTCCGCATTGTTGTGGCGCCCTCGCGGTGTCGAAGGAGAAGCCTGGTACATGCCCCGGGAAACGTTCTCTATCTTCGACCATGCCAAGGAGGCGTGTTAGGAGGAGGCCGATTGTTCGTTCGTTGGTTTTGAGCGGAAATCTTGAATAATGTTCCACATCCGCAGGACGTCGAGTGTTACCGTTGCCCCATAGGTCGGTCCAAAGTCTCGCTCCGAGAAATGCCCCATACTATCGTTCCAGGTTTCAAATCGTACCGGCCCAGCGGAGGCCGCCAGCGCCCATGCAAACTGCTTCTGGCTCTGCCCCGTCGTATTGACGAAGATCCCAGAATCCCACATGAGTGCCAACTCGATTTCCCACGTAGGAATTGTTTCGCCGTTCTCAGTCGTTCGATATTGGCCGATGGCGATTGACGGTTGAACGAGTCCTGCCGTGTTTCGTACGGCGTGTAGCGTAGAACCATTGTCTTGGTAACTAATCCGGCCCATGGCGGAAGCCCGAACATTGATATCGCCCCACTTTTCGGAACACCACACCGACGGGGTAATCTGGAGTCGCCGGACGCCGGCCCGCAGAAATCCCTGCTGATAGAGCGTGCCGACGGAAAAGCCTCCGCCAGCAAACAAAACCTTTCGATCGAACAGGGAAACCCAACGTGTGATGGACCCATCGATCGTTAGATCGGTCTCCTTCCGAGGATCGACGGACGGCACGGGCGGAAGATGACGGAGTTGGTGCACCACTTTGTTTTGGAAGTATTGCGAAGGTTCGTCCCCGGTCGGGCTAATCCCGACCGTGAAGTTGGTGCTCCAATTTTTCCATAGCCAACTCGTTCCCGAATAGTCCCAATGTTTGGTCCAACTGAGGGTGATCAGGTTGAAGCCGAGCGTATTCCCGACAGTGGAATCATACTTGTTCCCTAGGCCATCGATCGGAGTAAACCGATTAAGGGTAAGCCCCCCTGTCAGGGTCGAGTATTGATCGGGAAAGGCCATACTTCCCCAGTGGACGGAGGGAGCCGGACTCTCGCCCCACGCCGGAGTCGTGACCATGCCCCCAAGGAGGAACATTCCCAGAGGAACGAGCAGACTCGCGATCGTCCACTGAGTTGTCCCCCTCCTCGGATAGAATACCCGTACCGCTTTGGGCCTATCTGTACGACCGCCGAACACGTGCCCTGTTGCAGCATGACTGGGTCTCACCATCACCACACACGCTCCTTCATTGAATCAAAACCAAATGACCTTCAGAAACCTCCGGCATTCTACAGGACCGCCGTGCATGAGGCGACCCAATTGTGTGGCAGCGGACAGAAGACCAACCCTTCGTTTTGACAGGCAAATCTACCAGCTTGGTGGAGCTTCTCCCTCGACAGACCTCCTGACGCTATGCTAGCTTACGCGCTTGTTTTGCTGAATGCATTCCCTGCTCATACAAGGACGTCCCGAGCAAGAGTCTACTGAGATTCGGAACATGTTCAAGAAGATCTTGATTGCCAATCGAGGCGAAATCGCCATGCGCATCATCCGGGCCTGCCGCGAATTGAACATCGCGACGGCTGCCATCTATTCCGAAGCGGATTCAACTGGAATCTATGTCAAGAAAGCAGACGAGTCCTACCTGGTCGGACCTGGGCCGGTGAAAGGTTTCTTGGACAGTCGACAGATCGTCGACTTGTGCAAGCGAATCGGCGCCGATGCCGTTCATCCGGGGTATGGGTTTTTGTCTGAGAATGCGGAATTCGCCGAGCTCTGCCAAGCATCCAGCATGACGTTCATCGGTCCATCCACCAAGGCCATTACCTTGATGGGCAGCAAGGTGAAGGCGCGCGAAATCGCCGAGTCAGCCGGCGTGCCGATCGTACCTGGGACGGATGGAGCCATTACCAGTGTCAAAGACGCCCTCGCCTTTGCAAAACAAGCAGGCTACCCGGTGATGATCAAAGCGAGCGCAGGCGGCGGCGGTCGCGGGCTTCGCGTAGTCCGGTCCGATGAGGAACTGCGGGAGAACATGGAAGTCGCTGCGCGCGAAGCCCAGGCCTCCTTCGGCGACGGCAGCGTCTTCATCGAAAAGTATATCGAGCGTCCGCATCATATTGAGTTCCAAATATTGGGAGATCGGCACGGCAACATCATCCATCTCGGAGAACGAGACTGTTCGATCCAGCGACGACATCAGAAGTTGATCGAAATCGCGCCCTCGCTGGTGCTGACCCCAGAGCTCCGGGAAGAAATGGGCAACGCCGCTATCGCCATCGCGCGGGCGGTGAACTACGACAACGCCGGAACCGTGGAGTTTCTGCTCGATCAAGCCGGCAAGTTCTACTTCATCGAGATGAATCCGCGCCTCCAAGTGGAGCATACGGTCACGGAACAGATCACGGCCATCGATATCGTCAGGAATCAGATTAAGATCGCGGCAGGGTCACCGCTCAGCGTCCAGCAAAAAGACGTGACGCTCCAAGGTCATGCAATTCAGTGCCGGATCAACGCGGAAGACCCCAAAAATAATTTCCTGCCCTGCACGGGTACCGTGACCGCCTACCATTCTCCGGGCGGGATCGGCGTGCGCATCGACGGCGCTGTGTACAAGGATTACACCGTCCAACCGTACTATGATGCGCTGCTGGCCAAATTGACGGTGCGCGGCCGTACCTGGGAAGAAACTGTCAGTCGCATGCGACGTTCGCTCGAAGAATATGTCCTCCGTGGCCTCAAGACCACCATCCCCTTTATGGAGGGGATCATGCAGGAGCCGGACTTCATTGCCGGGCGCTTTGATACGTCCTATTTGGATACCCACCCTGAATTGTACGCATATCACGAATTTGAGCAACCGGAAGATCTAGTTCTGGCACTCTCAGCGGCAATCGCCGCCTACGAAGGACTCTAACAGGATGCTGAAAAAGTCCGCCAGCTACGTTCTCGCATCGCTCAGAGGCTCAACGTACCGAAGCGTACGNNCCCTTCGCTCGCTGCGGCCTTGCTGGACAGCCTTTTTGAGCATCCTGACGTTATTCTGGCGTTAGCCCCGTACAGACACTTCCAGCCATATGGTTGGCATCAAACGAATTTTTCCGCAGCCTCATAAGTCGGACAAACTCACTGACTCTGAAGAGATACATTAACCATCATGGCGAAACGACGACCACCAGCAAAGAAACAGCATAAGAAAAGCCGACCATCAGCGCCGACGGTCAAGACCTCGAAGACTCTCGCATCACGACCCAGCGAACTTGCGATTACGCCGGCTGTCGGCAAACCTGTCCTCATCACCGATGTGGCACTGCGGGATGGACATCAATCCTTGTTGGCCACACGGATGCGCACTGAGGACATGTTGCCGATCGCTCAGAAACTCGACGCCGTCGGCTATTGGTCATTGGAAGTGTGGGGGGGGGCCACGTTCGATACCTGCCTGCGCTTCCTAAAGGAAGATCCTTGGGAGCGACTCCGCGCCTTGCGGGCCGCGATGCCCAACACCAAACTTCAGATGTTGCTGCGGGGACAAAATCTCGTCGGCTATCGCCATTATGCCGACGATGTCGTCGAACGGTTCATCGAACGTTCGGCGACAAACGGCATCGATGTGTTCCGCATCTTCGACGCACTCAATGACGTACGGAATCTCGATCGGGCCGTGAGCGAAGTGAAAGCGTGCGGCAAACATGCGGAAGCGACCATCTGCTATACGGTCAGCCCGGTCCATAGCATCGACCGGTTTGTAGATTTGGCCAAGAAATTAGAGGATCTGGGGACGGATACCATTTGCATCAAGGACATGGCCGGATTACTGGCTCCGATCGATGCCTACCATTTGGTGCGTCGACTCAAAGCCGCCGTGAAGGTTCCCCTCCATCTGCATTCGCACTACACGTCAGGAATGGCATCCATGTCTTCATTGATGGCGATTCTTGGAGGGCTCGACATGCTCGACACCTCCATCTCACCATTCGCCGGTGGGACATCCCACCCAGCAACGGAAACACTGGTCGCCTCCCTTCAGAACACTCCCTATGACACCGGGCTTGAACTCGAATCCTTCCAGCCGATTACCGAGCACTTCCGAACGGTTCGCCGCAAGTACCGCCAATTCGAGAGCGACTTTACCGGTGTCGATGCGGAAATTCTGACGTCGCAAATTCCCGGCGGTATGCTGTCCAACTTAGCAGCTCAATTGACGGAGCAGAATGCGCTCGACCGGATGAAAGAGGTCCTCGACGAGGTGCCGCGTGTGCGAAAAGAGATGGGGTATCCTCCGCTCGTCACTCCCACCAGCCAGATCGTCGGCACCCAGGCCACACTGAATGTTCTGACCGGAGAACGGTACAAAGTGATCACCACGGAAACCAAGAATTACTTCTTGGGGCTCTATGGCCGTGCGCCAGGTCAAGTCGATCTCGATGTGATGGCACGAGCTACCGGTGACGAAACACCGATCAAGACCAGACCCGCGGACCGCCCGGAACCGGAATTGGACGAGGCGAAGAAAGAACTGCCTGAGTCTGCTCAGAGCATCGAGGACCAACTGTCGTTTGTCCTCTTCCCGACAATTGCCCGCGACTTTTTTGAAGCCCGGGAAAAGGGAGATCTGACTCCGGAGCCACTCGACCTTGGATCGGCCAAAGGCCCTGCGACGGCTCATGAATTGCATCTCGCACCTGTGGAGTTTAATGTCACGGTGCATGGCGAGACGTATCATGTGAAGATCTCCGGATCCGGTCGAAAAATCGATGGACGCAAACCCTATTACATTCGGGTCAACGACAAGTTGGAAGAAGTATCGTTGGAACCGATTCAGGAAGTCTTGGCCGGCGTTCCCGAGTCCCAGGAGCAGGATTCGGGAGGGAAGCCCAAACGACCCAGACCCTCCAAGCCAGGTGATGTGGCACCCCCCATGCCCGGGCGGGTGGTGAAGGTCCTGGTTGCAGTGGACGATCGCGTGAAGACCGGCGACCCCTTATTAATCATCGAAGCGATGAAGATGGA
>DCZN01000023.1 GCA_002331625.1 Nitrospira sp. UBA2083 | reverse complement strand
CACGAAATCGGGGGAAGATCACACCATGAGACTTGCTGAAGGACAGATGAAGCGCTAGCGAAGTGGAGTCATAAGGGATTTTGACTGCAGTGGGTGTGGATAGATGTAGGGTCTATACAGAATCGTCCAGGTCTTGTTAGCTGAACAATGATACAATTGTCCGTCGGGCATATTCCCATTCATGCTGTTCCACTCGCCTTCGTCCGTAGCCCAGTAGGCTACGCCAGGTGTGCAAGTCGAAGGGCGTTTCGATGTGGGGCCTCGGCCCACACCTTCTGTTCCATTAAACACTCGCTTCTGGTTGTACCAATCTCTGTTTTCCATGCTGTGAAAAGCCCGCTCCCGTGGGCAGCCGTTGTAGGACTCAAAGTGAAACAGATTTGTTCCGTCCTGCTCTGTATTGTTCCAGCTGTATGCAGGAGTACTAGGCTGGGCTGGCCATGGGCCGGTTCCTTCATACGGAGTTGCGTCATATGATCGACCAATTTGATCTCTGCACGGCCAACCCTGGAATCCGGACGTGTTACCATCGATAATGAAGGTCCCATCGCATTGGCCATACGGCGATTTTTCTTCGCAGGACCGTTCAATCTTGAGGCTACATCCGCCGTGCCAAAGTCCATTCCGGTGGTTGTCAAAGTAAAACCCTGTTCCTCCTCGCAGAAAGGCGGAAGCGAAAATAGATGTTCCTGGATTGATAAAGGTGTTTCCGTAAATCTCCCAGCGCTGCCCTGTACGGTTCTCTCCTTGCACACCGTGAAACTCGTTTACATAGGTATCTTTGACAATCACTGTATTAAATCGGAAAACATAAGAGCCCCCATAGTTTGCATCTGTTGCTCCTGGATGACTGACCTCAATAGTATTGTTTTCGATGTAGATTGCTGAGGCATCTCCAAATCCAGGCTCTGTCGCCCAGATTTGATGCTGAAAGCGATTAAATGGAGGAGCATCATGCAGGGCAAACCCGGTTCCGCCCACCACAATGCGCACATGTACCATTTCATTATGATCGATTAGACCTCGAGGTCGAACGTTGGAATGCCCAAAAATCGTCCAGCTGGTCATTTGCGACGATGTGATTCTATTGTGATCCACGCGGAAGGGTTTGGTGGAATCAAGCCGGCTCAAGTCCACGCCGTATCCTCCCTCCAGGGTGAATCCAGAAATGCGACTCAGAGAGCTTCCTCCATTTCCGTCTGAAATGGAAAAACATGCGCCGGAAGAACAGGTCAAAACGGTTTTTCCGATACCTGCTCCAATGATGGAAAGATTTTTTATGACAGGTATTTGAAGAGGGCTAGTATAAACCTCTGCCCCCGCACTGACCAGGATTGTATCGTTGCTGACTGCTTTGGTGATACACGATTTGACACTTTCCCAGTCTGCGGTACTAAGCCACGTGGGGCTTGATCCGGAACATCCAGCTTCAGCCCTTGGTACTATCCCTGCAAGGAAAAACAACACCATGCCTATCCCGAGTATCTTAGCTATTCGATGAATAGGCATTGGACGAACGGCACCTCTCGGTGCAATATTTACCACAGAAACATCGACAATGCAGCTATGCTGATTCGATCAGCTTAACTATTGGACACGCAAGTTAGTTGGGGCAGGTGGCGGCAGCAATGCTCCTCCCCCCCCACCGCCACTAGCAGTTGCCGTCCAGGGATGAGGATAGGAAAATGGCGTATAATAAAGAGACCATGTATTCGGAGCCGTGCATTTGTACAGACGCCCATCTGGGGTGGAACCATTAGTGTTGTTCCATTCGCCTTCGTCGGTTGCCCAATATGCCACTCCCACGGTGCATCCTGCTGCTCTGTTTGCAATGGGTCCAGAACGCACCCCAACAGTCTGAGGTGATCCTGCTGCAGAGGAGTGGTCGTAGAAGTCGCGGTTTGCCTGGATATGCGCTGTGTTACGGCCGTCTGTATCAACGAAGGCAGTTGTTGGGGCTCCGGACCTGGTATTTCCCCATATATACGCAGGTTTGATTTCTTGGTTCCACGATGGAGTTGTAGCATGACTCCATTGAGCGAGGTCGCGGCCTGTCCCAATTTGATCGCGGCAGTGCCATCCCTGTTGTCCACTGACGTTTTGGTCCCAGGGGCTACTCCCGTTGCATGGTCCTACGCCGTCGACTGACGAAGTCCACTGACTGCGCACGTTGTCCAAGATGATTGAATAATTGCAACCTGCAATGGAACCCGACATGCTGTTGTTGAAAAACACCCCGGTGCCGCCCCGAATGGATCCCATGCCGTGAAAGCAGGAATTAGTTGTGTCAAGATCAACGGTGGCATTGTGATAGGCTTCCCATCTCTGAAAGCCGCGATTTGCACCTTGCGGTGAATGAAATTCAAAAGCCGTAATAGTCGGGCCCTGGGTGCGGTTAAATCGAATCACACCCCGTCCGCCGTAATTGCCGTCTGTAAAGTTTGTGGTATTTGATCCAGCCATTAAGAAATAATTGCCTTCTACGTAGATGACCTTGGTGCTGTCTCCGAGAGGAGTATTTTCTGCCCATATTTGATGTTGGCATGTGGAGCAGGAGTCATCGAACTGATTAAGTGTGCCGTTGGTATGGATCGACACGCCTCCCTCAATGCGATTGTGGTCCCAGATCCCTTGGGGATGAATCCCATTATTGCCCCCTTTGCATCGGATTGGTTGCCATCCTGCTGTGGAAATAAGGACGTTGTGATGCACTCGGAAGTGTTTATTCGTATTTTGATTGCCCTCACAGGAGATTCGCTCCCCGGATCCTCCAGTGAAAACAAAGCCGGATAGTGTATGGCTTGCGCCCATGTCTAGAGTGAAGGCAGGCGAGCCGGTGATCGTGGTCCTGGTTGCGCCAGCTGAGCATGAGTAGTTTGCAGTTCCTTCGCCTCCAGAACATGTCACGTCAGTTGCGCCGACAATATTTAAGTCCTTGTTACTTGGAAGCGTGATTGACCAGGATGTACTACCGGCAGGAACATTGATTGTGTTGCCACTGGAAGCTGCTGAGATACAGGCGTTCATCTCAGTAGCATTGAGAGCTGAGACAGTCCAGACTCCTCCGCCGTTATTAATACAAGCAGCCTCCGAGGAAGTTGCCCATAGTACTGTTATCCCAAAAACTAGCCATAGTAGCTGCATGCGGAGTCTCCTTTCCCGTTCAATCAGAATGCATTGCTTGTACCTTAGCGTGAAGACAAAACAGCGCAAACTATACGCTTAAACTTCCGATAACAACTTCTTGGTCGATCCGACAGGAATCCAGCAAATAGCATGCCAAGTAATATTATTTTACCTGGAAGGCGTCGCCTGCCTGGAATTATATAAGCATTTAATAAAACGTAAAAAGTACGCGGATCGATTACATCAAAAAAGATTAATAGAGGTTTTTAATTATGGTCTAGTGCAGAAGTGTATGGCTTGTCCTTCCCCGTCGAGAACGATCGTAATATTCGAGGCAAATACGAGCAGAGGGTGTTGGGATTTGAAAAAGAGTTGCAATTTCTAAGGTTTCAGCACGGGGAATGAAGCCGGGACGAAAAGTAGGGATTCTTATGGAGCAGCTGAAAATTCAGACAGGCAAATGCCGATCTATTTTCTTGGACTACTCTGCGCACTTCATACACCCCACGAGCACATTCCGTTCCCTAGCAGAGAAAGTTGCAGTGCCGCTTCCGTGCTACTCGGTTCAGTACTCGGTGGATTTTACGAGGCTTGCGAGCTGATTTCATCCTGTTTTTGGACAAATAGGTCAACGACAACGGATGATCTCAGGCTGCAATAGAGATTGGATGTGAGATGTGGCCAGCGTTATTCGCGCATGAAAAATATCTAGCGCCTTTCACCCGCCTACCTTCAACTCAAAAGGAGGACTTATGCATCTAACTGGATCTTACGCAGGCAATGAGTTTCGTCGACGTATTCGTCAAAAGAGGTTGTTAGCGTTGATAGGCGTTTACGACGTATTCTCTGCAAAAATCGTAGCGGAACGATTCGAGGGGGTCTTTTGCAGTGGGTACAGCTATGCCGCCAGTGCGTACGGTCTTCCGGATGTTGGCTATGTGAACTGGCGTGATATGACAGATTTTGCCACCAAGATCCGTCATGGAATCCCGACGACTCATATCCTGGTTGATGTAGACGATGGATTCGGTGATGAGGTTGTTGCTTCCAATACCATACGTATTCTCGAGTCAAACGGTTTATCTGCCGTCATGATGGAAGATCAGAAACGGCCGCGCAAATGTGGCCATTTTGAAGGCAAGGAAATTCTTCCAGTGGAGGAGTATCTCACGAAGCTTTCAAGGGTCATCGAAACACGGCGAAGTATATTTGTGATTGCCAGAACAGATGCTGCCGATCCGGTTGAGGCAATCGAACGTGCGATCTGTTATGCGGAAGCAGGTGCTGATGGGGTCATGGTAGAAGCGATTCGAGACTTGAAGGCAATTTCCGAGCTTCGCTCCCATCTGTCTGTCCCGATTATGGTGAATCAGTTGCATGGAGGTAAATCGCCTGACTGGAAGTTTAGTGAGTTGGAGGATGCGGGGGCTTCCATCGTAATCTGCAGTACTCCTTGCCTCTTCGCGGCGCAATATGGAATCGAGCGGTATCTTGACATGATGCTTGAAATGAAGCGTCTTCCTTCAGAAGGCACGACATCGATGGATGACTGCGCGCGCGTATTGAATGGAACCGATTCGATGATTCATGGAAAGCAGGAGGGACCCAGGAAGCCCCATGCTGTCAAAAAACTCCAAGATGTTGTGAGATAGAACCATGGCCAGTTTTTGTGGCTCTGATCTTAGTAGCGGTAGAGTTCCAATCAGGCTTCCAAGGCCTGTTCTGGAAAATTCAGGGAGGGTTACGCACAAGTGCTTAGTAAGACCCATGATTGTACGGAAGTCTTTGGACGATCGGTTTACCTGGTTAACTGGGAGAAAGGCGCAGGATTTTGTTCTGCGAACCAAGCTGTTCGAGTTTAATTTGCGTACAACAGATGACGTGATTCTACGAGACTCAATGGGGAATGAAGGGTTTCCTCTTATTGTTCTCAGGGATGAAGAAGTTCTCGTCAACTTCGATATTCATGCGACACAATCGTTTGAATGGAAAGACTCGAAGAGGCCAATTTATACATATATTCCAGGTTTCAATATTCAGACCGTTCCTCCCGTTGTGCGGCGCCCACTTTCAAATTTCATTCAGGCTAGGTGCTCTTCAGGGAATGCTGGGGGCATCGAACAATACCTTCAATTACCGCTGACAAATTTCGAGTTCGTGGTCCTCTTGTGCAATTTAATCTTAACGGCCAATGAGGAAGAGCCAACGCCTGCTTTCCAATGGCCTGATGGAAAGCGCGCGGTGTTCGTTCCCTTTCATGATGTTGATACCGGTGGATTTCTCAAGAGAGGAGAGCGCGATCCTTTGTTCCTGGTGGAACAAAAGCATCGCATTCGGTCGACCTGGTTTGTCCCAACTGCATTTCTTGGTGAAACGAAGGAACGGGTCGCATTTCTCCTCAAGTTAGGTAATGAAGTCGGGTGGCACGGCCATAACCATGATCACCGTCTCCCTTTCAGTCCGTTTGCAGAGCAACGGGTTAATATCCTTAAGAACTCATGGCTGTGCGAGTCTGACAACTATCCCGCCGGGATGCGAACTCCGAAGCTATTAAAAAGTAACCATCTTTTCGATCTCTTGGATCGAAATTGCTCACGTCTGCTCTATGATACATCATTTCTCCAGGGTATCGTGCCGTATGACCTCTGTACAAATGGTCGCAAGACGAAGATCCTCGAGATTCCCATTACGGTCCCCACTGACATTGTCGTCTGGAATGCATTGGCTGGTATTCCTTCCGCACGTAGGGCTGAGAAGGTACTTGAAGCTCAGATCTCTAGAACAAAGAAATTGATTGAGGTAGGGGGCGTTATTTCAATCGTGACTCACCCTGAAAGGGAATTGAGCGAACGGCCAGAGCTTCTTAATGTATACGATCAGTATCTTTCGTACATCAAGAGCCGTCCTGAGGTGGGGATAATGACCGGTGGTGAGCTTTTCAAGTATTGGTCGAAGGATCGAACCCAAGCTGATAGCCCTGTTTTGGGCTAGAGCGACTCGCTTAAAGTCGAAGGAAGAATGGCGGGATCATGAATAAAGTCAGTCCGAATTATCCAGGGCTTCAGCATCAGCCAGGTAAGAGTGAGCATTGGGGAAGGCTCCGACAGTCTATTCGAGCGTTCATGCGCTCTCAATTTGGCTGTCCAAGTGGGATGTGGGGGGAGATCGTCGGGAACCTTATGGCTTATGCCCCTTCCAACCAGGAGCGTATTGCATGGACTATTGCACAACTTGAACTTCGCCCTTCTGACAGAGTACTAGAGGTGGGTTTTGGCCCTGGATATGCTGTGAAGGAAGCGCACAAACTCCTGCCGCACGGATTTATTGCGGGAGTTGATCATTCTGAAGTGATGGTTCGTCAGGCGATAAAACGAAATGCGGTCGCTATTCATGAAGGAAAAGTAGACCTAAGACTCGGGTCGGTTTCCAATCTTCCATCCTATGACGAGCCGTTCGACAAAATTTTTACGATAAACTCCATCCATTTTTGGGCTGATCCGGTAGCTCGATTAAAAGAGTTGCACAAGGTATTGAAGCCGAGCGGGTTGATAGCTGTTGCGTTGCAGCCGAGGTCTCGTGGAAGCACATGTGAGACCACTGTCATAATTGGAAAGGAACTCGCTTTGAACTTAGAGAATGCTGGATTCAAGATGATTAGGCTTGAGTTCAAACCCGCCAAACCGGCTCCGATCGTCTGTGTGCTTGGAAGTCGATAATCATGAAAGCGCTACGTGATTGCCACTCATGTGATTGTATGGAGACTTTAGGATGACTGTCTCAGATGTGAAAGGGAAGTTATGTGTTGACGATGGTAATCAGTCGTCGATCTACGAATTAGTCAGGAGAAAATCTGCTCAAACTCCGGATGCAGTATGCATAGGCGCGCCTGGGCGTCGTGGTCTGACGTATCGTGGCCTGCTCTGCCAGGTTGAAAATGTTGCGCGGATACTTCAACTATTGGGTTTAGAGCGGAATGATCGCATTGCGATTGTGCTGCCTAACGGTCCAGAAATGGCCTCCACCTTTGTCAGCGTAGCTGCAACCGCAGTGTGTGCGCCGTTGAACCCGGGTTATAAAGCGAATGAGTTTGAGTTTTACTTATCAGACCTGAAAGCAAAAGGTTTGATTGTGCTGGCGGGGATGGACTCGCCTGCGAGAGAGATTGCAAAAAAGCATAACATGCATCTCCTTGAATTGATGCCAACACCTGGTGATGAGGCGGGACGTTTCACATTTGTCGGCTTGAACAAGGAGGATGGCGGTAGTCTGTGCTTCTCGAGTATTGATGACACGGCACTTGTCTTACACACGTCGGGTACGACATCCCGCCCCAAAATAGTTCCATTGTCACATCGGAACCTCTGTTGCTCGGCCAAGAATATCACGACTGCTCTACGCCTAACAGCCAGCGATCGATGTTTGAATATCATGCCGCTTTTCCATATCCACGGATTGGTCGCTGCCGTGCTCTCGTCGCTCAATGCTGGAGGGAGCGTCATTTGTACGTCGGGTTTGGACCTCGCCAAATTCTTTGATTGGATCAATGAGTGTCGACCGACGTGGTATACAGCAGTTCCGACCATGCATCAAGCGATCCTTTCACGTGCAGCAGCTCATCCTGAAGCATTTAGCCACAACTCCTTGCGTTTCATTCGGTCTTCGTCGGCCGCGTTGCCCCACAATGTGATGACACAACTTGAGGAGGTGTTCAGGACTCCGGTCATTGAAGCGTACGGAATGACCGAGGCTGCTCATCAAATGACAAGCAATCCCTTGCCCAATTTGCCTCGGAAGCCTGGTTCCGTGGGAATCCCAGCTGGCCCAGAAGTCGGCATAATGGATGAGAGGGGCAATTTGCTTCCAGCCGGTGAATTAGGCGAGGTGGTTATTCGAGGTTTGAATGTAACCGGAGGGTATGAGAGCAATCCTTCGGCCAATGAGAGCGCATTTGCCAACGGGTGGTTCCGGACGGGCGATCAGGGACGATTTGACGAGCAGGGGTATCTGTTTCTCACGGGGCGCATAAAGGAATTAATTAATCGAGGCGGAGAGAAGATCGCCCCCAGGGAGGTTGATGATGTACTGAACCTTCATCCGGCTATCAAGCAGGCCGTTGCCTTTGCGGTTTCACACCCGACGTTGGGGGAGGATGTGGCGGCAGCTGTTGTCTTGAAGTAAGGCGCCAACGTTATGGAATCGGACATTCGCAACTTCGCAGCCAGTAAGCTGGTTGACTACAAAGTTCCTAGTCAGGTCGTGATCGTGGACGAAATCCCAAAGGGCCCCACAGGAAAACTTCAACGGATTGGGCTGGCAGAGAAGTTGGCGCATGTGCTGATCGCGAAACAGGAGAAAAATTTTCTTTCTCCTCAAGATAGCCGTGAACAATTGCTGGCCGAGATCTGGAAGGAATTGCTCAATCTCAAGCAAGTAGGTATTCGTGACAGTTTCTACACGGTTGGGGGAGATTCACTTTTGACCGTGGTCTTACTGGCTGAAATCGAGAAGCGATTTCACGCAAAGATTTCCCTGGATGATTTCCTTAAGTCGCCAACGATAGAGACACTAGCGAAGTTGGTTCAGGGTGGTGATCAAATCAAAGATTTCGCGGGCCCGAGTCAAGCAACGAAACAGACTTCGGCATCAATCAAGGATTCATTCTGGAACGGCTTCAAGAATCGTGTCCTCCAGCTGATAGCTTTATATGTTCCTGGATATACGACTACCCGGGTGTGGCTTCATCGTATGCGAGGAGTTGTGATCGGACGCAATGTGTCCATAGGGCTGTCCGCGCTCATAGAGACTGCCTACCCGCAACTGGTCTACATCGGCAACAACGTGACCATTGGAATGCGCACTATCGTTATCGGTCATCTTCGTGATCTTACTGCGGAGGCAAGAGCGAACGGTGTGCACACGGTGCGGATCGAGGATGATGTGTATATAGGGCCGGGGGTAATTATCCTACCGAACGTGACGATAGGAAAAGGCGCAGTTGTGAGCGCAGGGAGTGTGGTTTCAAGGTCTGTCCCCCCACAGACTCTTGCTAGGGGAAATCCTGCCGAACCGATTGCCTGTTGCGGCGTATCATTGGGAGGGGGTGTTTCGTATGAGCAGTTTGTCCGCAGCCTCACTCCTCTAGTTCGATAATCGACTCCCGGTATTCTTTTCCGGAGTCGGTTACTGAATTCCTCATTTAGTTGTGACGGAAATCGGTTTCGATGCCGAATGCCTGTCTTAGAGCCTCTTCAGCAATAGTGTAAGAGAGGAGCTTCTCAAGAAAGCAGACTGACCTTGCCGTATAAGTCTACGTTTAGGAATGGCATGGGCAGAGGCTTCTGGGGCGGGATAAGGCGAGGAGGCACGTAGGTCGCCATGAATATGGACTTGTGGGGTAAAGCTGGGGGCAAGATCGCACCGTACATGACGAAGGCATACTACTTTCTGAAGCCAGCCATGCCTTGGGCCATCAGGATACGAGTGCGACGCCTGCTTGCAAATCGTCTGCGGAGGCAATTCAGTGGCTCCTGGGCTATTTTGGCCTCTGCAGCTCGGTTGCCAGATGGCTGGCCAGGGTGGCCGAACGGCAGGCGATTTGCTTTTGTCGTGACCCATGATGTCGAGGGTGCAGGTGGGCTAGCACGGTGCCGCAAGCTTGCCGATCTGGACAAAGCCTTGGGCATCCGCGCAGCGTTCAACTTCGTGCCGGAAGGGGAGTATCGTGTACCGGACAGTCTACGAGCAGCTCTGGAACAGGAAGGGTTTGAGGTCGGTGTACACGATCTGCATCATGACGGAACACTCTATCGGTCAGGGAAGAGCTTTCGTGAGCAAGCAGAAATAATCAATCACTATATACAGAAATGGGAGGCCTCAGGCTTCCGAGCTGGTTTCATGTTTCATAACCTGGAATGGCTTCACGCCCTCAACGTTCTCTATGATGCTTCGACGTTTGATACTGATCCGTTTGAGCCGCAATCGGATGGCGCAGGAACGATCTTCCCATTCTGGGTTCAAGGCACCAACTCGAAGGGTTACATCGAATTGCCTTATACCATTCCGCAGGACTCAACGTTATTCGTGCTTTTAAAGGAGAGAACGAGCGATGTCTGGAGGAAGAAGCTAGATTGGGTGGCGTCGCATGGTGGCATGGTCTTAGTGAATGTCCATCCAGACTACATTTCGTTTGATGGAAGGCCGAAGGCATCGGAATATCCAGCGGATCTGTATGAACAGCTTCTCAAGTACGTCCTTAGCCGCTATGGTGATACTTGTTGGTATGCCCTTCCACGTGAGGTTGCGGCCTTCGCTGCGCAGTTCAAACCTCGGCTGGTGCTGGATACGAATCATCCGAGCAGCTAAGTGAGACGGCCATAAGTGGATCCCGTGGCTCCCCGCACAAGATATCAGTCTCCGCACACCCAATAGGTCCATACTTTCGGCAATCGATAGATACGTACGTCCGTTACCCCGCACATGTCCTTAGTTCTCGGGCACTCTTGAGGTCAGGCTGCCCAGGCAGTGATCAGAATTCTCGTAACCTTTGACAGCATAGGCACGGGTTCAGGTGCTTGATGGCCGAACTGGTGGCCTTTGTTAGGAGGCTAGATGAGGTGCAAGAATATTCCCACTCCGGGGAGAGTTTACTTAGAAGAGAGCTTCTATGGCCATATTTGCCACGAGGCTAAGCGCTCCGAGCGATCGGGGCATCTTTGCCGGATCTTGCTCGTCTATCGCACCAACGCGCAAGGGTTGGTCGTACCTCTAGGAGCAGAACTTTCAGACAAGATCCTCTGGGCATTATCTCGTAACTCCCGTGACACGGATTACGTTGGTTGGTATCGGCAAGGCCGTATCATTGGAGTTCTGATGACAACACTACTACGAGATTCTGTCGTCAAAGATGGCACTAATCTAGAGACTCGTTTGGTCGACCGTTTATGTGGTGCCCTCATGTCCACGGGTGACCAGTTCCTTCAAATACGTGTGCTCGAGCTGGGTGAACTCACGACATTCAGTGCCTCCACGCATCCTGCTTCGATTCCTGTCTCCAAAGTCTAGGTCCAATAACATCTTTCAAGGAGTGCAACCATGTTACGACTCGGTGTCATCGGATATGGATATTGGGGCCCGAATGTGGTGAGAAATTTCATCGGGCATCACGACTGCAAAGTCGTCACGGTCTGCGACAAGTCCTCTGCAGCATTGACTCGTGTCATGGCGGCTCATCCCGGCATCGGTGTGACGACTGACCCGGATGCTGTGCTTCTCGCCACAGACATCGATGCGGTGGCGATCGTGACACCGGTGTCGTATCACTACGAACTAGCCAAGAAGTCGCTTGAGAACGGGAAACACGTGTTCGTGGAGAAACCTTTTACTGCAACCTCCGGCGAAGCTGAGGAATTGATTGAACTGGCGGAGCGCCGTGGACTCCAGATCATGGTCGACCATACCTTTCTCTTTACTGGAGTTGTCCGAAAAATCAAGCAACTCATCGATGAAGGCACGTTGGGTCGCCTCTACTACTATGATTCGACGCGTGTGAATTTGGGCCTCTTTCAGCATGATGTCAACGTACTGTGGGACCTTGCGCCGCATGACTTGTCGATTATGGATTACCTGATCGGAGTCGAGCCCGAGTTGGTCGTGGCCACTGGCGGAGCCCACGTGAACAGTCTAGAAAACATCGCTTACCTCACCGTGTATTTCCCCGACAATGTTTTGGCGCACATCAATGTCAATTGGCTCTCACCCGTCAAAATGCGCACGACGCTGGTCGGTGGCCAAAAACGCATGCTGGTCTGGAATGATCTCGACCTGGCCGAAAAACTCCGTGTCTATGACAAGGGTGCCGACGTTAGGAACGAATCAGGGATGCATGCGGCCTTAGTTAGTTACAGGACTGGTGACATGTATGCGCCAAAAATCGAAGAAACTGAAGCACTGAAGGTGGAAACGCGCTACTTTTTGGACTGTGTCATGAAGGGGATAAAACCGATCAATGATGGGCGAGCTGGGCTGCGAGTCGTGCGCATTCTTGAGGCGGCTGAACAGTCTCTGAATCAGCACAAGGAAATTGTGTTGGCCTAGAGTTGTTCTCGGAGAAGGGTGGATGGATGAAAAATATTGGGGTAGTTTCTCACCAAGACAGCGATATGACAAAGCAACAATCATTACTGCTTGACGAATGCCTCTTCAAACAAGCAGTTACCAGAGAGCGTAAGCGCACGGAGCGTTCTGGACTAGCCATGGTGCTGTTATTGATCGGACTTCCGAATAGGTCTGGTGAGCAGAAGGCAGCTGAGGCTACTAGCGTAGCCAACGCTTTATCGGCGGTTACATCGGATCTCGATATTCTGGGTTGGGTTGAACCGTCGTCGATCATTGGGCTGATCGTGCCCGAGATTGATCCCGCAGGGCTAACGGACACCTGTGATCGGCTTGAAGGTACATTTCGGAACGCGATCGCATTCCAAGGTGATGGGGAGCTTGGGCAACACCTCTCGATCAGAGTCCGTGTGTATCCAGAGCCGGTTGTCTCGAGCGAGGACCAGATGTGTCCTATGGATCCACTACTGTATCCTGAACTCTTGACGAAGAGGCCATCCATCCAAAACTTTCAGATGCTTAAGCGAGGCATGGACATCGTATTCAGTGCGCTGCTGCTAATCTTACTATTGCCAGCATTCGCCTTGATTGCTGTATTTGTTAAGCTGTCATCGCCTGGACCGGTCTTTTTTAAGCAAATGCGGGTCGGGTATCTGATGAAGCCCTTCATGATGTACAAGTTCAGAACGATGCATGCCAAATCGGATCATCAAGTGCATCAAGACTATGTGAGCTGGTTCATCACCGCCAGTGATCAAGGACAGTCGCAAGGGAAGCCTCCTATTTTCAAAATGGTGAACGATCCCAGAATTACGTCCATCGGCCGAATTTTACGACGAACAAGTCTCGATGAGTTGCCCCAGCTCTGGAACGTGTTGGTCGGTGATATGTCGCTCGTGGGACCACGGCCGCCGCTCCCGTATGAGTTGCAACAATACAAGCCCTGGCACCGAGGTCGCGTGTTGGAGGCCAGGCCAGGAATGACCGGCCTGTGGCAAGTTGCAGGTCGGAGTCGAACCACCTTCGACGAGATGGTGCGCCTTGACTTACGGTACGCCAGAACCATGTCTCTGTGGTCCGACATCAAAATTCTGCTGGCAACACCAGCCGCGATGATCACCGGCAAGGGTGCCTGCTAACAACATAGACATTGTCAGTCTCTGATCTTCCCGTGATTTCATCCTGCTCATCCTTAAACAGGGTATCTGAATCAAGGGAAGGGTAGGAGTTCCGAATCACCATTACATGACTGATCTACAGCGGTGATTGACAATGCATAGAACATTTACGGCATTGATCGTTGTTGCTTTAGTGATGATGGTGGTGTTTGTCCCAGTCCTACATGACTTCCTTGCGATCACTGATCCTGTTCAGGCAAATGTGCTGGTCGTCGAAGGCTGGGTCAGGGAATCAGCGGCGATGCAGGAAGCAGCCGAGGAATTCAAACGTGGGAGATATGACGTTGTGGTGACGGTTGGTGTTCTTTCTCCAGGGCAGGAGAGGGAATCGATACAGGAAGACTCTGCTGAGTTGGCTGCGGAACAGCTGAGGAAACTTGGTGTGGATGACTATGTCATTGAGGTTCTCGCAGTTCCGAATGTTAATGGGCATCGCACCTATACATCTGCGCTAGCCGTCAAACACTGGCTTGCACACTCGAATGTTCATCCTAAAGGCGTCAATGTCTTTACCCTTGGGACACATGCCAGAAAGAGTCTGATATTATTTAAGCGTGCATTGGGGGAAGGTATTTCCGTTGGCGTGATCGCAGGCACCGAGACCGCTTATGACCCCGAACGATGGTGGTTCTCAGTGACAGGGATCTATACGGTTCTGCGGAAAACGGTTGGCTATTTCTATGCGAAATGGTGGCCTCTGTCCGACGATCTCTTGTTGCCAACCAGCTAGACAGTGTTCATCGGGGGGCAGTGACGGGCATTCCTCGACGTTCCGTGGAATGCTCAACAGCAACAACTAGTTCGATTAGTAGGATCTTATGCTTTCTCAGTTACTTTCGCGCGTACTTCATAAGCTTGCGTTTGTCGCGCCTGGAGGATTTAGCTTAAGACCTTGGCTACACAGGATGCGTGGAGCTCGAATAGGAAAGAATGTGTGGATTTCGCAACTGGTTTATATTGATGAACTCCATCCAGACAATGTGACCATAGGCAACAACACGACCATAGGGCTACGAACCTCCATCTTTACTCATTTTTATTGGGGTCCACGAAAGCCTGCCAATGATTCAAAAGTCACGATTGGTGACAATGTTTTTATAGGGCCTCACTGTGTCATATTGCCAAATGTTAACATCGGGGAAGGCGCAGTCATCAAGGCTGGAACTGTCGTAAATCGAAACGTTCCTCCTCACACTATTCTGGGCTCTCCTCCTCCGCACTCGCTTGGCATTGCAACTGTGCCTCTCACACCAGAGCATAGCTATGAAGAATTTACCAGAGGGGTTCGGCTCAGACCCGAGCGTAAACTG
>DCZN01000011.1:84881-85956 GCA_002331625.1 Nitrospira sp. UBA2083 | reverse complement strand
CCGGTAGAGTTTGTGTCATAGGTTTGGTAGACGACGGCCTGCGATCGGGTGATCCGATCGCAGGCCGTGTTGTGTTTCCACCAGAACGGTGCCGCTGTAAGAAACTGTCCTTCCCTTCGACGAAACGCTAGATTGTGTATTGAGCGGGAGGGGAGGTGGAATCATGGCGGTACTCATTCAGTCGGAAGCAGTGGTCAGTCAGGAAGCAGATCAGAGGTCGATGGCAGAGCCACTGGCAGCTGAAACTTTGTCGACAGTGAGCACCCCCACGGTTGCTGCTCCTCCTGCGATCGAACGTGTGTACCGCCATCGGTTGCCGGTACGAATCAGTCATTGGCTCAATGTCCCGTTCCTGATCATCCTCATCATGAGCGGACTGCAGATCTTTAATGCGCACCCGGCGCTTTATTGGGGTGACCGCTCCGATCGCGACCAACCGTTGCTCTCAATCCGGCCTATGCAGACGGACAGTGGAGAAATAAAGGGGGGCACAACCATCCTGGGCCAGCAGTTCGATACAACCGGAGTCCTTGGGTACTCCGACGGGATGCGACGGGCCTTTCCTGCCTGGGCGACGATTCCCAGTCCCAAGTGGCTGGCCATGGGGCGGCAATGGCACTTGTTCTTTGCCTGGCTCTTTGTGACCAATGGCCTCTTTTTTACCGCCTATGCCTTGGCAAGCCGACATGCCGTGCGTGATCTTGGTCCGACGGGAAAAGATTTACGAGGCATCGGCAAGTCATTCAAAGATCATCTGCTGTTCCGACATCCTATCGGTGAAGAGGCGAAGCGGTACAACGTGCTCCAAAAACTGGCTTATATCTGTATCTTGTTCATCGTGGCGCCGGTGATCGTGCTGACTGGACTCGCGATGTCGCCGATGATCGATACGGCATTCCCATGGCTGTTGACGGTGTTTGGTGGTCGCCAAGCTGCGAGGACGATTCACTTTGTGGCCTGTTTTGCGTTCGTCGGTTTCATCCTGATTCACGTCTCTCAAGTTATTCTCACCGGATTTTTTAACAATATTCGCTCGATGGTTACGGGTTGGTTTCTCGTCAAACATGAAGGAGTG
>DCZN01000011.1:84633-84876 GCA_002331625.1 Nitrospira sp. UBA2083 | reverse complement strand
GCATGAACGTGCGATAGAACGGCGAGGGTTTCTGAAAGGGACGGCGGGGGCGGCGAGTCTGGTGGCCCTGTCCGGATGCGACAATCTGACGCAGAGCAGCTGGTTTCCAGGCATTCTGAGCAAGGCGGAACGGCTGACTGAGGCGGTGCAGCGGGCGGTGACCCCACGCGATGCCCTTGCCAAAGAATATGGCGAGGCCGATGTGTCAGCCGTCTTTCCGGCGAACGGGAACACCGATCCCGG
>DCZN01000011.1:84389-84583 GCA_002331625.1 Nitrospira sp. UBA2083 | reverse complement strand
GTCGGACTGGTGCAGACACCGAGAAGTTGGTCCTTGGCTGCCCTGAAAGAATTGCCCGCTCGGACGCAAATCACCCGTCATGATTGTGTCGAGGGGTGGAGTGCGATCGGCAAGTGGACCGGTGTGCCGATCGGGGATTTGATGCACCAGGTCGAGCCGTTGCCAAATGCGCGGTATGCGGTGTTTCACTGTGC
>DCZN01000011.1:83723-84300 GCA_002331625.1 Nitrospira sp. UBA2083 | reverse complement strand
CTCAATGGTACTCCATTGGATGTTCCCCATGGCGCGCCGCTTCGTCTGCGGTTTGAGCGCCAGTTGGGATACAAGCAGGCAAAGTATGTCATGAAGATCGAACTGGTTGAATCTCTAGCCGGCATCGGTGGGGGAAAGGGTGGATATTGGGAAGATCAGGGGTATGAATGGTACGCCGGGATTTAGGCAGGGCGATGAAACAAGCCGCCAGCGTCGTTCTCGCCTCGCCCAGACCCTCAACGTACTCCAGAGGGTACGACGCGGCCCTTCGCTCGCTGCGGCCTTGGTTGGGCCTAGGCGCGTCTTGGCGCGCCGGGGTTGGGTGGGTGGGAAGGACGACTTGTTTGATCACCCTGCAAATTGAATCACATCATTAAAGACTGAAGAAGGGCCCTCATTCCTTTTCTTGCAGAAAGAAACCAAGCATGAAACAAAAGATACTAAGCGCAGTTTTGATGATCTTGATAGGAGTCTCGCCTGCATGGTTGATTGCCGATGCAGGAGTCGGTATGAAAGCACCTGATATTACGAATCCGACTTGGCTGAACAGCGCGCCGCTGCGGATGGCTGATCTCCG
>DCZN01000011.1:81478-83526 GCA_002331625.1 Nitrospira sp. UBA2083 | reverse complement strand
AATGAGTTCTCAACCTGGAACCGGTATGGGAATCGGTATTGGCCGGCGATATACCTCATCGATAAACGTGGGGTCATTCGGTACGTCAAAATCGGTGAGGGAGGGTACAGCGAGACGGAGCGGCAGATCCAAACATTACTCGCGGAAAAACTCTGAGGAACTGTCGTGGAGTGCTCTTGGTCAGAGCACAGCAATGCTTGGGGGGGAATTCGTCAGTTCTTGCCCACCACGTGGTGCCGACTATTGAACTCGGAGACGAATGCTCCTTCTTAGCCCATAGCAGCCCAGATTTTCTTGGCATTCTCACCGGTAAACGTCATGTCGTCTTGGGCTGTGGAACTGCGCTCGAAGTACAGATGCAGCAGCCCTTTCCCGAAATGTGCCTCTCGGACAAGGTCAAGATTAATGGCCACTTCTCCGGTACGTTCTTCATCTTGCACTTTGACGAATCGCATTGCTGCTCCTTTCGGTGATGTGATGGTCATGTCAATGATAGCAGGTGCATGAACAGTGGCGGGAGAGCGGCGAAACTGCGAGGTTTTCAGAATGGACGGATGGTCTTAGCGCCGGCCGTCATACCAGACGGACAGGTGCTTTTTATCGTGTAATGTTTTTTTCGGCAGGAAAAAGATTCGGAAGAGTTGACCGGCAATCTCTCGTCCTGAGTAGAGCGAGACTTTGCGGGAGGAGGTTTCAAGGGGGTGTTTCGTGAGAATGGTGAACTGCAAACCCCGTCGCCGTCCCCATTGTTTGAGCTGTTTACTGAGCCGGACTTCGTCGAGCGCGTAGAGTTCCTGGTCGAACCCGCCGATCTCCTGGAACGCATCTCGCCGGCAGACGACGAGGGCGCCGGCGGCCCAACGACAGAGTACCGAGACCGTCGTCCAGAACTGCAGCGTGAGATTCGCCCACCACGGCAGGCCATCCATTCTCAAGGTACTCCCGCAGCCTACGTACTTACCTGACGCAATCAACCGTAGAATATCCGCTAAGAGATCGGGACTGAGCAGGCTGTCGGCATCCAAGAACAACAACCAGTCTCCTGTCGCATGAGCCGCACCGGCATTGCGGGCGCGGCCGATTTGATTGATTGGTTCAAAGACGACTCGAACGCCGGTCTGTCTGGCCAACTCAGCCGTGTTGTCGGTGGAATTGTTGTCCACGACGATGATTTCTGAGGTGAATCCGCTCCGTTGATTTGCCGCGATCGAGTGGGTGACGGAGTGGAGAGTCTGTGCAATCAGACGTGCTTCATTGAAGGCAGGGATGACGATGGAGAGGTGCATAAAGAGTTATCATGCCATAGTGGCGATAGGTTTCAAATGGGTAGGCAGTCTAAGATGGGCAGAGGACTACATGGCCGCTCGTCAAAATTCCGGACGGGTAAATGCCAGCTCGAGACGAATCAGTTCCTGTTCCCTTGGGAAAACCTTCTCTCGAAATTCGCACACGATGCGAAAATCATTCTCATAGGGATAACGTTCAGCCATTTCAAACCCAATCCGATCCCGTTCCGGTTTGCAGTCTTCATAGGTTACAAACGTATTCAAGACCGTCACGCGATCGATTCCAGAAGGTGGCGCCAGCAATATCATTAAAAGCAACCACATGATCGGGCCTTTCGTAACAGACAGATCCCTACTCAAGTCGAACGGCGGCCCCCACCAATAATACATAACTCTTCTCATCGTGTCGGACATCGCTCTCAATCTTTCCGAAGCCATGAATCTTCTGTCGCGTGCGTTGTCGGTCTAGGCTTGCGAGTCACTGTGTTCTGCTGAAGTTATGATAACCAGTCGACATTAATGCAACGTTAGATCAAACTTAAAAGTGGCTTGCCTGCATCGGCCTCCCATGCATGCTAAGATGCCGAACATGCCGCTCTCTGGGTTTCATCCTCTTATTGCCGAGTGGTTTCAATCGCACGTCGGACAGCCGACGGAGGTGCAAATCCAGGACTGGCCTGCGATTCAATCCGGAGGCGATGCCCTGATAGCCGCACCGACCGGTTCTGGGAAAACCCTCGCGGCCTTTCTCTCCTGTATCGA
>DCZN01000011.1:81258-81413 GCA_002331625.1 Nitrospira sp. UBA2083 | reverse complement strand
TCGCCGCTCAAGGCGCTGAGCAACGATATCCAGAAAAATCTTCAGAAGCCGCTTACGGAAATCGGCCAGCTTGCGTTGCAGGCTGGGCTGCTGATGCCGGAACTTCGTGTCTTGGTGCGCACCGGCGATACACCGATGACGGATCGCCAGCAGAT
>DCZN01000011.1:77226-81149 GCA_002331625.1 Nitrospira sp. UBA2083 | reverse complement strand
GTGGATGAAATCCATGCACTCGCCCCCAACAAGCGTGGCGCTCACCTGGCGCTGTCGCTGGAACGACTCGAAGCGCTCACGTTTACGGAGCCTCAGCGCATCGGTCTCTCCGCCACCCAACGACCGATTGAACTTGTCGCACAGTTCCTCGTTGGCAATCGAGAGAACCAACAAGTCCCCCTCACCCCTCACTCCTCACCCCTTACCGCCCCGTGCCAAATCATCGATGTCGGCCATCGCCGTGAATTGGACCTCGCGATTGAAGTGCCGAAAGACGAATTGAATGCCATTGCCACGAATGCCATTTGGTCCGAGGTCTATGACCGCGTGGCTGAATTGGTTCGTCAGCACCGCTCAACGTTAGTGTTCGTCAACACCAGGCGATTGTCAGAACGGGTATCACACTATCTCGAAGAGCGCCTACAAGACTTGGGGCCTGATGTCGTTGCAGCCCATCATGGCAGTCTCTCTCGGCAGATCCGACTCTCGGCGGAAGAGCGATTGAAGACCGGGAAAGCCCGCGTGGTGGTTGCGACGGCCTCCCTGGAGTTGGGTATCGACGTGGGCACCGTCGACCTGGTGTGCCAAATCGGGTCTCCTCGCGCGATCGCGACGGCGTTGCAACGAATCGGCCGGGCGGGCCACTGGATCCACGCGATTCCGAAAGGCCGGTTGTTCGCGATGACCAGGGATGAATTACTCGAATGTGCCGCGCTTGTACGGGCCATTCGTTCCGGCACGTTAGACCGGATCACCGTGCCGACGGCTCCGCTCGACATTCTGGCGCAGCAACTGGTAGCGACCTGTGCCGGTCAAACGTGGGCGGAAGACGAGCTGTTTACCCTATGTCGGCAGGCCTATCCCTACCGAGATCTGTCGAGAAAGGAGTTCGACGATGTCATGAACATGCTCGCCGACGGCATTGCGACACAACGAGGACGAGGGTTGGCCTATCTCTATCACGACCGGATCAATCATCGAATCAAGGGGCGACGCGGTGCACGCCTGGCGGCGATTACTTCGGGTGGCGCCATTCCTGACACGGCGAACTACGCGGTGGTGACGGAGCCGGATGGGACAGTCGTCGGGTCCGTCGATGAGGATTTCGCCGTGGAGAGTCTTGCCGGTGACATCATGCTTCTCGGCAATACCTCCTGGCGGATCAAGGGGGTGGAAGCTGGGAAAGTTCACGTGGAAGATGCACAGGGAGCGCCGCCCAGCATTCCCTTCTGGCTTGGGGAAGCGCCCTCGCGCACCGCGGAACTCTCCGCCGAGGTAGCATTATTGCGAACTGAAATCGATAGAATAGTGAACGAGACCTCCTCACCCCTTAGCCCTTACGCCTCACCGGTCCAGTGGCTTCGTCAAGCATGCGGTCTCGATCAACGGGGTGCCCAACAAGTCATCGAATACGTCTTGATGGGAAAATCTGTATTGGGGGTTGTGCCGACGCAGGAGGCCATCGTAGCGGAACGCTTCTTCGACGAGAGTGGGGGGATGCAGTTGGTGATCCATGCGCCGTTCGGTGGGCGGATCAACAAGGCGTGGGGACTTGCGTTGCGTAAACGGTTCTGTGTCACGTTCGACTTCGAGTTACAGGCCGCGGCGACGGACAATGGACTCGTCATCTCGCTCGGTGAGAAACACAGTTTCCCGCTGGAGTCGGTGTTTGGCTATCTCCATTCCAACAGCGTGCGAGACGTCTTGATCCAGGCGGTCTTGCTGGCGCCAATGTTCACCACGCGGTGGCGCTGGAATGCCTCTCGTGCACTGGCGCTCCTACGTTTTTCGAGCGGCAAGAAAGTTCCGGCACGGATTCAGCGGATGAAGGCGGAAGACCTGCTTGCTGCGGTGTTTCCTGATGCCATCGCCTGCCAGGAGAATCTCACCGGTGAACGGGCGGCGAGGCAGATCCCCGACCATCCATTGGTCACGGAGACGGTGCGGGATTGTCTGACGGAGGCGATGGATCTCGAAGGACTGACGGCATTACTTGAACGGATCGAAACAGGACAGATTCGCTGTATTGCGATCGATACGCCGGCGCCGTCCGTCTTTTCCCACGAGATTTTGAACGCCAATCCCTACGCGTTCCTGGACGATGCACCGCTGGAAGAACGGCGATCCCGGGCGGTCGAGCTGCGGCGGACTCTGCCGCCGGAACTGCTGGGCGAGATCGGCGCACTCGATCCGGAAGCGATTGCCGAAGTCGTTCGCGAATCTTGGCCGGTGGTGCGCGATCCCGACGAACTCCACGATGCGCTATTGACGCTGGTCTGGGTTCCTGAGTCTGAAGTTGGAAACTGGACGCCCTTCTTTCCCACACTGGTCGAATCAGGTCGCGCCGTCTCTCTTACGTTTCACGTTTCACGTTTCACGCTTCACGAAGTATGTGGATGGGTAGCAACTGAAAATCGAGAGACGGTTGAGCAATTATTTGCGAACGGAGACGACTCCACGCTCGATGCCGTCGTGCTTGGATGGATGGAGAGTATCGGTCCGACAACAACGGTAGAGCTGGCCAAGCGGCTGCATCTTCCGGTCCCAGCAATCGACGCCGCGATGGTCCGGCTCGAAGGGCAAGGCCAGGTCCTACGTGGTTCTTTTCGTAATGGGTTAGGGGGAAGGGGTCAGGCGAGGGATGAATCCACTCACGCTTCACCCCTCAGGCCTCACGAATTTTGCCATCGCCGCCTCTTAGCTCGGATCCATCGACTAGTGATCGGGATGTTGCGCAAAGAGGTTGAGCCGGTCACAGCATTGGATTTCATGCGGTTTTTGCTGCAATGGCAGCATGTTGTGCCTGGGTCGCGTCAGCATGGTGAAGCCGGTCTCTTGGAAATCATCAAGCAGCTGGCGGGATTCGAGGCAGCGGCCTCAGCGTGGGAACCACACCTCTTGCGTCTGCGTATGGCGAAGTACGAACCGGAACTGTTGGATCGGCTGTGTTTGAGTGGTGCGGTCAGCTGGGGACGCCTGTCGCCGCATCCGAGATTTTCACAAGCAGGGGTGGCGGACCAGCGGCGCATCATTCCGACCAGCAGTGCCCCCATCAGCATCTTCCCGCGTGAGGACAGTGAGTGGTTAATGAATGTCGTCCGAGGTGAGTCGACCGTTGCTCTCACGGATCCCGCTTCTCAGTTGAGTGCGGTGGCACAGGATCTATGTCGGGCCTTGCAGCAACAGGGCGCCAGCTTCTTTGGCGATCTCGTGCATATGACCACCCATCTTGCGACAGAGGTGGAGAACGGGTTGTGGGAGTTGGTCGCAGCCGGACTGGTCACGGCGGACGGGTTCGATAATCTCCGCGCCCTCATGGATCCCCATCGACGTCGAGCTGAAGGGCGCGAACGGGCCCGTCGACCTCGGCATTCCGCCGGACGATGGTCACTACTCAGGCAAGCTGAGAGCCGTCAGCCGTCAGCGTTCAGCTTTGGCAACCCAGCACTCAACCCGCTTTGCCGACTCAGCGAGGCGAGCACTCAACACTCAGCATTGTCTGAAAAGGTGGCTCGCCAACTGCTTCGTCGCTATGGCATCGTCTTTCGTGATCGGCTGGCACGTGAATCATTGGTTCAGTCGTGGCGGGATTTGCTCATTCAGTACCGACGGATGGAGATGGCGGGGGAGGTCCGTGGCGGTCGATTCGTCGGTGGATTCACCGGCGAGCAGTTTGCCTTGCCGGAAGCGGTGGAAGCGTTGCGAGCGATCAGAAAATCGAGTGCGTCGTTGGGGACCGGACACGAGATTACACTCTCAGCGACTGACCCATTGAATCTCGCCGGGGTGATTCTGCCAGGCCCTCGTGTTCCTGCCGTGCCGACGAACTTTCTCGTTTTCAAGGACGGCGCGGTTGTCCGCACGGTGATCGGGAGCCAGAGTGGGAGGGCATGGCCTGTTGCCGAGCCAACCGGCTCGGCAAC
>DCZN01000011.1:60532-77208 GCA_002331625.1 Nitrospira sp. UBA2083 | reverse complement strand
CGCCACGTCAATACGTGAAGAGTTTGGACGCCTCGCGAAGACGCGCAAGCAGCTCTCCGGGACTCTGGTCGGCCGTCTTGATATAGTTGGCTTGGGCGGCAGAGAAGAATGCTGGTTCTCGGTCAGCCGGTACACCCAACAGTTTGCTCATGGATGCCAAGTACTCGCCACGTCCGGCCGCCAGATCGTGTTGCAGATTCGTCTGATTAAAGGCCACAAACGCGGCGGCTTTAAAATCCGGCTTGATCTGGCCGTCCTCGCTCCACCAAGCCGCCCCTGAGGTCGTACCGGTGATGTTGGACGTGGTGTCGGTAATTTGCTCAAGGGTGGCCTTGATCGTGCACCCAGTTGTTCCGAGCACCATGCTGATAGCGACGATCACAGAATATCTCAAACGGTCTTTCATAGGAGTCCTCCCTGTCATGAGGATAGTTCAGTCCGGTCACTATACCATAAGATCTCTTAAGTTCATCTGACGGGGTACCGATAGGAGAACAAGAATACGCTCATCGCAGACCGATAGAACAGAGGACGCGACATGCCTGTTCAGACCATGACTTCTCCCGACCTCAGTCAGTTCTTCAATCTCCGATCACCATCCGAGGTGGGCGGGTATCGACTGGATACAGGGGTCAGTGGTGTCGCGCTGTCCAACGAGTTTTCCGGGCGCGTCAGTGTGACGACGGCCGAAGGAGATCGGATCACCCTGACGGCAGACCTTGAGACCGAGTTTCGGTCCGCGAGTTATGAGGCTCGCAGAGAGAGGGATCGGGCAGCAGAAAGCCTCGACGCGAGGTCCACGTACTCTGCCCTCCAACATCGATTTGGAATAGCTGTGGATGGAGATCTCAACCAGGAAGAGTTGGAGGACCTCGACGTACTCTTCCAGAAAATTGGGAATATCTTTCGCGGATTCATTCAGGGGCAGGATGAGCATGCACGGGTTCAGTCTGACAACCTTGCCGAAGGGTTCGGTCGGTTAACGACACTCACCTCGCTGGATCTCGGTGTCGAAGTCGTCCGATCCGTGACAGTGGTAGCGGCATCACAGATTACCCCGGGTGGGGCGCTAGGGGCGGCCGCGGCGATCCCGCAGTCGTCCACCGGTACCACGGCGCCCACCCCGTCATCTGATTCGCCCGATGACACGCACTTCAAGGTGCCGACGAAAGACGGACACTTCGCATCACTCGTACAACAAGTCCTGGACGCCTTGAATGAGGCCAGGGTCGAGTCAGAAAAGATTCGCACGTATCTGCCTGACTTCCTGGACAAGCTGCACGAGGATCTGGTCAAGGCGCTTCAAGATGAGCGGAGCCCCAAGACCGATGAGCAGAACCCTTCAGGGGCACAAGGATCCGGTGAACGTGACTCATCCCCAAGCAGTCACAATGTAGTGGTTGCCTATCAGACCATCACAGAGACATCTCTTTCGCTGTCAATTCAAGTCTAGTTCATTGACGCTCGTTCCTGGCAGCGTCGTCCTCCGCTCGGTCCTCTAGTTCGTCCACAAGCGCTGATACCACTTCTTCCCTTCGCTCACCGGTAACGAGGCGATATTCATCTGTTTGCGAATGTCGCCGATGTTCCAACCGGTCAGATTCGCGAGGGTTTGTGCTTCTCGCTCATACCGGTCACGCAACTGTTGTCGATAGGCCGTTGCAGCAGGACAGTCGTCCTGGCCGGTCCACGGATGGCGGAGAATATAGCGGGCTTGGAAATTATTCCGATCCGATGTTTCCTGGAACATGAGATCTTCCGGAAAGTGGGCGGCGTCGTAGCGGACGTGCAGACGCGTCAGGAAGACGTTCTGAGCTTGCGGCATGATGTTTCCATGTTGTTTGAAGCTAGAGCTGTCTTGCCAAAAAACACCGAAGCTCCGCAGCTCTTCGGCTGATAGTGGGTTGGCAGCGCAGGGATCGCACCAATTCATATCCCAGGTATATTCGAGAAACACGCCGCGCTCGCTTTCACGTTTCACTTGCTGTGTGAAGAGGTCGCGATAAAAATCGCCGAATTTGTCCTTTACATAGAGAGGAATCTCCTGGGCTTCCGGCAACCGGACGGTCCGATAGTTCGTTGTCTCGACACGACCCTGTTTTGTGAGGGTATAGATGAAGAGTTCCTGCGCGCCGTCGGCATTGACCGTGCCGAGGCGAATCGGCAACATGAACTTGGGTGACTCAAACGCAATCTGGAGCGGACGCAGGTGCGTAAAGCCAAGCTTCGATTGCTCAATCAGGTTCACCTTGGCTACGAAAAACTTCATGTTCTGTTTGAGATAGCTGTGCAGCACGGCTGACGCACCGGTCGGTGTTTTGTACCCATTTTCGCTAAGCCATGTTTCAAGGCCAGCACTCTCCTTGGCCGATAGAATCAGGATGTCATATTCCCCGACCGTGTATTGGGCTTCGATGGTGACACCTAGCGCTCTGTCTCGTTCCTGTTTGCCAGGGGCCGAGGCTGGGACCATGCTCTTGAAAGAACCCATCCTGTCTTCCATAAGCTCATAGCGTCGGCAGGGGTTGTCATCGAAGTATTCGACGAGCCGTGGCGCGGAATAGTCGGCGAGGTGCTTAAGGACGGCTGCGTCGCCGACATGAATCTGGTCCTTCTCCAGCACGGTTGGCACCGGGACGACCATTGCGAACTCCTTCACATCGCCCTTGAAATCATTCGCCATGGTGATGACGGTCTTGTTGTCGTGGCGTGCAATGACGACTTCCGATGCCTTATTAAAGAGTTTCGTGTCGGCTTTCCCGACATAAAACCCGCAGAAGGCCGAGGCCTCACTGCTCCACAGGAACAGCCCAAGCAGAAACATGATAGTTGGTCCGATCACACGTCTCACGAAAGCCTCCTTTGTGGTTGAAGCGATAGTGCCAAGGAAACGGACTCATGTGTGCGACCGGTCGTGGGTTTGGCCCAGTCGTATCGTAGGGCCGGCAACAACCGGTCAATCAGTGGTACCAGCGGGGAGCAGACAATTAATCCCCAGAGCGGCCCATTGGGTTTGAAGAAATGGAACTGGACAGAGAGAGCGGTGAGTGCGACGAGCAGGGCAAAGAGGATTCGGCCGCTTCGTGCATCTGGGGTGGTCTTTGGATCGGAAATCATGAAGAACGAAAAGATCAGCAGTGCGCCACTCTGGATCTGATGCAGTGGGATTGTCAGTGGATCACCAAGCCATAGCGCACGGGCGATGAGCAGGCCGACATAGAAGGTCAGAAATGTGAGGGTGATATCTACCCGTGCTGCCCTTGTCACAACGAGGCTCCCGAGGCAGGCAATCAGAAAGCCGAACCACGCCACCTGTCCCCATTGCCCAGGTGAAATCCAGCCGAGACCGCTGGTCAGGATCACAACCAGTGCAAGATTTGTGGGGTTGAAGACGTGCTTGTCCTTCCATCGAATAACGAACTTGCTGGTTATCGCAATGAACGCCGCCAAGGCTACTATCGCGAGATCATTGGTGCGAAGCAGAAGACAGAGCGAGAGGGATGAAATGAGCGCACTCTTCGGATCGAAGAAGGGGAGGTTGAAGTGGCGGGTACCGGCATATTGGATCAGCTGAGCAACGCCCAATGTGATAGCGATCTGCCAGATCGAGATGTCGAAGTGGAGGAAGAAGAGGCCGTAGAAGAGGAGAGTCGAAAGGCTAACGATTTGATAGAGGCGGGGATCACGCCAGAGGGTCAGCTGGTTCGGTTGGCTTGTGCCGCTGTCTTGCCCCATGGAATCCTCCTCCGGCTCGCCGTGGTGTTGTGGCGGCCTTCACGGGAGGATATGGGACAAGGGGTGAAATCCTTTCACTGGAAATTCAAGATGTTTTTCCTGGGCCTGCCATGGTGAACCGTTTCATCTGCTGCATAGACAATTATCACGGTCTCGGCTAGGCTACGGCATGAATAAGAAACCTCAGAGGGTGGGATGAGCGACGAACCTCTCACAGAATCAGGTCTTGGGCTGAGCGAGCTTGCCCAGCGATTTGGTATTCGTGTCATCCTCCAGTTTGGGTCAACCGTTACCGGAACGACGCATGAACGCAGCGATGTGGATCTAGCGGTGCAACTGGAAGCTCCTGCCGTGTCGTTAGAGACTATGTTGGAGATGCAGGAAGCTTTGCAGGCACGGTTTCCGGGGCGCGAGGTTGATGTGGCCATCCTGAATCGGGCAGACCCACTCTTTCGGAAGAAAATCATGGAGGCCTGTCGGATACTCTTCGGTACATCTCAAGACCTTGCCCAGCTCCGGCTCTACGCTTTCAAAACCTACCAAGACTATCGTCCCTACTTGGAGCTTGAACGGCAGTCTGTCGCAAGGCAATTGTCGACACTAGTGGCGGAGTCCCATCGTCTATGATCGACTGCCAGCTCATCACTAGAAAAATGAGCCTGATTCTTGAGGACGTGGCGGCGATGACCCGGTTGTCCCAATTATCGCGCGAACAGTATTTGGAGAATTCGATCAACGAAGATCTGGCCGAGCGGTATCTTGAACGAGCAATCGGCCGGATGATCGATATCAATTTTCATCTGATCATAGAGTCGGGTCAGGTCCCACCCAAGGACTATCACGAATCCTTTGTGCGTCTGAGCAGGCTCGGGGTGATGTCGGCCGATCTTGCGAAAGAAATGGCGATGGCTGCTGGCCTCCGCAATCGGATTGTCCACGAATACGACGATATCGATCCTGAGCGAGTGTACGAAGCCTTGCCCGTCGCAGTCCGCCGGATTCCCCTGTACCTAGACCAGGTTCAGCGCTTCCTTGAGAACGTGCCGCCTTCATCTCAGTAGCCCGAGAGAGCATTGCTCGCGCCAAGGGACTGGTGCCTCCACCGGCCTGTCTCGTTGTCGTGTTCTATAGAATCCTCCTCCGGCTCGCCGTGGTGTTGTGGCGGCCTTCACGGGAGGATATGGGGCGAAGGGAGAAATCCTTTCAGAGGGAAAGTTCTGCCGGCTTGATGGTTAACTTGTTGATCTATCAAGTATGTAGTACCTCCATTCGGTACAGGTGGCTGAGGAAGTGAGGGGAGAAAGAAATTGGGCAGTCGGATCAAAGGGAGGGATGGCCGATCGAGTCTCAGCAGCCCTTGAACTTATTGGACCGGCATTGTTCTGAAAGCCGCTTGGCTTCTGTGATCTGGGCGGGAGTCATGCGCTGGGCGACATCCTCACGATTTTCTTCTGCTTGCTTCTTATCCTCACCCTGCATGTGTGAAGCTGCGAGATTCACCCACATATAGGCTCGCACCAAGTCTTGAGGGCCGCCGAGTCCTGCGAAATAGAGTTCCGCGAGGTTGTTTTGTGCCATCGGGTGACCCTGCGCTGCGGCCTTCTCATACCAGGTTCGTGCTTGGGCATAGTCCTGTGGCATGCCCTTCCCCTTGGCGTACAGCTCCCCGAGGCCGTTCTGCGCTTCCGCACTTCCTTGAGTGGCCTGGGTCTGGAGTGTAGACAGGTCTTTCGTGCCGGCCGGTGGGAACGCAAGGCTAGACTCAACCGGGAGGACAAGAGTTGCCAGAAGAATGATGACGGCAAGGGCATGCATGAGTACGTGAGTATGGCGTGGAGGCAAAAGGATCGTCAAGACGAAAAATGGGGAGTGGAATGATGGGTGCCGTCTACCGTGCCCGTTGTGGAAAGTCCGGCGCTGGCGGTTGAGCAGGAACAGGGGGTTGAGGAGGAAACTGAAGCGTCTGATTGTTGAGTTGAAGAGGAGGGCCAACATTGAACCCTGGACTTTGCGGTGGTTGCACAGTCATGATACGTTCGCCGTCCGGCAGATTGATCGTGCTTTCGACATTTCCATGCTGGTCTTTGTAGACCTGAATACCACCTTCCGGACCTAACACTTGATTCAACCGTTCCCTGGCATTGGGCTGTTGAGTGGGTTCTTCCCCAACGGCGTGGGATAAGCCTGGCCACATGTTGCACATGAGGACGACACCGAAGGTAGTGATCCAACGCATGAGTTTTATTATACTGCCTCTTTATTCACATCGGTAGATGTACCTGTAGGCGACAGATCGTTCGAGATGTATGGATGATCACAGGGGGGCAATCATGGGTTCTGAGAAAAAGTTACAAGTGGCCATTTTGTTGTATGACGGCATGACGGCGCTCGATGCGATCGGTCCCTATGAGGTTCTGCAAGCGCCGACGCTCGGGACCGATGTGCGCTTCGTGGCACGCGAGAAAGGTGTGAAACGCACCGACTTCGGCAGGCTTCGTCTGACAGCCGATTATTCGCTCGATGAAACGACCAGTCCCGATATTCTGGTGGTGCCAGGCACGGCATTTCCACAAGCGGTGATGGGAGATCAGTTGGTTCTGGAATGGATTACGCTGGTACACCGGACCACGAAATGGACCACATCCGTCTGCACCGGCGCGTTAGGACTGGCAGCTGCCGGCGTGCTCACCGGACTGAAGGCCACCACCCATTGGCTCGCGCATGATGTCCTGAAACAATTCGGAGCCATCCCGACCAAAGAGCGAGTTGTGCGTGACGGCAAAGTCGTTACGGCCGCCGGGGTGTCATCCGGCATCGACATGGCGCTGACACTCGTGGCAGAGGAGTTCGGCTCCGATGCCGCGCAGCTCACTCAACTGCTCATTGAATATGACCCCCGGCCGCCGTTTGATGCGGGCAGCCCAGACAAGGCGCCGTCGGCCATCGTGACCGCGGCGCGTGAAGAGTTCAGTAAGTTGGTGGTCATGCCATAGGCCCGTCGAACGCATCACAGAGAACGCTTCTCTCACCACCGTTGTTCCTGCACATTTCCACCTATCGCTTGCCGATCACAGATCGGCCCGTCAAGATTCACGCTAGAAACGGGCTGAATCCTATCCAGCCTTTGTGATGCGTATTTGACCAGCCAAGGTGTCTGAGATGGTAGAAATTCAGCAAGCCGATGCTCGTAGCCGAAAAGTGGCGATCCTTGTGTTAATCGCCGTGTTGATTTGTGGTGCTGTGCTCGTAATAGTCTTCGAGGACTGGTTGGTGCAGGTACGCAGCATGCCTGTCGAAGCGGCTCGCGAATCCCTCACGGCGGTATTCAGATGGAGCGTAGGAATGGGGGCTGTCGCCGTCTCCCTGGCCGGCTGTCACTTCTGGTGGTCGGGGAGGCGTGTCCGGCGTGCGCTACGATTTCCTCTTCCCGGTGCAACGGTCTTGCGTGATACGATTGTGCTGGAAGGCCGGGCCGCAGCGTCACGAGGCAGGTTGCCCAGTTCTTCGGCGTCCTGTTCATCTGCTGTGCCGTCGCCGTCGTCATTGGGTCGTGGTGGATCCTCAGGATGTTTGGTGCGGTTCATGACTGAACCGCTTTCGAGAGTGGATCCATCATGACACCATCAGCCTCGCCTCGTATTTACTGCATTCCAGCGACTCAGGCGCCGGTGGTCGCGGTGTTTCGTCGGGGGCCGAGTCATTGGGCGCATGTGGGCCGGTGGGACCTCGCTGCCGGACGATACGAGCCCGGTGATTGGCTTGGCGACCGCCNNCTTGGCGGCCGCATTTTCCCGAGGCGATCTGATTTGTCTCCAGATGGTCAGTATCTCTGCTACTTCGCGCACAAGCCCAGTGCCACATGGGAGCATGGTGACGCGTATGTCGCCGTATCGAAGCTGCCGTGGCTGACCGCACTCCACGCGTTCGGTACCTGTGGAACCTGGACACGTGGCTACTAATTTTACGGAAGGCGGGGATCGTGAGAACCTGCCGACGGAAACGCTCCCGATTCCCTATGGGTTGCGTTCTATCCCCGTCATCCAATTCGCCAACGAGCGACGCCGAGGATGGATCGAAGCGGAAGATTCGCCAATCCGTGATCCCGGCGACGCCTGGGATGAGCATCGCAATGCACGTATGCGAAAGCCGCAGCCGGAGGGTGCGCGAGTGCTCTATGTGGAAAGCGTGGGCATTGCCGGAGGAGAGTTCGGTGTCGACCAATCCGTTGATGGTCTCGACGTGCGATACTCGTTGGAGTCCAACGGCGACCTTGAACTCTTAGATGATCTTCAATGGGCGGATTGGAGCCGAGAAGGATATCTGCTTGTTGCCACACGATCCGGACAACTACAGATACGAAACCTCGAAGGCAATGGTTCTAACATTCGCTTTGAAGAGGATCTCTTGGGTCTTCAGCCGACTCCTATGCCGAAGTTGAGAGACGAAATTCTAGATGTCTGTTCAGATATGTCTCAACCGTACAATGATGCAGTAGTTAACAAACTGCCCTTTTGAACCTCGTTTCTTTAGAGTAGTTCATTTCGAACTACCATTGACGCCATGCCTCTCTTGCTACGGTCTATGCAACGGTTTAGGATTGACCAAATTGTATCGACAATCGTACGGCAAATCAGTCACGTGCTGGCAGAATATCGTCTGATTGACGTCGGTTATGAGTCATCCGCTCGATTTTGTCTCAATTGAAGGACTCCTTGCCTACGGGCGCGCCCTCGCTCGACGAGCATCGGAGCGTGGAATCGTCCAACTTCTGCCACGAGAAACGTCAGACGATGACGCTGACCGCGTCCACGCTAAAATGGAGCAACTCCGCTCGTTCGTCGAACGCTCCAAGTCCGGGTTTGCAACCGCTGATGGGTACCGGTCGGCTCGGGAAAGTCTGATCGATGATCAGCTGGTGTTCTTTGCTGCCTGGAACACGCTTCTTGCCGAAGGTTCGCTGCAGCCGTTACTCCGAGCCACGATCGGGGCCGTAGCCAAACCGACCTATCGACGTCCGGTGGCCATCGTGCCGCGCGCGCAGCTGACCCCCACGCTGGCGGAAGGCCGCATCGTCCTGGAACTGGGCGACGACCGCTTTTGGCTGTTGCCGCGGAATCTGGGCGATCGAACACTCTTCTTCACGATGCGTCATGGGGTGTCGCTAGTTGACAGCAAGACTCATCGCGTTGGGTGTCGTTTACCGAATCAATTGGACCGTGACCGAGGTGTTGCTAAAGCCGATGCAGTGGGGGTGGCGCTCGCCCGCATGATTGGCGTGGTGGGACAGCAGCTCGATTTCTTGCATCTCACCAACTACCTCGACCCGCGCACGTTCCTTCATTGCATCAGCCGTAGCCCAAACACCAGGCAGCTGTACGAACGGGTATCTGCGGCGCTGCTCCAAGGTGCGTCCGCATCCGAACCGATCGCTGAGCCGGCTCTCGAATCGTCGGATTTCGGTTGGGTCACGGGATTGGAGAAGTCCCTCGAGGTCGAAGAAGCGGCGCGTGCGTTTAGCGTCGAGACATCCACGGCCAAGCGGCTAATCAAAGATCCGCTCTATTGTTATCCGTGTGGCAACTCCTTCTTTGACCTCTATATTGACGTGATCGATGGCCTCCACCGAGTAGGCGTCGCACAAAAGGGAAAAGTGGCCTGCCTGTATACCCATAGTTCCACCTTGCGAGCTTTGATGATCTATTTGGATCCGCGTCCGTTCCATGAAGCCTTTAGCGAGTTCAGCGACTATAAGGAAAGCCAAGACAATGTCGTGCTGCTCACGGTCGAACAGGGACGGATGTCCGGCTACTCAACGGCGGTTGGGCTGTCCGAGCGGGAGCGGGTCGTCCGCAATACGTGGGTGACCGTGGAGCGCGCAAGAAAAGACCGTGTCACACTCAAACCTCGAACGCTCAAGCGAATCGTTGCGCTTGTGTCGGGAGGGGATTTTGCCGGCGCCGGCGCCGCCCTAAAAGAATTGCATGTGACCGGTCAGCGCTTGGGATTGGAGGTCTATTTTGTTCGGCACGGTTATTTGGGCCTGGCCAACAATTGGATCGAACGTGTGACCGAAGAAGATACTCGCGGTATGAGCAGCCATCCCAGCAGCCCCATCGGCAGCAGCCGCTTCGAGGAGTTCAAGCAGGAGACAGTGCAGCACGTGGCCATGCGTCATCTTGAACCATACGTGCGCGATGGCGCACTGGTCGTACTGGGGGGCGATGGCAGCATGCGGGGTGCTCGGGCCATTTACGAAGAATTCGGCGTGCAGGTGGTCGGCATTCCAGGCAGCATTGACAATAATCTCGAAGGAACAATCTCCCTCGGATTTCAGTCCGCCGTGGCATTGGCAGATCAGTCCATCGAATCCCTCAAAGCGACCAGCGCGGCGATGGGCAGCGTGTTTTTCGTGGAGATCATGGGCGCTGGGTCAGGTCACCTAGCACTGGCATGCGCGTACCAAGCGAGAGCCGAGGGCTTGTTGGTCAATGAACATCCCGACCCAAACGCCTATATCGATGAGGTGATTCTCGGGACGCTCAAGCGGACATTGGGTGTGCCGAACAAGAGCCACTTGTTTGTTGTTGCCGAACGTACGCCGCATCGGCATCACAAGGATGGTGGTGTCCATGGTCTCGTCGACTATGTTGCTGATGTGATTACCCGATGGCCGGAACGGCATGCGCAGCCCGGTCACTATCCTCTCACCCTGGCCACCAAAGCCACCATTCTTGGCCATACCCTCCGGGGTGCCAGGCCGATACCAGAGGATAAGGCGATTGCCCAGCATCTTGCCCATGAGGTGGTGCACCAACTGATCGAATCGCCCGATGACATTGTCGGATGTCTCATGGCCTACCGTGAACGGGGATCAATCGGCCCGATTCCACTCCATGCAGTCATGCCGAAGCAGTTCGACTGGGACGTCTTCAGTCGGATGCACGGCAATGCTCCCATCTCGTAACTCGCTTATCCGCCGTCTGTACACGATGATGTGGGGTTCGAAGCGCCACGTCGCCAGTCTCCGCATGCCTGACATCCAAAATCTTGAAATTCGTTGCCTGAAATGCCATCTCGCGATACCCATAGAGTGAGCGCCGGTTCCCGGCGCGAGGCACACTACAACCATCAATCGCAGGGAGGACGTTCATGCATTTCGTCTTGGTGTCGGCAGTGGCGGTCGGGTTGGTCTACTTGTTGTGGCAGATCAGGCCTTAGCGCTCCACTCCATTTAATCGCAATAATCGCAACGAGCGCGCTTCGCTGAAGGCATGCTCTTGTATGGCCTCCGGGGGACAACCTGCTGGAGGCCGTGGTTTCTTGCTTCTATTCTTATCGAGGTGTCGTGATCTATTAAATCCTGGTAACGATACTTCAAGAGAGCACTACAGCAGCCATGATGTGGCAGCCGTTTTATCTACTGCAGTCTCACCGTAAAGCCTTATGCTCCAATGTTAGCTTAGGAAGAAAAAATCCCGTTGTTGCTTTATATGCGATGAAGGTATCGCGTAGTTTGCTATTGAGAAAAGCCTCTTCCTCCAGATACGCTGCTCTCCAATAGAGAAACAACATTAGACTCGCACCAAACAAGATAACCGTCGAATCTGCTGCAAATATTCCCGCCGTCCAAGCAATGAGATATGACACATAAAATGGATGTCGTATTAATCTGTACGGCCCCGTCATAATAATGTGCTCGGGCTCGTTTTGTGAAAAGCAGTGGGTGAGCGGTCTCTCTCGATTAGCTTGTACTGCGCTCCAAAAGAGCAGTAGTGAAGCAGTATAGAAACCGGCAGCTACGTACATACTAGGTGAATTGCTGCCATCTTCTTTCGGCAAGAAGAGCATCAGTTGTACTGTAACGAGCAACACCGTACAGAGTCTGGTCGCCTTGCCCCAAATTGGAACATCTGAGCCACGCGTCAAAAAGAAACAATACGTGCCCCATGTAAAGCTAGCAAAACACAAAACGAATAAGATGAAATTCAGAAACTGCCAGCTAGCAACTCGCATGTCGTTTGTACGGACTAGTTTTTTGGCAGAAAGGGGACTCGCTCAGTATCCTACTAATCTTAGCGGCTATGTCTGCATGCTTTGCTGCCAGCCACTGTAATGTTTCCGCACATATCACGAGCAAAGTCGATGGTCTTGTTGCGACAAGTTTAGTAACGTCTAACGTAGCTCCGCAGAACTGTAATTGGCCAGCATGCTGGCCAATGTTCAACATGCACTCAACAGGACGACCGTTAACGTCATGTTCGGTCTTTAGTTGGCCTTCTATAACGACGAACAAAACATTATCTCGGAGGCCGTTTTGAAGCAGTATTTGTTCAGGGTAAGCCTGTATGACGGTCGCCCGTCTGAGTATGAGATCGATTTGTGGGTGTGAGAAACAGCTAAACAATTCAACTCTAGCTAAGTTATCACCAAGATACTTGGATAGTACTTGCGTCGATCTTCTCCTATTGAAGTTCATATTTTGGCGAAACGATGTTTCGTTGTACCAGTCACGCGCCTCTTTATCATCTTCGTAGCTGCCGTCTGCTAAAGGAGAATGACATGCCTTCAGAGTAACTTTGTCCTTCACCAAGAAGACTAGGGGGATCTTGAAGCCGTATATGGGGTCATTGAACGGCTTCCCGTATCTTCTAAAGCCGAATGCTTCATAAAAAGGCAAGAGTCTTGGGCTGCAGTCCAAAAATGCGATGCGAACACCTCGTCGTCTTCCGTCCGCCGTAGCCCTCGACATTAACTTGACAGCAGTTCTGCTTGCCCTGTACCCGCTAGCAACAAGTAATCTTCCTGTGAATGCTATCTCGTTAGATGGAAATTGTGTCATCGCTCTGTCCAATTGGTATCGTGAGAGTAATGGTTCTGATCGTGGCACATCGGCCAGGTCAAATGCTCTGGCGCATCCGATCACCTTATCATTCTCCATTGCTACATATTGATACGCCACTTCATCAAACTCGTCTCGCAGCTCTTTCGACGCTAGAACAGCTTTAGGGAAAAGGGCTTTTACCTCATCGCGGAATATCCGAAGCCGAAACTCATAGACCTGCTTTAGAATGACGGGATCTTTCGTCTTGAATATGCCAATTCCCATGACAAGAAAGGTCTACATTGTGCTCACTAGTTTACCGTTTGAGAGCCCCTCGACCAGCTTGTGGTTATGGTAATGGATCGCACATTTCACTAAATAGGACAGGCAAACGGTGACATCTCGCGTCCTTAGAAGGCATCTTACGGTCCTGCCAAGGTATTCCCGTCGAAGCCCTCTATTCTTCACATTCTTAATTATGCGAATACATAATATTGTGCAATACAAGATGCTTCTTAGTTTAGCCATAAGATTGTCTAACCGATGTTCTTTTAAAAATTTGAACCGTCCCATTCTTTGATATGCCAGTCTTCCATGTAGATATAGGGCATCCACTCTCTCGAAATATGCGGAGGTCTGGTTCATGTAGCGCATTACATTTATATATCCCTCTCTTAGCATATCTCTTGTCATGTTCATGGGAATAACGTTTGTCCCGTAGGAGCCCTCGTTTACAGAATCTAAGCGCTTCTCTATTAGTAGCCGTTCATAAAGGGGAGTCTTTGGGATGGCATAAAGCATGCCAATCATTGCATGAGGGATTGAAGCCTCCGTTAGAAACTGTTCTTGTGCAGCAAAAATTGATTCGTCATCATTATCGAATCCCACAATCATGCCACAGGCTACTTCAATCCCAGCCGTTTGTATTTTCGTGACGCGTTGCAATAGAGTGCCAGCGTGTGGCCGGATATTCTGATATTTACGTGTTTCGGCTAAAGACTCCTTCTTTGGTGACTCAATCCCAATAAAGACCGCATTAATATTCGCTTCAGCCATTAGATCCATCATTTCATCATCTTCTGCTAGATCAAGAGTCGCTTCCGTAAGGAATCGAAAAGGATATCTATGCTGCTCTTGATACCGAATGATGTCCTTTAAGACCACTTTGACGCCTGCTTTATTTCCAATGAGGTTATCGTCCACTATGAAGATCTGCTTCATGCCATGATTTCTTAGCTCGTTAAGCTCAGCAATAACTTGGGTGCTCGACTTTAGCCTCGGTCTCCGTCCAAATGTCACGATGATGTCACAAAACTCGCACAAGAAGGGACACCCTCTTGAGATTTGGATGCTTCCGTAAAGGTAGTTATCCATTTTCAAGAGGCTGAATTTGGGGACCGGAACTTTGCTCATGTCCGAATTGGACTCTTGAACGTATCGGTTTTTCCACCTACCGCGTTCCACATCATGAAGAAATTCAGGCCATGTCTCTTCAGACTCACCGACAAAGATCACATCCGCCGTTTCTCGAAAATAATTTTCGTCGACACTAGCCCAAGCGCCCCCAGCTACAGTCAAAACCCCATCTTTCTTCAACTTGTGCAAAATCTCTTTTGCCCTAAAACGCTGCACGCTCATTCCAGTAACGCCTACTACGTCCATACATCTAAGCTGTTCAAAATCTAGCTCCTCAACGTTCTCATCCACGAGTGTGACGTGATGATTGGACGGTGTAAGAGCAGCAAGAAGCGGCAAAGAAGCAACCGGCATATTGGCTTTCTTCCCAAAGATGGGCATTGCGTACTCTTGTCCCCAGTAAGAGACGTCGAATCTCGGATTAATGAGCGCGATTTTCACAGTTCACAGAAAGACAGATTTCCATGCCCTTATAAGTGGGGTCACTGGATTTTTTACGATCAGGGGGCATCCTGTTCGGTAGGATCATGCTTTAACCTCAGCCTTGCTGAGGAGGATGGCAACACGCCAAGGAAGGTCTCTATCCACTTAATAGGTGACATGAGATGAATTGACTTTTTCTCATCCGCACCTCCGCTGCGTCTTGCCTGATCCTTTCGCTGAGAATCAGCCACAGACTATACAGCGCCAATAGCCTTCCCTTTAGAAGACAGCAGCATACGGAGCGCCAGTACCAGTAAACCAGATCCGAGTAGCCAGAACGTGCCTGGTACAGGAACTGGGGCGATTGTGAGTCTATCAACTCTGAAGTCTATAGATTGGGTACCGTTCGCCAGCACTTGAAGGCGGGCAAATGGTGAGAAAATGGGATCACGAGCATATGACCCGGTGAGACGGAAAAACAGCTCTGTAGGATCAGGCACAGGCGATCTGGCTAAGTTATCGCCGTCGACTGCGCGTGCATCCAGTCCCAGATACGAGTTACTTACTTGAAAACCTGCCACTTGAAACCCATTAGCAAACAACCCGGTATTTGTGATACCGGCAACGTTAGAACTCTGAAACTGTAACGTGTTACTTGGCTGGTTGCGACCAAGCTGAAGTGTCATGTTGCTTGTGGTTAAGTGACTTGCATCATTAATGGGATTCCAGTCTCCAGTAAGACCTGTGCCATACACATCCGACCAAAGATGCGCCTCGGTTCGCAGATCCTGATACCAGCCGAACTGGCCGGCGCCGGTGGGCGACAGGATAGGTGGATCAGGGGTAACTCTCAATGTTTCAGGCCGATAGTCTCTAAGCACAAATGTGAAGCTCACGGGTTGGCCATTGGAATACCCCAATTTCGTTTCCAGCATTGTGCCGTTGACGGTGAAGCCTATGGCACTTGCATAACTCATTTCAGCAAGAGAAAGCAGGACGAATGCAATGGCTGGAATGATGAGAGGAAGTCTAAGATGTTTCATGGCTCCGTCCTTTCTGTGCAAGCTCTCTTTTATATTGAGATGCGGATACGACGCTTGGCACGCGCACTCCCATAATATGTGCGCTATTGAGAGAAAGTCCCCATATGGCCGCTATGCTATCCGAAAAGAGAGAGGTACTGGTAGGGCCATTTGGCTACGAATTTAATGCATTGACAAGAACTACAAAATCAGTTGCCTGAAACTTCATCTCGCGATAGCCGTAGAAGGGGCGCTGGATCCTGCGCCGGTTTGAATAACACAACCTATTCAGGGGAGGCTCTTCATGCGTTTCATCGTTGTATCAGCAGCTGTGTTTGCAGGTGTTGTTGGGATTGGTACCGCGGCTCTGGCGGATGAGCTCACCAATCTCGGTTCCGAATTGAAGGGCGATATGGGGTCCATGGCTAGTGAGGCCAAGGGCGACATGCAGACTGGGCATGAGCAGATGAAGGAAAACTTCAAGGCCAAGAAGAACCAGATGAAGGCCGACATGAAAGCCAAGCGCGAACAGATGAGATCAGAGATGAAGGACAAGCGTGAGGCGTTGAAGGCTGAGAAGAAGGAAATGAAAAAGGCAGCTAAGGCGAAGAAAGCCAAGGCCAAGAAGCAGGCTGAGGACACGGTAGAATCACTGGAACCAGGCACCCACTGAGCAAGCGCCTCTCGCGCTATCTAAGAATACGGTTGCCAGCACGGCCTCGAGATCTCTTGTCTGGAGGCCGTGCTGTTTATGCGGTATTGAAGGGTGAGAACCTCTGGCCTGCCTCCTGGCCAGCCCACCCCTCACGAGGGCGGCATCAGATTTGGCTACACCGCCTGCTCGCATGGCATGACAAAGACGTGAAGCGGGAAGAGGCTGTCACCCTTGGCCGCCTCCTGTTCCAATCGAAAGCGTGTGAAGGCATCGATCAGACGGTAGGCCAACTGATCGGCGACCGCCGCGAGGATCATACGGTTGGTCGTGGGAGCCAGAAAGAACTGGCTGGTGGAGCCGGTCACCCCTTTGCCGGTGACGTTCTGCAGTTCGCTGAACGCGCTCACCTCGTACTCGTTCAGCAGAGCATGCACCTGTTCGACGAGCGATTCACGGAACACGATGACTAACATTTTCATGCGCGCGACTCCTGGACATCAGTGGGGGTGAAACCAGACTGTTTCTCTCGTGTCGCACTATTCTCTTGGGGGATGCCGATTTTTACAAGCTCAATACGCGATTCTGACAGGATCCACTTGAGATG
>DCZN01000011.1:45326-60460 GCA_002331625.1 Nitrospira sp. UBA2083 | reverse complement strand
CAGGGGAGTCTTAGCGAGGTCGGCGTTATGCAAGAATATGCAATGTATTACGGTACTGCCTGTATTATTCTTTCCATCTATGTTCTCATCAAGGGGTTTATCACGGCCTCACGACAGCGGAGTGAGGATCAGTCCACGACGCTGGTTCCGGCGTATATCTACGGAATCGTCGCGTCGATCCTCCTGACCGTTGGTCTTGGATTTTTTCGGCCGACGTTGCCGTGGTGGGGGTACCGCTTGGTTTTCCCTGGTACGACCATGCTCTTTCCCGGCATCATTTATTTGATCGGGCGTCGTCCTCCGAAGCCCAATCTCGATCGAGCCGATGCATAGCACCCGCCATCCTGTTTCTGAATCTGGTCCCCGCTGAGTTATTTTGCGATGGTGATACTCGGGACGCCTGCACGTGGGACTTCGGTGACCGTCATCTGGAACAATTGCGACAAGAGTTTGAAGGCTTCTCGGTTCCAGCGGGCCTGTGGTCCGGTGGTGTTGACGGCATAATATTGCCCGTGGGATTTCATGGCCAGATCCAGCCCAGACGGAGCCGATGAGGAAACAAGCAGGTCCAGCGTTTTGACAGGGTTTTCTGATACTGCTGGGGTTCGGCTGTCTTTCTCGACATGGTACTCCGGATCTTCAGCGATCGAGAGCCCTAAGAAGTTCAACATGGCGTTGAAACTGCGCAGTCGGAAGTCTCCCTTGATCGGCCACTCACCGCCATAATGCCCCGAGCGAATGTCGAATGTGACATCGTGCGGGAGTCCCTGTTCATTCTCATGCTGCAGGCGGGCCCGTTCCTCCCGAGACAGTAAATTCGGATCATAGTTCGTGATCAGCGTGCCGCCTTCGACTTGCTTTCGTAACGTGAATGTCCTATCCTGCGCGTTATAGAACACCTGGTAGTCCTGTTCGAGTGCTTTGAAGCCTTCCGCCGTGACCGATTCAGCAGGAATCGTCCAACTTCGTTCAACATTCAATGGTTCGACGTAGAGGCTATTGTGATCTTGAATCGCTGAAAGGTGAAGCACGACCCGCCTAAACATCTCATAGCCGATCTTGTCGGAAGGATTATTCCGATAGGCAATCGTCCCGTCGCTATGGTTGAGCCGGAGCTCCTTGGCCATCAACCGGAGGAGAAGATCAATATCGATCCCTTGTCGCAGGAGCAAGGTGAGTTTCGCTTCGTGGAACGGCGTGAGCAAGCGTTGGGTAAACTCCTCGCCTTCGATCGGGGCGATGCTGATGGTTGGATTCTCCGCCACGCTTCCGCCGATGACGGGCAAGATTGTTCGGCTGGCGTCACCGGTGAGCGCCGGCGTGGCGCCGGCCGTGAACCGAAAATCAAAGGTCGCCGCGACGTTGGAGACGCCGGTAAAGTGAATCGGCTGATGGTGTTGCGCACGGGCAATGTTCACGAGCAGTTGCTTTGACTGCGATTCGGTAATCGCATCATCATAGGCGATCACGGCTCGTGTCAGGGTGACGGGCGAGAGACAGCCGGAGAGACAGAGAAGGCCGATGAGCATCAGCAAGATGCGAGTTGCCGCGGATGTTCGGTTCTCCATCGTCAGTCGGTTGCGGTTCGAGAATCGTCGGATCTTGTCCGCGAGTTGTACCATATCAAAAGGGAGAAGGGTAGAAGCGGAAGGACGTCGAGTTATGCGAGCACGGGACGCGCCGCGGGCAGACTAAGTCGCTGGACAATCATGTAAACCGGGACGGTCGGGTGCAGCGTCATGCCTGGCTCCGGCTGGATGGTCTGTCCATCCACGATGTGGAAATGAACGTGAGAGGCCATCGTCGCTAAGATCAATTGCCCTTCGAGCTCCGCGAACGACTCACCGAGACACCGTCGACCACCAGCCCCGAACGGAATGTAGCTGAATGCGGGACGGGTGTGTTTGGCGTCTTCTGAAAATCGCTCCGGATCGAATCGATCAGGATCTGGAAACCACCGTGGGTGACGATGCACATTCCATGGGCTGATGAAGACCCAGGCACCGGGCGGAAGGACGGCTCCAGACGGCAGGTGGTCCTGTGCATTGGCGAGTCGAGTGTGGAGTGCCCATGCCGGCGGGTACAGGCGTAGCGACTCATCCCAGACCATCTTCATATAGCGCAAGCGAGGCAGATCCGCGGCGGTCGGAATCCGGTTGCCTAACACCTCATGCAATTCCTGAGTCAGCCGTTCCCGTACTGCCGGATATTGTGACAACAGAAACCAGGTCCAGGTCAGGGCATTGGCGGTGGTTTCGTGACCGGCCAACAGAAAGGTCATGAGTTCGTCACGAATCTCTTCGTTTGTGAGCGGGCGACCTTCTGTATCGGTGGCACTCAGCAACAGGGATAACACATCGTCCTGTCGGTCAGGTCCCAGTCGTCGCTCATGAATAGATCGAACGATCATTGTTTCCATTAAGTTGAAGCCCTGCGTAAATCGGCGATGTCGTGGAATGGGAATCCAGAGCGGAATCGCACTCGCAAGGAGCGAGTCATACTGCAACTTAATCAGGCGCTGGCCGGCCGAAATAGTTTCACGGATCATCTCGCTCTCCGACCGGACGTCTCGACCGAACAGCAACCGCCAGATGATCGACAGCGTGAGGTGGGCCATTTCTCGTCCAATGTCGAGGGTGGTGCTGTCTTGCCACTGCGCCATCTGTTCGCACGCCTTCCCGGTGATCAGATCGGTATAGGCGGTTACATGGGAACCGTGGAAGAAGGGAAGAAACAGTCGCCGCTGCCGATGATGCGTGTCTCCTTCTGAATGCAGCACACCGTGACCAAAGATCCGTGATTCAGCCGGGGCCACCGGAGCCTTGCGATAGTTCCCTTGATTGGTCACGAGAACATGTTTGACGTCGGCGGGATGATTCAACACATACATGGCGGCGTCGCGTTGCCGCAGGAGCAGTCCGATGACAAGGCCCATGGGAAGCTTGACCACGTCGCCATAGGATTGGCAGTGCAACAGAAAGCCGAGTGTGTCTCGGCGAAGTTCAGGAAAGCATCCCCACCAGCGCGAGACCGGCGGACCGGAAAGGGGCGGATGCGGGAGTGTCTGATCAGTCATGGGTGATTCGTATCGTGCACAGGAACTACAGCATGAGGTGTTTTCACTGTCAATGAGTGCTGGTGTGGCCCACCGCGACACCTTTCTTATCCTCGCGGATCGTCGAGAGGACGATCAACGACAGGAGCGCACACAGACTGACGTACCATCCTGGCGCAAGCGGACTGCCACTCCGTTCCATGATCATGGTGGCCATCAAGGGAGCGCTGCCGCCGAACACGGCTGAGGCCATGTTGTACGAAATCGAGAGGCCGGTATAGCGGCGGGCAACGGGAAAGAGCATCGCGACGATGGCGAAGAAGGGGCCCATATAGGCGGCTGCGAATATCGTCACGGTCAGTTGTGCCATCACGATCAACGCCAACTGTCCGCTTGCGAAACAGGTGAAGAACGGAACGGTTCCTAACGCGAGCCCCGCCGCACCGGCGCCCAGCACCCAACGGGGTCCTACCCGATCAGCCAATTTGCCCATGATCGGAATCAGAACCGCCATCACGGCCATACAGACTGTGTTGATGGTCAGTGCCGTCTGCATCGGCAGCGCGCTCACTTTGGTGAGATAGGTCGGCAGAAAGACAAAAAAGACGTAGAACCCGACGCCATGCAACAGGACGAGACCGATGACTTGAACGAGCGGCAGCGGGTGCTGCGTGAATAACTCACGAACCGGTGAAGACGAGACGGTGCCTGCCTGCTGGAGCCGTTCAAAGGCGGGTGATTCAGGAATACGCCGTCGCAAGTACCAGCCGATCACGGCGATGACGCTCCCCGCAAGAAACGGAATACGCCACCCCCATGCGTGCAGGGTGTCCTGTGTCAGGTGTGCGCTCGCCAATGCCCCGACGCCGGATCCCAATAACGCCCCGATTTGTGCGCTGAATCCTGCCCAACTGCCGATATAGCCTCGCTCTGTCGGGGCGGCATGTTCAATCAGAAAGGTCACTGATCCCGTAAATTCACCTCCAACCGAAAATCCCTGAACAAACCGCAGCATGGTGAGGACCATCGGTGCGAGGAGGCCGATCTCCGCGTAGGTCGGCAACAGGCCCACGAAACACGTGGGAATCGCCATGAGTATGACGGACCATGACAGTGCCGCACGACGCCCTTTCGTATCACCCCAATAGCCAAAGAACAGCGCACCCAACGGTCGCGCAAGAAATCCAACGGCAAACACGCTGAATGTGGCAATCAAGGACAACGATGGATCGGACGCAGGAAAGAACAAGACCGACAAGACCGGAGCGAAATATCCGAAGAGCGCAAAGTCATACCATTCCAGCACATTCCCGATTGCGCCGGCCAGAACAGTTTTGCGGAGGGCACCGGGTCCGTCTGAATCTCTGAACGTGTGGTTGCTCATCAGCGGTCTGTTGACGGGCCACCATATCATGAATGGGGACATGGCGCGGGAGGATCTTCCTGATTATTGCGGTGCGAGCCGACTCCGTTCGCTCAGGAGCTTGAGTGCCGCGAACTGCTGTTTGAGTGCGGAGATCTTCACGAGATAGGTACGCAGGTCATGGTCGCCGCAGCGTTGGTGGGGGATGAGACGAAAGTTCCGTTTCACATAATTTCGGCCTGCTCCGGCGCCACAGAGATGAATCACCGCTGCCAGCTCTTGTTTTTGCTGAACGGTGGCGTCGTGGTCTCCAATCAAGCGAGTGACCTGCCGGTCGAGCAAGGCGGCGGTCAGTTCCATGGCGTGGCCTGGGATGACTCGGCTGTAGAGGCTGTTGAACCAACAGGAGTTCACATCGTGCCACGGCCCATCCTCGACGACCACATGGTTGTGGATGCAATAGCGCTTCCCTTCTTGAAACGTGCCGTCGGTGATTTGAAACATGCCGACGGCCGTGGAGGCCGGTCGGTACCACTCGAGGGGATNNCGACGTGACCCGCCACTTCCAGTAGGTGCGCGCCACGGGATTGCCCGAGCCTTCGGCTTGGGCGATCGCGGCGAGCAGTTCGGGCGTAATGATGGCCGTCGAATGGACATCGAATAACGCACCGTATTCGCCCCATGTTTCACGCGGGCTTTTGTGGAGGGCCAGCTCGACTGGGAAGAGTAATTCCGTCGGTTTATAAAAGGCATGATAGATCCAGTTGGTGGTCAACGCTGCGACGACCAGGATGGTCACACTCATCCATAACTGGATGGCCGGCGGAGCCTTATACACATCGTACAGAAATGTTGTCAGTGCATGCCAGCTCCAACGGGACACGCGCACCATGAGGTGTGGGGGAGGCTGGCGACCGGAGCGAGTGTGAGGAGCACCGCGACGACGCGACATGGTACAGAGTAACAAAAACTAAATCGGCCCCTCCTGTCAACAGGAGCGTTGTGTGAAGGACGCGACGGAGTCCAGAATATCCGAACGATCTTGCATTGTAGTTTGGACAGGCTCAAGATGCCTAGATAATGCGGGTTCAGGGTATTCCGGCTGAGCGAGGGAGGTAGGGGAGGTTGTTATGCATCGACATGTCGTGCTGAGTGGTGGGCTTATCATTTTGCTGCTGTCGCCACCCGTGTTCGCTGATTCCTTTACGGATAAAGCAAAAAAGGACCGAACAGTTGAGATCAGTGACGAGGACCCGGCTATGCAGAAAGCTATGGAACGCGCTCGTGTGGGACTTGATGAGTTTCTGAGAAAGGCGGGATCACCGCCGCCCGACACGGATCACTATTCGGTCAAGGTGCGTGTGAGCGAAGGCGACAGTCAGGAGTATCTGTGGGTCTCCAATCTGAAAGCCCAAGGCGATTTATGGTCAGGGCGGATCGACAATCTTCCCGTGATGCGGTCGGTAAAGAAGGGACAGTCCTACTCGTTTGCGAAGACCGAGATTGTCGACTGGACCTACATGGACAAGAACAAGAAGCGGATCGTGGGAAATTTCACGACCTGTGCCCTCCTCACAAAAGAGCCCCCAGAGGTTTCACAAAAGATTCAGAGGCAATATGGCTTGGAGTGCGACCGATGATCTCGATGGTCTGAACTTCCTTGCGTGAGCAGTCAGGGGATACTTTGAGCTGCCGGTTCAAGTGCCGCTGTCTGTTGATTCCCGCGTAAATCGTGCCAAAACGCCATGCTGGTGTTACTGTGGATCCACTGTCATTGAGCGTGGATCCGAATGGAACCAGCAAGACTCTATGAACTGTTCCCCTCCCCAGATTGGGATGAGACGGACAGTAGCACGCCTCTGTCTCTCCTCAACGAGACAGACCGATCACGGATAAAAGCGAAACGACAGGCGATCCGGGAGCATTTTGATGCGTACGCCGGCCGACGTGCGTATTGGGAGCACAACGCTCGGGCCTACCACGAGGATCAGACCCGGTATATCCGATTTCTCGTACCGGAAGGATTGCGGGTTTTGGAGATCGGATCAGGACTGGGTAATCTCCTTGCCGCCGTGAAGCCTTCCTATGGGCTTGGGATCGATGTGAGTCCGGAGATGGTCACGGCGGCGGCTCAACGTCACCCGACGTTGGACTTCCGTGTGGGAGATGTTGAGACCCTCGATCTTGATGAAACCTTCGACGTCATTCTTCTTGCTGACGTGATTGGTCATGTCCTCGATATCCAGACAGCATTCAGGCGTCTGCGCCGTGTGTGTACGCCTCAAACCAGAGTCATCGTTTCCTACCACAATTCGCTCTGGGAACCGCTTCTCCGGCTCTGTGAGAAGATGGGGTTCAAAATGCCGCAGCCGGAGCAAAGTTGGCTCTCACCGTCCGATATCACGAATCTCTTGTTCCTCGCCGACTTCGATGTGGTGAAGGTAGATCGACGAGTATTGCTGCCCCTGCGTGTTCCATTGCTTGCCTCGTTCTGTAATCGGGTGTTGGCCCATCTGCCGGGCTTCCGCACGTTGTGCCTGTCCCATTACGTGGTGGCTCGTCCACGGCTCCGAAGGCCGGAGCGACCCTATTCCACGACGATCGTCATTCCCTGCCGAAACGAGCGTGGGAATATCGACGCGGCCCTCCGACGGATTCCGAAGTTCGGCGGCCGCCAAGAGATTATTTTTGTCGATGGGCATTCGAGCGACGGAACAGCCGAGGAGATTCAGCGTGTCATGGCATTTTATCCAGGCAAGCACATCACGCTGCTGACACAGGACGGTCGAGGGAAAGGTGATGCGGTACGCAAGGGGTTTGGGCAGGCGAAGGGCGATGTGCTCATGATTCTGGATGCGGATTTGACGATGCCGCCGGAAGCACTTCCACAATTCTATGAAGCCATCGCAAGTGGGAAAGGAGAGTTCATCAACGGCTGTCGTTTGGTGTATCCGATGGAAGCCCAGGCGATGCGGCTGCTCAATTTGTTCGGCAATAAGTTTTTTGGGCTGGCATTCTCGTGGCTGCTCAACCAGCGTATCAAGGACACACTGTGTGGAACCAAGGTTTTGTTCCGCCGTGACTATGAACGACTGGCTGCCAATCGTCGGTATTTCGGCGAGTTCGACCCCTTCGGGGATTTTGACCTCTTATTTGGTGCGTCAAAACTCAATCTGCAGATTGTGGAGGTTCCCATTCGTTATGAATCGCGTACCTATGGAAGTACCAATATTCAGCGATTTGCGCATGGATGGTTGTTGCTGAAGATGACCGTTTACGGCTTCTTTCGCCTCAAGGCGGTGTGATGTCCCATGAGGTGCTGCATCGGCATCGCACCGTGTGGCGGCAGAAGCCTGTCCTTCGACGGCTCTATACAGAATGGTATCGAGAGATCGTCGCCTGGTTGGTGCCTGGAAGAACGGTTGAGCTGGGCGGGGGCACGGGGAATCTCAAAGACTCCGTGCCCGGAGTCTGTTGTACTGATGTGGCGGCACAGCCGTGGTTGAACCTGGTGGCCGATGCACAATACCTTCCGTTCCGACCCGAGTCGATCGCGAATCTGGTCCTGTTTGACACGTTGCATCATATTGAAAACGTCTCGTTGTTTTTCGATGAAGCTCAGCGGACGCTCCGCGTCGGCGGCAGAATCATCGTCATGGATCCCTACCTGTCGTGGGCGTCGTTGCCGGTCTATCGCTGGTTGCATCCGGAACCGGTGGATTGTAGTGAAGACCCCCTGGTGCTGAAGGCTCCGCAGGTCGGCCGGCGTCCGTTTGATGCCAATCAAGCCGTGGCGACGATGTTGTTCGATCGTAACCCGTCGTATTTTCATTCGCGCTATCCAGGATTCTCCGTTGAACACACCCGACGGATGGCCTGCGTGGCGTATCCACTCAGTGGAGGGTTCGACCACCCGTCGCTCTTGCCCGAATGGTTACTGGACCCGATCCTCCGACTGGACCGAACGTTGGAGCGTGTAGGACAATTCTTTGCGTTTCGTATACTGGTAGTTATCGAGCGTCGATTCTAGGCGCTCGGTTCCTGGATGTTTGTCTGGCAGCTGCCCGGACACGCTTGCAAGCTGGAAGAAGCCCCTCCTATAATGTGCCCCGCTGTTCAAGAGACGCGCTCATTATCTGGAGGATCTGTAGCCATCATGAATGAACGAACGTTAGCCATTGTCAAGCCGGACGCTGTCAAGAAGAACGCCATCGGGGATATTATCAATCGGTATGAGCAAGCGGGATTGAAACCGGTGGCTATCAAGATGATTCACATGTCTCAGTCGGTGGCGGAAGGGTTTTACGCTGTGCATAAGGCGCGGCCGTTTTTTGGGAGTCTGTGCGCCTTCATGTCGTCCGGACCTGCGGTGGTCTTGGTGCTACAAGGCGATAATGCCATCAAGAAAAACCGAGAATTGATGGGGGCCACTGATCCAGCAAAGGCCGATGCCGGAACGATTCGCAAAGTGCACGGAACGAACATCGAATTCAACGCGGTGCATGGTTCTGATTCACCGGAAACAGCCCAGTTCGAGATCGGCTATTTTTTCCCCGGTATGGAGATTTTCGGATAACCTCACTCGTCAGGATCGGGCCGGCGATGTGTGCCGTCCCGTTTCTTGACAATGCCGCTGGCTCCCACTACCATCCTGAAGAATTTTTCGAGTCAAGGCTGAGGCTGACCGCTTAGGGTGCATGTCCATACCTTAACGTCAACCTCTCATACGGACGATCAAGAATGGAGCCGGTATGATTCCATCCGATTTGCGGTTTCACAAAGAACATGAGTGGGTTCGACTCGATGGTACACAGGCGACGGTAGGCATCAGCGATTTCGCCCAGGATGCGTTAGGGGATATTGTGTTTCTCGATCTGCCCAAAGTGGGAACGACGGTCAAAGTCGGGCAGCAAATCGGAGAAGTCGAGTCGACGAAAACCACTTCGACGATTTACACTCCGGTCAGTGGAACAGTCATCAAGATCAACTCCGACTTGAAGGATCGTCCAGAGGTGGTGAATTCTGATCCGTACGGCAACGGATGGATCGCCGTGATCGCTCTCAGCAATCCGGGGGAAGTCGATCAATTGATGACGGCCCAGCAATATGAGACCTTTCTCGCCAGTCAGAAAAAGGGTTAGGGTTGAGGCGTAGGCTGAGGGTGAGTCTCGAAGCTCGTTCAGTTGTGTCTTAGCCTAACTCTGAACCTTCGCCTTGAACATGTCTGCACACCCCCACATCGCGATTCTGGGTGCCGGGCCCGGCGGCTATGTCGCCGCCATCCGCGCCGCGCAACTCGGGGCTCGGGTCACGGTCATTGAGCGGGACAAGCTCGGTGGGGTGTGCCTCAATTGGGGATGTATTCCAAGCAAGGCGTTGCTCTCGGTTGTGGAGCTTGGGGACAAACTCAAGAAAGCCCAGGATTTTGGGATCGTGCTTCAAGCGCCTGCCACGTACGACCTGGCGCGCATGGTCTCCCGGAAAGACAAGGTGGTGGCCACGTTGGTGAAGGGTATCGCGACGCTCTTGAAAGGCTGGGGGGTCGAGCAGGTGAGTGGACAGGGGGTGCTCGGGGATGCACGGACCATTGTGGTGACGAAGTCAGACGGAGATCGGCTTGAGGTTCACGCTGACACGCTGGTGATCGCCACTGGCTCATCCTGGCCCAATCTTCCCCTGTTCCCTATTGATGGCCGTCTGATTGTGACCAGTCAGCAGTTGCTCGATCTCATACACATTCCCGCCAGCCTTGTGATCGTCGGGGGGGGAGTAGAGGGCTGTGAGTTTGCTGCGCTGTACAGTGGGCTGGGGACGCAGGTCACCGTCATTGAACTGATGCCACGAATTTTGCCTTTAGAGGATGAAGACATCTCATCCACGATGGAGCGTGAATTAAAGAAACGTGGGGTCACGGTGCTGACGGGCACCACGGTTGAGAAACTGGAACGGTTGTCTGATTCGGTTGAGGTGTCGTTGAAAGACGGCAATAGGGTGGCGGCTGACAGGCTTTTGGTCTCTGTTGGAAGAGGATTTAATTCACGAGGGATTGGCTTGGAGCAGGTCGGCGTGACACTCGGGCGGCGTGGCGAGATTCTGGTCGATGACGGCATGCACACCAATGTGCCGGGCATCTACGCCATCGGCGATGTCACGGGGAAGGCCATGTTGGCCCATGTCGCCTCGATGCAGGGGCAAGTCGCGGTCGAGAATATTCTCGGGCATGCACGGACGATCAATTATGAGGTGATCCCAGCCGGCATCTTTACCCTGCCGGAAATCGGACGCGTGGGGTTGACCGAACAGCAGGCGAGAGCGCAAGCTGAGCTGCGCGGGAACGATCCACACCAGAGTATTCGAGTCGGACGCTTCCGGTATGCGGCATTGGGCAAGGCTCAGGCGACGGGAGACACGACGGGATTGTTTAAAGTGATTGCCGATGCGGCGTCCGACAAAATCCTCGGCATGCACATCCTCGGGGCCCACGCGGCGGATCTTATCCATGAAGCCGCTCTGGCGATGCAGGTGGGGGCGACTGCAGCCCAGGTCGCCGGGATGATCCATGCCCATCCGACGCTTGCCGAGGGGATTATGGAAGCCATCGAAGACGTGGCGGGCACTGCCATTCATCAGCTCAGAAGGAGGGACGAGGGATGATCCGATCTCTGTTCCTCAAGCTTGGACTGCTGGTGGTGACGATGGGAATTGTGCTGTGGATCGGCGGGATACGTTACGCGTCGGTTTCCTCTTCTGCCGTGTCTGCGCAAGGACAGGTCATAGCTTCGTCACATCGTTCCGCCTATGCTGGACATGAGCCGCGTGTCGAGCCGGCAGCATCTGCACAGGGTATTCAGCCGCCAAGTCATCGACTATTGGATCTCAATCGTGCCGATGCCAATGAACTGGAAACCTTGCCTGGGATCGGAGCGGTTTTGGCCCAACGTGTGATTGCATTTCGAGAATCAGTGGGACGGTTTCGGAGGATCGAAGAGCTTCGTGGGGTCAAGGGGATCGGTGCGAAGAAATTTGAGCGGCTGAAGTCTTGGGTCACGGTTTCAACGGGGGATATGCCACGACAAACGGAGCACGGTCAGTCATGAAAAATGTGGGCCAACAGTTAGACTTGATTCTCCGTGGTGTGGTGGAGGTGATTCAGCAGCCCGAGCTGGAAGCGAAGTTGAAACGGTCGCTCGCAGAACAGCGCCCTTTACGGATTAAAGCAGGATTTGATCCAACCGCCCCTGATCTTCATCTTGGCCACACCGTCCTCATTCATAAGCTCAAGCATTTTCAGGATCTCGGCCATCACGTGATCTTCCTGATCGGTGATTTCACTGGAATGATCGGCGATCCGACCGGCGTATCCGAGACCAGGAGGGCGCTGACCAAGGAACAGGTACAGGAGAATGCCAAGACCTATCAGCGTCAGATCTTTAAGATTCTTGATCCGGAGAAGACCACGATCGACTTCAATAGCCGCTGGATGGGTCCGATGACGGCCGATGGCCTGATTCAGTTAGCCGCACACTATCGGGTCGCCCGAATGATGGAGCGGGACGATTTTCACAAGCGCTACCAGGAGCAGAAACCCATCAGTGTTCATGAATTTCTCTATCCGCTGGTACAGGGCTATGACTCCGTGGCGCTGAAGGCGGATGTGGAGCTGGGTGGGACGGATCAAAAATTCAACTTATTGGTCGGGCGCGAGCTGCAGCGCGATTATGGCCAAGAATCGCAGGTGGTCATCACGATGCCGTTACTCGAAGGCACGGATGGCGTGAAGAAGATGAGCAAGAGCGTCGGAAACTACATCGCGCTGGAGGACAAGCCGGGCGAGATGTTCGGGAAGCTGATGTCCATCAGTGATACCCTGATGTATCGCTATTATGAACTGCTGACGACCGAAGATCTCAGTCATGCCAAATCACTTCATCCGATGGAAGCCAAGCAGGCGCTCGCCGAGCTGATCGTCACTCGGTACCACGGAGTAGCTGCCGGCAAGCAAGCCCGGGAGGAATTTCAGCATAAATTTCAAGCCAAGGAATTTCCGGACGAGCCTGACAGCCGTGTCGATCTGAAATCGGAAGATTTGTCGGACATAGATGCCGTAGTGGGTGGTAGCATCAAGCTTGCGCGGTTGATTGCCAAGACGGGGTTGGTTTCAAGCAGCAGTGAGGCAAGGCGCCTGATCATTCAAGGCGGAATTGAAGTCGATGGGATCAAAGAGTCAAATCCCGACAAACTCATTCCGTTCTCGCTCAATCAACCTCGCCGTCTCAAGATCGGGAAAAAGAAGTTTGCCGTCGCGCAATTCAGGCCGTGACGCCACTACACGGTTTTCTTGACTTGCCATGAATGTCCCGCGTAGGATGCGGTTGCGTGAGCGGGCGTAGCTCAGTGGTAGAGTCCTTGCTTCCCAAGCAAGTTGTCGCGGGTTCAAATCCCGCCGCCCGCTCCATACCGTGCTTGTCCCGACCGCGAGCCCTTTATCGTTTTATCGAGATTGCTGCGAGCGGATAAACACCTCAAGTGTTCAATAGCATCCGGGAGGCAAGCTTCAGAGCCGACGCCGGAGTGTGGTTCAAAATCCTATCGCCCGCCCCAAGCATTTGAGCCACGTGGGGCATATTCCCTTCCGCAATTGGTTTCCCCAGTTATGGTCTGAATGACGGCTCTGTTTGACGTCGACACCCGCGGCCTATGATCCAGTTGCATCTACCCCCAACTTGAGAGGGATAGGAGTCTCTCTACGCGGACTGTTAGGAATACGGCTCTGTTTTTTTAGGTTCAGTCCTGGCTTCACCGAGGGAGATCAGATATGTATGGTAACCGAATTCAGAGAGGCATTCTTGGCTTGATACTTCTCTCAGGTCTGTCTGCTTGCAGCGGCGGAGGTGGCGACACCTCTACTGCGTCGCCTACGGCGCTCTCTGTCAATCCCGCGGAGGGGCTTTGGCTTGGGACGATTCCCACTACCAACCGTGCCATGTCTGGTCTTGTCCTTGATGACGGGTCCTACTGGATACTCTATTCTGTCTCTGGCAACCCCTCAATTCTGGCGGGGCTTATCCAAGGAACAAGCAGCTCACAAAATGGAACGTTCACCTCGTCGGACGCGAAAGACTTCAATCTGCAAACTGGACTACTCAATGCGACAATCACCGGCAGTTATGTAACGAAGCAAGGTTTTACTGGAACGATTTCTTATTCTCAGGGCAATGGGCCTAACACGTTCACGACCACGTACGACAGTGATTATGATTTACCTCCGGACATGAACGCCGTTGCGGGAACCTATACAGGTTTCATTACGACAAGTGAAACCGCGACGGTGGAGGTCACTGCGACCGGAGGCATCTCCGGTAGTAGCAACACCGGGTGTGTTTTCACCGGCACATTTGCACCCAGGACGCACGGAAACGTGTTCAATGTGACTATTACATTCGGTGGGCAAAGTGGGTGCAGCCTCGGAGCGGAGACAGTGAACGGAATTGGATTCTATGATGCCGGGGCCAAGCAGCTCACCAGTGCTGCATTCAATAGTGGGAAAACGGACGGATTTGTTTTTATAGGCACAAAGTCTTAAGGGGCAACGGGAAGGGGAAGTAACAACCACAGGACTACTTCGAGCGGTCCATTGTCGTGGTTCCTGATCGCTTTTCCTAAGTGCAAAACCGTCTCGCTCGCTCCTCCACCCTCGCCTTCATTTAGCCGTTGGCTATTCGGACGTTGCGTGAAGGGTTGCTCTCGGCCAGCATCTCGCCTAGGATTCTTCCTGACAACGTTGGTTTCTCTATACCTTGTACGAAAGGATCAGTCGTGAAGAATAAGCAGATGCTCATGCTGTGCGCCGCAGCATTTTGTGGCGGAATTGTCGGCGGGATTTTCAGCTCCCAGGTCTTTTCCCCGAAGCCTGTCGAAGCGCAGAAGTCGAATGGAGTGAACGCCGAGGAATTCTTACTGCTGGATACGAAAGGGAAAGCTCGTGCCGGGCTTGGGTTGGATGCGAACGGCGAGGTTGGACTGGTACTCCTGAGCAAAGATGGAAACCGGACCCTCACGCTGTCGCCTGATGACTCATCAGCCATCAAGCTGGTTGAGCGAGGAGGTCGGGTTCTCTGGGGAGTACCGTAAGCGTCGATGCAACAGAAGAGAGCAGCGATCAGACCGCTTTTTTAACCAATCCCGAGCGCAGGCAGCGGGTGCAGACCCGAATACGTTTGTGGCTCTTGCCGACCACAGCACGAACAGTTTGAATATTCGGATTGAACACACGCCTGGTTTTATTGTTCGCGTGACTGACGTTGTTGCCGGATACCGGCTTCTTGAGGCAAACCTCACACATAAGTGCCACGGTCGTACTCCTTCTCGCTGAATGAAATCGAACTAATCCGTGGGATAGTACCATAGCCTGGCGAACGCCCACAAGCGGCAGTATGAATGATCCCGTAATAAGATGGTGCCGATGAGAGAGCTTGACAAGGTTTGCCGGCCTCTCCTATTGTGCTGCCCACAAGAACGTTCGAGTAAGGGAAGAGGGTGCAACTCCCTCGCGGTCCCGCCGCTGTGAATGGGGACGAAACCCGGGACGCCACTGTCGTAATTGGGCTGTCAGCCGTTAGCAATCAGCCTCTAACGTTGAGCTGAGTGCTGTGAGCCGATAGCTTCCAAAAGATGGGAAGGCTGGGGAGTAGGGTGAACCATGAGCCAGAAGACCTG
>DCZN01000011.1:38767-45275 GCA_002331625.1 Nitrospira sp. UBA2083 | reverse complement strand
GAAGCGGGTGCAATCCTCAAGGTCTAGACAGGCCTTGGGGATTTTTTTTGAAGCGATGGCAACAATATCACTCCGTCGTCATCTTGCTCCCAGTGCTACTGTCGGTGTTGGATACCTCGGTAGCCGATGGTGGGCAAGGGGAGTACGGTGAGATGAAGCGACGACAACAAGGCATCCTCACCGGCATGCCGTTCATGGCTCATGTCTCGTCACGCGCGTTCGTGGACGATGCCGGGCACCGAATCTACCTGGCCAAGCCTCCGGCTCGCATTGTGTCGCTGGCTCCGAGTATTACGGAAATGCTGTATGTGCTGGGGCTTGATGAACAGATTGTCGGCGTCACCGAGTTTTGCGACTACCCGGCCGCCGCGAAGTCCAAAGCCAAGGTGGGATATGCCAATCCCAGCGTGGAAGCCATCATTGCGTTACGACCGGAATTGGTGCTGGCGCCCAAAGATTTTCTCCGTCCGGATCTGGAGGTCAAGCTCGGGCAGCTCAAAATTCCCATATTTGTACTCGACGCGCGTACCGTCGAGGATATCCCGCTTCAGATTCACACATTGGGCCAGATGTTCGAGAAAACCTCAGTCGCCAATGATGTCACTCAGCACATGCGTCAGCAGATGGCCGAGATCAGAGCGAAGGTCGAGGGCCTGCCGGCTAAGCGTGTCCTGTACGTTCTGAACAGCCAGCCCTTGATTACGGTGGGACCGGGAAGCTTCATTCATCAGATGATCGGCCTTGCCGGAGGGATCAACATTGCGGCTCAGGCCGGCATGGCCTATCCCAAACTGAGCATGGAGGCGGTGTTGAAGGACGACCCGGAAGTATTGATCTTCCCCAGCGGCGAAGTGGAAACGGTGCCGCGCAGTGAGCAACAGCAATGGCAGCGCTGGAGCTCGCTGTCGGCCGTCAAGCAGCAGCGCTTTTATGAAGTCTCCTCAAGCGTATTGAATCGTCCCGGCCCTCGAGTTGTCGAGGCCTTGGAACAACTCGCTCGTGCAATCCATCCAGAACTGTTTGCTTCCGGAGAAGGCGCTGTTCATCCATGAGGCTCCATTGAAACAGACTCCTCCCACGATTCAGTCTGGTTCGTGTGCCGGAGTCCTGCCCCGCGAATCGTGTCACGGCGATTCGGCACGCGGGCTTGTCGCTCAAGGCGCTATTCTTACGAGTTCACGTTGGCTGGCGACGCTGGGCATGCTTGCTCTCATGGCCATCGCGGTCAGCGTGATATGCCTGCATTTCGGCGCGCAACCGATCGGATATGGCGAGATCGTGCGGGTGGTGCTTGATGCCATGAGCCGCAAGCCGGTCGACAGCGAGGTATCGACTGTCACAAGCACTATTCTGCTGCAGGTTCGATTGCCACGAATGCTGTTGGGGTTTTTCGTCGGGTGTTCCTTGGCGGCAGTGGGTGTGGCCTTACAGGCCCTGTTACGGAATCCATTGGCCGACCCGTATGTGCTCGGCGTGTCCAGTGGTGCAGCGCTCGGAGCCGCGGTAGGGGTCTTGCTCGGAGTGGGCACCACAGTGTTGGCGGAGACCGCGTTGCCGGCCTGCGGATTTGCTGGGGGCCTCTTAGCGCTCGGGATCATCTATCGAATGGCCGCCAACTCCGGGCAGCTGCCTATTCATAGTCTGCTCCTGACCGGGGTGATTCTGAATGCCATCTTTTCGGCGCTGATCATGTTCATTACCTCCATCCTGGAGCCGAATCGTTCCTACGGAATGATGGTCTGGTTGATGGGTACGTTGACGGCTCCCACCTACGGAGGGCTGGCCGGGCTTGTCGTCTATCTCACTATCGGCCTTGTGCTGCTGTTCAGCTACATACGGGCCTTAAACATTTTGGCACTAGGCGAAGACACGGCGCGCACGCTTGGGATCGACACCGAACGGGCAAAGCGGTCACTCTTTGTCTTGGCGGCACTGGTGACAGGAGCCGTGGTATCGGTCAGCGGCATGATCGGATTTATCGGCATGGTCGTTCCTCACGCGGTCCGTCTGCTCACAGGTGCAGACCACCGGCTGCTGCTTCCCGCGTCGGCGCTGGCCGGCGGCACCTTTCTGATGGGCGCGGATACGATCGCGCGAACGATGATCTCACCGGCTGAAATTCCCGTCGGGATCATCACGGCCCTGGCCGGTGGCCCGTTCTTTGTTTACCTCCTGCTCTGGCGGAAGGATCGGTTGGCATGAGGGAGTTGGCTGACAGCCGATCAACGCACGCAGGGGTTGTTGGTCCAGCCGGCGCCATCCAGTCGTATCCGGCGTATGACCTGCAATCCGTGCGGTTCCGCTACCAGTCACGGGGATCGGATCCCGCCCGATGGGTTCTTGAGGACGTCTCCTTGTCCGTTCGAGAAGGCGAAGTATTGGGTGTCGTCGGTCCCAATGGATCAGGAAAAACGTCACTGCTGAAACTCATGGCGAGACTCGTGACGCCAGAGCACGGTCGCCTTGACCTGTTTGAACAGAATGTAGCCTCGATGGACCAACGAGAGATCGCCCGTCTCGTCGGGGTTGTACAGCAGGATACCCAGCAGCTGTTTCCCTTTACTGTGGCGGAGACGGTCCTGATGGGGCGCTTTCCCCATCGAACTCGTGGCCGATGGGTCAGTGGATTCGGATGGGAAAGTCGCGAAGATGTCGCCATTGCAGAGCAGGCGATGCTGGCGATGGACATTGTTCATCTAGCCCATCGTACGGTGACGGACCTCTCCGGAGGCGAGCGGCAGCGGACCATGATAGCCCGCGCGCTTGCTCAGACTCCGAAGGTCTTATTGCTGGATGAGCCAACGGCATTTCTTGATCTGCAACATCAGGTGGAGATCTGTTCGGTGTTGCGCCGGTTGAAGGAGGAACGCGAGTTAACGGTGGTCCTGGTCTCGCATGATTTGAATCTCGTCAGTCAGTATTGCGATCGCATTCTCCTGCTGCACCACGGACGAGTCGCGCGACTTGGTGCTCCCGATGAGGTGATCGAACCGAACGTGTTGGAAACCGTGTATCGGTGCCGGGTATTGGTGGATCGGCATCCGGAGTCTGGGTTGCCGCGAGTGACCCTGCCTGGGCGGTGCATGTCCAGTGGAACGTGATATGAGACCGAGCAAGATCGCGCTGCTTCATCTTGAAACGGTTCCCGGAGCGATCGAGCAGAACCGGTTCGTGATTGTCGAAGCCATCAAGCACGCTGCCGGGAAAGGCGCTGAGTGGATCGTGACACCGGAGCTGGCGGTTTGCGGACTGCAGTTTCCTCAGCTGATCGGCACGGATTGGATTCAGCCGCAGCCGGATCCATGGATGCACCAGGTCTGTACATTGGTGAGGAGGTTGAAGCGCACGGTCTTTCTTGGTTGCCCGGAGCGGGATGGCCGGCGATTCTATAACTCTGTGTTTGTCATTGGTCCGACAGGCGACATTGTAGGGAAACATCGCAAGATCAATGTGGTGAGTGATTCGTCGTCATGGTCGAGTCCTGGAGACATGGTCGCTCCGATCGAGTGCGATGGGATCAAGGTCGGTGCTCTCATCTGTAGTGACGTGTATACCTCGAACATTGCCAGGGTGCTGAGGTTCGAAGGCGCGCAGATGTTGGTATCGCCGGCTTCATGGGGGCCGGGTATTCATGGTCCGAATGGGGAATGGGAACAGCGGACGAATGAAACGGGACTTCCGTTGATTGTGTGTAACCGAACCGGCGCAGAGAAGACGCTGGATTTCTGGAACGCACCGAGCCTGGTCGTGCAGAACGGCACGCGGCTGCTCGCACACACGTCCAAGAAGTCTGCCGTGTTGACGTTCGACTGGGATGTCGACCGCATGGTGCCGCGCTCGGCGAAATACGCCGTCGACTATATTCGGAATTGACCTATCGCGGAAGGCAAGCGAGAGATGCGGGAAGAGATGCGCCACTCCCTGCATCACATGTCCGGCGCACAATACGTATTCTGGAGGGATCTGTTCAGAACATACCGTCGGTGACGGGGAAGATGGTGCAAATCCATCACGGTGCCGCCACTGTAAGCGGGGAGTGACTCTGCAGAATGCCACTGTCTTAGGGCGTGGGTCGTGAAGTGTCTCTCGTGAAGCGCAAGGGTTTTCTTGCTGGCGCTTCACGAACGACGTTTTACGTTTCACGCGAAAGATGGGAAGGCGCAGGGAAACGATGAGCCGCAAGTCAGGAGACCCAACGGACGGGAAACATTCACACCCTTCGAGTCAAAGGGAGGTTCTCATGCTGCGGTGGTTTGTTCGTTCCGTTCTGTGTGCCTGTCTCATCATTGTTTCAACTGCCATTGTGCACAATCCTGCCACGGCTCAAGATATTGCTATGGCCAAGGACCCTGAGGTGATCGAGGTGCCGGATGTTGTCGTCAGCGCAACCAAGACCCCGATGTCACCCAAACACGTCACCAGCGCCGTTGAAGTGATCAAAGGGGAAGAGCTTGAGAAACGGAAGATCAAGACGGTTGTGGATGCGCTTCGACTAGCCCAAGGCGTCGCTATTTTTTCCAATGGCGGACCAGGGACGAGCGCCAACGTGCGGATCCGTGGAGGCAAGGCAGAGCATACGTTGGTGCTGATTGATGGAGCGATCGTGAACGATCCCGCCAGTGGTGCGTTCGACTTTGCAAACCTGACGACAGAAAACATCGAACAGATCGAGATTCTTCGAGGTGCACAAAGCATGCTGTGGGGTGCCGATGCGATCGGGGGTGTGATTCACATCACAACCAAAAAGGGTCGTGGCCAACCTGTCATCAGTGGTTTTATGGAATATGGGTCCTACGCTTCATTCAGGGAAGGAGGAAGTGTCAGTGGTGCCAAGGGGCCTGTTGATTTCTCCGTTTCCCTCTCCCGTTGGGATACAAGCAGTTTTTCCGCCATCAACTATCGGCGCGGGGCAACGGAGCGAGATGGCCATCACAATATGCAGGTTTCAGCGAGGATGGGCATTCAACTTCCTCACGAGGGGCGATTGGATTTCAGCCTTCGTTGGTGGGATGCAAGTACAGCATTCGACGGGCTTGCTGGGGATGCGACGGCTTCCCCGGCAGATATTTTCGGTTCACATTCCAGTTCCCGCAATCTCATGCTCAGTGGGAGCTATGAACAACCCCTCACCAGTTGGTGGACTCAGAAACTAACCCTGTCTCAGAACACATCCAAGAGCCTTCAGAACAGTGGGCCGGTTGGACNNCTTGGACGCAATCTTGTCACTGGAGAAGCCATGACACCGGACGGTGTGTGTTTTGCGACGAACTGCTTCTTTCCGTTTCGGTTTCAGTTAGAGGTTGTGAATAGAAGATTGGAATGGCAGAACAATTTTAAATTTTGGGATCCTCTTTTAATTACGGTTGGTTATCAATTTCGAGAAGATCAAGGAGACAATCCCAGCAATTTCTTTAACCCAAGCAACAAAATTCTCTCCTCTCATGCAGGGTTTGCGCAAGCGCAGCTCAACATCGCAGACAGGCTATTCCTAACTGCAGGGGGGCGTCATGATAGCTACAATGCATTTGGAGATGCGACGACCTATCGAGTCACCGGCGGTTATCTGATCAAAGAAACTGGCACAAAGATCCGTGCAAGTTATGCGACTGGCTTTCGAGCGCCGACGATGAATCAACTCTTTTTTGTCGATCCGTCGTTTCCGACACCGATCCCCGACCTCAAACCTGAAAAGAGCAAAAGCATGGATGTCGGTGTTGATCAGAGCTTCTTTGGCGGGAAGGTCAAGATTAGTGGAGGATACTTCTGGAATCGCTATACCAATCTCATCCAGTTTGTATTTGCCCCACCTCTTATCGGGTTAAGCAATGTCGGTCAAGCTCAGAGTAAAGGCTACGAGGTATCTGTCAGCGCCCAAGTATTACAATGGCTGGAGATACATGGACAATACACGAGAACGATGACACGGGACCTCTCACAAAATGTCGGCGCTCGTCTTCCTCAGTGGCCCGTGGATTCGGCAAGTGCAGGATTCACGCTGCAGCCGATCGAAGCATTGTATCTGACGTTGGATTACCGGCATGTGGGGGCACGAACCAATACCTTTCCTCTGGCGCAGATGGATTCGTTTCATGTTTTCAGCGGTTCGCTTTCATTCGATGTGATGCGGCAGATTCAGGTTTATGGGCGGATTGAGAATGCATTAAACACGCGATATGAAGAACTGCTCAATTTTGGAGTGCCGAGTTTATCGATCTTCGGCGGCATTAAGGCAAGCTACGAACTGCCGCTTTGATGTGTCGGGATGTTTGAGAACAATTGAGATGAGAGGTCCGACCAATAAGACGTGTGAGAGCTGCGGGCGTGTCTTCGAGTGTGTCGGATACCAGTGTTGGTGTGGCAAGATGGGGGTCACGGACCGGCAAATGGATTGGATTAGCGCGCGGTATGAAGAGTGTTTGTGCCAGACGTGTTTGGCGAACGTTGCGACAGGCGAGTTGGCCGCGCCGTTGCTGCGGCCGGTCCGGCCGACGGGGGAGGCGGATGTCAT
>DCZN01000011.1:13390-38690 GCA_002331625.1 Nitrospira sp. UBA2083 | reverse complement strand
GTCTATCGGGCGATTTTTGAGCGACGTGACGTGCGCCGGAATTTCCTTCCGATACCGATTCCCGATAACGTCCTGATGCGGCTGTTGACGGCGGCCCATCATGCCGGATCGGTGGGATTCATGCAGCCGTGGGATTTTGTGGTCATCCGCAAACAGACGACAAAACGCGCGGTAAAGGATTTATTTACTGATGCCAACACCAAGGCGTCCGCCCGGTATGCCGCCGCCAAGGGAGCCCTCTATCGTAAGCTGAAGCTGGAAGGCATCGAAGAAGCGCCGATCAATCTCTGCGTGACATGTAGCCGGGACCGTGGGGGGCGGGATGTACTCGGCCGCTCCACAGTGCGTGCAACAGATTTGTATAGTACCTGCTGCGCCGTTCAAAATCTCTGGCTGGCCGCCAGGGCCGAGGGTATCGGCGTCGGTTGGGTCAGTATTCTGGATCATGAGGCGCTCAAACGAGTCATCGGTGTGCCAAAATCGGTGACGGTCTTAGCCTATCTCTGTGTGGGCTATGTCTCCAAGTTTGAAGCGGCTCCTGATTTGGAAACAGCCGGATGGCGGAACAGGATTCCAGTCAACCAACTGATTCACGAGGAGTCCTGGGGCAATCGAGTCTATGACGTCAGGAGGAAGAAGGATGCGGATCACGAAGGTCTATACCAGAACGGGCGACGCGGGAAAAACCAGGCTCGCCGGAGGACAGCAGGTTTGGAAGGACAGTCTTCGAGTAGACGCCTACGGCACCGTCGATGAGGTGAACGCCTCGATCGGAGTCGTCCGGGTGCTCAATGCCGAACTGGTCAACCAGAATAGACATGCAGGCCGATTGGAGGAAGAACTTCGGTGGGTACAGAATAAATTGTTCGATGTCGGCAGCCTCCTGGCGACGGCACCTGGGCAGACGTTTAAGAATATGCCGCAGGTGACAGCGAAGGATGTCACGCGCTTGGAAAAACTGATCGATGGGTGCCAAAAGGATCTGGAACCGCTCAAAGAATTTATCCTGCCGGGTGGCGGAAAAGTTTCAGGGTTTCTCCACCAGGCCCGGACAGTCTGCCGCCGAGCCGAGCGATTGTGTGTGGCACTCTCAAAAACTGAACCGGTTGATCCAACCGTCATCAAGTTCATCAATCGCCTGAGCGACGCCTTGTTCGTCTTGGCTCGATGGGTGGCTAAGACACAGGGCGAACCTGAATTTTTGTGGGAACGGGATGTCGTCACGAAATCGAAGTAAACGTCGGTCTACCGGACGACCAAAGGGCCGTATTGTTCTGGTGCTTGGTGGTGCGTCGTCCGGTAAAAGTGAGCTCGCGCTTCAGTTAGGGGGATCGCGGGGGCCACGTGCATTCGTGGCGACTGGGCAGGGGCTCGATGACGAAATGGCTGGCCGAATTGCTCGGCATCAGGCGACCCGTTCACCCGAATGGCACACGATTGAAGAGCCGTTTGATGTGGAAGCCTGGTTTTCCAAAGAGGGGTCAGAGTATCAGACCATTATTCTTGATTGTGTGACACTCTGGTTGAGTAATCTGGTCGGAATTGGCCTCGTGGAATCAGTCATTTTTGCTCGAGTGGCGGCCATGCTCGATGCGATGCGATGCACTGGAGCCACAGTGATTATTGTCAGCAACGAGTTAGGATCTGGTCTTGTTCCAGCTGAACCATCGGTGCGAGCCTTCCGCGACCTTTCCGGACGAGTGAATCAATGCCTTGCTGCAGGGGCGGATGAAGCCTATCTGGCGGTCAGTGGACTCCCGCTTCGCCTGAAGTGATGAAAGGAGCGTTATGTTGATTACGGATGTCTGTAGTCAGATTCAGCCGTTGGACCCGGTTCTGCAAACGAAAGCACAGACTCATTTGAGTCGACTGACCAAGCCGCTTGGCAGCCTTGGCAAGCTCGAGGAGTTAGCCACAGCCTACATCAGCATGACTGGCGAGTTGAAGCCCACTATTCCCCGGGGAATGGTCTTCACCTTTGCCGCGGATCATGGGGTCACCGCGGAAGGCGTGAGTGCCTATCCCCGTGAGGTCACCCCTCAAATGGTACTGAATTTCCTACGGGGTGGCGCCGGTGTGAACGTACTCGCTCGCCACGCGGGCGTGGTTGTCCGTGTGGTCGATATCGGAGTTGATTATGACTTTAAGACCGCCCCTGGGTTGATTCACCGAAAAATCATGAATGGGACAGGCAATGTGATGCGTGAGCCGGCGATGATGCGGGAGCAGGCGGAACAAGCCGTTCAGGTGGGGATCGACTTGGCGACAGAGGCGGTACGGGAGGGTATCGGTCTCATCGGGACAGGGGAGATGGGAATCGGGAATACGACTCCCAGCGCGGCTATTACGGCGGTGATGACCGGTCGGCCTGTGGAAGAGGTCACCGGGCACGGGACGGGTATTCAGGAGTCCGATCGTGCGCACAAGGTCCGCGTGATTCAACGGGCTCTCGATCTTCATCGACCAAAGCAGGCCGATCCGATCGGTGTGTTGGCAAAGATCGGGGGATTGGAAATCGCTGGATTGGTTGGGCTTATGCTTGGTGCCGCGGCCTCTCGTGTACCTGTGGTGCTGGATGGATTCATCGCGGGTGCCGCGGCGTTGATTGCCGTCGAACTTCAGCCACGATGTCGCGAGTATCTCATTGCCGCACATCGGTCGGTCGAGAAGGGGCATCGGGCGATTCTCAATCATTTGAGATTGACACCGCTGTTTGACCTTGATTTTCGACTTGGTGAAGGGACTGGAGCCTGTTTAGGAATGGATCTGGTCTGTGCAGCCGTCAAGGTTTATACCGAGATGGCGACCTTTGAAGAAGCTGGTGTTGCGAATAAGTTGTGACATCCATGGTAGCCATCGCCCGTCCCTTCATCTTCGCGTGGCATTTTCTCACGACCATTCCGTTGAGCAGAGTTCATCATGAGCCGACTGGGCCGGAACTGGCCGCATCGATGGCGTGGTACCCCGTTGTTGGTTTCCTGATTGGTGGCGGCTTGGTTGCTGTCGACGTGGCGCTATGTCTTGTCTTTGAAGATACCGTCGTGAATGGGCTCTTGATCGTTCTGTTAGTCCTCCTGACGCGTGGGCTTCACCAGGATGGGCTGGCCGATACGTTGGATGGGCTGGCAGGAGGTCGCACGCCGGAGAAACGGTTGACGATCATGCGCGATCCCCGTATTGGTGCGATCGGTGCAACGGGACTCTTTCTTTTACTGATTCTCCGGTATGCCGGGTTGATGGCGCTGCCCCCTGAGTGCCGTCTGCCAGCGCTGTTTTGCATGCCGGCGATGGGACGCTGGGCGATGGTCACGCTGGCCTGGATTTCGCCGTATGCCAGAGTGGAGGGAGGGCTGGCGGCCCCATTTCTGACTCATTTGTCGTGGCGGCATGTGGCCATTTCCACCGCTATGTTGATGACAGGGCTGGCAGTGGGCGTTGGAGCGGTCGGGGCAGGTCTCATTCTTGTGGTCGGAGCAGTGGTTGTGCTCCTGAGTTGGCGAGCCTGCCGTAGTTGGTTTGGAGGCATTACCGGAGATACTCTGGGAGCGACCAACGAGGTGATCGAGGTTCTCTTCCTGCTGTTCATTCCTCTCTTGCTGCGGCTGTCATGACCGGTAGCGACCTTCTCTTGGTCTCGGCAGTGGATGCACTGGTCGGCGATCCTCGTTGGTTGCCGCACCCTGTGCGCATGATAGGACGCGCCATCACGTGGTGTGATCGCTGGATACGGACGATCTGCCGGAGCCCTACGAGCCTTCGCCTTGCCGGAATGTGCCTTGCGGGAGGATTGCCGTTCGCAACCTATTGGATCGGGGCAATCATCATCGAAGAGACGGAACAGGTGGCAAGGTGGTTGGGATCGGCTGTGTCAATTGGCTTGGCGTCGACCACGCTTGCCGGACGGGATTTATGGGATCATGCGCGTGCAGTCAATGGACCGCTTGGTGTTGGCGATCTTCCCGCTGCACGCAGAGCGCTAGCCATGATCGTGGGCCGGGACACGGCGGAATTGTCCGAATCAGAGGTGGCCCGGGCGACGATTGAAACGGTGGCCGAAAGTTCAGCAGATGGTATGATGGCGCCGCTGTTATACCTGGCGATTGGTGGTGCGCCGTTGGCATTGGCCTATAAGGCTGTCAATACGCTGGATTCGATGATCGGCCATCGCGATGAACGCTATGCCGACTTAGGATGGGCATCGGCCAGGCTCGACGATCTGGCCAATTGGATTCCTTCCCGTGTGGCAGCCATCTTACTCATCGTCGGCGCTGGTGTGATCACAGGACAACTGAACCGAGTTTGCAATGGATGGCGAGTGTTGCGTCGCGACGGGGGTAAGCATCCCAGTCCCAACAGCGGCAGGCCTGAGGCGGCCATGGCCGGGATCTTGGGAGTGAGATTGGGGGGCGTCAACGTCTATGATGGGATCGCGCAGGAGCGCCCGCTGCTTGGTGAAGAAGGAAGGAGTGCAGAGTCGGCCGATATTGTGCAGGCCACGAAGGTAATGGCGGCGGCCTCTGTGCTCGGAGTGTTGTTAGCAGCAGGAATGAAATGGCTCCTCTGAGCACAGGTCCGCATGGGGGAGATATTTTCGGTGCTGCGCGTGAACTGGGTCGCGATACGGGCGAGATTCTTGATTTCAGCGCCAGTATCAACCCACTCGGACCGTCTCCCCAAGTATGGAAAGCCATCGCTGCATCCAAGCATCTCTTGAGCCACTATCCTGATCCCGACTGTTGGGATCTCCGACAGGCGCTGGCCACGCATTGGAGCATTGATCCGGAACAGATTGTGGTCGGTAATGGTTCCACAGAGTTGATCGATGCGCTGCCTCGTGCATTGGGCATTCGCAGACTTCTTGTCGTTCAGCCGACTTTTTCTGAATATGCTGCTGCAATGGAACGAGCCGGAGGACAGGCGACGAGCTTCGAGACGGACCGACGAGAGCACTATGCAGTTCCGATCGACCGTCTCTCTCGGATGATAGAGACCGGACGGAGCAACGGCCGTCCTTTCGATGGTGTTGTCCTTTGCAATCCCAACAGCCCAACGGGGCAGGCCTGCAGTGTCAGAGACATTGAGCGATTGGCAACGTCTGCCCGCCGTCGGAATCTTTGGCTGGTGATCGACGAAGCGTTTATCGACTACTGTCCGGATCAGTCTGTTCTACAACGGGCAGTGTCTTGGCCGCATATGGTCATCTTGCGCAGCATGACCAAATTCTATGCGCTGCCGGGACTGCGAGTGGGCTATGCAGCGGCAACACGTGCGACTGCGCGACGATTGCAACGGCAGTTGCCTCCTTGGTCGGTCAGTGTAATGGGACAGGTGGCCGCTCGTGCGGCTTTGAACGATACGGCGCATGCGCGGAAAAGCTTGGCGTTCATGGATCGAGAGCGCGAACGGCTGAGAATGCTGCTTGCTGCGTTGCCCGGCTGTGTTGTGATGCCAACCTGTGCGAATTACTTCCTGGTCGAGTTGCCTCGAAGCCGGCATGCGCGTGGTGTCACTGAACAACTTCGAAAGCAGGGCCTATTGATTCGTGACTGTTCGTCCATACGTGGTATGAATTCTCGTTCTATCAGAATGGCCGTTCGAACGGTTCAAGAAAATGACCGGCTTCTGCAAGTGTTGTCCCGGCTGCTTCAGTCTGGTGTGTCATCATGAATGGCATTGCGACACGAGTTCGTACCCACTACCGAGTGATGGGGCCGACGCTGGTGGTTAATCTTGGAGGTCAGAAACGTGTGCTCTCCTCCGCACCTCAAGGAGGAGGGTTTACGCTGGCTTCCTACATTCTCAATCACCAGGTTGACGCCGATTCAACGGCGACCGTAACTCCTTCGCAGTGCTTTCCGGACCCCGCCCGCTTCTTGCGAAGGATGGCTGCCCAGCTTGGAATTCGCGCCCATACTGTTGGGCTCATGACGGCGGTCCCTATGACGCAACTGGTGACGGCACGAGCGGTGTGTGATGGTCTCTGGATGGAATGTTTTGCAACGGTCGGTGTGACGAATGCTGTTCGAGCCGGAGAATGGCCACCGCAACATGCTCATTGCGACGGATCGGGCAAGCCCGGCACAATCAATCTCATCCTGATCACCAACGGGAGTCTCTCTCTCGGTGCAATGGTCGGTGTTGTGCAAGTTGCCACTGAGGCCAAGACCGGTGTCTTACGCGATCATAGGGTCCGGAGTTGCCATAGAGGTAAGGCCGCGACCGGAACCGGTACGGATGCGGTCGTGATTGCCTGTCGACTCAGCAGAGCGGGGATTCCCTGCCAGTATAGCGGAACCCACACCATTTTAGGCGCATTAGTCGGACGAGTCGTGACCCATTGTATCGTTCGCGGGTTGGCGAAGGCAAAGGCTTGGCGGGAGTCGCATTCATGACGGCACGGGCACTGGCTGTTCTCGGAACCGGATCAGACGTCGGCAAAAGCCTGATCACAGCCGGCATTTGTCGGTTGCTGTATCGTGCCGGCGTGCGCGTGGCCCCGTTCAAGGCTCAAAACAGGTCATTGAATTCCTGTGTCACTCCGGATGGTCGTGAAATCTGGAGAGCGCAAGGCTTGCAGGCTGAGGCTTGCGGGATTCTGCCTCATGTCGATATGAATCCGATCCTCCTGAAGCCTGAATCGGACAATCGCTCTCAGGTGGTGGTGCTGGGCGAGGCATTGGGCAAACGGGATGCGAAGGCCTACTTCGAGGGACGACGGCAGCTCTGGTCCATCGTCGAGGGCAGCTACGGACGACTCGCTGCAACATACGACGTGATTGTCATTGAAGGAGCGGGCAGTGCAGCAGAGGTGAATCTTCGCGATAGGGACCTGGTCAATTGGCCTGTTGTCAACTTGGCTGATGCCCAGGTCCTGTTGGTCGCCGATATTGATCGTGGCGGAGTGTTTGCTCAAATCATCGGAACGCTTGATTTAGTGGAGGCGGCAGAACGAGCTAGGGTGCGCGGCATTATCATCAATAAGTTCAGAGGTGATGCCACCTTATTTGCTGAGGGGAAACAGTTCCTGGAATCTCGAACTGGAATACCGGTGTTAGGTGTTGTTCCGTTTCTTCGAGATCTGATGCTGGACCAAGAAGATAGTTTGGATTCGGTTGAGTATCAACAGACGAGGTATTCATCCGACCGTATCAATATTGCCGTGATTCTTTTGCCGCATATGAGCAACTTTACCGATTTCAATCCGCTAAGAGCTGAGTCGGATGTGGGTTTGCGTTACGTTGCCGCCCCATCTGCGCTGGTTGATGCCGACGTCGTGATCATTCCAGGAAGCAAAAATACCCTGGCGGATCTTTCCTCTATACGAGAGAAAGGGTTTGTTCCTGCGTTGAAGTCTCATCTGCAGCAGCGGCGGGAACTGGTCGGGATTTGTGGCGGCTACCAGATGCTTGGCCGACACATAACCGATCCCTATGAGGTCGAACTGGGCGGCATGGATCAAGGGCTAGGCTATCTGGATATCGAGACGAGACTTGAGAGAAGAAAGTGTACTACCCAAGTAGAAGCGTGCCCGACTGACATCTTTCTGCCTGGTCCGTGCACCGTTCAAGGATATCAGATCCATATGGGCATCACCGTACGTCGGAATGAACGCCCATGCTTGAAGATTCAAGTCAGTGTCGCTTTGGTCGGAGGCGATCATTCGTTGGCTCCTATCGCGGAGGAAGCAGTTGCGTTTGATGGGGCCATTCGGGAGGATGGTCTCGTATGGGGCACATACATTCATGGACTATTTGATGCGCCTGGTTTTCGTCGCGCCTGGCTTAATCGCGCTCGTATGAGGAAAGGACTTTCACCTCTCGAGATTCATGTCTCAGAATTGGTCTCTTCGCGATTGCACAATGAACTCGATCGATGGGCCGATCATTTATCCACTCACGTCGACCTGTCAAATTGTCTCAAATGACGTAGCCTTTCAGCCTTCGCTTCGATCCGTTTCAACTCCGATTCTCACAAGGATCACCTGTTTTCCGCATCGACGGAAGATGCCAATTTATGTCGTTTTCTTGCCAACTGCGTACAAGTCGCTACACTGCATGAGAACAGTAGGAATCGGCTGTCTCGGAGGCTGGATAATGTGGGGACGGGTGTCGTCACTGGTGGTGTGTGTCGGGTTCTGTGCGCTCGTCGGGGGTGGTGTTGTTCAGGCGAAGGCAGGAGAAGAGGGAGAATTGGCTGAACGACTCATCACGTTACTGAAGGTTGGGAGAGTCGTCGTGTCCGAACACCAGCCACTGATCAATGATGCCTCTAAAGGTGAGAAAGGTTTCACCGATAAGTTTGCAGAGCGCCAAATTATCGACAAATTCAAAGCCAAGACACAAGTGGACTTATCTCAGCCAAGCGGCACTCCGCAGCGAGACGTGCTTCGGGCGATGCTGGAATCTGAACGCGAGGTGGTGTTCGATGCCCAGCCGGTTATTAACAAGCAGGGTATCGGGTTCAAAGGGTTTGTACCATCGGTGTTTGCCCGGAAAGCTGGGCAAAAGTTCTTTGCGAAGACCGGTATCAAAATCAAGTTGACGGGCACGGACTACCGGCACCTCGGCAATAAGCCTGATGACTTCGAGGCCGAAATCCTTCGCATGTTTGCCGACCCACGGCATCCAAAGGGGCAACCCTATGCGAAGGTCACGACGGTGAACGGGAAACCGGTGATGCGTGTCATGGATCCCGAATATGCTGAAGCCACTTGCCTTCTCTGCCATGGCGGACCGAAGGGAGAGCGGGATCTCAGCGGCGCAAAAAAAGAGGGATGGAAAGAAGGGGAGTTGGCCGGTGCGATCAGTGTGGTCCTCCCCTTGCGGTGAGAAGAGATCTGAGTGGTTCTAGGATAAGGAAGCGATCGCATGAAAAAGATTGTGGTGGTTGATGACTCGCAGGCTGAACTGCAACTCATTGAGTCATACCTCAAGGCGGCTCACTATTCGGTTGTGACGATTCCAGGCACGGACAAGCTCGAAGAGAAAATCGCAGTGGAGAAACCTGATCTCATTGTGATGGACGTGGTGATGCCTGGGAGGAACGGATTTCAGGCCTGTCGAGATCTCAAGAGCGACGAGCGTTTTAAAAAAATTCCGATCGTGCTGTGCACTTCAAAGGGCCAAGAAAGCGATAAGTTTTGGGGGCAGCAGCAGGGGGCGAACGGACACGTTGTCAAGCCATTTAAGTCGGAAGAGTTGTTGCAGGTTGTGAAGCTTGCCCTGAGCTAAAACGACAAGCGGTCTATGGATCGGAACATGATGACCTCACCCTGTGACTTGCCCCGACTCACGTCCGATGCCGAAGCCGAGCAGGCTCAATCTGCGGCGTCCTGGAGAGTCTGTCTTCTCACTATGGGAGGAGAGTTATTTGCCGTGGATCTTCGGGAGGTGCGGGAAGTCTTTGAGGTTGATTCCATCACGCCGGTTCCGGGCATGCCGCCCGCTCTGGTCGGGGTGGCCAATATCCGCGGGGTGATCGTTCCCTTAGCGGATCTGAGACTGTCCTTGGGGGCACCGCTGTCGTCGGCACTCCGATATGCCATCGTCGTGCGCCACGGTTCGCATTCGGTGGGGCTCCTCGTTGACGATGTTCCGGAGATTCGAACCATCGCGCCTGAGGACATATTGGAGTCCCCTGGGCCGCGAGTCGCCGGTGGACGTTCATTCTTGTCGGGACTTGTTCGAGTTGAGAATCGTGTCAGCGGAATGTTGGAAATTCCCACGCTGTTAGCGTCCGTTGAAGAAGCGACTGCGAAGGTGACGATCCAAGGGAGTCACGAATCGTGAACGACAGTCACCACGAACCTGACGTGGTTACGCATGTTGAGGAGGAAGAGCGTCATGGCAAGGCATAGCAAGTCGTCGGGCAAGCCGATGCAGTCCTGGTTTCACAACCTGAAAACCCTGCCCAAGCTTATCATCGGCTTCTCTGCCGTCAGCGTGATCATGGTGAGCGTTGGGTTCGTCGGTCTGATCGGGATTCACAAACTGAAAGGGGAGCTCCAATCGATCTACAACGGATCGACGTTGGCCTTATCGAACGTCGGGATGAGTAGCACGACCCTGGGGCTCTATCACAGCACGCTGATGAACATGGGCCGACAAACCCGAAAGAGTGATTTTGAAGAAGTCTTGCGGCCGCTCGCAGAGCTGAAAAAACAGACCCTCGCGCCGCTTGATGCCTATCAGTCCTCCCAACTGCACGAGTCCGCTACTGGCCGGAATGAAAGCAAAGATCTCGAAGGCCTCCGCAAAGCGTTGCGTGAATACTTTGCCGCGTCGGAAGGTGCGATCGGGGCGTTTGCGGAGAGTTTTGGTTCGTCGCTGACCGAAGATCAGAAACAGGCCATGCATGATCTTGGGCAGTCCGCGTTGTCCGTGGAGGTGGGGAATAAGTACGGCGCCGCCACATTGCAGGTTCGTGAGCTGCTGACAACCATTACCGAAGTGGCCAAAGAGCTCAATGAGAATGGGCAGGGAGAAGCAGCCTATCGTACCAATGTCGTCATCCTGGGGGCCGCGATGGCCCTCCTGCTGGCCGGTGCGATCGGATACTTTCTGGCCCGTGCCATCTCCAGGAATATTGTGCATGTGGCCGATGTCGCGCAACAAGCCGCCGCAGGAAATCTTCATGCGCGTGCACGATTGGAGAGTAACGACGAGGTTGGCCACATGGCCAAAGCGTTTAACTCAATGCTTGACCGACTGACCAGCCTCGTCTCGACCGAAGAAGAGCGGGATACCATGCAGAAGCGCCTCGTGCAGTTTCTGGTACTCGTGTCCGATGTTGGAAAGGGAGATCTCACCAAACGTGGCGAAGTGACGGCGGATATGTTTGGAAATTTGGCGGACGGATTTAACCTCATGATCCAACGGTTCGCACAATTGATGAAGCAGGTTCGGGAGTCGGCTGAACGTGTCAACCGATCAGCGGGAGCGTTGCGCGAGAATGCCGGCCAAATGGCGGGAACGGCTAAGCATCAAGCGGATGAATCGATGAAGACCCTCGGCGCGGTCGAACAGCTGGCTGCGTCGATGCGACAGGTGTCTGATACGGCGGGGGCCTCGTCCGAGTCGGCGCGGCAGGTCTTGAAAGCGACGGAAGACGGTCGAGTCGCAGTGCAGGAAACGGTGCAAGATATGCAGCGTATCCGCGCAGCGGTGCAACGGATGTCGAAACAGGTCAAGGGGCTGGGTGACCGTTCGTTGGAAATTTCACAAATCGTGTCAACCATCAGGGATATCGCCAACCAAACCAATCTTCTGGCCTTAAACGCCGCGATCGAGGCCGCCGGCGCCGGCGAGGCCGGGGCGCGATTCGCCGTCGTGGCCGACCAGGTGCGGAAGCTTGCCGAGAGCTCGACCCAGGCGACTCGAGAGATCGCAGATCTGGTGAAGGTGATTCAAGGCGAGACTCAGCACGCCGTTGTTGCCATGGAGCACGAGACTCAGGCGGTCGAAGCAGGATCCGCGTCAGCCTTACGTACCGGTGATGTCTTTAAGGAAATCTCGTCGATTGCCGAACGGTCCGCAGAGCTTGCTCAAAGTATCGCGTCGGCGGCGGCCAATCAAACTGCATCAACGGATCAGGTCGGACGTTCGATCAAGGACTTTACCGGAGGTGCAGTCGCGACGCAGAAGGCGACGGATTCGGCCCGTGCGACGGTCGAAGATATGGTGAAATTGGCCGAAGGTCTGACGGCATCTGTCTCGCAATTCAAGTTGGCGTGACGATGACAGATCTGCAGAGCGCAGTGTTCCCACCGTAAAGGCACATCGATGGATTCGGAATCCGATCAGCTCGATTTGGTTCGCGTCTTCGTCTCCGAAGCATCAGATGGTATCAGGGCGCTGGCCGACGCGCTGCGTGCTACCGGCGAGCCGATTCCTCCTCCTCAAACCCTTCACGAGCAGTACATCATCGCCCATCGCATCCGAGGAGCGGCCGCACTCTATGGGTATGGCGGCGTGTCTCGAATCGCAGAGCAATTGGAGACCATCTTGGAGCAGACGAACGAGGTCTCCCCTTCGGTTTGGCCGCAGGTCGTCAATGCGATGCGGGAAGTTGTGCAAGGTCTTGCCCGCATCGTCCAATCGATCGGACAGGGGCATCGTGAGGACGAGGATCTTGTCCATCAATGCGTGGCATCCTTGGAACGTTCGCGGGTTCACGCTGATCCGGAACCTCTTGCGAGTGCGGAGTATGTGAATCCGACCCTGGATGCAGAGATCCTCTCCTATTTTGTTCCTGAAGCAGAGGAGTATCTCGGTGCCATCGATGAATTGGTTCGGATACTAGAGCGTAACCACGAAGACGAGGATGCAATCTATCGGCTCTTTCGGGCCACGCATACGTTGAAAGGCTCAGCGTACACCGTCGGGTTTCAAGTTGTCGGTGATGTTGCGCGCCCCATGGAAGACTGTATGATCGCAGTTCGTGAAAAACGTGGTTCCCTCAGCACCTCGTTGCTTGAAATGATGGTCGCAGCCGCAGGAACGATTCGCCTCATCCTTCAGCATGATCCTCTCAGAGTGCCGCAGCTTCAACGTGAGGTCCCGCCTCTGATTCACCGACTGACTCAGGCCAGCCAGGGTTCTGTTCCTGCTGATCTTGCGATGAACGAGCCCAGTGATGTAACGCCGACTCCAAGCTCTATCCAGAGCGAACCTCACATCGACATCCAAGTGCCAGCCGCGGATTTGTCTGATGAGTACCTGATTCCAGATCTGGATCCAGAAGTCCTGTCCTATTTTGTTCCCGAGGCACAAGAATATCTTGAACTCTTAGAGACCAATCTGCTGCGCTTGGACAAGGACCCGCAGAATAAGGAACTCATTCATCAGCTTTTTCGCACCGCCCACACCTTGAAAGGATCGGCCTATACCGTTGGTTTTCAATCGATTGGAGACCTTGTCCATCATGTTGAGGATTTTATGGGGGCCGTGCGAGAGGGTCGTCTGTCCGTGCTGTCTGGATATACGGATCTCTTGCTTCGCTCAGTCGATGTTGTACGGGTACTCATGCGAAGGGATCTCAGCATGGTCGCCGGTACTCGACAGCGATTTGACGCCGCACGATCTGAGCTGAAGCAACTCGACCAGGGCGTTGCGATTGCTCCTCCGCTTACTGATACGTCACGCGCCACTGTTGTCCCTCACTCCATACCGGATGAGTCTTCAGGAAAAGACGGTACCGGAGAGGCAAAGGGACCGGAAGAGCGAGAGGTCATTCGTGTCAGCTATGGACGGCTTGAACGATTGATGAATCTCGTCGGAGAATTGGTTATCGGGCGGGGTCGATTGGAACAGCGACTTCGAGTGTTAGAGCAGCTCTCCCAGCAAGTGTTGGGGTTTAAGTCTCGCTTAGTGGATTCCGTTCAATCCTTTTCCGACAAGCATACGTTTACGTACCAGGAAACGCCGAGTCCTGCGACATCGGTGCCGGCTCACGGACCGACGGCGTTCGGCGATTTTGGAAGCTTGGAACTGGATAAGTACGATGATTTTAATATCTTAGCGCGCCGAATTGGGGAAGTCACCGCCGATATCAGCGAGTCGATGTCGCAACTCGATGGGTCTCTCCGACGAGCGCATGACGATATGAGCCAGTTGCAGCAACTCACGCTCTTGATGAGGGACGAAATTGCGCGGGCCCGCATGGTTCCGATCGGCACCCCTTTTACGAGGTTTCGTCGTGCCATCCGAGAGATCGCACGGGCCTCAAACAAAGAGGTCTCGTTGGTGACGTCAGGTGAACAAACCGAAGTTGATACCGGAGTGGTCGAGCGCTTGGTGGATCCCCTGGTGCATCTGGTCCGGAATGCCGTGTACCACGGAATCGAAACGGCCACCGATCGAATCGCCAAAGGGAAACCAGCAGCTGGTACGGTCTACTTGCATGCGGCACATCGTGGGAATTCCGTGATTATTGAAGTCGAAGATGATGGGGCAGGACTGGACTTGGCCAAGATACGGAGTAAAGCAGTCAGGAGTGGATTGGTCGACGCGAACCAGGCTCAGGCCATGGCGGATGCAGAGGTCCTGCAACTCATTTTTCTTCCTGGATTTTCGACGGCTGAGAAAGTAGGAGATCAGGCCGGTCGGGGTGTCGGACTCGACGTCGTGAAGCGAGTCATCGAAGGTATGAACGGGCATATTGATGTGGAGTCTGAGCCTGGTGTTGGGACCAAATTCACCTTGAATCTTCCGCTGACGCTCCTCATTGCGACGGCATTGCTCGTACGGTCGGGGACCGAACGATACGCAATCCCGCTGCTGAATATTCAGGAGGTCACGATGCCGACGGCTTCGTCGCTACGAGAGGAGGATCAGCGCACCGTACTCAAAGCTGGAGATCACACGGTCGATGTTCAGTCATTACACCACCTCCTTCGTCGGGAAGCGGGTGGTGTTGACGAGACGATGCCGGTTGTCATCGTTCGCACCGCGGGGGGGGCGATAGGGTTGGCCGTGGATGAGCTGTTGGGTCGACAAGAAATCGTTATCAAGTCGTTGGGACAACTGAAGCCGCTCGAGCAGTCGCCGTTTGGGGGTGCGACGATTGATCCTGAAGGGCGGGTCATTCTGGTTGTCGATCCGAGCCGATTGGTTTTGCGGGATACGAAAGGGCCAAATGCACGTACACTTTTCTCAAAGAGTATGGGACCGCCTGTGGCCGCAGCTGAAGACGCACTGCCGACAGGGCACCAAGAAGTTCGACTCTTGTTGGTCGACGACTCGCTAAGCATTCGGAAGTTTGTTGGGAAAATGTTGGAGTCGGCGGGGTACCAGGTCGATACAGCGGTCGATGGCGAAGACGGACTTCGGAAGGCTTCGACGGCCAACTACGGCATGATCCTCACCGATCTGGAGATGCCCAAGCTCAATGGATTTGAAGTGATCCAGGCTCTTCGAAGTCGCCCTGAAACGAAGCAGACGCCGGTGGTGGTGATGACCACGAGGGCAGGTGACAAACATCGACAGATGGCGATCAACATCGGTGCCAATGCGTACATTGCGAAGCCGGTCGATGAACGGATATTGCTCCAAGAGGTCGAGCGTTGGATCGGGCGCGCTCAGACGATCCGAAAGTAACCTTGCGGAAAGATTCGTATTGATTGACGAAATACGGCTTGTTGCAGAGAATGGGCAGGAAGGCGTTGTCATGAACGTGCAGGTGAAGAGGTCGGAAAGTTTGTCCTCGGCCTCTCTGTCACGCTTTGTTATTGCCACGATCGGTGGACGATATTTTGCGTTTGATGCCGAGCCTGTCCAAGGAATCGTGACCAGCCTTGAGGGCGGCTCCCTTCAGGACCCTGTGGCGGACGGGATCGTCTATCGTACGATTGATCTTGCCGCGAGGCTCAGTCTGTCTGGTGATGAGGGCAGACATGATGCCAGTGTGGTGCTGCTCGAAGAGCAAGGGATCAGAGGAAGTGTACGAGTCGGAAAGGTTCATGGTCTTCTGGAAATCCCACAGGCTCTGCTGCTCGCGCTACCTGCCCAGTTTCATGGGGCGGAACAACGGTGGTATCGAGGCATGATCCTCTTTGAACGTAGTGTTGCTATGGTGCTCAATACCACGTGGGTGCTTGAGGAGCCGGCCGTGGGAGTGGACGTTGGAGTTGGGCGAGGTGGAGCGGGGCGTATCGAAACCGTTCAGGGAGTTGTGGTGAGCAAGAACGACGAATGCTAAGAACGAGTGAGCGCTTTCAGCAGCATACCACGCGTCGATCATGGGATGTGCTGGTGTTTTCAGTGGGGGGAAGACGATTGGCAGTAAAGACGTTGGACGTTGGAGGTGTGTCTCAGTGGGGCGAACCCGTTCCGGTTGCCGGTCGTACGCCGTTCGTGACAGCGGTTGTCCGTCTCAATCAGATGGTGTTGCCGGTCTTTGATCTGGCTTCTTCCCTTCGGCTTTCGGTGCAGGGAAGTCCCTTGTGCCTCAAGGTGCGGCATCCTCTGGGTGATATGGTGATGTGCATCGACGAGGAAATACCGGTTCTTCATACCCTTCATCCCTCGATGATTCAGAACTATCGAGGAACGGATGTGCCGGCCGACGGAAGTTATGTCAACGGTCTGGACGAGATTCCGATTCTCTCGGTATCACGACTGGGTGCGACGTTGTAATCGAATCTGCCGGTGTTGGGAAGGACGAAAGGTGTACGTATGCCGAAGATCCTCATAGCAGATGACAGCATCGCGGTGCGAAAGGTAGCGGAGCGACTGTTGACGGAGGCCGGCCTCAGTGTCGTTCTCGCGGCCAACGGCGAAGAGGCCTTAGCGTATCTTGCGAAGGAACGACCGGACGTCGTCGTGTCGGATGTGATCATGCCGGATAAAAGTGGCTATGAAGTCTGTACTTTTGTTCGCAGTAACGCAACAATTGCGGGGACTCCTGTTCTTCTGATTTCAGGGATCGTCAACGATGAAGTCACGAAACAGGCTGAGTCCTGCCGAGCCGATGGAGTATTGAAGAAGCCGTTTCAGGGGACGTCCCTCAAGGACAGGATACTCGAACTGTTGGCAAAACGGCAGGAGCCAGTCGCGACGGCTGCTGCCCAGCCGGTTTCTACCCCTCCCGCTGTACCACCTCAGAAGATTATGCCGGTCGCTGAGCAGCCATCGCAAAGTCTGCATCAGGAGTCGAGCCAGCTCAGAGAAGTTGAGCAACAGCTGCAGGCAGAACGGATTCGTTCAGAAGAGTTGAACAAGCGGCTGTCGGATGCCACGGCGCAGCTTGCCCGAGCCAAGGAAGGTGAGGTCCAACTCGCGACCGAACGTCAGCGTGTCAGCGAGCTGCAGGAAAAGATCACCACCCTTGAACAGCAAGCAGCAAGGATTCCTGAGCTTGAATCGGCACTCAAGGCAGAACGGGATGCCGTCGGCACATTGAAACAGGAGGCCCAGAACTGGCAGAAGACCTCTAGCCGTATTACAGAATTGGAATCGGCGCTGACGGCTGAACGAGCCGCCGCGGAACAGCTCGTTCAACAGCTCGCCGATTTAGAAGGAGCCTCTGCGAAAGTAAAAGAGGCGGAAGTACGGCTGGCACACGACCAACAGCACATAGTAGAGCTCCAACAAAAACGGGCATCGCTTGAAGCCGAGTTGTCGACTGAACGAACAAAGGGGAAGGAAGCGGCTGAGCGAATACAGGATCTTGAAAAATCGTCTGCCAGGGTGGTGGAGCTGGAGGAGCTTGTAGCCGCGGAGCGGGAGCGCAATGAGAAACTTGTTCGTCAAGTTTCGGAAACGGAACAAGCCGCCGAGAGTGCGACCAAGCGGTTTGAGGAAATGGCGCGCAAGTTGGGTGAAATTGCCGGATTGGCCTCTCAGCTTGGAAACGCGAAGGGGCAATCCTAAGTTAACTCAGTGGAGCCCTGAACTGGTTAGGGTCTCGCCGAAGGACCGACACGCATGTCCGTTGAAACAGAAGATGGATTTCAAAAAGAATTGGTTGAATTATTCGTTCAAGAGGCACAGGAGTGGCTCCAGCAAATTCACGTCGCGCTCGATGAACTGCAGCAAGCACCTGCATCTGACCGGCATCGTACGTTGGCTCAGACGATCAAGGTCGGAATCAGCAATCTTGGAGGATCAGCAGCCACGATCAATCTGAGTGACGTTGAGCGTGCCAGTTTTTCTGCCCTGCCGTTTGTCGATGCTGTCCAAGATCCTTCCTCTAAGATTTCTGCCGACGACTTTCTCGCACTCTGCAAGCACTTGGGGTACATCCACGTGGCATTGACCCGCGCTACAGGAGTCACCTTTGAGGCAGAGTCCACGCAAGTCTCGTGTGAAAGTCCACAGAAGATGATTCAGACGAACCAGTTGTTGACCCTGCTCCGTGGGCTTCAAGAACAATCCAGGATGCCCAATACACTCGATCGTCATCTGCTTCAGACCTTGGTGGCTCAGGCTGAAGGGCTGATGCAACGTGGTATGGAACAATGCAACGTCGATTCGATTCAAGAATTTCTCGACCGATCAGGTGAAGGAGAGCAGGGGTTTCTCCGACTCGTCCAACAAGAAGTGCCTCATCTGACTGGTGTCCTCCATGCACTTCAATCTGGGCATGCCGTCAATGGCACACCGCCTGTGGATTTGTCGAAGGCTGTGGAGCGGGCGGCACAGATGTGGTCAGCTGCCCAACAGGTCAATGCATCTCACGCGATGACCTTCTTTATGGGACTGCATAGTTTTCTGACGATCATCTCACAACCACGCGTCGTCGTTTCCGCAAAGAATTATGAGTCCGTACAATCACGGCTGACCCACAGCATGAAGGTGATTGAAGAATGGGTAGAGAGCGGGCGAGCGGAGCGTGTTGCGATCCAAGGGGTCTTACTCTCCTGAATCGGCTCCGCGTGAAGCGTTTCGATCATTCGAAGGACGGAAGAGAAATGGTGGCGCTGTGTCTCATGTTGCATCCGCTTCAGATCAGGTGGTGACGGAAGGGATCGCGTACCAGGGCCACTGGGGACTTCATCGTTCCCCGTTCGACAATGTTCCGGATCCTCAATTTTATGTTCCATCGGCGAAGCATGAAACAGCGCTGGCACGTGTGCTGTATGGTATCCATGCCCGCAAAGGCATTGTGATGCTCACCGGAGAAATCGGAAGTGGAAAAACGTTGCTCAGCCGTGCCGCTATCCTGAAGCTTCCACCGACTCGCTATGAGGTCGGCCTCTTGTCCAATCCGACCATGCCGGATGAGGAGTTTCTTGGCGAAATCTTGTTTCAGCTTGGACTGGATCCACATGGAACGAGGGCCGAGCAGTTACGACGCTTGAACGAGCAGCTGCTCGCGAACCACCAGCGAGGTGTCGATACGGTGGTGGTCGTCGATGAGGCACAAGCCATTGAACAGGATCGTTTGTTCGAAGAACTACGTCTGCTCAGCAACTTTCAGATGAATGACCGATTTCTCATCACTATCGTCCTCCTGGGGCAGCCTGAACTACGTGAACGGATTGCTCGCATTCCTCAGCTCGCTCAGCGAGTGGCGATCCACCATCATATCGAATTTCTTGACCGACGCGAAACCAACGCCTATATCAGGGCGCGCTTGGCGGCGGCTGGTTGTGTGCGGCCGATATTTTCTTCGAGCGCGGTGTCGTCGATTTTTATACGCACCGGTGGGGTCTGCCGGTTGATCAACTCGCTCTGTGACTGGTGTTTGTACGCTGGCAGTGCTGCTGGAGTACGACAGGTCAGACGAGCGTTAGTAGAACGGGTTGTCGATGAACTGTTTCATCATCGAGATCACAGCGGCGCGTGGGGGCTGTCTTGAAGAGTTGGTACGAGCGGGCCATTCAAGTTTTAGATGCGGCTGCGGTGGCTGTGCAAGGTCGGCAGACGGTTCCGCTGCAGGATCTTGAATTGCTTGCAGCCGACGTTGTTTCATCCCTGCACGCGAGCGATGAACTGGTGGTTGAAGCGCTTTCCGGTCCGCCTGGCTCGCCGCTGATTACGAACCTGATTAATGTCGCCATCCTTGGGACTAAGGTTGGGGTGGGACTTGGCTATTACGGCGAAGAGTTACACCGACTGGCGCTGGCCGGACTGGTGCATGATATCGGACTATTCACTGTGCCGGCGGCGTTGATCACGAAAAATGGCCGATTGACTCGGGAGGAACGGGCACTGATTGAACAACACCCTCAACGAGGATATGAGGTCATTGCCACATCTGGTCCATCGTATCACTGGCTGGCGGATCTGATCCGCCAGGCTCATGAGCGATCAAACGGGCAGGGCTATCCCAATCGACTTCAGGGACGACAGATCCATGAGATGGCTCAGATTTGTGGGGTGGTCGATGTCTTTGACGCCTTGGTCAGTGAGCGCCCGTATCGTCGACGATTGCTTCCGCATGAGGCTGTGAAAGAGCTTCTGGTGGCAGAGCGGGCCACGTTCCCACGAGAGATTCTCAAGGCGCTGGTTGAACAGTTATCGGTCTATCCGCTTGGAACAACGGTCCGATTAACGACCGGAGAGGTCGGAGTGGTGGGCAAAGTCAATAGCCGCTATCCGCTTCGTCCGGTGGTCAGGCTGAGTCCCCAAGAGAAATTGGAGGGATCGGTGACTCGTCAGATCGACTTAAGCCTCACCCCACTGGTAGCGGTTGTAGAGACGCTGACTCCGCCTAGTGTGGGGAGTGTCACATTTGCGAGTGTGTCAGCTCGGCGCCAGATATCGGCGGCCGCAACGGTTGCCTCAGATCATTTCACATCCTTGCTTGAAAGCCTGGACGCAGTCGCCTTAACCATCAAAGGAGTCGTCGAAACCAAAAAGAATCTCCCTCCTTCTCACCAGTAGCCTTCCTCACCATCGTTTTACCACACAGGCCATCGGAACTTAGCACAGGATCATGCAGAGAAGCCCGAACCTCGAGGCACTGTCACCCATCTTGCACGCAGGGGGTGTCGTTCCCCACTGTTTTGTGGCACGACGGATCGTTATAATGCTCGGTCTGGCGACAGACTGACTTGACGTTAACGAAAGGAACATCGTGCCGAAACTCATTTCCGTTCGTGATCCTCAGGATACCCTGACTCAGGCGCAGGAGTATGTAAAGAACTATATTCTCTTGCCGTCGGGTATGCTCGGCCTTGTGTGTTTGTTGGGGGCTGTTGGAGGTCTGGGATACCAATTGCTTGCCGCAGATAGTTACACGTGGGATACCTTCTATCAAAGTTCTGGGTTGTTTCTGTCGGGTATCGGATTGGGCGCAGCACAAACGCTGTATCACCGCTATCTGTTGCGTGAGTTTCCTGATGTGTTGGCGGCGCGGATGAAGCAAGGACTGAATAGGCGGAAGGGAAACATTAAAAAGACGATCGATGTACCGGATATACAGCACTCGGGGCGTCAATTAATCCCGATCGCTTATCTGTTGGGGATCATCATCCTCGTGGGAAGCGCCATTGCTGCCTTTTCCTACGGGCGCGTGGACATGGTCCCAGCGTTACTGATGCCATGGGCCGGGTTCTATTGGGCGAAGATGTTTCTGTGGCGGAGAGTGATCAATGTCGCAAAATGACCGGCCGGGTCATTTCGAACGAGAGGTCTTTGATCTCGAAGCTCGGCGTGGCGATTTTTTTGTCTGCTGTTCGAGGGCCGTCACACGCTGCTCCAGGTTGCGCACCAGCTCTCTGGTCTCAGGGAGCTGAAAGATACTGCCCTGAATTCTCAAGGCCTTATCCCGTGGCATGGCGGGAATGCCACCCACCACTTGATTCGATTCCAGACTGCGATTGACACCGGCCTTGGCTGCAATCATGACTTGGTCGCCGATGGTGAGATGATCGGCAAGCCCAGCTTGACCACCGATCATCACATGTCGACCGATCGTGGTGCTTCCAGCGATGCCCACCTGCGCGACTAGAATGCAATGCTCTCCCACCGTCACGTTGTGAGCGATCTGGACGAGGTTATCTACCTTGGTGCCCTGCTTGACGAGGGTTCGACCGAATGTTGCCCGATCGATCGTCACATTGGCTCCGAGCTCCACGTCGTCTTCGATCACCACGCTGCCGAGCTGAGGAATCTTATGATGACGGCCCTGATGTTGGACATATCCGAATCCATCGGCTCCGATCACGGTTCCACTATGCACGACCACTCGAGCACCAAGGGAACAGCCTTCGCGAACCACGACATTCGGATAGAGAATGCAATCGTCTCCGATCGTCGAATCCGATCCGACAAACACTCCCGGATACAGCGTGACACGACTGCCGATCGTGACACGGTCGCCGAGCGTCACAAACGGCCAGATAGAAGCATCCGTGCCGATCCGCACGTCAGCGCCTTGTGTAATCTGTTCCGCAATGCCGCGGGGAGTTGGCCTCTGAACAAAAAATTTCTGTGCCACCTGGGCAAAGGCCAACATCGGATTGTCGACAACAATCTGGGGAACGGTGAGATCCGGGAGATGCCGATAGACCAACAGTGCGGCCAGTGGAAGGTTCGCCGCAGCCTTCGCCATCTTGTCGTTTGTCACGAATGACAATGCGTGTGGGTTGGGCTGGTTAAGGCTTGTGAGGCCGGAAATCTGCGTCTGGTGGTCACCGTGAACGGTCCCCCCCACTATTTCGTGGATCTGGGTCAGGGTGATCGGCCGAGGTCGTTGAGCCGTACTCATCGGGACGCAACCTTCTTCTTTGTCTTGGATGCCGCTGCCTTGGGTTTCTTCGATACAGCGGGCTTTGGCTTGGCCGAGGACGACTTGCTCGTTGAGGAGGATTTGCTTGGGGTTGATTTCATAGAGCCGGACTTCTTTATTGAGGATTTGGATGATCCCCCTGCCGGTTTGGATGCAACCGGCTGAGCAGCGGCCTGAGGTTCAGCGAGACGTCGTTGGACGTAGGCGGCAACGGATCCCACCGTGCTGAGGCCGGGAAGGTCTTGATCCGGAATTTGGAGTTTGAACCGTTCTTCGATCTCAAACAATAATTCGATGACGGCTACGGAGTCGAGCCCAAGGTCATCGCGAAGATGGTGACTCTCGGTAATGGACGCAGGGTCTCGCTTCAAGTAGGTGGCCAAGGCATGCACGATTTTTTCGGTGATCGCAGGGTCGATCCGCTCAGTCATTATGAGTACTCCTTCAGTGGAATGAGGCTCTTCGCTGTAGCGTCCGCGAGGAGGCGCCTCACTATCAATCATTCAGTAGTTACGCCACAAATTTCTTGAAGACCACGGTGGCATTGTTGCTGCCGAATCCAAATGCATTTAAGAGGGCATACCGAATCTTTCGTTCTTGCACCGTCCGACGAATGCCGTCCAACCGACAGTCTGGGTCAGGTTCCTCATAGTTGGCGGTCGGGTGAATCTGCCCGGTATGGATCGCCATCGTCGTGGCAACGGCCCCGATCGCACCGGCTGCGCCGAGCGTATGGCCGACGAGGGACTTTGTGGCATTGATGGCAATCTTGTCCGCACGATTCTTGAACAGGTTTCGGATCGCCTTCGTTTCGACGGCATCTCCGATCGTGGTCGACGTCGCATGGGCATTGATGTAGTCGACCTGATCGGCCCCGATCCCGGCAGATTCCAGTCCGATCTTCATGGTCATACTGATCTCCTGTCCGTCCTCCTGAGGAATCACCATGTGGTAGGCTTCACTTGTCACAGCATATCCGGCGAGCTCCGCATAAATTCTGGCCTTACGTTTCTTGGCATGGGCCAATGATTCCACGATTACCGCAGCGGCACCCTCACCCATGACAAAGCCATCACGGCGTCGGTCGAAGGGGCGCGATGCGCGTTCCGGATCATCGTTAAACTCACTCGAAAGTGCACGCAGAGAGCAGAATCCGGCGAAGACCAACGGGGTGATGCTGGCATCGGCGCCCGCCGCAATAATGACATCAGCTTGACCGGTGCGAATGGAGTGAAAGGCTTGACCGAGTGCATGGGCACTTGAGGAACACGCAGTCGAGATCGTGAGGTTAGGCCCTTTAGCCCCATGCGCCATCGCAACAATTCCCGAGGCGGAATTCAGTGTAATCGTGGGGATGAAATTCGGGTGGACGCGATGCGGTCGTTGTGTTTTGAACAGCTGGGTGATTTCACGCTCGCCCATCACCATGCCGCCCATACCGGCTCCCACGATCACGCCGACGCGATGCGGGGCTTCCTTCGCCATGTTCAGGTTGGCATCGACCAAGGCCTCTTTGGTCGCGACCAGGGCAAATTGTGCGTAGCGATCCACACGGCTTGCTTGCGTGGGGGTCAGATATTGTTCCGGTGAGAAGTTATGGACCTGGCCGGCGACGCGCGAACGATAGCCCGCCATCGGAAACCACCCGAGAGATGGAATAGCCGTGATCCCGGAGCGACCCGTGAGAGCCGACTTCCAGAATTCACTGACACCAATCCCCAGAGGCGATACCACTCCCAGACCAGTAATCACGACACGTGAGGCCATTGCTCCCTCCTTCATAGGCGCCCACCGCGCCTTTCTTACCGGAAGACCGGTAGACAGTCAACTAAGAACCGTTGAATTTAGTGACGAACCTTCAGCAACAGATACAGACCGAAGCTCAAGAACAGTGCGTTGGCCATCCAACCGGCAAGCAACGGAGCCAACGCTCCGCCTCGTCCGAGCGCAATGGCGATGGAGTGTGTGGTCCAATAACAAAATCCGACGATGAAGGCTTGCCCGATTCCGACGGCCATACTGCCTCCTCGAACACCACTACGTCGCAGACTCAATGCGATCCCGACGAGGACCATCACGACGGTGACCAACGGGAACGCCATACGCCCATAGTAGTCCGTTAGCAAGCGGGAGAAGGTGAACCCTTCGTGCTGAAAGCGGTCCAGATAGTGTTGAATTTCCCGAAACGTCATCGTTTCCGAGTTGCCCACCAGTGAACTGGAGAAATCGTCGGGAATCAACGGAATGCGGATCGGTTGTTCCGAGAACAGGGTGAGCTCCGCGGTGTCATCCGAGTGAAAGCGACGATGGTGTCCATTCCGCAGGATCCAGCCATCGGAGGTATAGTGGGCTTCCTCTGCGTCGGTCATCCGATCAAGCTGGAACGGTGGGCGAAAATAGAACATGCGGATGCCGCGCAAGGTCTTCCCCTCGGCATCAATTTCCGTGACTTTCATCAGGCTGTTGGCACCGATGCGGGCCCAGGGCAGAGCGGCTTTGACTGTGACCGGAGCCGGTTTTTGTTCGATCTGGATCGCTCGGACTTCTTCGGCTTTTTCCGAGGCGAGAGGAATGATGGTTGAGCTGAACGCCAGGAGAACCAGGGACACTGCGCCGGCGAAGAGAAGAAAAGGTGAAGACATCCGGAGCAGACTGATCCCGCAGCTCCGCATGGCCGTGATTTCGTTGCTGCGTGCCAGAAGGCCGAGCGTGAGAAGGGTCGCCACGAGAACGGCAAAGGGAGCGACCTGAAAGGAAATGGAGGGAATCTTGAGCGCAAAGTACGTCAGGATGGGAAGGATGCCGGACTCATAGCGAAGAAATCGGCGGACTTTTTCAAAAAAATCGATCACCAAATAGATGGTCACCAACCCGGAAAAGCACATGCCAAATATTTTTGCGTATTCGCGAAGGATATAGCGAAACAGAATCGTCATGGTGCTACTGTTTGCTCATGCGGTAAAAGAGCGTGATGGTGATGACGACAAAGATCACGTTCGGCAGCCACGCGCCCCAAAACGGATGAAGAATGAGAGCCGTGACCAGGAAATCACACCAGACATTGAGGATATAGAACGCGATAATGATGCCCACACCGACGGCAAATCCGCCGATACGACCGGAC
>DCZN01000011.1:0-13378 GCA_002331625.1 Nitrospira sp. UBA2083 | reverse complement strand
CGATCCCGACCGGGACCCCGAGAAGACAGAATACGAGGGACGCGGTGGGGAAGGCCAGGTCTTTGTAGTATTCCATCAAACGCCGAAGCGCGCCAGCATCTTTGCCATCGGTTTCAGCAAGGCGTGCCATGATTTGGTCGTAGGACGGGCGCTCTTCCGTCGCCGCGTAGCTGCTGAGGCTTAATTTGATCTTGATGTCATAACTGGCGAAGGCAATCTGCTGGGACTGATCGGCCTGATGCGGTTGGCTATGAATCATGCCGTTCTCCAACTGAAGCGCGACGTGGTCATGCTCCGCATCCATGAAGATGCGGTACTGTTCGGCCACGATCACTCGCGGTTCGTTAGGAAGGCGTTCATCAGAGATGAAGATACCTGGAGCGGGCCCGCCCTGCTCGCCTTCCGGGACGTAGATCATCATGTTCGGAATCGGTTCGTTGAAGGTTCCGCGCTCCAGGGCGAGGGCGAGCTGATCTTTCAAGAGATTGAGCGCGACTTTTTTCAGATTGAGCGAACTCCAGGGTTGTCCCCATTGCGACAAGACCACCGTCAACGTGAACACACAGATTGAAAACAGGAGCACCGGTTGCGACAGACGAACGAGACTCAGGCCGGCGGCTCGCATCGCGACCAGTTCTTTATCGAACGATAACCGGCCAAATGCCGTGATGGATGCGATGAGACCGGCAATCGGAAGGGTCAGAACGAGGCCGGATGGCAGCAGCATCGCAATCACCTTGAGCACGGCCCAGATCCCGACGCCTTTGGACACGAGTAGCTCAACCAGACGCAAGAGTTCTCTGGTCAGCATCACAAAGCAGAGCGCGCCGAGGCTGAGACCAAACGGAGAGAGCAGCTCCGTAAAAATGTAGCGATCGAGTAGCGTTCGTAAAATCACAGAGTTTTGAGAATGGAAGAAGAAGTAGGGGACACTATAGGAGAGTCCTTCTCCCTTGTAAACACAGGAGAAAATCTTGTCTATAAAGATTCGCTTGACAGAGGAAAAGCCCTATGTTACATGCAGCGCGAATTGTACCTTAATATGATGGGTTCTGTGAGCGATTCATCACTCCTTCAGGTGCCCGTCTCTACCGCCAATCGACTTCCTGTTCGTTCTATTCTTCTCGTATCAGAATCAAACATAACCTGTGCGGGGGCGCTACGTAACCATCCGTAGTTGTTCAACAAAGGAGGGGTCTGTGAAGACAAAAGGAACGGTCAAGTGGTTCAACGATCGAAAAGGATTCGGGTTTATCCGATTGGATAGTGGGGAAGATGTCTTCGTCCATTACTCTGCGTTACAAGGAGACGGTTTTAAGAGCCTCAAAGAGGGTGAAAACGTCGAATTCGATATCGTACAAGGAGCCAAAGGGCCTCAAGCCGCCAACGTGCTCAAGTCGGCCATCGCGGCCTCGTAATCACTGAGTGTCCTGCCTCACCCGGCAGAAGAGCTGATCCCTTCCAACAGAGGATCGGTCTCTTCTGCCAATAGGTATTCCTGTTTAAATCCGCCAATTTCTAGACAAAATTCAGTGAGCCTGTTAGCGTTTGGCTGTTCTGTTCGTGGAGGGATGGCCGTGCCACTGGATCGAAGTCGTGTTCTTCAACAGGCTCAGCTGCTGGCGTCACGAGGTCAGTTTGATGCGGCGATCGGTGAGTGGAAAAAACTGGCCACCGAGAGCCCTGCCGACGGCAGCATTCACAATTCCATCGGCGATTTGCAGTTGAAGCGGAACGCGCCGGCAGAAGCAGCCTCCGCATTCTTGCAAGCCGCCTCGGCGTTCCGAGCCGAAGGCGCGACCCTCAAAGCCATTGCGGCCTTCAAAAAAGTCCTCAAGTGTGATCCCACGCGATATGAAGTCTATCGCCATCTCGGTGATCTCAATGTTGAGCGAGGCCTCATCAGCAGTGCGGTGCAGGATTATCTCACACTGGGAAAGTATTACCTGAAAGAACGGCGCGGGAAAGACGCGCTCGAAATCTACCGGAAGATCGTTCTTCAAGATCCATCGAATCTCAATGCGCAACAACGCGTCGCCGAACTCTGTGTCCAGGAAAACCAGCAGGATGAAGCGACCAACGTTTATCTCCAGTTGGGCCGCGAACGATCGGCGCAGGGACGATACGACGAGGCAAAAGACGCCTATCTTGCCGTCCTGAAGATTGATCCCAAGAATAGCGAGGCGGCCCAATTCGTCGAGAGCCTCAAGCATGGGGGAACCGGATCAATCAAAGCCATAAAGCCGACCGCCTCCGCATCGATACAGAAAGCCACACCGACGCAGAAATCGACAGAGCCGGTAGATCTGCTCGCTGAGGCGATTCGACGCATCGACGAAAAGCAGTATGCCGGTGCAGAGGCGATCTTGAACCAGATGCTCACACGAGAACCAGGGAACCCTCAAGTCTGTCAACTCCTGGCTCGGTTACATTTGCAACGCGGAGACGTGCAAGTGGCACTGGGAGAATATCGCTTTTTGGCTGGGGCCGCATTACGGGCCCATGACCTCACGCTGGCCGAATCCCTGATTCAGGAGTTCTTATCTGCCGATCCGAATTCTGTTCCCCTGCTGGAGCTCAACGGCGAACTACAGGAAGAAAAAGGCGAGAGCGGAGAAGCCGCGCGGCAGTATGCGAAAGCCATTGAGCTCTTGTTAGAGCATCCCGAGCCCGGCATGGAGAGCTTGCATGAAGAGCTCTTTGAAAAAGTGCGAGCGCTCTCCAGTGATGAAGCACTGGTCAATCGATTGACGGCAAGGATCAAAGGGAATGTCCTAGGCGAACCGCCTCCACCTGCTCGGAATGTGTCTGAGGGAGACGCACCAGAGGTGCATGCCAAGGCCGTGTCGTTGGATGATGGAGAATTGGAGGCTGGATCGCCCGGCGCTCAAGCCACCCAACCACATGTCCCGATGAAGGATGAGCATACATTTTCTCTAGCGGGTGCGGCGGACGACGGGAACCCGTTTGCCAAACGCAGTGGGCCCCAGAACCCCAGCATCGAATCGGATCTTGCATCCCATGCGCCGCGATCACAGCCTCGATTGACTCCGGATCCTTCCGCTCAGGTGGCAAAGGCTACACAGCCACTTCGAGCTGATCCGGTGAAATCTCCGTCGGTGGGGGCTTCATCCGTATCGCACGCAAGCGTGCCGCATAAGACCGAAGCCTCTGCGCCCTCTCCCCCTGTTGCAAAGGCGATCGGGCCTGTTCCAGCGTCATCAGGACCAGCTTACGGTTCCACCGGGACGGTTGCTCCGCAGGCGGTCATGAAGGAGCCGGCGACGCCCCCGCCTGACTACGAGACGCACTATGCATTGGGTGTCGCGTACAAGAACATGGGACTCTATGAGGAAGCCAGGGCAGAGTTTCAGGTCTCAATCAATAGCGACTCGCTGTATCTTGACTCGGCATTGATGACGGCGGTCTGTTTTAAAGAAGAGCAGCACATCGCACAGGCTCTTGTAGGACTGGAAGCGGTCTTGGCTGATCCCCGGTGCCAAGGGGCCAAGGGGCAAGCCATTCGTTATGAATTGGGCCTCCTCTATGAAGCGGAGGAACAGTGGGAAAAGGCGGCTCGTGCGTTTCAGTCGATTCCGTCCTTCCACGATGTCCCGCAGCGGCTTGCGGTTCTGAAAGGAAAGCACGGGGGAAGCGATGTCGGTTTTCGGTATGCATCGTAGGGGCCGGCACGCCCACTCGCACCTTAGTTGACTCGATTCGGTACGAGTCGCCCTTCGAAGAGAGCCGCAATATTGTCGAGGCAGATCTGTCCCATCCGAACGCGCGTCTCCAGGGTGGCTGATCCGAGGTGAGGAAGCAGCAGCACATTCGGCAGGGAGAGCAGACCAGCGGAGACCAGCGGTTCCTGCTCGTAAACATCCAGTGCCGCTCCCGCAATGGATCCCGCCGCTAGGGCCGACACCAACGCAGCTTCGTCAACGACCGGACCCCGCGAGGTGTTGATCAGATAGGCAGTCGGCTTCATCCGCGCCAGCTCGCGTGGACCGATCAGATGGTGCGTCGTATCCGTCAGCGGGACATGGAGCGAAAGAAAATCGGATTGTGCGAGGACTGTGTCGAGCGGGAGCCGGTCCCATGTGAGGTTCGATGGGGGAGAGACAGGATGACGGCCTGCATAGATCACCGGCATCCGAAACCCCGCCGCTCGCTGCGCCACGGCCTGACCGATCCGTCCCATTCCGATAATACCCAGCAGTTTGCCGGAGACTGCAGCGCCCAACAGTTGTGTCGGCGTCCATCCTGGCCAGGTGCCGGTACGGACCCAGGTATGTCCTTCCGCCACTCGTCGGGACACGCCCAGTAACAGCGCCCATGTCAGGTCCGCGGTAGCGTCGGTCAAGACATCCGGAGTATTGGTGACGATGATGCCATGTTGTGTGGTGGCGGACAGATCGATGTTGTTATAGCCGACCGCGTAGTTGGCGATGATTTTCAGTCTAGTGGTATGGGAAAGCAACGATGCCTCAATACGATCGGTCAACGTGCAGATGACCGCATCAGCCTGATGAAAGCCTCGTCGCAGCTCTTCCATCGTGGGGGGGTGGTCTGTCGGTTCCAACAGCACGTCGTAGTGTCGAGGAATGGCGTCGAGCACTGGCTGAGGTAGCAGGCGAGTGATATATAAGAGGGGGCGATCCATGCAGCAGATTATTTTAGGAGAAATCAGGGTCCGAGGACAACGACCGAAACTGTCCACGAAACCGATGGGCTAGGGGGCTCGACGCATCATGTCATCTTCGTCACCATTGATCCAACCTACGAGATCTCGGGCGGTTGCGAATGATCTTCGCGCCGTTCTGGGGGCTGAGAAAGTGAAAGACGATGGGCCGACGCTCACGGCCTATGCAGTCGACGCGAGCATCTATCGCATTCCTCCGCAGGCCGTTGTCCTTGTGGAATCCGAAGAGGATATCGCCGCCACGATCGCCTATGCCGTCTCACGCGGCATTCCGCTCACGCCTCGGGCAGCCGGGACCAATCTGACTGGTTCCGCAATCGGTTCAGGGATCATCCTGGATGTCTCACGCATGAATCGGATTCTTGAAGTGAATCGGGAGGGCAAATGGGCGCGAGTTCAGCCCGGCATCGTGCTGGCGGAGTTGAACAAGCAACTCAGCGCGCAGGGATTGATGTTCGGGCCTGATCCGTCGAGTGGGGACATGTGTAAGCTCGGCGGCATGATTGCAAACAATTCGTCTGGCCCGCATACGCTTCGGTATGGGTCGGTCAAAGACAATATTCAAAGCCTCCGACTGTGTCTCACGTCAACGTCCTGGATCGAAGCGCGTTCCTATGGGCTCGACGATCCGACGCTTGAGCGATTGCTCACGATGGTGCCGGCGTTGCGTGACGTGCTGGTGCTGACGCAAGCCCATGCCGATCTCATTGCCGCCAAGCGACCGGTCGTGAGCAAGAACAGTTGTGGTTACAATCTCTTTGGCATCGCCGACGGACTGGCGAGCGGCTACTTCGACCTGACCAAATTATTCGCGGGGAGCGAAGGCACGCTCGGCGTCATGAGCGAAGCGACCCTGATCTTGGTGGATAAACCACGGTCCACACTGACCGCGCTCATTCATTTCCGGCGGTTGGACGAAGTCGGTGAGGCCGTCCCGCAGCTCCTCGCACTGCAGCCGAGTGCCTTAGAAGTGATGGATGCCAACACGCTCAACTTGATCGGACGAGAGAAGCATGGGATCCCCGCCGATGCCGCCGCCACTCTATTGCTGGAGCTGGACGCCGATTCCGTGGAGACTGATCTTCGTGAACGGGCTGATGCCCTGAGTGCGATCTGTCGAGACTACACGCTGGCATCGGAACCCACGTTCGCGTTTGATGTCGAACGAAGAGAGCAGCTGTGGAAAGCCAGGAAGGCGCTGTACCCGACGCTGTACCGGTTTGATCCTCGAAAGAAACCGATCAACTTCGTCGACGATGTTGTCGTGCCGGCCGGGCGGATCAGTGAGTTGATTCGCTATCTGGAAGAATTCTTCGAAGGGCAGCATGTTCCAGTCGCCATCTTCGGCCATATCGGAAACGGCAATGCGCACATCGTCCCGTTGTTGGATGTCAATGATCGCGGCGACTTCGAGAAAATGGTGCAGGCCTATCAGGACGTCCATTCGACCGTGTTGGATCGGTTCGGCGGATCCATTTGTGGCGAACACGGTGACGGGCGCATTCGGGCCGAGCTGGTCAAGCGCATGTTCGGCGATGAACTGTACGATCTTTTCGTACAGGTGAAGAAGGCCTTTGACCCGGACCATGTGTTGAATCCCGGGATCAAGATCAGCGATGCCTCCTTTACCGATCACATCGACTACACCAGACTCTCCAAACCCTGTGCGACGTGTGCAAAATGTAACTCAGTCTGCCCTGTGTACGATGTCTTTCAATCGGAAGACATGAGTGCCCGCGGCTGGTTCGAGATCGTCACCGCGAAGGACTACAGCTATCTGAACTCACAACGAGTGGTGGAGTCCTGCCTCAACTGTAAGTCGTGTCGCACCATCTGTCCGGCCGGCGTCGACGTCTCCGACCTGATTCTTCAGAAGCGGGCCCAGCACCCGAATCGTTTGGCGGGATGGATCTTCCGGCGTCAAGCGAAGGGCGTGAACTTTGAGGCGGTCCTCCACATCCTGGCGAGTACGCAAGCGATCTGGGATCGCCCGTTCCTCAGAAAACTCCTCGAACGGATTACGGCGCCGATGATGAAGCGATTGGCTCCAACTGCCCGGTTGCCGCATGACCTTGTGTTGCCAAAACTCGCTCAGCGACACTTACGCGAACGGTATGCGCGTCTGACCACCAACGGAACAGAAGCGTCACCAAACCAAACCGTGGCCTATTTCCATGGCTGTGCGGCCAACTATTTTGATGATGGCGTAGGGGATGCGGTGATTGAGGTCTTGAACAAACATGGTGTGGAGCCAGCCTTGCCCCCGCAACGCTGTTCAGGTACGCCGATTCAAACCTACGGACATGTCGACCTTGCACGAGACGGCGCACGATTCAATCTCAAGTCCTTCGCTCCCTATGAAACGATTGTGACCGGCTGTGCCTCTTGCACACTCATGTTGAAAGACTATCCCACGCTCTTTCCCGATGGGCCCGAGCACCAACAAGCGGAGGAGCTGGCGAAGAAAGTGGTCCATATCTCTGAATTTGTCGCTCGGTCACCGCAGCGGCCACCGATGGCGAAGGGGACGGCCACGACCCAACGAGTGACCTACCATTCATCGTGCCATCTTCGCGCGGCAGGGGTGACAAAAGAGCCGCGGCAGGTCTTGTCGTCATTGCCGGGGGTCAACTTCGTCGAAATGCAGGATGCCGACCGCTGTGCCGGCGGAGCTGGGACCTATGTCGTGAAAGACTATGATACTTCACAGAAGATCTTCGACCGAAAGTCCCGCGCGATTCAGCAGACCGGCGCGAACGTCGTCGCCACCAGTTGTCCGGCTTGCATGATCCAGCTCAAGAATGGGTTAGGCGAATCCGTCCAGGTGAAACATGTCGCCCAGTTGCTCCAAGAGTCCTATCGGGCTGCAGAACGGGAGAAAAGCTGAACCCACCTCGCCGATCCTGTATAGTGGTCGCCAGGCTGACATAAACGGGAAGTTTCAAAAGACTCGCTGAGGTGGTCATGGTATCGGTCCAGATTTTTGGTCAGACGCTGCGTGCACTGGTCGAGGAGAGTGAGTTAGAGGTGGCAGTGGCAAGCCCAATGGCGGTCAAGCACCTGATCGAAGCACATCCGAAGCAACTGGGTCCGCTGCTCCCATACATCAAGAGCCGGGAAGCGCTGATCACGATCAATAAGAAGATCGGGTCAGAAGACTCAGTTGTTCGAGACGGCGACATGGTGAAGCTCTCGTTTCAATCCCGTACCTCCTATGAGGGTAATCGGGACATCCCCACCTAGGACTTCTCCGCAGTGGTGCGTCCCTCTCAGCCCGGCAGTTCCAGCCACGAGGCCGATGCCTCGAAGGCCTCTCGTTTCTTCTCAGGCCAACTATGCGTCATAGGCCGTCAGCCCTGTACAAAGAGGAGCGTGGTTTCCGGCAAGGGAACCAGGTAAGCTGCGGCCACTCAGTCATGACGATGCAGGTCCCATCACCTCCAATCCCGGTTCCACTCTATGCACAAGTCCTGGTTGCCGTGATCGGCGGTGCGACGCTTGGTGTGGTCTTTGGGCAAGAGCCGTATCTGTACGGCCTGCGCAATGAGCAGCTCGGAAAACTCGGGCTGTGGGTCGTCTGGCTGCTGAAGACCCTCGCCGTTCCGCTGATTTTCTTCGCGATTATGGATTCGCTGATTCGGGCTAGTTTGCCGCTGCGCCAGGGGGCGAAGCTCATCGCCATTTGCCTCGCCAATGTGTCCGTGGCCATGCTGATCGGCTTGACCATTATGAATCTCTGGCAGCCGGGTAAATCCTGGCAGGGCCACGTGGAGGATTTGCTCAATCTGATACCAGGCACGACGCTCACGCCAGCCTTCACGCCGTCGGCAAACCCACTCGAAGACCTCTTTGCGTACATTCCTCGGACGCTCACCGATCCATTCGGGAGTAACAACATTATCGGCGTTGTCCTGCTCGCGCTTGGACTCGGGATCGTCTTGCGGTGGGCCCGAACGCTGAGCGGTCAGGCCGGAGGAGTGCTGGATTATGTGGCCTGGGCTATTGAATGGATCTATGGGTGGCTGGTACGGGTCCTCTGGTGGGTGATTCTGATTGTGCCTTTCGCCGTATTCGGCGTAGTGGCGAATGTGGTCGGCAAATCCGGGATCGGCGTTTTCTCGACGCTCTGGATTTTCCTCGTCGCCATGCTCCTTGGCCTGGCGGTCCATGCGCTGCTCTACTATCCGCTAGTCGCGTGGATCATCGGGAAGAAATCACCCAAGGTCTACATCGGTCAGGGAGCTGATGCCATCCTAACAGGGCTGTCCTGTAATAGCAGTCTGGCTACCGTGCCAATTACACTTCGTTGTCTTGAACGGATGCAGGTCTCCTCACAATCAGCGCGTCTCGCCGCCTGCGTCGGGACGAACCTCAACAACGATGGCATCACCCTCTATGAGGCAATGGCCGCGCTCTTTCTGGCCCATGCGCTCGGCTACGATTTGCCCTTGTCGAAACAGATTGTCATCGTCGTGGCCTCCATCATCGCCGGCGCCGGCGTCGCCGGTATTCCCGAAGCCGGCATGATCGTGCTGCCCCTCGTTCTGTCCGCCGCAGGTTTGCCGGACCAGGTTATCCTCGCCTCGATTCCTCTTATCATGACCGTGGACTGGATCATCGCCCGCGCTCGCTCCGGCGTGAACGTCATGAGCGACATGCTCGTCGCCATCCTGCTCGATGTCGGGAAGACGACACCGGTGACGAAATCCCTTGCGTAAGACAAGCTTGGAGCAGGGTCAGTCCTCCAACTTTCAGCCGCATCCCTTCTTGTGAGTCCTCAGCCTCCTGCATTGCTTTATAGTAACCTATGTGTTACCATGGCATGTGGCTGACGTCAGAGTTCTGGAATTTTGCGATGGGCAGGGGCGGTCGCCTTTTGCAGCGTGGTTCGACGGACTCAATGCAGCAGCTGCGGCGAAGGTCACCGCCACTCTCTATCAACTCATGGCAGGAAACTGGTCACAGGTCAAAGGGGTGGGTGGTGGAGTCTTCGAACGGAAGATAGACTCTGGTCCAGGCTATCGAGTCTACTTTGGAAAGGACGGAGACTGTTTGGTGATTCTCCTGGGTGGAAGCAACAAGCAGCGGCAGCAACAAGCCATTGAGGCTGCGCACGCACGATGGGCCGACTATCGATGTCGGAAACGCCAGAAGACAGAGGCGTGAGGCAATGGAGGAATCATGGCGCTCACACGGGAATTTAAAGACACAGTCGTCACGCGAGTCCAACGCGACCCTCGGTTTCGGGAATCGCTCTTCACTGAGGCGATGAACGCCTACCTGGGAGGGGATACCGGTACGGGAAAAATGATCCTCCGCGATCTGGTGAACGCGACGGTAGGCTTCGAGGAATTGGCGGCGGTGCTCAAGAAGCCGAGCAAGAGCCTCCACCGCATGCTGGCGCCTCATGGCAATCCGAGCACGGAAAACTTTTTCGGGATTGTGCAGGCGCTCCAGAAAAAGACGCGCGTTCGACTTCAGGTCACCGCGAAGGCTAGCTGAGCGTCTCTGACCGTGAGATGGACGAGGAGTTGCAATGGCGAACGGCCAGGACCGCCGCGCTGCCTGGCCCAAACCCTCAGTCCTGCCCCGCGCTCCCAAACCTCAACCTCAAACCTTAGCCTTGGCCTTCAGTCTCAGGCCTCCAACCTTCAGCCTCAGCCCCCCGCCCTTTCCCCACGCTCCCAAACCTGAACCTTGGCCTCCGTCCTCCAACTTTTAGCCTCATCCCTTCGTTCTTCCCTGGTCCATCCTGAGAGGGCCGTATTGCTGGAGTTCCTGACTGGTTTTGGCTACACTAGCCGCAGGAGATGTGAGATGAGTATTCGCCAATTACTTCGGTCCAAGCGAAGCCAAATTCTTAAAATTGCCGCACGTCATGGGGCGCGAAAGGTGCGTCTATTTGGCTCGGTTGTGAAAGGGACCGCTCGCCGAGGTAGCGACATCGATTTTTTGGTCGATATGGAAGAGGGCCGGAGCTTATTGGACCATGCGGCGCTGGTCCTCGACTTGGAACGACTGCTGAAACGACCGGTTGATGTCGCGTCCGAGCGCGGGCTCCGCCGGGTGGTTCGAAAGGATGTGCTGAAAGATGCCGTCGCCCTATGAGGGATGATCGCGACCGTCTGCAAGATATTCTGGAGGCGATCAAGAACATCGAGCGGTATGCCAAACGAGGTCGGCGCGTTTTTGAAGAGGATGAGCTCGTCCACACCTGGATGATTCATCACATCCAGATCATCGGTGAGGCGGCCAGTAAACTGACCGCTACATTTCGCAAAAGTCACGCACACGTCCCTTGGTCACAGATCATCACCATGCGGCATGTCCTGGTTCATGACTATCTCGGCATTGACCTGGGCGAAGTATGGGCCGTGGTCGAGCGGGACTTACCGACGTTGAAGAGGCAAATCCGCCAGATGGTTCGCCCCCTGACGAAGCGACCACCAAAGGGATGATTTTCCTATTACTGGTCAGAGCCGTCCTCGCTACTCACTCCTGTTCTTGAGCCCTCGGCCTTTCCCACGCGGACTCAGTCCCCTTCGATTAGCTCAGGGTCGGCCATTCAACGAGCTGCCACAGGCCAGATCACCAGGCCGAACCGTCGTTAACAACCCAATACTCTTAATTTTGTATTTTTAGCCAGGGAAGTGATTTCTTAGAGAGAAACGGGTAAGCTTCCCGGCCAATTGAGCTACGGAATCCTAGCCTATTTGAGAATCTCTGAGTCCAAGGTGCATTGGTAATGCCGACGCCGGAAGAAAGAGCACGGGAACATATCGATCAGGCATTGGAAAAATGTGGTTGGAAAGTACAGGACACAAAATCAGCTCATCTGAGCGCCGGACGCGGCATTGCACTCCGAAACTTCCCCCTTGTCTCAGGCCACGGCTTTGCAGACTACCTCCTCTATATTGATGGGAAAGCTGTCGGGGTGATTGAAGCCAAGAAAGCAGGCGTCACACTCACAGGCGTTGAAGTCCAGGCCGCTAAATACAGTGAAGGACTCCCGGCTGCATTGCCGGCCTATACTCGACCGCTTCCGTTCCTCTATCAAAGCACCGGTGTCGAGACGCGCTTCACGAACGGCCTTGATCCTGATCCGCGAAGCCGCCAGACCTTTGCCTTTCATCGACCGGACACGTTGGCGAGCTGGCTTCCTCAGCGGGACGAAATGCCGAGAGACCTAGGCGGTGCATCGCTAGCTGCCCAGGGGATGGCGACGCTACGTGGCAAGCTGCGGACTCTAGCAGAAGGCTATCCACTCAAGATCGAAGGCCTCTGGCCCGCGCAGATCACCGCCATTACGAATCTTGAGAAGTCGCTGGCGCAGGACCGTCCGCGCGCGCTCATTCAGATGGCCACCGGCAGCGGCAAGACCTTCACCGCCATCAACTTCATCTATCGCCTCATCAAATTCGCCGGGGCCAAGCGCGTCCTCTTCCTCGTGGATCGCGGCAACCTGGGCGATCAGACGTTGAAGGAATTTCAGCAGTACGTCTCGCCCTACAACAACTTCAAGTTCACCGAAGAGTTCATCGTCCAGCGCCTCACGAGCAATCAGCTCGACACCACCGCCCGCGTCTGTATCGGGACGATCCAACGGATGTACTCGATGCTCAAAGGGCGTGAGCTGGCGGACGAAGACGATGAAATCTCTGTAGCCGGGCTGGAACGGCTGACCGAAGGGATTGGGCAAAGCCGAAGGTCGTCAGACAAGGCGCGAGGCGAGCGAGCAGCGGAGTTGACAGGGGCGTCAATGAGCAGCGGAGCGACCCGAGCAACGCAGAATCACGGCCTTCTGAGAAGCCCAATCGAGCCGATCGAATACAATCCGGCCATTCCAATTGAAACCTTCGACGTCATCGTCACCGACGAGTGCCACCGGTCCATCTACAACCTCTGGGCGCAGGTGCTCGAATACTTCGATGCCTCCCTCATCGGGCTCACCGCCACGCCCAACAAGCAGACCTTCGGCTTCTTCAATCAGAACCTCGTCATGGAATACAACCACGAGCAGGCCGTGGCCGACGGCGTGAACGTGAACGAGGCCTGGTACTCGATGGCGGGTTCGTTCTACGGCAGCGCCGAGTACCTCGCCTTCGCGCGCACCAACGACCAGTACGTGACGGACCTCTACGCCACCTTCTTCGACCGGCCGCCGGACGCGGCCGGGCTCGCCTTCTGGAGCGGCCAGCTCACGGCCGGCATGCCGCGCGAGGTGCTGCTCGCGGAGTTCATGTTCTCGGTGGAGTTCGCGGTGACGGCGGGCCGCAGCTTCGGCATCCCGGCTTCGCGCGCGGAAGTGGACATGGTCACGGACTTCTACCGCGGCCTGCTCTCGCGGCTGCCGGATCCGTCCGGCTTCGACTACTGGAAGCAACAGTTCCAGGCCGCGCAATGCGCCGGCACGGCGGCCGTGTACTCGAACGTCGAGGCCATCTCCTCGGCCTTCGCCACCGGCGCCGAATATCTGGCGCGCGCGCGCACCAACGGCCAGTACGTGGGCGATCTCTACAACGCGTTCCTGAGGCGCGGCGGGGACCTTTCCGGGACGCTTTTCTGGATCGGCACGCTCACGCGGCAGGCGAATCCGCTCACCCGCGAGCAGTTGCGCCAGGAGTTCGTCGCGAGCGCCGAGTTCCAGGCGCGGGTGCAGCAGGTGATCGCGCAGGG
>DCZN01000122.1:6244-8138 GCA_002331625.1 Nitrospira sp. UBA2083 | reverse complement strand
CCCAGCCAGGCGGCGAGAATCAGCACGGCGCCCCCGGTGAGAAGCAAGACCCAGCGCCACTGCGGAGAAGTGAGACGGTGCCACCAGGTTGTGTGCAGAGGCGATGTGAACGTCATAGGTACACCGCGATCCGTTAGCCGAATGCGTGACTCATGTCGGTCGTCTCAGCGCATGAGACGTGAGCATGGTCGTCGTTCCCAACGATGTCGTTACAGGGGGATGGAAAGGCACACAGTCCAACAGATATCGGTCAAAAGCCTGAAACATTCGAATCATCGACAGAATCGCCTCGCATCTCCGAGGGCCCACAGGACTCAGACGGAAGGCACACGGTAATGCACTGATCAGGTAAGTTCCACTTCTCTCTGTGGTGATGGCCAGTGCGACGATGTGCTTGGTTCGAGCATCAAGAGCATCTAGACCGACCTCGTCCTTGAAGAGTTCCCACGCGGCTTCGAGATAGGCTGGTTGTTGCTCCAGCGCGGCAAACAAGTCGGGCACGAACGAAACCCCGAAGGTCTCGCTGATGTCTACGAAGATTGATTCAGCAGCCAGACGGCGGGATTGTTCGGCGCCACACGAGGCCTGTTCGGAGCGTTCCCTCATTGTGTCCTGTGCCAGGGCCCGCGTCATATGGAGGGGTATACCGGCCACGGCAAACCTTTCACTGGTTTAGCTGAGTCCTCTCTCCCATTTTCCGGAGCAGCCACTCTTTATTCGGCACGCCTGTCGCCACGGTCCGGCCATTGATGACGATGGCCGGCAAGACCGCAAACCCCTGCCTTTCGATGTCAGGTTCCGTGAGCTGATGAACTGTCACGGTCCAGGTTGGGTCAAGTTCGAGAACCTCCGCCGCAAGTGACAGGATGGATTGCTCTGACAGACACCCACCGTGGACATAGAAGTCGACTCGCCGCATGTGTGCAACATAGACCGGTCGATTCAGGGGAATCTGTAAGCTGGATCACAAGGCTGAAATTGCCCCTCCCCTGATTTCGCAGACACCTCCATAAGTGGGAGAATGATGCAGGTGGAGGTGGGCATGGCAGGCACGACGCGACGTCAGTTTACCGACGACTTCAAACCCGAGGCGGTCCGACTCACGCGGGAACCGGGTCGGCCAGGAGAGCATTTCAAAGCGCACGTCTAGACCCTCCAGATCAGTCCGATGATCTGGCGCTGGCTCTGAGTGCGCAGCGACAGTATTCTCGCTGATCTCCACGGCACGATTCAGATTGCCTTCGGCTGGACTGACGTTCAACTTCACCGTTTCCGTCTACACTGCCAAGACGACGGCATCCCACGGGCCTATGGGCCGTGGGATTCGACAGACGCACGGGAAGTGACGCTCGCGGAGTTCAGCTTCCGTCACAACCAGCGATTCCCCTACCAGTACCTGAACAAGGCGTTCATTCCAAATTATGGTGACCGGTATCGGCACGGCGAGATGATTTCCACGGCCTTCGTCGAGGCGACCCTCCATCAGGTGGTCAGCAAGCGCATGGTCAAGAAGCAGCAGATGGCCTGGACTCCCGTGGGGCACACCTGCTTCTGCAAGTCCGTACGCGTGTGCTGAACGATGAGCTAAGGGAAATCTTTGCTGGTTGGTATCCAGGAGTGGCACTCGCACGGTCGCCAGCTTTGAAGGAAATGGCAATAGCCCCCGGTTTTAAATGATCTCGAGGTTGCAGGGGGAAACCGAGATAACGGAACTCTCGATCAGATGACAGAATTGCCTTGGTTCATCCATGACTTCTGTCTTGCCGAGGCTCTCGCTCGTATGATCCGTCTGCTCCCCGCTTCATTACGCAGTGAGGAAACTATGGCCACCAGCGATCGCTCAGCTTATCCGCGCGTTCCCCTGAAGAGTTCTCCACAGGATCTTGAAAGTCCA
>DCZN01000122.1:4459-6141 GCA_002331625.1 Nitrospira sp. UBA2083 | reverse complement strand
CTCTAGAAATCCAGCTAACATAAGCATATCTACGTTCTGAGGCGTTCCCTTCACGAATGCGTCGCATCTGAGCATGAGACTGTTGGGCCTCTTGGCATTGATGTCATGCAAACCAAACGTAGTGCAGCAGACGCACGTGGCTCCTGACCAAGGATGAAGAGACGTGCCAGGGCTATCTCGTCACCAACCCGTAGAACCGAGAAGGAAGACACGATCGCGCGTCCCGAGTCGGAGCAGGAGGGGTGTGAACGAGACCGCTATTCGGGACAGCACAACAAGTGCTGACCCACAGATGATCGTCTGTGCCCGCTACGATGTCTTACGGGCCCTAGCAGAGGCCTCTGGTGTGGAACAAATCACGTTATGGGCCATCCCGAATAAAAAATATCAAGTGAGTTTTCGGATCAGGAACCAAGCGCAGGAATGGTATCTCGCCACCCTTCGGAATAAAGCGACGCCGCGTGCCTTCGTGAATCTTGGTGCGGCGGCCCATATCGCCTATGGCATCGCCCACGCGCCGATCATGATCGTGAACATGTCCAAAGCGCGGCAGAAGTAACCCGTCCGGTTCACTGTCCTCCACTGCCTACACTGTTTCAGCAAGTACAGCCTTTCTGTAGAGGCCTGTCCCTACACAGCTCTACACGGCAGAATTAATTATCGCTCATGCAAGAATATCGTCTTGACACGCGAGAAACATCCGCGTAGTAGTGCACGCAACAAATGACTAAGCACTATATATTAGTATAACTACATACAGTGTTGTGTGTGCAGACATCGTAAATGGTTCGCGCAAGCACTCGCATGGATGACGGACCCTCGACGAAAGAGCGAGCCCGCCGGATGATCGAGCGGGATATGGGGGCACTGTTAGTCGAAACCCTCAATGATTCACGCACCGTGGAAGTCATGCTGAACGCGGATGGTCGGCTCTGGTGTGAACGGCTCGGGCAGGGGATGGAGTGTATCGGGACCTTTCCCGCCGCCCGCGCGGAAGCCATCATCAAAACCGTGGCGGGGTTTCATCGCAAAGAAATCACGCGCCAGTCCCCCTACCTCGACGGGGAATTTCCCCTCGACGGCTCCCGGTTCGCCGCCCAGATCCCGCCGATCGTGCCTGCGCCGACCTTTGCCATCCGCAAACGGGCGCTCGCGGTCTTTCGACTCGAGCAGTATGTGGAGCAGGGGATCATGACGGTTCGGCAACGAGACGTGCTCCTCACCGCCATCACTAGTCGACGCAATATTCTGGTCGTGGGCGGGACTGGATCGGGCAAGACCACGCTGGTGAATGCGCTGATCGATACCATGATGGACACCTTCCCCCATCTGCGCGTGTTCATCTTCGAAGACACCGCCGAAGTCCAATGCCGTGCCGACAACTGCGTGCAGTACCACACCACCGTGGATGTCACGATGGCGAAGCTCTTGAAGATTTCCATGCGCATGCGGCCCGACACCATCTTAGTCGGCGAAGTCCGAGGGCCGGAAGCTTTGGATCTGCTCATGGCCTGGAACAGCGGACACGAAGGGGGCATTGCGACCTTGCATGCGAACCATGCCAGAGCCGGGCTCTCGAAACTGGCGCTGTATATCAGCATGAATCAGGACTATCCCAAACCCATCGAACCGCTGATCGCCGAAGCGGTGCAAGTCGTCGTGCACATCGCGCGCTGTGCGGA
>DCZN01000122.1:2761-4385 GCA_002331625.1 Nitrospira sp. UBA2083 | reverse complement strand
GGTCACTGATTGAACCGAAGGAGCACGATTCATGAGCACTGCATCGCACTGGAAATACTATGTGTTGGGCTTGGGAGTCATCCTGACGCTGTGCGTGATCACCATGCCGCCTGAAGCCTACGCGGCTGGCACGGCCGGAGGAGGGCTCCCCTACGAATCCGCCTTGACCCGGTTGCGTGCGTCGATCACCGGACCAGTCGCCTTTACCCTCTCCTTGATCGGGATTGTGGGCGCCGCGGGGGTGTTGATCTTCGGCGGCGAATTGACCGGGTTTTTGCGCATGATGGTCTTTCTCGTGTTGTTGATCGCCATCCTCGTGGGAGCCCAGAACGTGTTGACGACACTCTTTGCCGCGGGAGCTGAAATCGCGTGGAGCGGGGAGGGAAAGGCGCTGGTGGCAGCGGCTCATCCTGAACCGGTGAGGCGGAGCTAGCCATGGCGCTCCGCAAGATCCCGATTCGTCGCGTCATGCACCGGGACAATCTGTTCTTGGGCGGGGACCGCGAACTGGTGCTGTTCTGTGGCGCGGTCGCGTTCGCGCTGGTCTTCACTGCCCAAGAGCTGCGGGCCGGAATCGTCGGCGTGACGTTGTGGTGTGTCCTCCTGTATGTCCTGCGACTCATGGCCAAAGCCGATCCGAAATTGCGGTACGTCTATCTGCGGCAGTTGATCTACAAACCCTACTATCCCGCGCGCAGTACCCCCTGGCGGGTCAACAGCACGAGGCAAGGAAACCAGTACACATGATGGTGACGTTGACCGTCCTGATCGCGCTGTTAGGTCTTGCATTTCTGTTCGTGCTGATCCAACGAGTCCGGGAAGCCGATGCGCACGTGACGTTGAAGAAGCATCGTGCGCAGGACGCGGGCTTGTCGGATCTCTTGATCTACGCGGCGATGGTCGAGGATGGCGTGATCGTCGGGAAAAACGGCTCGCTCATGGCGGCCTGGATCTATAGCGGAGACGATCAGGCCAGCAGTACGGAACCCCAACGCGAAGCGGTGTCGTTTCGGATCAATCAAGCCTTGAGTCCGTTGGGGAAGGGGTGGATGGTGCATGTGGATGCGGTGCGGCGTCGGGCGGCTGGCTATGCCGAGCCAGGACTCTCCCACTTTCCCGATGCGCTGACGGCAGCGTTGGACGAAGAACGGCGGCGGCTCTTTGAAAGACTGGGGGTCATGTACGACGGCTATTTTGTGGTGACCCTCACGTATCTGCCGCCGCTGGTGGCACAACGCCAGTTTGTGGAGTTGATGTTCGACGATGAGCAGGCGGAAGTCAGCGCCAAGGACCGCACGAAGGGACTGGTGGAGCAATTCACACGGGACTGCGCGTCATTCGAATCGCGGTTGTCGTCGGTCTTTCGGCTGCAACGCCTCCGCGGGCAATCTCTGATCCTCGAAGATGGGTCGACCGTCACCCATGATGAATTCCTGCGGTGGGTGCAACGGTGCGTGACCGGCGTGAATCAGCCGGTCCTCTTGCCCTCGAATCCGATGTATCTCGATGCCGTGATCGGCGGACAGGAGTTATGGACGGGCGTCATTCCGAAGATTGGCCGTCAGTACATGCAGGTGGTGGCGATCGAAGGCTTTCCCCTAGACAGCACCCCCGGCATCCTGAC
>DCZN01000122.1:2341-2523 GCA_002331625.1 Nitrospira sp. UBA2083 | reverse complement strand
TACTACACGAGTGTCGTGGTCCTCATGGATGAAGACCGATCGGAAGTGGAACGGTCGGCGCGACACATCGAAAAGGTGATGCATCAGTTGGGATTTGCCGCACGGATCGAAACGCTCAATACGATGGACGCCTTCTTGGGCAGCTTGCCGGGACATGGCGTCGAAAACGTCCGGCGTCCGCC
>DCZN01000122.1:1277-2204 GCA_002331625.1 Nitrospira sp. UBA2083 | reverse complement strand
GACCCCGTTTCGCCTGAATCTCCATGTGCGCGATGTGGGCCATACGTTGATGCTCGGACCGACCGGTTCAGGGAAATCGACCCATTTAGGAATGCTCGCCGCGCAACTGCGCCGGTATGCCGGCATGTCCGTCTTTGTCTTCGACAAGGGCCTGTCGATGTATCCCCTGGCGGCAGCCATACGGGCCTCCACGAAGGGAATAAGCGGCTTGCACTTCACCGTGGCAGGCGATGCCAACGAGTTGGCGTTTTGTCCACTCCAATTCTTGGAGACCAAAGGGGATCGGGCCTGGGCGTTGGAGTGGATCGAGACCATGCTCGCCCTGAACGGCGTGAAGACCACGCCGATCCAACGGAACGCCATCGCCGAAACGGTCATGGCGCTGCACGCCAATGCGCTGAGTCATGACCACAGCAACGGACTGAACCAGCCGCCGGCCTCGCTCTCCGATTTCGTGAACATGGTGCAGGACGAAGAGATCCGCGAAGCCCTCAAGCAATACACCGTGAGCGGGGCCTTGGGGCATCTGCTCGACGCCGAACGGGATGGGCTCGCTCTGGCGGATTTCACCGTATTTGAAATCGAGGAGCTGATGGGACTCGGGGACAAGTACGCGCTCCCGACCATTCTCTATCTCTTTCGCCGGATCGAGCGGAGCTTGCGGGGTCAGCCCAGCGCCATCATCGTGGATGAAGCCTGGTTGATGCTGGGGCATCCGGTGATCCGAGACAAGATTCGGGAATGGTTGAAAGTCCTGCGCAAGGCCAACTGCCTCGTAGTGCTGGCGACACAGAGTCTCACTGACGCGGCGAACTCCGGCATTTTGGATGTGATCGTGGAATCCACGGCGACCAAGATCTTCTTGCCCAACGTCTTCGCGCGCGATGAAGACACGTCGGCGCTCTATCGTCGAATGGGACTGAACTC
>DCZN01000122.1:0-1213 GCA_002331625.1 Nitrospira sp. UBA2083 | reverse complement strand
GAATATGGCCATCGGCTCTACGACCTCGCATTAGGACCCTTGGCCCTCGCCTTCGTCGGCGCGTCGGATAAGGAGTCCATCGCGGAGATCCGCGCGCTGGTAGAGAAACACGGCGAGGCCTGGGCGGACGAATGGGTAGAGCGCCGTGGACTCACGTTGCGTGACTACGGAACCTATGAAGAGGTAACGGCATGAGCCTGGTCGAGGTATGGAAGGACATGAAATACATCCTGGGACGAGAGAAGGCCTCCGATGATGCACGGCAGTCCCCGGTTCTTGTGGAGGGTGGACGGCGAATCGGAGAAAGTACGAATCCCTATCTCTCCGCTCGACGGACCTGGAACGATCTGATGAAAGCGCAAGTGGCGACCCGGCGATCCTGGGAAATGATCGCGATCCTCTGCTTGCTCATTACCTTGGCCTCAGTCGGCGGCATGGCCTACGTCGGGAGCCAATCGAAGTTCATCCCCTTCCTCTACCACGTCGATCCACACGGCCATGCGACGGCGATTGGTCCGGTCGAGATAGCGAGCCCGACCGATCCGCGTGTGCTGGCCTCGACCATTGGTGACTTTATCGCCAATGCGCGGCTGGTGACGGTCGATGCCGCCTTACAGCGCAAAGCGGTCTATCAGGTCTATGCGATGTTGAGCGAACAGGATCCGGCGACCGGCAAAATGAACCAATGGATGAACGGAACCGAGGACTCGAATCCGTTCACCCGAGCGGAGAAGGAAACGGTCACGGTGGAGATTTCCACGGTCCTGCCGCAAACATCGGATACCTGGGAAGTCACCTGGGTGGAGTCGGTGTGGGACCGCAAAGGAGAAGTGAAAACCCAGCCGGTGTCGATGCGTGCGCTCGTCACGGTCTATCGGGCCGAACCGTCCGCCACGGTGACGGAGGATGAGCTCCGACGCAACCCGCTCTCGGTCTATGTTCGTGATTTCTCCTGGTCCAAACAATTGTGAGGAGTGAGGAACATGATGAGGAACTCAGTCCTGTGTGTGGTGCTCGTGCTGCTGCCGCTCTATGCGATGGCCGGGAGTGACCCGAGCGTCGAGGATGTGCTGACCGGCTCCAATCCGTCACTCACGCCGCAAGAGCAATCGGGGCTCGCGCATGTCGAACAAGGCACGACAGCAGGCAGTGCGCCGGTGGCGGGAGCCAATGGATTCATCACGTTTCCGTACGGCGTGAACCAGATCAGCAT
>DCZN01000027.1 GCA_002331625.1 Nitrospira sp. UBA2083 | reverse complement strand
TCTCGGCAAATACGACTTGATGGAGTGCGGGGTCGGTCCCGACGGCGCTCGGTTGGCGTGGTTCTAATTGGCCGGTTTCCGCATCAAAATAGGAGGCCAAACGGAACGCAACAGGGCTCGCCGGGGCCAGTTCCCGTATTTTTGAATAGAGTTGCCCCGCATGATCCGGACGCTCGGGATCCGGATCTTCGATTAAGATATCGACGGCCTTTCCGTACTCTTCAACGGCCTCAAGAACATTTCCCTTTTCTTGATAGATCGTCCCAAGCTTTTCAAGGTAGGGCACACAGCGCGGACCGGCGGCGAGGTATTCACGGAGTAGTGATTCAGCGAGCCAGTAGTCTTGGCGCTGAAAAGCTTCGGCAAGCAAGGCGTCGAAGGCTTCTCTTGCCGGAATGAGGCTTCCCAGCCGAAGATGGAGGGTCGCAAAAAGCCGTCGCGCCTCCATGTTCACCGGATCGAGAGCCAGGAGCTCCTTGAGCGCAGCAGATGACCGGCCGTACTTGCCCGCATTCATTTGAGTGATCGCCTCTTCCAGCAGCGCGCTCTTCCTGCTGTAGCCGACCACCCCACGCTTCGGCGTACGGATCGTCTCTGTCTTATCTGATTTTATTGAGGGTTTCTTATTCCAGCGCACGGATTAACCTTAGCAGATCTTCAGTACTCAAGAGCCTAACAGAGGCTCTTCTGAAGCCTTGAGCCTGGGCCCCTCCTCGCACAAAAAACCGAACCCATGATGCTCAGAGGTCAGGGGCCGTCGACATTCAATAAGCAGGCTTGTAACCTCTTGATATTAAATAATCTGGACTGTTTTCTTGCTTTTGCATTGGGTATGTGCCCCCTCTAACACCAACGCGTCCAACACTGGTTTCCAGTACGAACCATAGACATCCGCGCTCCGCCTGTGTCAGTCGCCTCACAAGACTCGCTCCTTACCCAGTTCCTGCACCCATCCGTTTCAATTGATTATCGGCTTTTTCATGAAATTCATTAACGGGTTAGCACGAGCCTGCAGACCTGTGGATAAAGGGCGCCTCAGCTCAAACAGTAATCCTGGTTGTGTCTTCAGATATGCCTATGGTACCGTCAAGCCCTGTTGTTGAGGGCGATTAAACCTACGGAATTACTAGCTCCATCGTGCACGATCGTTTCACCGTCACATGTTCATCGGTCATCAGCAGAGGGTTTAGAACCTGGCTGATGGTGTTTCTTCTCCTGCTTGTCTGCCTCCCCGCTCACCTGTCTGCACAAGTATCAGGGGGCCAACCGCCGAAAGTGGCGCTTGATTTCAACGATGTTGATATCCCTGTGTTCGCCCGCTTCATCGGTGAGCTCACAGGGAAAAACTTCGTATTGGACGAAACGATTAAGAAACAGGGGGGGAAAATCTCCGCATTTTCTCCGACCAGAGTCTCACCGGATCAGGCGTTCAGCATGTTCGTGGCGGCACTCGAAGCGGCTCGCATGGCAGTGGTCAATAAAGGGGGAAATCTCTACCAGATTGTGCCCATGGGTGATTTGCCGCCGGAGCGTGGTGTGTTCGTGTATAAGCTCAAACATGCCAATGCAACGGATCTCGCCGCCGTCTTGACCAATCTCGTAGCGCGCTCACAAACCGTCGCCCAAATCACGCCTGGTGTTCGGCCGCCGATCAGACCGCTCACAGAATTCGAAGCCCCCGTCCAAGTGTTTGCAGATAAGGCCACGAACTCGATCATCGTCAGTTCCACCAAAAACGCATGGAATCATATCCACGCCGTAATTCGTGACCTTGATATCCGGCGCAAGCAGGTCTTTGTCGAGGCAGTCATCTTGGAGGTCCAGGTGGATCGCCTGCGCCAGCTCGGAACTGACCCTGTTGAAGTGCTCGGTGCAGGAAAGGATGGGTTCTTACAAGGAATTGGTGGATTCAATCGAGCACCAGAGGACCTGGCCACCGTAGCCCAGGCCATCACGGGAGCAGCCGCAGCAGGAGCAAGCGGCGGCGCGGCGCCTCTTCTGAATACCCTCAACGTTCGAGCCTTCATGCGTGTACTGATGAACATGACTGATACAAATGTCCTGTCCACGCCGCAAGTCCTTGCCGCGGATAACCAAAAGGCCAAGATCGTCGTCGGTGAGAATCGACCGTTTCCAACCGGACAGGCGCAGGGGATTACAGGCGGTACCCTCGTCACGATCGAGCGGAAAGATGTGGGTGTCACATTAGAGCTGACTCCACAAGTCCTGGAAGATGACTTGATTCGCCTTGAAATCAAGCAGGAGATTACCGCCATCGCTGAAAATGTGGCTCAAACCATCGGCTCCGGAACAGCGAGCATCCCTGTCGGCCCCACCACGACCAAGCGCTCGATGGAAACAACCACGGTTGCCCAGGATCAACAGACCCTCGTGGTAGGGGGACTTGTCCGTGACAACGTGACCCTCAGCGAAAGGAAAGTGCCGCTCTTGGGTGATATTCCGTGGCTGGGATGGCTGTTTAAGTCGCAGAGTCGTCAGGTCGAGAAATTGAACCTGCTCGTCTTTCTGACCCCGCATTTGGTTCGAGACGAAGCCGATATGATCTCGTTGAACGCAAGAAAAGCTCGTGATGTCAATAGTTTACAAAGAGACAACCGGATTGAGGAGCCCACAAAACTCAAACAAGATGTCCTGGAGCGCCTGGAGCTTCCTTCGACCGCCCCTCTCCCCTCGCCACTCGAACGACCCAACAAGCCATAACGCCAATCACTGCCTCACAGCCCTGATCGTCCAGCAGGACCAAGAATGCCATCGGGAAGCAGAAGTGTTTGAAACAACTACGCTATATAGCCCACCAACTCGTGATGCAGCATACAACCATCCCCTCCTCTGAGGAATAGTCCCTTGTTCACGCTCCGGTTACCCTGCAGATCCACGGAGGGCATATCCTATGATTGATACAACGGTGAATTGGCGTATCCATCATCGGCTTCCAGTCGACTACCCGGTGATCTTTGGCGGGGCCCCATTCGTCGGCGAAGGCGTCGTCTCGAACCTTTCGCTCTCCGGCTGTTCAGTGACCTGTGAACGAACCGTTTTGAGCGGGAGTTACATCAAGCTGAGCGTCCTCCTGCCGGACCCCACCTCCTCGCTTTTCATTGAGTTGGGTAAAATTCGCTGGGTCAAGGGAAACGCCTTTGGCATTGAGTTCATCCGTGTGCCGACGCTCACTCGCCACCGGCTGGATCGAGTCGTGTCCCAAGAGCTGGCCCAGAACACACACCTTCCTGCAGTCGTTGCCTGATAGGCTACGGCAAAACCCTCCGTTCATCCTTCGAGTACCCCAGGACGAACGGACTCGCCATTGAATATTCCGATGTTTTCAGTTTGTGCTGAGCCTGTCGATCAGCTCAGGGTAGGCATGTCGAAGCAGGTCATTCGAGTTCTTCCGCAGATTGCTAGATCGTGAAACGTCTCGGCCACAACCGTTTCAGGTTTCAAGTTCCAGGTTGTCCTAAAACTTTGGAGCTGAAACTTGGAACTTGAAACTATCCACCCCTGAAACGTTGAACATGAAACCTGAAACTCAGAATAGAAAGAACGAGATACGCTTCACGAACAACGTTTCACATCTCACCATTGGGCAGCACGACCCTATGGCTTAATGTCAAAGTGAATCGACATGCCCGCATGCGCTAAGATCGTATCGATCGTGGATGAATAGGGATTCACAATCAGTTGGCCTTGTACGCCACCAGTAAAGTTCTCTTGGGACAACCCGAACCGATCGGACGTCAGCCCGTCGTGATGGGCATGGATATACTTCGCCTC
>DCZN01000112.1:4970-5752 GCA_002331625.1 Nitrospira sp. UBA2083 | reverse complement strand
GGCTCATAGGTGCCGACGGTAAAATTGCACTCTTTCATCGCTTTCTGGATGGCTCGGCCGAAATCCGCCATGTTTCGAATCTCTTGCTTGTTGATTTCCTTGATGACAGATCGAACCTTGATCCCGGCATAGTCCGCACGGGAGTTCCCAATGACTTCGAACACCGCGACGCCTTGAGGCTTTTGAAGCCCAAGTTCCTTCTGAATCGCTTCATCCACTGCGCCGACCACAATCCCGAACTCTTCCCCCAACCGAGCCGCTTCTTGTTCGGTCAGCCCATCGGATTGAACCTCCGCCTGTGCATCTCCGACGGCGGCGAAGAGGAGCAAGCCCAACGACACCACACCCAGCACTCCTCTATTCACCAAACGCTCCTCCGAACCTGTTCCCACTCTTCTGTCTCGCAGGGCGGCCAAACAGGCTGTCCGGCGAGGCCGCAGGGAGCCTGGGAACTGAGGCGTACCCTCTGGGGACGCCGCAAGGAGACGGACGACTGAGAACGAAGCCGCAGCCTGTTTCATCGCCCTGCTACAGCCCTGCGACGGGATCGATGTGTAGCTGAAACCATGGCGCCACCGCCTTTTGTCCATTGCGTTCCTTGTTTTCCCCATTCCACACCGCAAATGACACGGTTTGAATCCGCCCAGGGACGAGCGTCGCTTCATTCTCTTGTTCTTCGCTCACCAGCGGGCGTCGCATCACGACATGCCAGACGCCATCTTTCCAGAACGCCTGTCCTTGCACCCGTCCCTGTTTATCTTTTGTCGTCAACGTACTGAATC
>DCZN01000112.1:0-4820 GCA_002331625.1 Nitrospira sp. UBA2083 | reverse complement strand
TGCCCCATGCAGAAAAAGGCCGGGGCGTCTCCGAGTGGAAGCCCGATCGCCACGCCATCCCTGAAGGTACCAGGCGTCAGCCGGTCATTTTTCGTGTTGTCCTGCCATTCCAAGAGAAACGCAATATCGGTCCCATTGTGGACCGAACGGACCGTCAACGCCCGCACCGTCGGCTCCGGCCAGACCGGCCTGGTGATGATCTGTCCGCTGAGGGGAACGGTGATCGGCGAGACCTGTTGCCAGACCGCATCATCGGCTGTGTGTGGGATGTCACCGTGGATCAAGAATGACCTGACGGTCATCCCCTCTGAACTGACCAGGGGAATTCCGAAAGCACCCAGCACGCTGGCGAAGACAATCAGGCCGGAGAGCACTGCAATAAGATGAGCGCGAGAAGAGCCGATGTACCTCATGCGCACCGCACGGGACTCCAAGATTAGGACCGAATTTAGAATACCACAAAACTCGATCGCGACACACGTGAGGCTAGGACAGATCCTGGCGGGTTGCTTATGAGAGCTTCAGTCGACGGATTTTGTTTTCTCCGCGTTCACAAATATAGAGATGCCCCTGCGAGTCCAATGCGAGACCGACGGGAGAATTCACCACGGCTTCGATGCCGAACAGACCATCACCGTGCTTCAACATTCCTGCGGACTCTTTCGCCACAAATCGAGCCGCCCCACAGCCGCCGATATTCTTGTCTTCATAGCCGCTGTCGCCGTTTCCCGCAACGGTGGTGATGATGCCCGTGTTGGCGTCCACACGGCGCACTCGATGGTTCATGGTATCGGAAATATAGAGATGGCCGTCTCGGTCAAACGCAATGCCTTCCGGCGCATGCAGCATGGCGCGAACCGCCGGCTTGTCGTCACCATCGTATCCGTATCGACAGACCCCTGCGATGGTGGAAATCACACCGGTCTGAGCGTCGATCTTTCTGACACGATTACTCCCCTTGTCGACGATATGCACATCGCCCTTGCCGTCGACCGCAATCCCGACGACATCATAGAGCCGGGCGTCCATGGCCGGCTTCCCATCGTCCAGATACATCGACATGTCGAGCCCATCGGAACACACCGGCATAAGCCATCCCTGGTCATCACTGAAATCAATTCCGATGGCATCGCCCGACAGCACGACCAGATTCCTCGCCACCAACGGTTGCTCGCGCGCATCGTCTTCCGCCGTCCAGGTTCCCGCAATCGTCGTGACCAACCCGGTCGTGGGATCGTAGCGACGAACTTTATGCGCCTGGGTATCGGCGATATACAGCACATCGTCCGGACCAAATGCGATGGCCGCCGGCCATGTCAAGTTGACCTCCAGCGCCGGTCCGTCCCCGTTGAACCCATGCTGACCGGTGCCGACTACGGTGGTGATGACCCCCGTCTCATGGTCGACCTTCCGAATCCGATTGCTTCCTGAATCACAGATGTACAGGTTGTTCCGGGAATCAAACGCGACCGCCAGTGGGAGGTACAGCCCTGCCTCTCCACATACCCCTTCATCGCCGCTATAACACGTTTCCCCGATGCCCGCAAAATTATGAACTGTCCCTTCCTGTAGATGCACGCGTCGGACACGATCAGATCCTGACTCCGCGAAATAGAGCCATGTCTCATCCCGATCGAGTGCTACATGATGAGGCAGGGGAATTCCCGCTTTCACCGCACGTTTGCCGTCACCCGTGCTTCGGGCTTTTCCGTTTCCGGCAAACGTTTCGATATAACCGGCAGCCAAGCCGAGTTCCGTATCCATGGGCGTCCGGTACTAGCTGCGGGCCGCAGGCTGGGCAGTGGCCCCGGCTTGCTGGTTCAACGCCGTCGGCTGAGCAGGAGCCGCCGTGATCGGTGGAGGAGCAGTGGCCTGTTGTGCGGCCGCCTGCGCTTCGGCTTCGATCGCATCCGCTTCATGCACGGACTTCTTGAAGCCCTTGATCGCCTTGCCGATCCCTTCGCCCAATTGCGGGAGTTTCCCGGCACCAAAAATGATCAACACGATCATGAGGATGAGGATCAGCTCGGTGAACCCTAGACTACCAAACATAGGACACCTCTTCGTAAAAGTGAATCAGGACCTCGGACCATCCTTCGCCTTCTTGGCAAACCGCTCCTTCAGCCGCTTTCTAGCCGCTTCTGCCTGGTCGAACATCTTGCACTTATCATAGACGCTGATGAGATTGTAGTAGGCCAACGGCTCATCGGGATTGTGCTCAACCGCGCTCTCCATCACCCGGATCGCCAAATCAGTCTTCTTATGACTCAGAGCGATTTCCATTAGTTTGAAACTCGACTCCAAGTGTTTGGGATCCAACTCCAAGGTGCGCAGGTAACACTGGATCCCCATGTCGATCGTGTTGTAATCGGACACTTGAGGGTTATCCAGTTCGACATACACCCCGGCCAGGTTATACCAGGCGATCGGGTCGTCCGGCGTGATTTCCACAAGACGTTCATAGTAGCTCTTCGCTTCCATGTACTGCTTCTTATCCGCGTGGAGCCTTCCCAGATTGAAGAGTGCCAGGACATCGTGCGGAAAGACCTGCAGAGCATGCTGAAACTCAACCGCTGCCTCGTCGGCCATATTCTTGGTGGCGTAGATCGTGCCTAAGTTGGCGTAGTACATCGCCAACGAACGATCCATCTCTGCGCGTAAAGATTCCGCCATTTCGATCGATTTCTTGACTTCCACTAGGGCATCATCGAGACGTCCTTTGCTGAAATACAGCTCACCAAGCCGACAGCGAGCCTGAAAGTCATCCGGCTCGCTGGCCAAGAGTTTTTCGATTCCAGCGATTTCTTCGTCAGGAGTCAGCGGCTGATCGCCGAGATCAACAGCGGTGTCTCCTTGCGAAGGCATTGACGTGGGTGTGTCCATAGTACACTCTCTTTGGGCTTAGGCCCGTCCGGTCAAAAATCCATCAGGTGTCGGCATCATAGGGTCGGTTGTCGGCATCGGTTCGGTGGCGGTGCCCTTGACCCGATCAAGGGCCAGTAACATCACTCCAAGCACCACCATTAGGGTCAGATTGGAGAACAGCAAGGCATAGCCGGCGATGAACATCAACCCAATCCCATAGCCGACCACCCTCCCCATCACCAGAAGCTTCACGACGGTGTAGGACCAACAGAGGGCCCCTGCGACATACACCGCAAAAGGAAGATAAAACGTGTAGCCCATTCCGAATTGAAAGATCCAGCCGATACCCTGCGACGCCTGTCGGAAGGCGGATGCGAAGGCCGGGCTCAGGAGATCCAGCAGATAATCGGCCACGATGAGCGCCGTAAAAATCACGCCCGTGGTCGCCCAAAACCACAGCGCTCGGTTCCATTGCTGTCGATTTTTTGTTCGAAGCGAGAGGCTCTTACTCTTGCCGTAGGCCACGAATGCGAAGAAACTGGCCAGCACCATCAGCGCTTCGCCTGCCCGATGAGATTCATAGACCAACGGAGGTTGCGCAATGGTTCCCATCACGCTGTAGAGCGTCGACACGATCTGATAGTACAGCCACCCGGAAATGCCCAAGTAATACGTCACCGCCAGCGCCCGTTGTGCCGGCTCATGATGGGTCAGTACATAGTCCGACACAAACAGGGTCAGCACGACCAGCGTTACGCCGTTGTACACAATGGCGCCCAACATGCCGGGCTGAACGACGAGGAAGAGCATGGTCATGAACAACAACAAGGCCGTCCCCATAATCCCCACCCGTACCAACCGACCTGTTTCGCTTCCCCCCCACCGATTAACCATGGTCAAGACGAGAGCCAGGAATAGCAACACGGCAACGATATTGAGGAGCCAGGCTCCGACCTCGGTTAATGCCGTGAAGGTCGGGGTAATCCATGGGTGCGTCGCCGCCATCTTGCTGAGGTGCATGCCGAGGCGGGAAACCAAACGATACAACACAAGTTCGAGGAAGGAGGCCAGCAGGACGAGCTTGACCGTGTATTCGAACAACGGGCCGAAGTCCGATACCTTTCCGATCAGTCGCTCGCTGAACGTGGCCGACTTCATGATTCGATCCATAGGGACACACATTATAGCTGCCGTTGAAAAAGAGGGTCAACGTGCAGCCAGCGACGTCGGTTTGGCTCCTGCTTTTGCCCGCGAGATGTAGAGCAACCCGTCGGCCATCGCATAGTTGAACGGCAATTCGCACACCACCTCACTAATCCGTTCATAGACATACTGGTACAATCGCTCCGCCTCGTCGGGAGTCATGCCTTCTTGGACCTCGTAGAAGAACCCAAGGCTTAAGTCCTCAGCAGAGGGTCGCATGATCCGCCGAATGCCATAACCACCGGGATCGCTCATAATCGGAGCTTCTTTTTCCAAATCGAACAGGCAGGGCTGACAAGAAAATCCATACGACTCATGAAGCTTCTTGTTTTCGACGATAAAGTTCATCGTCTCAAGCGCCTCATGCTCTTTTTCGGTCGGGAACCCGACGATGATGTAGCAATGGACGGCGATGCCAAGATCCACACAGTCGTCGGCGACCCGCCTGACCCATTCTTGTTTGATCCCCTTCTTCATGAAATCCATGATGCGCTGGTTGAAAGACTCCAGACCAAAGACAATCTTGAGACAGCCGGCATCCCGCATGGAGGCCAAGAGCTCGCGGGAGAGATTCTTCTCGAACCGCATCTCGCAGGTCCATTTGACATCGAGCTGCTTCTCGATCATCTGTTGGCACAACCGTTTCGTCGGCGCCAGCGCAAAGCATTCGTCGGTGAAGAAGAAGTGCCGCGCGCCGTACCGTTGCGTGAGCCATTCCAGTTCTTCGATCGTGCGCCCCGGATCTTTCTGCC
>DCZN01000004.1:31922-33007 GCA_002331625.1 Nitrospira sp. UBA2083 | reverse complement strand
AAACGACGATATCCGTGGGGCGACAAGTTTGTTACCACGGCCGCCAATGTTGACGGCAGTGAAGACGGGTATAAGTATCTGGCCCCCCCAGGGTCATTTGATGCGGGACGAAGTCCCTATGGGCTCTATGACATGACGGGCAATGTCGCCGAGTGGGTGGAGGATTCGTACGATGAACACTACTACAAAAAATCACCGTTTCGGGATCCCAAGGGGCCGGAGAACGCCGACCTCAAAGTCGTACGGGGAGGCTCCTGGCGGGAAACAGAACATAATGCCCGGTTGTCCAAGCGATTTGCGGCCAAACATTGGCGGACAGATGTGACGATCGGTATTCGCTGCGCGAGTGATCTGGATCAAGCCGGGGTTGGTGCTTCTGAATCGTAGGCCGGTATGCTCGAATCAAAATTCAAGCTCGTCTTCTTGCTTGTCGTGTTGGCCTGCGCTGCCATGCCCATCGTTGCCATTATGCGGGGCACCACGGTCACGCCTTATGAAGAGTCGGCATCTGGATCCGGTGCTGAAGTTGAGTCCGTGTCTGAAAGCGGTTCTGGAGAAGAGGCTATCATGGATGAGATGGTGACGATTCCGGCCGGACCATTCATTCGCGGAACGGAGAACGGAGGCTTTGATGAGCAGCCGAAACGCACCATCCATTTAGATGCCTTCTCTATCGATCGGTACGAAGTGACGAATCATCAGTATCAACAGTTCGTCCTCGCGACTGGTCATCGGAAGCCCGGTCTGCCTGCACGGTATGCCAAGAGCGGCGGAAAAATGAAAGGGGTGAATCAGCCGGTTGTCTACGTGTCGTGGGATGACGCGTCTGAATACTGTCGCTGGAAGGGAAAACGCCTTCCGACAGAAGCAGAATGGGAAAAGGCGATGCGTGGCGCTGACGGACGGCTCTGGCCATGGGGGGACAAAGAGCAGTCCAATGGAGCTAATTGGGCTAGAGTGCAGGACGGTTATGAAGTATCTGCGTCGGTGGGAAGCTTCCAGACCGACAGGAGTCCCTATGGAATCATGGATGGGGCGGGTAACGTCATCGAATGGGTAGGGGATTGGTACGATGAAACGTACTA
>DCZN01000004.1:31664-31813 GCA_002331625.1 Nitrospira sp. UBA2083 | reverse complement strand
TACCAGCCGAAGCAAGATGATGCCGGACTTTCGAGATGAGACGATCGGATTTCGGTGCGCGAGTTCAGGTGTAGGAACGATAGAAGAGGGAAAGAAAAACGCCAGCCAATTTACAGAAAATCAAAGTAGTAGAGGATCAAAAACACGGC
>DCZN01000004.1:30974-31385 GCA_002331625.1 Nitrospira sp. UBA2083 | reverse complement strand
TGGTTTGCCGGTATTCAGTGCCCCTGTTGAGCTTTAGGTGCGACTAAAGTGTGCTGGGGATGGTGGCAGCTTTTCATCTGAATTGACGGGTTTGCTCGGTAGAGGAGAGGAATAAAATGAGCGCGTTGAATAATCCGGTGATTGCATTGGTTGTCTCGCTTATCATTACGGTTGGCTATTTTGTGATGGTCGATCACTANNGTCAAACACTTTTGAGTTTTTCGTCACGTTTTCTCCTGTTGCTTCGCTCACAAGCGGCAAAAATCAGATAACACAGGGCTGAGTACCTGTCAAGAAAATGCACTAATTCTGAACCCCCACCAACATCTATCTCAATCGGAGTCATACAACAATGGCAACAGCTACTCCTGACAGCGATATCAAGATAAAAGTCGGCAAGATGATTTTCTA
>DCZN01000004.1:30596-30751 GCA_002331625.1 Nitrospira sp. UBA2083 | reverse complement strand
TTTGTGATGGTCGATCACTACCTTATGGACATGCAGGGATTGGATTTTTGGTATCTGTTTAGAAATTAGATCCACTGTAGGTGTGATCGACATTCTGTGAATTAGTTCGTACGTTTATTTAAAACTAACGCGAGTGTATTAAGGAGGTATTCCAT
>DCZN01000004.1:28471-30294 GCA_002331625.1 Nitrospira sp. UBA2083 | reverse complement strand
CTCTATTACGGCAGCTTCGTGCTGGCCGTGCCGATTTTCTGCATGATCATCGAATTTATGGGGGTGGTGACGAAAGATAAGGCCTTAGCGAAACGCTATGATCAGCTGGCCTATGACTTTATCAAGATCAGCTTGACAGCCTATTCGCTGACGGCGATTCTTGGTGGTATTTTAATCTTTACCTTCTTGACTCTATATCCGGCGTTTTTCTCCTATCTATCCAGTATCTTCCGTCCGGTCATGCACATCTATGCGCTGATGTTTGTGGCGGAAAGTGGAACCCTCTACATCTATTATTATGGCTGGGACAAGATGAAGGAGGGGTTCTTGAAGTGGATTCATTTGAGCATGTCGGTGATTTTGAACATCATCGGCACGTTGCTCATGTTCTTGGCGAACTCCTGGATTGGGTTCATGATGTCTCCGGCTGGTGTCGATGAGCAGGGGCGATACCTTGGAAATATCTGGCACGTGATTCATACCGCCCTGTGGAACCCGCTCAACCTCCACCGTATTCTCGGGAATATGGCTTTCGGAGGCGGAGTTGTTGCTGCATACGCTGCGTATAAGTTTTTGGCCGCGAAAACGGATGAAGATCGCGCCCATTATGACTGGATGGGCTACATTGCTATGGCACTGGGCGTGGCCTTCCTGATCCCGCTGCCCTTTGCTGGCTATTGGCTCATGCGAGAAGTCTATGCCTATCGCCAACAGATGGGCATTACCTTGATGGGTGGTCTGCTCGCCTGGTTGTTTATTATCCAAGCCACAATGATCGGTATTTTATTCTTGAGCACCAATTACTACCTTTGGCAGGCCATGGGTCGTATGCGAGGTGCGGAAAAATACCAGCGCTACATCAAGTATCTTGTGTTCCTTCTGGCCTGCGGTTACATGGTGTTCATTACTCCTCACACGATGGTGATGACGCCGGCGGAATTGAAGGCCATGGGAGGCCAGCAACATCCCGTGTTGGGTAACTATGGAGTCATGTCGGCGAAAAACGGTGGGATCAACGTTATTATTACGACCACCGTGCTGAGTTTCGTCTGGTACATGCGAGGGAATAAAGTCTCGACTGTATCATGGGCAAAATTCGGGAACATCTTTATGGGGGTGTTCTTTTTCTGCGCCTACTTCAATATTATTTTCCTTGCCGTCTACGGGTACTACATTCCTGCGAACGTCCGCGTCGGTCTGTCTGTGCCACAGGTTGCGACAACCTTGTCGTGTCTCTTCTTCATGTTTGCACTCAATAGCTTCATGATGAAGGGGGCAAAGCAAATGGGACCGATTGAGTGGGGTAAGATTTCTGCCCGGTCTCAATACGCCCTTATTATGCTGGCGACCGCCTTTACGTGGATGATGGGGTTGATGGGATATATTCGCTCTTCTGTCCGTCTGTTCTGGCATGTCAATGAGATCATGAGGGACAACTCACCATGGGCCTATACGCATACGGTGGGATTCGCCGCTAACATGATTTCATTTAATGTGTTGTTTTTCTGGATCACGATTCTCTTTGTCTTCTGGCTCGGCAGCTTAGGCGCGAAGAAGGTTCCTGTTGAATCAAAGGCAGGAATTCCTGGCAGCGTCCCGCAGCCGGCAGCCAGTCACTAATCTGTGTCTTCTTTGATAGTCGGTCCAACCGGGGGAGGGCATACGCTCTCCCGGTTGTGGCTGTAGGAGGTCACGACCTTGGGTAACCTAGTTGCAGAAGCACTCTCGATGGGCTGGATGGCTTTGGCCATCCTTGCAGGCCTGCTGGTGTATTTTCAGATGTCCATCAGCGATCCTGCGGCAAAGAAGCGCGCGGTGTTCAA
>DCZN01000004.1:2737-28309 GCA_002331625.1 Nitrospira sp. UBA2083 | reverse complement strand
TGATCGGCGGGTTCATGTTCTTCGTGGCCGCGTTCCTATCCGGTTACGGGAACTGGTTGCCGCAAGTGGAGGGTGGTTTCCCGCCCGTTGAGGAGAAGAAGACCTGGGATTCAATGACGCCACAGCAACTAGCTGATGAAGGTGAAAAAATCATCTTTGGCGGTGTTGGAAAGAATAAGGAGCAGGGTGCGATCGGTAAAGGTCAATGTCCGCTCTGTCATGCCTTCCATGCAGGTATGCTTGGTGAACGCGCACCTAATTTGTTGGGTCTGCCAACCCGCAAGGAGCGCTTGGAGGATCCCAAGTACTCCAAGGGTAATCCAGCGAAACGTGAATACTCTGTCAAGGAAGCGTTCGCAGGATCCGGAACGGCAGAAACTGTGCAGGAATATATTGCTGAATCACATGCTTGCCCAAGTTGCTACGTAGTGGCTGGATATGGCGTGAAGGGAACAAACGACAAAGAAAGTCCGATGCCGGCAATTCATAAACCACCAATTTCACTCAGTCTTCCTGAACTTGCGGCCGTTGACACCTGGATGTATCTCCGTGAAGGGGTTGAGCCGCCATCCTTTGATGAGATCGTTAAATCCTATGAGAAGTTTATCCCCGAGGCGGATCGCCCGAAGCAAGCAGACGAGAAGCCTGCAGGTGCTACTTCCTTAATGGCGGATGGATCTGAACCCGTCGATCAAATTTTTGCCAAAGCGCAATGCGTGTCCTGTCATACAATTCCAGGGATTCCTGGGGCCATGGGGACCATCGGGCCAAAGCTAGAAGAAGGGACGACCGCTGCTCAGCGTATCAAGGATCCAACGTATAAAGGGACGGCAAAGTCCGCTACCGAATACATTATGGAGTCTATCGTTGATCCCAGCGCCTTTGTCGTGAAGCCATTCCCCGACAACACGATGCCGAAAGTTTTCGGTCAAAAGTTGAGCGCTGGTGCGTTGAAAAAAATCGTTGATTATTTGTCGCAAGTGAAGACTGGGGCGCCTCCACCGAAGATTTAGTAGCCCTCGGTTGACAGTTATGCGGAGAGTAAAGGGAGTTTGCCGATGAAAGCGTTGATGTCTTTAGGTGCATTGATCGGAGTAGCTGGGTTGCTCCTGCTGGGTGGGATGATTTTTGATGTTGTTCCATCCACTACAGTACGGCTAGTTGAAGGATACATGCCGATCCAAATGCTGCTCGAAGTAGCTTGTTACGTGATCGGCTTTACTGGGTTGAGCTATATGATGAGCGCAATGGGCATGGCTCTCCCTCGGTTTTGGCAGGGCATTGGCTTCTGGGTCTTCTTGATGCTTTATCTGAAGTTTCGAGTGTATCCTCCGATCCCATTCAGCGTGCGTGCCATGTATGGGACTGTAGCACTCGTCACGGTGTTTATGTGGATCTCGGCCAACGAAGAGGATTGGAAGAAGTTCAAGCAGCCGATCATGAATGTGCTCGATGCGCAAACGGGAATGAATCGACTCTTGCGCTACGCCTATCTTGTGCTTATCCCAATTCTTGTCGGTGGTTTTTCCTACAATGCTATGATGCCGAAGTCAGAAGAACCAATTGAGCTCAGAACGGTTCATCCTGCGCCACCCGCAAGTACCAAGGTCCATGGCAAGACCTACACGCTCCAGACCTCCCAGAATCCATATCGAGTCAATCCAGAAGGAAAGTACGATCAAGAGTTTTCAAATGCCAATATTGTCGAACAAGGCATGGGGCGATTGATGAAGCCCAATGCGAATCCATGGGACGACAAAAACCAGGGCTATCTGAAGTATGTGCGAGAGGGTGGAGAGATCTTTTTCCAAAATTGCCATTTCTGTCATGGAGACAATTTGAACGGGCGTGGGCTCCATGCCTTTGCCTTCAATCCAATTCCTGCAAACTTCACTGATCCTGGGACAATCGCACAGCTACAAGAGACGTTTATCTTCTGGCGTGTGTCTAAGGGTGGGATTGGATTGCCTAACGAAGGGTTCCCGTGGGCATCGGTTATGCCTCCATGGGAACAGCATTTAACGGTTGATGAAATTTGGAAAGTTATTTTGTTTGAATATTGGCACACTGGTTACTATCCCCGGACTTGGGATTAGTTGCCAGAATAGTTGAAGGCCAAACCAAACATAATGAACATGAAGAAGATGAGGCTAAACATGAGAGACAGCATAACTCAGAAGGCCGGGATCATTGCGGCTGCTGCCTTCGGAGTGGTTCTCGTATCAAGTGCGGGATATTCGCCCGTTTCAGCCCAGGGGCTTCCTGAGGGCTTTAAAAAGGGCGATCTTGCCCCGGAACCATCGGCAGAAATGATTGAAGCAGGAAAGCGAGTCTATTTCACCAAGTGTGTCTGGTGTCACGGAGTTGATGGAGCCGGCGACGGACCGGGTGCGGATCGACTCTGGCCCCGCCCGCGAAATTTCAATCAGGGAACGTTCAAAATTCGCCATACGGCAAGCGGAGAACTTCCATTATTTGACGCAAAAAAGCCGATCCCTGGACAAAATGATCTGTTTGAGACTGTTACGCACGGACTTCCAGGTTCTGCTATGCCCCCGTGGGAAGGTATTCTGACAGAAGAGCAACGGTTGCAAGTTCTGTCTTTTGTGACCACTCAGCTCGTGAAAGACCGGAAATTCACCGACAAACAATCAGAAACACAAACGGTCTTACAGTTGGCTGAGCTCAAAGCCAAACCTGCTACGGATGAAAGTAAAAAGCGCGGTTCAGAGCTCATCGTTGAGAAGAAATGTGTCGAATGTCACGGCATGGAAGGCCGAGGGGACGGCAATGCGTTTAATCTGAAAGATGACTGGGGATTTTCCATCCAGCCAGCCAATTGGCACAAGTGCTGGAACTTTCGCGGGAGCCGTCAGGATCCTTACAATGTCAACAACATTTTCCGGACCTTCTCGACCGGGGTGAACGGCACACCCATGCCTTCGTTTGCTGACAACACGAGCGTCGACGAACGGTGGGACATCGCGAATTTCGTCAATTCACTATGTGAACGGGATGCCTTGGGCAATCCGTTACCGATCGATCCTCTGACCGATAAGCCAAAAATAAACTTCGTGATTCCTTCTGATATGGTCGAGGGGGAGATCCCAACTGAAATTGAGCATGAGGCCTGGCAAAAGGCTCCGAAACGATATGTGGCGATGGGTGGACAGATTACCCATAAGCCGAGGAACTTCGTCAACCGTATCGACGATATCTGGGTGAGGTCGCTCTACAACGACAAATACATTGTCTATCTCATTGAATGGGATGATCGGACCAAGAGCGTGGCCGAAGCAAAACTCCCATGGGCACCAACTCAGGTTAATATTGATGTCAAAGAGCAGGAACCAAAAACGGGAGAGTCCGAATCCATTGCGGCTCACCAAAATAACTATACGGTGTACAACGATGCGATCGGCATTGAGACTGCCGTGAAGTGGAAGGAGTTACCGGCACCGATCAAGCCTCGTTACCTGTTTGGGACCAATGAGCAGTTCCCTGTAGACATTGTCAAATGGGAAGCGGACGGATCTCTTCGTGCCTTCAAAGGGACCGGATGGGATAAGGATTTTGAAGAGCGCGATAACTACGAAGAGGCCATGAAGCTCTTAAAGGGCGAGTGGAAGAACGGCCGCTGGTATGTCATGATTCAACGGCCAGTAGGAAATAAGAAGGACCAAGACTACGACGAAGATACCTTTTTTGAAGTTGGACAATATATCCCGACTGTATTCTTCGCATGGGACGGCCATAATGGTGATGCAGGACGGAAGATGGCGGTTTCCGCCTTCTATTACACCTTTATGAATCCGCCGATCCCCCAAGAAACCTATATCTATCCAGTTGTCATTGCCGTCGGTGTGGTATTGCTGGAAGGATGGGTTTTGACCCGTCGTGCGAACAAGAAAAAGGGTAAAACACTCTAAGGTTTCAGGTAGAGAATAGCGAAGTATGAGAGCGGGGGTGGGGGAAACCCACCCCCGCTTTTTTTGTACGTATAGACATATATGATCACCGATGTCTCAGGTGTTCTCCTCGCTGGCGGAAAGAGCAGGCGTATGGGAGAGGATAAGCGGTTTCTTCTAGTGGGGCAACAGACCCTATTCGAGCGGAGCTGTGCTGTTCTACGTCAACAGTTTGAACACATCTGCGTTGTCATTGCTCAAGACAGCCCCATGCTACAGACAGAAATAGCGGTGGTCCGCGATCTTATTCCTGACTGCGGGAGCCTTGGCGGATTGTACACAGGCCTTCGGCAGGCAAAGACGCCACACGTCTTTTTGGCAGCCTGCGACATGCCGTTTATTGATCCAGGTCTTGTGCGATATATGGTTGCGTTAAGAGACGAGGCGGATGTCGTCTGGGCACAATGGAGAGGTCAACTGCAGCCAACCCACGCAGTGTATAGCCGTAGTTGTCTGCCGGTCCTCGAAGAGATGGTGAACAGGCGTGCACTCAGGATTCAGGACATCGGTGCCCATTCCGCGCTCCGCGTGCGCCTGGTCACAGAGGATGAGGTTCGTCGTATTGATTCAGAAGGGCGATCCTTTCTCAACGTTAATACATCTGCAGATCTTGACGCAGCTCGGACATTCTATGCCGACTCTGCGGGTCAGTGATCCGCTGTGTATCAAACCAGAATGACACGCTCCATCGTAATGCTCCATCCCGGCACCTTGGGGGATGTCTTGTTGGCCGTTTCAGCCATAAGGAAACTACGTGTGCAGTACCCATACCATGAGACGTTACTCATGGCTCGTGAGTCCGTCGGCCGACTACTTGTGGCATGTGGCGTGATCAACGAGGCAATGGCGTTGGAAGGGCCGGCAAGCGTTGGGCTATTTTCCCATCCCGCCCTCCTGTCCCAAGAGTTACGAGGCTGGTTCAATCGATGCGATCTGGCGGTGGGGTGGATGGAAGACCAAGACGGGACTCTGCGCTCAGTTTTCGAAACATTCGGGATTGCGCGAGTCACGATTCAATCACCATTTTTTCCTACGCTACGAGCCAAGCATCAGCGCGACCGATTTCTTGAAACCCTCGGAATGGAGGGAGCGGTCTCATCGGAGCATGTCATTCAGGTCCCGGAGAGACTTGTCCAAAAGGGAACCGCCTATCTTGAGACTGTGGGAGTACCACATGGGCGGTCGCTCGCTATTGTACATCCAGGGAGTGGGAGTATTCACAAGTGTCTGAGTTCAGAAAAGGTCGTCTCCATCCTCCGGCTGCTTGATCGGAAAGGATTTTCCCCGATCGTTCTCGAGGGACCAGCTGATCATGATGCCGTGGAGCGTGTGCTGAAGTCGGTGAGTAACAAACCGCCCATTCTTCAAAGCCCCGATCTCACGACTCTTGCGGGGATTCTTGCGCAAGCCACGATGTATCTCGGCCATGACTCAGGGATCACGCACCTGGCTGCCCTCTTGGGTATACGCACCATAGCAATATTTGGCCCGACTGACCCACTTCGTTGGGCTCCCCATGGCGTCCATGTCACGATTTTGCGTGGTGCACCATGTAATTGTGGATCCTGGGAGGCAGTGGGGCAATGCCTCGAGAAATCTTGTCTTCGTGTGTCCCAGGACCAGATTCTTGCCGCATTGGAGGCCTGAATCAGATCCGGGTGACGATCAGAAGCCCTCGTAATTCAAGGTAAACCTCCTTGTCTCTTGCTGCATCATAATGTTAGAGTGCCCGGTATTTTCCTTACATTCGTAGGGAAAGAGGAGGATTGTCTTGTCTCAAGGGGTCGTGCAAACAAAGGTCACCACTGCGCTCCTTACGGCCCTCAATGGTGCCAAGCAAAAGGGCCAGTTGAAGACACCAGCATGGCCAACACTGAGTCTGGATGCGCCAAAACGACCAGAGTGGGGAGACCTTGCCTCGACGGTGGCCATGTCGATGGCCTCTTCTGAGCAAAAATCCCCTCAGGACATCGCCCAGATTATTGTGGACAACCTTCCTGAACGGGATCAATTGTTTGACCGTGTGGAGATCGTCAGGCCAGGTTTCCTGAATTTTACCGTCAAGCCGGCCCTGTGGCAGGAAGTCCTGCGAGAGATAGATTCGCAGGGATTGCGCTATGGCCATGCGGATGTCGGGAGTGGCCGCCGTGTGTTGGTTGAATACGTGAGTGCAAATCCAACTGGCCCATTGCATGTCGGTCATGGCCGAGGTGCGGCCGTGGGACAGGCTCTTGTCAGGTTGTTACAGGCAATCGGGTATGATGCCGTGAGTGAATACTATATCAACGACGCCGGACGGCAAATGAAGTTGTTAGGGGTGTCTGTGTATGCGCGGTATCAGGAACTGTCGGGGAAGACCGTTACGTTTCCAGAGGACGGCTATCACGGGGCCTACATCGCTGCGGTCGCTCACAGGATCAAGGAGCAACTGGATCGTGTCGCCGGTGAGCTGAATTCCGACGCACTTGAAACTCGCTGCCGAACTCTGGCGTACCAAGAATTGCTGGGTCTCATCCGTGACGATCTCAAGTCCTTTGGGATCGAATTTCACTCCTGGTTCAGCGAGGCCTCACTATTAGAGTCGAAGGCAGTAGACCAGGCGCTCGATGAGCTGAAATCTCGTGACCTCTTGCTCCAGCAGGAAGGGGCCTGGTGGTTTCGCTCGTCGATGTATGGGGACGAAAAAGATCGCGTCGTCAAGAAACAGGACGGCGAATACACCTATCTCGCTTCCGATATCGCCTATCACCATGACAAACTACGGCGTGGCTATGACTTGCTGATCGATGTCTGGGGTGCTGATCATCACGGGTACATTCCCCGGATGCAAGCCGTTGTGCAAGCCTATGGATATCCGAAAGATCGTCTGTACGTGGTACTCGTCCAGTTGGTGAAGTTGTTGCGGGATGGTGTCGAAGTGAAGATGTCCAAGCGGACTGGAGAATTCATCACGATGCGGGAAGTCATTGATGAGGTCGGAGCCGACGCCGCGAAGTTCTATTTCTTGATGCGGGATTCCAAAACGCATCTGGAATTTGATCTGGAGTTAGCCAAGCGCCAATCAGCCGACAATCCCGTGTATTACGTGCAGTATGCCCATGCAAGAATCTGCAGTTTGTGGCGTGTGGCGTCCGCCCGTGGAATCGCCCGCCCATCCATTGCGGAAACGGATCTCACCGTGCTGACAGATCCAGACGAATTGGGACTGATAAAGAAACTGGCAGCGTATCCAGAGGTTCTTCAAACCAGTGCCTTGGCCTTTGAGCCACACCGCATGACGTACTATCTGCAGCAGTTGGCAGCGATGCTCCATACATTCTATAACAAACACCGCATTCTGCCTCCGGCGGGTGATCACGAAGTTAGCGAGACGGCCACCGAGGTGCTCACGCCGAACCGAGTCGCGGCACGACTGGTGTTGATGGGCGCGGTGCAGCAGGTCATCAGGAACGGGCTTGATGTGCTTGGCATTTCCGCACCTGAACAGATGTAGCGCATCAGCTCCCACGAACTATCATGCAATATCAGATCCACCAACCTGATCCGCATGCCAAGGGCCGTATCGGTCTTTTGACGACCAGCCATGCCGTGATTGAGACGCCGACCTTCATGCCGGTGGGCTCGTTGGGGCCTGTGAAGGGGCTTGAACCGAAGGATCTTCACGCGCTAGGGTTCGGCTTGATTCTCAATAATGCGTATCATCTGTATTTGCGCCCTGGCCACAAGCTCGTCGCCGACATGGGGGGGCTCCATGCGTTCACCGGTTGGTCCGGGGCGATCCTCACCGACAGCGGAGGGTTTCAGATCTTCAGTTTGGCGAAATTGTGTGCGATCACGGACGAGGGGGTGACGTTTCAATCTCATATCGACGGGTCCACCCACGTCATTACTCCGGAAAAGGCTATTGAGATCGAGGAAGCCCTCGGGGCCGATATTATCATGGTCCTGGATCAGTGTGTGGCGCTTCCGACCACCCGAGAAGCGATTCTGGAAGGTGTGCGGCGGACGAGGCTCTGGGCCGAACGGTGTCAGGCCGCGCGGCGAAGAACCGATCAGGCGCTCTTCGGTATCGTGCAAGGCGGGTTGGAGGCCGATTTGCGCGTCGCCTCGGCGCGGGAGCTCGTCGCATTGGGGTTCGATGGGTATGCGATCGGTGGGTTGTCGGTCGGGGAAAGTAAGGCTGATATGTATACGATGCTTGATGTGACCGTCCCGGAATTGCCGGAGACGAAACCGCGCTATCTGATGGGAGTGGGCCTTCCCGAAGACTTAGTCGAAGGGGTGGCTCGGGGGGTCGACCTCTTCGACTGCGTCGTTCCGTCACGGCACGGTAGAACAGGGTCGTTGTTTACATCAGCTGGCCGGGTTGTGATTAAACAGGCACGGTATGCCAATGATGACCGGCCAATTGATCCAGATTGTGGGTGCCCGGTGTGCGGGCAGTATTCGCGGGCCTATCTGCACCACTTGTTCATGGTGAAGGAAATGTTGGGGGCGAGGCTCAACACGATCCACAATCTCTGGTATTTTTCCGACTTGATGAGCCGCATTCGAGAAGCAGTGAAAGAGAAGAGGTTCTCCTCATTTCGTGAGGCGTTTTATCGTAACTACGACCGACAGGGTGAGCTGGCCGGCTTAACGAACGGTGAGCTGGGAACTCGTACAGGAATGGCATAGAAGCTGTCATATAGAGAAGGGGATATGTTCATGTTGATGGAATCACTTGCATGGGCGGAAGGAACGGGTGGAGGCGGGGCAGCAGGCAGCGGAGGAGCAGGAGGGATCTTGTCGCTGATTCCTTTTTTGCTCATCTTCGTCATTTTTTATTTTCTCCTCATTCGGCCGCAACAACAGAAGCAAAAACAACAGCAGGCATTGTTGGACGCATTGAAAAAAGGCGACAAGGTGGTGACGACCTCGGGAATTTGGGGAACGATCACCAACATCGGAAAAGAAACGCTCACGTTGCAGATTGCGGACAATACCAAAATCAAGATGCAGCGGGAAAATGTCTCGCGACTACGCGCCGAAGACGACGAGAAAGAGAAGGACGCGTAGGTCACAAGAAGGGGTTGCAGAGAGATGAAAAAAGTAGGTGGGCGCTTATGGTTGTTGGCATTGGTGCTGGTGGCATCGATGGTGTCGTTTCTTCCATCCTATCAGCCGTTGTATCACGCTATGCCGGGTTGGCTGAAGTCGGTGCTGCCGAATAAGGGCATCACGTTGGGATTGGACCTGCAGGGCGGGATTCATATGGTGCTGGAGGTGGATGAAGACCGTGCCGTGGAGATAGCCGTGGATCGGTCCGCCACGGCGCTGCAGGATCTGGTGGCCGAAAAGAAGATCGCGGTCGAATCGATCAAGCGAACCGGCCACGAACAAATTGTCATCCAGGTGCAACAGGCCGAGGCGAAGAGCCTGGCGCAAAAACTGATCGATGACTTCCCGCTTTTCGTCGAACAGGAGTCGGCGGAATCAGCCTCGACCGTGGTGTGGGGGTTGCGTGAAGCGGAGACCAAGCGGATCAAGGATTCGGCCATCAATCAAGCTTTGGAAACCATCCGGAACCGCATCGATCAATTCGGTGTTGCGGAGCCGATCGTGCAGCGGCAGGGATTAAAGCAAATCGTCGTGCAGCTGCCCGGCGTGAAGGATCCGAAGCGTGCCAAGGATTTGATCAAAGAAACGGCGCTGCTCGAATTCAAGATGTTGGATGAGGACATTCGACTGGATTTGCCGGTGCGTGTGGCGCGAGACAAAGAAGCCGAAGTGCTCCAGCAGTTTGCAGGCAAACTTCCTGACGGCGATCAGATTTTGTTCGAGCGAGTCGTCGACAAGGACACGGGTATGGAGTTTCGTGTCCCCTATGTGGTGAAAAAGCGCGTCATGTTGACCGGCGACGTGCTGAGCGACGCACGGGTTGCCATCGGTCAATTTAATGATCCGTATGTGTCGATCACGTTCGATTCGAAAGGTGGGCAGGAGTTCGAACGCATTACGGGTGAACACGTCAAGAAACGGATGGCGGTCGTGCTGGATAGCACTATTTACTCGGCACCGGTGATTCAAGAGCGTATTTCAGGAGGACGTGCTCAGATTACGGGCACCTTTTCCACGCAAGAGGCCAACGATTTAGCGATTGTGCTGCGAGCCGGGGCTCTTCCGGCACCGCTGAAAATCGTGCAAGACCTTACTGTTGGTCCGTCCCTCGGTCAAGATTCTATCGATAAGGGGGTCAGGGCCACCCTCTTTGCCGGGGTGCTGGTGGTGCTTTTCATGATCGTGTATTACCGCCTGTCCGGGCTCATCGCAGATTTTGCCTTAGCCTTGAATCTGGTGTGTCTCATGGGTGCGCTGTCGGCCTTGACGGCGACGTTGACCCTTCCTGGGATTGCCGGCATTGTGCTGACGATTGGAATGGGTGTCGATTCAAACGTCTTGATCTTTGAGCGCATTCGAGAAGAGCTCCGAAGCGGCAAGGCTGTCCGGTCGGCCATCGATGCGGGGTACGACAAGGCGTTGCTCACCATTATCGACTCACACGTCACGACGCTGATCACCGGCGTTGCGCTGTTTCTCTTTGGGACAGGGCCGATCAAGGGGTTTGCCGTGACGCTGTGTCTCGGTATCGCGATCAACCTCTTTACGGCGTTAGTCGGGACAAAAGTCATCTTTGATTTCTTGTATCAGAAGCAGAAGGTTGAGGCGCTGAGCATCTAACCATGAAGCCGTCGGCCATACCCATTCAGGGAGAAGCTCAGAGCGATCAAAAGGGAGCGCGCATGTTAGAGATTCTAGGGAAAACCAACATTGACTTCATGGGGAAGCGACAGTTCGCTTTTCTCTTTTCAGGCATCATGGTGTTGCTTGGGCTGATTGCGCTCGTGCAAATTGCGAGAGGTGCTGCCAACTTGGGCATCGACTTTGCCGGGGGGACTGCAGTTCAGCTCAAGTTCGACGAGCCGGTTCGGATTGATGAAGCCCGGAAGGTCTTAGAGGCCAATGGGCTTCCCGATGCGGAGTTGCAGGAATTCGGGCAAGACAACAAGCTGCTGATCAGAGTCAAGGCGTCGACGACGATCGAAGAGAAAGTTGCGGAGCGTGTCGTCGCAGTCTTCTCCAAGGAATTCCCGAGCAAGAAGTTTGTGGTCGATTCCACGACGGAAATCGGTCCGACGATCGGCAAGAAACTCCAGGAAGATGCGCTCGTCGCCATCGTGATCTCGTTTGTCGGTATTATTCTGTACATTGCGGCGCGATTCGAACTTCGCTTTGGTGTGGCAGCGGCCCTGGCGACGTTCCATGACGTCTTGGCTGTGGTGGGGGCCTTCTATATTCTCGATAAGGAAATTACCCTCTTGATCGTGACGGCACTCTTGACCCTTGCCGGCTATTCTTTGACGGATACCGTTGTCGTGTTTGATCGGATCAGAGAGAATCTGAAACAGCGCCGTCGTGAGAGCGAGGAAGCCACAATCAACACGGCGATCAATCAGGTCTTGAGCCGCACCATCGTTACGAGCTTGACGGTTGTGCTCGTCCTTATCCCACTGACCTTGGCGGGTGGAGAAGTGCTGCATGATTTCTCTCTGGCGCTCCTCTGGGGTGTCATCTTCGGGACGTATTCCTCCGTGTTCGTGGCGAGCCCACTCCTGCTGTTGTGGCCTGGAACGCCGGGCCGCCTCTTGAAACGCAATTAAGCGAATGGTGGAATAGAGCGTCGGGTGCCGCTCATACCTTGCGCGGTGTTGGGAGTGAGGGGCGGCACGGGCCGAGAGTCGTCACCTGCCGTAAACAGGTCCGTTGTGGCGACACCGCATCGACAGCTCTTCTTGGGGTAATCATGGCGCTCTGGAGCCGGTCGTACAGTCTCCAGCAGAAAATCATCGGCGCGATCGTGTTGGTCGGCCTCCTCCCGCTCGCTCTCCTGCTTGTCCTGATCTATGTCGAAGAACGACGAGCGTTGCATGAATCGACAGGAGCCAACTTCAAAGAAGTGGCGGGCGAAACCGCCCGCCGAATCGAGATGCATGTGACGAGAGGGGTCAATGAAGCCCAGCAGCTTGCGACCACACCGTTCCTCCGTACCGCAGTCTCGGAAGCCAATCGTTCGTATGAGGGCAAGGACGCACAGAGCATCTTGGAGATCATCAAGGATTGGCAGCAGCGATGGGGGCAACGGGATCGACGCAGTGAATTCCCGCTGTTCGTCAACCGAATCGTCACCAATTACTTGATTCGGTGGCATGAGATTCGAAAATCGGACTATATCGGCATTCTGGTCATTGACGGGCAAGGCGCGTTGGTCGTCAGTTCAATTCCACAAGTGGAGTATTCCTATGCGAAGACGGCCTGGTGGCAAGCGGTCGTCAAGAGCGGCAACCGACGGTCGTATGTAAGCGAGATCGCCTTTGATCCCGCTTTTGGAACCCACGTCGTCGTCGTGGCGGCGCCGATCCTGGATGATCAGCGACGGAGCGTCATCGGCGCCGTGACGATTCTGCTTCGTCGCGATACGCTGTTCCAGTCCATTGCCGAGGAGTCGTTCGGTGTCACCGGACATGCCATGCTGGTGGCTTCGGATGGGGGCGTCGTCATTTGTCCTCTCCTTGCACCGGAGGCCCACTCAGTGGATTCAGCATTGATGGGTGCGCTGGGGATCACAAAACCGGGGTGGATCGTGGCGGCTGACGATTCGCACGGCCACAAAAATGCATTGATCGGGATTGCCCCGGTGCGTTTTGCTGACCAGCTTGCAACGGGCAGTCTTGGTGGAAAACGGTGGTTGACCGTCGTCCGCCAGGACCCTGCGGAAACCTTTGCTCCACTAGGGGAATTGATGGCTAAGATCTTCCTATTTGGAGTGGCGGTGTTGATGGGGCTCGGCGGAATTGGAATCATCACGGCCCGTCGGATCGCGAAGCCGGTGCGTTTGTTACAAGAGGGGGTCCAGCAGATCGGGAGCGGTCGCCTGAACCAGCGGCTGGAGTTGAAGACCGGTGATGAAATCGAAGGGCTCGCTCAGGCGTTCAATCAAATGGCGACGAATCTTCAACTGTCCTTCGGACAATTGGAACAACGAATAGCCGAAGTCAGGCAACTGGAAGAGAAGTATCGTGACCTGATCGAGCATGCTCCTGAAATGATTTGCCAACTGGACCGAGGTGGTCGGCTGGTTCACGTCAATAAGACAGGGCTCGACAAGCTCGGGTATGGCCGTACTGAGATGCTGGGCAAGAAACTGTGGGAGTTGGTTCCCAGTGGGCAGGAAGTGCACGTGCTGCACTACCTCGAACAACTTGTCAGTCGCGGGCAGAGCTCAATGGAGACGGCCTTGTTGGCCAAGGATGGCCGATCGATTGATGTAGAAATTCATGCGACGGCGCTGTTCGATCAGGAACGTGGCGGGCTGGTGCACTCTCGCGCCTTTGTCCGAGATGTGACGGAACGCCGCCGCCTTGAGCAAGAGTTGCAGCACTATGCCGTGGGGCTGGAGCAAGTCGTCTCCGAACGGACAAAGCAGTTGACCGCATCACAGGCCCGTTACAAGGCGCTCTTCGATTTTGTGGCTGATTCCGTGTTCATGGTGAGCGTGACGGGAGAGGTGGTTGCCGTCAATGAGCGGGAACACCAAGTACTGGGCTATGCGGAATCGGAGGTCAGCGGAAAACCGATCTTTGATATCGTGCTCGCTCAGTATCACCAGGCATTCGCCGGCTGGTTGTCCGATGTCAGTATGGAGCATCGGCAGGTCGCAACTCAGGAAATTGTGGTGTATCACGCGGATCAGCATGAAATTCCCGTGGAAATGGACTTGATTCGGGTGGGTGGCACCGAGCCCATGCTTGTGATGGTCCAGCTCCGCGATATTACCGATCGGAAAAAGCTTGAGCGCCAACTGCAGTCCTACCGTGAGGAACTCGAGCTGAAAGTCAGCGAACGCACTCGAGAAATCGAGGAGACGAAGCAATATCTCGAGAATCTGCTCGAGAACGCCAACGACGTGATCTATACGCTCGATCTCGATCAACAGTTCACGTATGTCAATAGTAAGGTCGATGCATGGGGGTATCGCAAAGATGACCTGATCGGCCGTCCCTATCTGTCGCTGCTCTCTCGGCGTCATCGCGGGCGACGCTTGAAGACCACCCTGGATATCGGAGCGAAACAAGTGTACGAGGTCGAGGTCGTGACTCGGCTGGGTGAACCGCGTGCCGTGATGGTGAGCGTGTCGCCGTTGCATGGGGTGAACGGTGAAGTGCTCGGGGTGCTCGGGATCGCGCGGGATATGACGGAGACCAAAAAACTGGAGCGACAGATTCGCAATGCGGAAAAATTGGCATCCGTAGGAAAACTTGCAGCCGGTGTGGCGCATGAGATCAATAACCCGCTCGGCGGGATTCTCAATTGCCTCTACAATCTTCGAAAAGGGACACCGTCACCGGCACGTCAAGAGGAGTACTGGGCCTCTATGGAACATGGCGTCCGACGCGTTCAAAAGATCGTTCGCCAACTGCTCGACTTTTCGCAGCAACATGAACCGGCATTCAGTCCGGCCGATATCAATCACATCGTGGATCAGGTGTTGACGTTGACGACCCATCTCTTTGCGCCCAATCATATTCGCTTGGAAGTCATAGCAGGGCATGGTCTTCCTCATGTCCTGGTCGATCGGCACATGATCGAGCAAGTGCTGATGAATTTGATCCTCAATGCCGTGCAAGCGATGAAACATGGCGGCGTGTTGACGCTTCGAACGTCCGTGGCTGAAGGGGTGTGCCGTGTGGATGTGCAGGACACGGGATCAGGCATCCCTGCGTCGGTCCTCCCGCGTGTCTTCGATCCCTTCTTTACGACCAAGAGCGAAGGGGAGGGGACGGGATTGGGTCTTTCGGTGACGCTGGGCATCGTGGAGCGTCACGGAGGGAAAATTTTGGTCGAGAGCGAAGTCGGGAAGGGCAGCATATTTACGCTGTGTCTACCTGTCTCACGAGAGCGTTCCTTGGTGGAGAAAGAAGCATGAAGGACTTAAGTGTTCTGTTGGTCGATGATGAGCCCCTCATGCGGCTTTCGATGCTAGATGCGTTAGAGGCCGTTGGGTGCGATGTGCATGCGGTTCCAACCGGCGCGGAAGGGATACAGGCGATTGAGAAGAAGACCTTCGATCTCGTGATCACCGATCTTCGGTTGCCGGGAGCCGACGGATTAACCGTGCTCAAGACGGCCAAGGAGAAGGCGGCTCACACGGAAGTACTCGTGATTACCGCTCATGGTTCCGTGGAAACCGCCGTCGGGGCGATGAAGCTGGGGGCCTTTGACTACATCACAAAACCGTTTCAGATGGATGAATTACTGCTGATCGTTGAGCGGATCAGTGGGGTGATTGCCTTGCGTCGAGAAAATCAGGAACTCAAACACCAGCTCGAGGACAAGTTCTGTTTTAACGGCATCCTGGGCGCAAATAGCCAGATGCGCGCGGTATTGGACAAGATCAAGCTGGTTGCCGAAACCGATTCAACCGTCCTCATTGTCGGAGAAAGCGGCACGGGGAAGGAGTTGGTCGCCAACGCCCTTCATCAGAACAGCGCCCGTCGGGAATACCCGTTGATTAAGGTCAGCTGCGCGGCATTGCCTGAAACGCTATTGGAGGCGGAACTCTTCGGTCATGAAAAAGGAGCGTTCACAGGGGCGTTGCGTCAGCGACGGGGGCGGTTTGAAATGGCCAACCGAGGGACCCTCTTTCTTGACGAAATCGGAGAAATCTCGCCTGTGGTGCAGGTGAAACTTCTGCGCGTCTTGCAGGAGCGGGTCTTTGAACGGCTTGGAAGTAACCAGCCTATTGAGACCGATGTGAGGCTTGTGTGTGCCACCCAAAAAGATTTGCGCAAAGAGGTGGCGCAGGGACGGTTTCGCGAAGACCTCTTTTATCGGCTCAATGTCGTCCCGATCATCGTGCCACCACTTCGGCAACGGCAAGAAGATATTCTGGTGATTGCGGGGCATGTTCTGGAAACCTGTTCGCAGAAACTGAATAAGCAGTTGCGCGGGTTTTCTCAGCCGGCACGCGAGTTGTTGCTGCGGTATTCCTATCCGGGGAATGTCCGAGAGTTGCAGAATCTTGTCGAACGGGCTGTGGCACTGGGACGAGACCACGCCATGGTTCAACCGACGGATCTCTGCGGATTCCAGTCCTGCCCCTATACAGGGGGAGTTTCCCAGGAGGCTTGCGGCTTCTGCAGCGAAGGGTTGAGTGGTTCGACCAAGAAAAAGGACCAGACCATGACGTCACTGGCTGCGGCGCGAGAGGGGTTTGAGAAAGACTACATTGTCTCCGTACTGGAACGGGTCGAGGGCAGCCGCACAACCGCCTCGCGGATTTTGGGATTATCCCGCAAGGCTCTTTGGGAAAAGTGTAAACGTTACGGGATTCCCTCGGCGTACCACGATGACCAAGGAGAGGGAGAGTAACCTTTCCTGCTCTCCGGATTTCTTCTATTTCACCTGCGAGATCGTTACGAGTTCTGTCTCGCCTCGGGACGGGCGCCTCTGAATAGCGGCGCCCGTCGTAGAGATGCAATGCTTACAGGAGAATGTCGGTGCCCGCCGACGCTGAATTGACGAAGAGAGTCGGGCCGCCGAGCAGCTGAATCTCAAACTCCGGTGCCGTATCTCCATCGGTGCTGCCTGACAGGACTCCTCCGGCATACCGGAGCTGTCCTGCCGCCGTAAAGGCCGCGCTGCCAATATAGGTGAACGCCTGGTTGCCGCTCGTCAAGGTATTGGCATCGATTTCGGCCAGATCGATCCGGTCGTCGGTTCCTGCGCCCGATTGAAAGTTGATGATGACATCCCTCCCGGCACCAGCTGGACTGTCGCTAGCCGATGTATATTTGAAGATATCGGCACCCAGACCACCGATCAGGGCATCGGCCCCGGCTCCACCGAGTAGCTGGTCATCGCCATTACCGCCGTCGAGTTGGTCATTGCTGCTGCCGCCGTTGAGCGTATCGTTGCCATCCAGACCGGAGAGCACATTGCTGCCGCTGTTACCGGTGATGACATTACCCTTCTCGTTGCCCGTGCCGTTGATAGCAGCTGCGCCGGTCAGGCTGAGGTTTTCGATCTCGGCGCTCAGGGCATGAGTCACTGATGCCTGCACGATGTCCACCTCGCCTTCCGGGGAAAAAAACTCCTGCGCCACATCACCCACGTTGTCCACAATATAGGTGTCGTTCCCGTCTTCACCGTTCATGACGTCGGCCCCGATCCCTCCGTTCAGGAAATCGTTGCCGCTGCCGCCGTTGAGCGAATCATCGCCGACCCCTCCGCTCAGCTGGTCGTCGCCGCCGTCGCCGAAGAGCGAGTCATTGTCAGCCCCACCGTTCAACCGGTCGTTGCCGAAACCGCCGTTGAGGAAATCGTTCCCGGCCAGTCCCGAGAGCACGTTGTTGTTGTCATTGCCAAAGATGGAATTGTGCTTTCCGTTACCTGTGCCATTGACGGCATCAGAGCCTGTCAGTCTGAGGTCCTCGATCCCGAAGCCCAGAGTATGGGTAACGGAGGCTTCCACGGAATCAAACCCGCCTAGGTCATCGTCAAATGACTCCTTTGCCACATCGCCTACGTTGTCCACAATATAGGTATCGCTTCCGTCGCCGCCATTCATGGTGTCGACCCCGGTTCCACCGTCCAGCCTATCAAAGCCGTCACCGCCGTTCAAAGTGTCGGCCCCGGCATCACCGTTCAGCTGGTCGTCGCCGTTGCCGCCGTTCAACGTATCGGCCCCGGCGCCCCCGTTCAGAAAGTCATTGCCGCTTCCGCCGTCGAGCTTGTCGTTGCCGTCGCCGCCGTTGAGCGTGTCATCGTGCCTCCCGCCGAAAAGCTGGTCATGCCCACCAAGTCCGTTGATCTCGTCGGCACCGGCCGTGCCATTGAGAATGTTATTACCCGGTGTTCCATTGATGATAGCCATCAGAGCCTCCTATTATTGGTTTGTTCTCTTGCACCGATCCTCTCGGCCAGGTTCGATGAGAGGAAGCGGTTTTTATAATGATGCGTATTCCTAGCAAACTCAATGCCGATCCAGGGCATGCTTACCGACAACCACCGGTAGCATGCAGAGTGTCTGTACTTTCAACAGCCTTCGATATTCTATTGAGTTATACGTATACCGACACTTCTGCCACTCACAGAAGATGTATCGAAATGGATTCTAGTTAGTGTATCTAATTAGATTCAGAGGAGAGAGTCCGTGATAGGGTGACTCCTCAGATTCGAGACTGGAGGAGACATTCTAAGACTCCCGTGCCATGCGATAACATGTAGGCGTTGAGTCTGGGACAGGAGCCCGTAACTCCTGGAACTTCATGAGTTGAGAGAACCACTTGTGATGAGACTTGGCATGACGACCAGCTCAGGAACGGAATGAGTTCTGTCTGCCAGGTCAGGAGTTGAGATAGAAGCGGCTATCGCCGTTCGTGATTGTTACACGGCTGGTCTGGACCGACCTGGACTTATATGTCAGGAATCCAGGGTGATAAGATAGAGCGCTTTTGACGGGATATTGTGCTCCTAGATATGAGAAGAGGAGGGACATGACGATGAAGCAGTCGCAGTATTTGCTGAGGCTTCTAGGGGGTGTCATGCTTTTCACCGGAGTTGCGTATGCCACCGAACCGGCAGAGGTGGAAAAATTCGTCAATGCCAGGATTGAAATCGGTGAGATGATGACGAACTACTTCCAGGGTGGTGCAGGTTATGGGGATGGACAGCGGCCGTCTCCCCAGCAAATGAATGATATGAGGACGGACATTCATAATAAACTGACGGCGATCCTTGCGAAGCGTGATCTGACACTGGACGAATATCGGAAACGGAGCGCAGAGGTGTTTGCGGATGATGCGGCAGTCAAGCACTATCTCAACGAGCACCCGGATCTCAAGCAACGTTACGAGGCGCTTCCGCTCGATCGGATGGGGCGTGGGGGGAGTACGGGGAGAGGGTATTAGGGACATCAGCTTGTCTCGATGAGGTGTTCCACAGAGGAATTTTAGCCTATGCAATACGTTCATCTCGGTCGCTCAGGGCTCAAAGTCAGTCGGCTCTGTCTAGGGACGATGAATTTCGGACCCCAGACGAGCGAGCTGGACAGCTTTGCCATGATGGATCAGGCGTTGGAGCAGGGCATCAACTTTTTCGATACGGCGGATGTGTACGGTTGGAAACTCGGCAAAGGCTGGACCGAGCAGATCATCGGTCGGTGGTTGTCTCAGGGGGGAGGTCGTCGAGAAAAGGTGGTACTGGCCACCAAGGTATTCGGCCGGATGGGGGAGTGGCCGAACCAGTCTCGGCTTTCAGCCCGCCATATCAAGCAGGCTTGTGAAGCGAGTCTGCGTCGGCTTCAAACAGAGTGGATCGACCTGTATCAGATGCATCATGTCGATAGAGAGACACCGTGGGAAGAAGTTTGGCAGGCGATGGAGCAGCTTGTGCGGGAGGGGAAAATTGTCTACGTCGGCAGCAGTAACTTTGCCGGGTGGCATCTCGCTCAGGCCCAGGAGGTAGCGCGTAGCCGACATTTTCTGGGCTTGGTGTCAGAGCAAAGTCTGTATAACCTCAATGAACGCACCATCGAGCTGGAGGTCATCCCTGCTTGTGAGACATACGGGATCGGTCTGATCCCATGGAGTCCATTGGGTCGAGGGCTCTTGGCCGGGGTTCTGAATCCAGTTGAAGGTGGGCGTCGAGCGGAAGAGGACCTGAAAAAGAAAGTGGCTCAGTCTCTTCAAAAATTGGAAGCCTATGAGGCGCTGTGTGCGCAGATCGGTGAACGACCGGCCGATGTTGCACTGGCCTGGCTGCTGCACCAAAAGGCGGTGACGGCACCGATTATCGGGCCGCGGACAATAGAGCAGTTGGATGGAGCCATACGGGCACTGAGTCTCTCACTCAGCCACGACACGCTCAAGCAATTGGACCGACTCTTCCCAGGGCCTGGTGGAACCGCACCGGAAGCCTACGCCTGGTAGTTGCTTCTCTCGCCTCCTGCGTAGTGCACCTCGCGCTACTGTTCGCCCCTCGTGGAGGATTGGATCAGCTCCATGCTGTACGAAATGATGACTCCAAAGGCCCTTCGTCCGGCTACCACAATCTTTCGATGGTGGTTGTGATCCGCTGTTTGGATCTGGTTGCGAGTAATTCGTCTCTAGATCTTTTTCACCATTTTTTGAGCCTTCTTTCTTCATCCAGGCTCTTGACAGATACGAAACTCCACTGCTGATGCGGGGACACTTCATCCCCAGAAACGTGCGTAGCCTGTGGATAGTGATCCGAATGGTGGCAATAGTTCGGAGAATAGCGGTGCACCTCGTTTAAGAGTGTTCAATTGTTCTAGGAATACACAAGAAACGTATCAATCCATACATTTACCACTATTAGTTGTGGTGGGGTGAGCAACTTGCGGACGCCTAAAAAATAGGCAGTTTGATAAATCCGTCCGTCAATTGTGCCGTCTTTTCACTGGAAATGTACTTATGCACAAGGTTATCCACAGAACATGGGGAGTAAAAAAATCCATGCCAATTCCTTCTTCAAGGAATTGTTTTGCCCAACCATTGGGAATTATTCACGTCTTATGAACGAACAGGGTTGCCGTGATTATTTTCCCGCGAACTGCGACGGCAAACGAGGAGACGCACACTGCAATCACACTGGGGTAGGACGCAGTGAATGAGGGTGAGATGGCGAGCTAGCGGGGGTGGTCACGCGTAGGATGGAGCGTGACCCGGCTTCCACTTGATACTGCACCCGATGCTGGGCCGCTGGTTTATGTCGACCGGTTTGTTGGCAAGTACCGCTTGGATGGCGGCGCGGAGATCGCGGCCGGTCACCGGCTTGTTGTTGCCGGGGCGACTCTCATCCAGCTGTCCTCGATACACGAGTAGTCGATCCTGATCGAAAACATAAAAGTCTGGTGTGCAGGCCGCGTGATAGGCCTTGGCGACCTCCTGCGTCTCGTCGTGACAGAATGGAAACGTGAAACCGAGGCGCTGGGCCATTTCTCTGAGCTTCGGCGGCGCATCGTCGGGATACGAGGCAGGATCGTTGCTGCTGATCGCGATGATGCCCAAATCCGAGTCGTGATAGTCCCGTCCGATTCTGGCCAACTCTTGCTCGACGTGCACCACATAGGGACAGTGCCGGCAGATAAACATCACCAACAGCGCGGTCTTATCGGCAAATGATTCGAGCGAGTAGGTCTGGCCGGTCACGACATCACGGAGCACGAACGGAGGAGCTGGGGTGCCGAGAGGAAGCATGCTGGATGTCATGGCCATAGATCTCAGAATGACCGAATGCCCTGCTCAAGGTCAAGCTGAAGCAGCAGGAAATAAGCTCTTTCGCGGATGATTTCTAAGGCCTAAAAGAGTATCCTTTGAAGCAGGAGCTCAGGCGCAAGATGATGCACCTAACGAAGAGCACAAACGCAGTTCAAGTGACGATCGCCGAAATGGTCCGGCGCATTGTTGAGCGCTTCCATCCCGAGCGAATCGTTCTCTTTGGATCACATGCCCGAGGGACGGCCGGTCCACATAGCGATGTTGATTTGCTCGTTGTGATGGAGCCACAAGGTTCTAAACGACGGAGAGCGGTTGAGATCCATGGGTTGCTGGCTGGCATGGGTCTTCCTAAAGATGTCATCGTCGTGACGCCTGAAGAGTTTGATGCATACCGAGATGCGCCAGGGACCGTGATTAGAACGGCGTGGCAAGAGGGAAAGATCCTGCATGACCGTGCGGCCTAAGGACGAGGACCTTGTCCGAGCCTGGGTTCTCAAGGCTGAACATGACTTGCTCAACATCGAGAATAATCTCGCGGCCCAGAAGATCCCATGGGATACCGTTGGTTTTCACGCACAGCAATGCGTAGAGAAATACCTCAAAGCTCTCCTTATCTCGCGGCAAATCGATCCGCCGAGGATTCACGATCTGACCGAGCTCTACGCACTACTGCCGGATGGACTGCTGGAAGGCTTCAATGTGCACTCGCTCGAAGAGCTGAATCCCTATTCGATAGAAGGACGATATCCTGGAGTGTGGGAGCCGGTTGAACAAGCAGAGGCATTTCGGGCTGTTGAGGCCGCGAGAATGATTCGCCAGGCAATTCGCCGAATCTTGCCATCTGCCTGCATCGCCTGACGATAGAGATCAAGAACAAGAAGAGGTGTACTGATAGGAGCCGGTCTTGTTATGGGGTATTTAGCTCTGTGACTATCCTTCTGTCCTGACCCCCCCCTTCCCACAGCTTCACCGTGCGGTCCCAGGAGGCGCTGGCGAGGCGTTTGCCGTCGGGGGAAAAAGCCAAACCTCTGACTCCTCCAGCATGGCCTTTCAGCGTTCGGAAGTTACGTCCGCTGGCCAGATCCCAGAACTTGATGGTGTGATCGTCGCTCGCACTAACGAGGACTTTCCCATCCGGCGAGACCGCGAGACTGCGGATCCAGCCCTTGTGACCGGTCAGGGATTTTTTCTCGACGACGGTGGGCATCTCGAACAACTTGATGGTCGTATCCCGACTGCCCGTGATCAGAAGTTTCGCGTCAGGGGTAAAGGTCATGGCGCCGATCCAGTAGTCCATCGGTTTCTGGAATCCACCGTCGTCTTCGATGAAGTAGCCGCGGGTCTCGGTGGAGTCCTCCTGGTTTGGCCGCCAATGGCCATCATGGAGGACCTTTTCTTCGCCGCTTGGGAGCACTTCCCAAATCTTGATCTTTCCGATATCGGTCCCGCTGGCGAGATGGATGCCGTCCGGAGAGAACGCGACGCAGACCGACCAGTGGTGGTCATACTCATCTTTCCCGAGCAGCGTCATCAGCTCAGTCCCAGTGGTGACTTCCCAGATCTTGATGTCTTTATTATGGCTGCCCCGTGCAAGCATGAGGCCGTCCGGCGAGAGGGAGAGGCTACAGACGTTGTGATCGTAGCGCGTAAAGAGAAGCTTCGTCGGTTCGCCGGTCTTCCCATTCCAGAGTCGAATCGTACGGTCTTCACTGCCGGTCGCGAGCGTCTGCCCGTCCGGTGTGAAGACGATGGCGCGGATGTCATGGGTATGGCCGCGAAGGGAACGGAGCAGCCGACCGGTTTCGATGTCCCACATGCGCACGAGGCGTTCGGCGCCGCCGCTGGCCAGCATGGACCCATCGGGTGAAAAGGTGACAGCCCAGACGCCATGTGAATGGCCACGGAATGTCTTGATCTCGCGGCAGTCAGCCCCCCAATACTCCAAAAAGTCGATGGGGGCAGTTGAGGCAGCGAGTGTATCGGGTGCGGCACTCGGGAATGGAGACATCATCATAGGTTCTGGCATTGGTACCGTGTTTCTTGGGTGTCCGGTTCTTGATTGATCAGAAGACCGGTCAGTATAATTCTCTCGTTTGTTGGGATCGTAAGAGATGCCTTGCAGCCAAGTCAACCCTTCGACAGCCCTGTCTGTGAGGGGATCCGCTCAGAGTTGATGCGGAGCGTGTCCAAGGAACACAGTCGAAGCGTCAAGCCAGCTCCCATGGCCACATCACGTACAGGTTGTCCAATACAGAATTTGTAGTTCCCCCAAGCCACTGAGGGTATTCTCATGGAAATCAGGTTCCAGCCGGCGTTGCTTCAAGAAGTCATCGATTCGTTCGTGGAAAAGACGGAACGAGAAGGTGATCCAACCTACTACAAGGAGTTTCACGAGTATGCCGATCCGATCTATGAGAAGTTCATTCTCGAAGACCGGGAGGCAGAGTTCAAAAAACTCTACCAGTACCTCTTCGGGGTCTGGGGGTTTTCAGATATCGTCCGTGATTCGTTTCACGAGTATCCGCTGCTGAAACAGAAGGTGGGGATTGTTCTGGTGAAAGGCGTCTTAAAAGAAGATCAGGAAGGCGTCGATATTCTTCGCAAATGGGGATCTGTTGAAAAAGATCTCGCCAAAGAGTTTGAAGAAAAGGGGATGAAAGGCGTGGGGATCAAGCTGATTCCCCGTCGATTCTACGACCCGGCTCTCACCCGTTACTGTCGTCATGAGTTGATGCATATTTCCGACATGATCGATCCGCTCTTCGGTTACGATCCGGACACCAAGGTGGGGCAGAATCCCGGCGAGGAGACACTGATTTTGCAGCGCTATCGTGTGCTGTGGAGTTTGAGCGTCGATAGCCGGTTGGTGGCGGCGGGCAAGGAACCGATGTTGAGCAAGGAGGATCGATTTAAGGAATTCCGGTCGTGGTACCGAAAAATTCCGCCTCCTCAACTGAAGTCGGTGTTCGAAGGGCTCTGGCAGACCTCGTACTTCACCCATTCCGAGTTGATCGAAATGGCTGCGGACACCCTTCGCGTGATGGATCGGGCGGTGGATGTGGAAGGCGGCGAGGTGCCGGAGACGGAAAACAAGATCATGCTCATGCCCGGGTTCCCCTGCCCGCTGTGCCGGTTTCCCACCTATTCATGGGTCGAAGAAATGGGAACGAAGGTGGAACCCTATGTGCTGGATTTCATCCGTGAGAATCACCCGGGGTGGGACGTGGAATTCGGAGCCTGCGACCGCTGTGTGGAAGTGTATAAGCTGCGTGCCGACGGTGTCATGTAGATGAGGAGGGTGAAAAAGGCCGCCGGCTGTGTTCTCGGCTCGCAAGAATCCTCAACGTACCTCCGAAGGTACGCCTGCGGTCCTTGCATCGCCTGCGGCCTTGCCGAACGACCTTTTTGACCCTCCTCGAAAACAAAACCAGAATCATGGCTACCAACCCGTCATATGGTCGGCGAGCGTTTCTGAAGGATTCTGTCCTCTCGACCGTCAAAGCGGCACAGGAACTGGTCAAAGAGGCGGACGGCCTTCCGGTCAAGGCCTCTGCACCGCCGGTTCGTACGGATTGGTTGCGCCCTCCTGGTGCGGTAGAAGAGCAGCTGTTTTTAGAGCGTTGTACCGGATGCCATGACTGCATTACGGCCTGTCCTCCTGGTGCCATTGTCGCACATCCGTCCGATGGTACCCCGATTCTTTTTGCTGATCAGTCGCCTTGTCTCTTGTGTGAAGACGTTCCTTGCATTGTCGCCTGTGGGACGGACGCGCTGCGGCCGGTGGCCGGAATTGATCAAGTCCGAATGGGTATGGCCGTGGTTTCGCACCAACTCTGCACGGCCGGGCAGGGTTGCCACGCTTGTGTGTCGAAGTGCCCGACGGATGCACTGAGGACGGACCTGGCGTCATTGCGGCTGACCGTCTCGCAAGAAACCTGTGTCGGTTGCGGAATGTGCGAACTGGTGTGTAAAACAGTCAACGACCATGTCGCGATCCGAGTCGCGCCGTCAAGGCAGCGTATGAAACAGGAGAGCGGCTCACGCTGATCCAACGATATTTCGAAATGAATCATCACCGTTCACAAGGTCGCATAGTTCACCCTTGACTTCGCATGGGCCATTTCATATACATACAAGGCCTTGCCGTCTTACGTGGGTAGGACGGGTAGTGGTGTGAACGAGGCGGCCGGGGAGGCGATTGTTATGACCAGTCAACAGCCGATGCAAAGAGTATCTGCATCTGCAACCGCCACGTTGCCGAACCC
>DCZN01000004.1:2328-2648 GCA_002331625.1 Nitrospira sp. UBA2083 | reverse complement strand
CCTGAAGACGAGGAATTTCTCGACTATTTGAGGTGCGGCGAGTTTATCGACGATGGTCGGATTGCCCTTGATGCGTTAGAGATTGCCTTGGGCGCCGAGGGGAGCCCGCGGGCCAAGGACAAGCTGATTGCCCTTCGAAAACAGTTGGGACTGATCGAGGGGTTGATTGCTTCGGAATGTGTCAATTGGCAGCTAAGTGATCTGCAGTCAGAGCATCGTCGAGTGTTCAGTAACGTCATCACGCTCGATTGTCCTCCCTACGAAACCCTCTTCGGGAACGACCACGTGTTCGCGCAATCCCATGTGATGGGAGACATCTC
>DCZN01000004.1:0-2254 GCA_002331625.1 Nitrospira sp. UBA2083 | reverse complement strand
TTCGAGTTCATGCATTTTCTTGCGTACAAGGAATCGTACTCGCTGTGTCACGATGGACCGGAAAAGACGCAGATTGTGGTCGACGCTCAAAAGAAGTTTGTGAAGAATCACATCGGTCGATGGGTGCCGCTGTTCTGTCGCATGCTGGCGAAGAAGGCCGACTCCGGTCTGTTCAAACTGGTTGCAGATATGACCGCCGATTGGATGGAGTTTGAGACAGCCTTTTTAAGTGTGACGCCTCAGCCCTACACGGAAACCGACTATCGTCCTGCCACGTTCAGTTCCCCGGAAGGCCAGACGTATGAGTGTGGTGCCCAGGATCAGGGGAATGAATTGACTATGTTGCTGAATGAGGTCGGGGCGCAGTCATTCATGGATGTGAAAGAGAAAGACAAGGAGAATGAGGAAGGGCGACCTTCCGGAACGGCGTAAGCGAATGTCGTAACGGTTTTCGAGCCAGCGCAACTTTTACACTAATTCAGAGGAGGGAGTAACACTATGAGGGTAGCGCAGACGACCAACAAGAAATTGGTGTTTGCCATTCTTCTCTCCGCCCTCACGGTCGGCCTGATGCTGACGTTGGGGCGAGTACCATTGGCCGTCAGCCAACCGGTGACCATACCGGCGAAGGCGGTCAAGGGCCCAATTCCGATGGACGGCGCGAATCCCGTATGGGAAAGCGTACCGGGCGTAGTTGTTCCGTTGAGTGGCCAGCTGATCACGACTCCGATGCACCCGAATATTTCGGTGAAGTCGGTGTTTGTGAAGGCGATGACCAACGGCAAGGACGTTGGACTACGGTTGGAATGGATCGATCAGACGAAGAATGACACGGCGATCGGACCGCAAGACTTCCGCGATCAGGTTGCGGTGATGTTTCCAGTGAACACGGCCGGCGCTCCACCGTTCCAATGCATGGGACAGTCCGGTGGGACGACCAACATTTGGCGCTGGAATGCCGAATGGCAGAAGGACATCGGCAAGGACAGTGCCGGTATCTGGGACGTGGACGATCAATACCCCGGCATCTTCTGGGACTATTACTTTGAAGAGCCGGCGGGAGGAGTGACGTACCCAGACCGTATCGGCCGCAGCCTTGGGCCGTTCAACTCGGGAATCTGGTCGGGGAACATCATGTCTGACCCGACACTTCGGGTGAGTTCCGTTGAAGATTTGAGCGCCAACGGCTTCAGCACCCTCACGACGCAGGCTCATCAGGATGTCATTGGAAATGGTGTCTGGGAGCCGTCTGGGTCTGTCAAGGGCGGAGGCTATACGGGCCCGACCTGGCGGGTTGTCGTGAAGAGGACGCTGGAAACCGGCGATGCGAACGACGTCCAATTCAAGGCGGGCATGTCGGTGCCGATCGCGTTTGCGGTGTGGGACGGTGCCAACATCGAACGAAACGGCATGAAGTCGCTGTCGACCTGGTTCACATTGAAGCTCTAGTCAGCACGACCACGTCGCGTTAGAGAAAAAGCCTCGGATCAGTGCCCTGGGAATGGGGAACGGTCCGGGGCTTTTTTGTGCTGCGTTGAGGATTTGGCAGGCTATGGCAGGATTGCATTTCCTGAAGTGCGGGGGTTATAAAAGGAGACCTATCGAACTCACTGATTTTCAAGCATAAAAGGACTCATCCCCCATGAAAGTGTCGCTTCTTTTCCCACCGACTTGGCATCCATCACAGCCCTATCTCAGTTTGCCGTCCTTGACGGGATTCCTGCATCAAGGTGGGATTTCTGACGTCTCGCAGCGGGATCTCGGCATCGAATTGCTGGACACTATCTTGACCCGAGGATATGCGGCCGAGGTGTATGAGCTGTTGACGAACAAGCAGCGCGAGCTTGAGCGGACTCAGACGGGGGAGACGGGGCCTGGAAGTCGTGAGCATTACGGGAAAGTGACGGATTCGCTGGATCGGTTTTCATATCTCGCTGAGCGGATTGAACTGGCCAAAGAGACCCTGCGCAGTGAGGAGTTTTACGACCCTGACGCCTATCGCGCCAGCTTATTCATGATCGATAAGTGGTTGGAAGTGGTCTCTTCGGTCTATTTCCCCACTCGATTAACGGTCGTGGACAATCAGTTCGGGAACTATTCCATCTATTCCTCGAAGGATCTNNNTACCTGAGCCTCTTCCGCAACATATTTATCCCGTCCATCATCAATAGCCGTCCTGACCTCATCGGGGTCTCGATTACGGCCACGTCCCAAATCATCCCGGGCCTGACGCTCTGTCGATTGATCAAAGAGG
>DCZN01000005.1 GCA_002331625.1 Nitrospira sp. UBA2083 | reverse complement strand
AGCACACCACAGAACATTTTCCCCTTCAGCAAGAACGCCAGCCCACCAAACATCTTTCGCTCTGAAATCCCATCCTGTTTCTCCAGGAGTCGACGAACGCGCAAGGCCAGATCCTGATCAAAGGCCATGTGCGTGCTCCCGTGGGGCAGGACCGTAAATCAGTCCAATCCCAACCCCGACAACTGTGAATTGAATGAGATGAAAGGCAGTTTGGACCATCAGCCATGTGGACATGGAGGCGACGTGAATCTTCGCTGCGTTCGCCAGTGTCGAGACACTGAACATGAACAGACCCATCAGCAGCGCGAATTTGATCCCCTGGCTGATCGGGTGACCACCCTTGTTAAACGATGGGTATAGATAGGCGATGATCAAGCCTTGAAGGAGCATGGACGTAAATCCCAGCGGGATGATCGGCTCCTGTCGATTGTAGATCCCCAAGCTGTCATAGAGATCTTTAAACAGGATGAAATGCCATGTCATCCCCAAAACGAGCGTGATCGCTGCATAGACAAATGTGGCCAACAGAAATGTCCTCGTCATAAGCCCTCCTCTGTTGTGTGGAGCGAGAACGCCGTTGACAGATTACTTGCTAACTGCAAGTATTTGGAGGGTAGCGCAATAACTTGCATATTGCAAGTAGTCAACTATGTTAAAGGCTATGTCTAAACCGTCGTCCAAGAAGTGCCGACACACTGGATGTCCGATCGCGTTCACCCTCGATGTCCTCGGAGATCGGTGGACGTTGTTGATTATTCGTGATCTGATCTTTATGGGGAAGCGGTACTATGGCGAGTTCTTGGAGTCAGGCGAAGGCATTGCGACCAATGTGCTCGCCGATCGACTCAGCCGCCTCGAGTCTGAAGGGATTGTGTCCAAACGGGTCGATCCCAAGGATCAGAAGAAGTATCTCTACCAGCTGACGGATAAAGGGGAGGACCTGTTACCGGTGGTCCTTGAGTTAATTCTTTGGGGAGCCACGTATGACCCGAAGACCGCAGCCCCAAAGGCCTTCATTGACCGGCTGAAGTCTGATCGAGCCGCCGTGATAAAAGAAACGCTTGCTCAGCTGCGAGCCAAGAAGCCCAAAGAGTCGAAGTAATTCCCGTGTGACATGCCCGTTCGCAGCTGAAGAACCAGCAGTAGAACACGCTGTAGGTCACGGAGACTGCTTCAGGAACACAATATTCCCATAATATGCCTCTGCCGATTCGCCGGTGTTGTCGGTATCCGTCATGATGGCGATCCCGGAAATCAGCGGCGGCTCTTCGCCGAAGGCGCGTTTGTAGTCATCATAGACGTTGCGCTCTTCAGTCATCCAGGTGTTGAGCTTGGCAGGCCCGCTTTCCACCACAATCATGTGAACCTGTTCAGTATAGGGGTTGGGCACCGCCGTCCCTACCGGCGCCCGACTCTCCCAGATGTAATTGAGGGCGCCGAGCGGCGGATAGCGCCCATAGATAAGTTTGGCCGCTTCGTACTTCGCCTTGCCGAAGAGGCTCACTTTCGCGCTGTCGTATTGAAAGGTGACGTAGATGCGGGCTGGATAGTCATCTCCTTCTTTCTTCGCCACATTGCCGGCCTTCAAGATATTCGACACTTTCCACTGCCANNTGCCATTGGATGATGGGATACTCCTTCGGGTCGATCAGAATTTCTTTTGTATAGCCCGAAGAGGAGGCCTGACTGAAGGCCTTGACGGCGATGCGATCGCCATCCTTCACCAGGCTATAGGTCGTGTGCTGGGGAATTTTGGGAAAGGTGAGCGGCTTCCAGCCGTCCGGCCAGGGACCATTCGGAGCAGCGGTCGAAAAGGGGCCAACCTCTAAGCTAGCGGGGGGTTGGGCTTGTAGCCGGTTCGGATTCCCGGAGCTCATCCCGACCAGCACGAACGACACGAGACCGACAATCACGGAAGAAATATGTGATGCCATACGCCCTGTCCTTTCAACGCAACGTCGCAACGTCGTGAAACCTATCTGTTTACGCCGTGCTTCCCTATCGCCGCATCCACGCGAACAATTTGATCAACAGCTGTTTGGTCCTCTGCGTGAAATGCGCTTTTCGCCAGAGCGTAACAACCTTCTTGGTAACCTCAGCCTGGGTGGGATAAGGATGGATGGTGGCGGCGATCGTCTTGGCTCCTGCTCCTGCCTTCATGGCGAGGGAAAATTCACTGATCATGTCGCCTGCATGACGTGCCACGATTGTTGCGCCGAGAATCCGATCCGTCCCTTTTTGAATGTGGACCCGCGCAAACCCGTCTTCTTCTCCGTCCAGAATCGCCCGATCAACCTCGTCCAGTTTGTACGTGTAGGTTTCAACCTCGAAGCCCTTGTCCTGTGCCTCTTTGTCGTACATCCCGACATGAGCTATCTCCGGCTCGGTAAAGGTACACCACGGCATGATTAAGGAATTGACACTGGCATAGCCCAACCCAAACGGGTGAGGAAACAGTGCATTCTGGATGACGATTTGCGCCATGGCATCGGCCGCGTGAGTGAACTTGTAGCGTGAACAGACATCGCCGGCTGCAAAAACCTTGGGGTTCGTCGTCTGTAACCTGGCATTGACCTTGATCCCGTTCTTGTCGTAGTCGACTCCCGCTGCTTCCAACCCGATCCCTTCCACGTTCGGTGTTCGTCCGATCCCGACAAGGATTTCGTCGACGGTCACGTCATACTGCTGGCCATGCGACCCGACCGTCAGACGCTTGCCGCCTTCGGTCTTCCCGACTTGCAGATGTTTTCCACAGCACAGCAGTTTCACCCCATCGCGCACCATCTGTTGCTCCACAATGTCCGCCGCATCGCGATCTTCGTTCGGCATGATCCCGTGCATCGCTTCGATCAGGTAGACTTGGGTCCCAAAGCGGGCAAATGACTGTGCCAGTTCACAACCGATGGAACCGGCTCCGATCACTCCGATCCGCTGCGGTAGCTCCGTCAGGGAAAAGACGGTTTCGTTCGTCAGGTAGCTGGCTTCCTGCAGCCCGGGGATTGCCGGTATCGCCGCTCGTGCTCCTGTGCAGACGGCGGCTTTCACAAAGGTCAAGACCCGATTGCCTGCTGGTCCTTCCACTTGGATGGTATCGAGCCCGAGAAAGCGCCCGCTGCCGACAAAGACATCCACGCCGAGTGTGGTGTAGCGATGGACCGAATCGTTCCGGCTGATGTGCGCCCGCAGTTTCCGCATCCGGGCCATCGCCGCGCCGAAGTCATACTTCACGCCGGCTGGGATCTCGAGACCAAACTCCTTGGCATGCCGGAGCGCGGCCCAGGCCCTGGCGGATCGGATCACCCCTTTCGACGGCACACACCCGACATTGAGACAGTCTCCACCCATCAGATGTTTTTCAATCAATGCGACTTTGGCTCCCAGATTGGCGGCCACGATCGCCGTGATCAGTCCCGCCGTGCCGGCGCCTATGACCACGATGTTATAGCGACCGGTCGGTTCAGGGTTGACCCACTCGGCGGGATGCACGTTGGCGACCAGTTGCTGGTTGTACTTGTCATTGGGAAGAACCAACGACTGCTCGTGCTCACTCATTGCAACAGTTCCTGAGAGAGGCTTCATCATAGCGTCGCACCATTCGTTATGAGTGATCGGTTGATCGATGACCTATCCATGACGCTGGTTTGGCCGCAACCCTTTTATAGACGACCGGCACGAGGGCGAGCAGCCCCAACAGCACAAAAGCGCCGATGACATTCGGCGACGCGATTTCCTTCAGTGAATTGATTGTCCCGAGTTGGCGTCCTGCATAGGCGTAGACGAACGAACCGGGAATGATGCCGAGCGCTGTCGCAGCGACATAGGTTCCAGCGCTCACCCGTGTGAGCCCCGATACGAGGTTCACCACGAAGAAGGGAAATAATGGAATCAGTCGAAGAGTCAGGAGGTAGCTGAAGGCATTCTTGGCGAAGCCTTCTTGGAACGGTCCCAGCGATTTTTCGAACTTCTGTTCCACGGTATCCCGTAACAGATATCGTGCAGTCAGAAACGAGAGGGTTGCGCCGGTCGTTGCTCCCAGGTTCACGAACAGCGTGCCAAGGACGGCCCCGAACGTGAACCCTCCGGCGAGCGTGAGAATGACCGCACCCGGCAGCGACAAACCGGTGACGATCGCATAGGCGACAATAAAGATACCGACCGCTGCGACATAATGCGCGTCTGTAAACGTCAGCAGATGGTCTCGATTGTCTTTCAGGGCGGCCAACGATAAGAACCGCCCAAGATCCAAATAGAAGAAGGCCCCGATTCCCAGTCCGATCATAACCGCAATGATGACCTTGCCGGAAGGATACTCCTGTGCGGAGGGATCGGGGATCGGATGGGTTGTGTCAGCCTCATGTCCGTCGGCACGCGATGTTTCCATAGACTGGACTCCCTTCGTATGGCTGCCTAGAACCCGATAGAGGTTTATGCTGCAACGTAGCTTCTCCGGAAGCATCTCCTCTCGACATGATTCCACGATAACCCACTGGTTGTGGAGAATCTGTGAGCCAGTTCACAGTGTGATAGATAGAGGACAGCCAGGAGAAAATCCCCATAACAGGCCACGATTTCGTTGTGATTTCGCACGAACGTGTAAGTCGGATGACAGCCCATTTTTGAAAGGGCAACGCAACCTAAGGACTTTGGCATCAAGAGATGATGCATCAAGAGATGTATTGCCTCATGGAGGAGAAATCATTAGACTAGCGGCCTAAACCGGCGGTTGATCATTTGATGACATGGAACAGCCTTCCTCCTCCACAAATAAGCTGTGGTACCTGAAGCACATTCGCTTGTTCGACGGTATCTCTTCGTCCGATATGCAGGA
>DCZN01000035.1:24469-31279 GCA_002331625.1 Nitrospira sp. UBA2083 | reverse complement strand
CAGGACATGCATAGGACGGGGCAGGCCATGGATCCCAATATCATCCATACGAAGGTCGAACTGTTTGCACAGCAGTTACTCCGTGAAGCTCAGGGCGACCCCATTCGTGCCTTGGGACTCCTTGCTCTTGTGTTGGAGGGTCCTGAAATTGAGTCCCCAACCCATGCCTGGCGGCTACTGGTCGAAGTCCGCAAGATTTTGATGCCGGATGGCATGGAGGAATCCCCGATTCCCATCCAACACTTGGTCGGAGCGGTTTCATGGGAGGGAATGCAGCATTGCCTTCGCTGTGGAAAGGTGTTGCGAAGGGAATGCCATGAGCCAGGAGATTCGCTCCCCCAAGGGTATGCGTTCGAAATGGGATCCCGATTGACGGCTGAGCCCTGTGATGACTACAGAGTCTGTGCCTAGAAATATGTCCGTGACATGACGGTGGCGATGATCCGTAGATCGGGGCTTTGTCCAAAAATGGATAGATCTCCCCTTATTTCTGAGCAATAGTCAAGCCGTTGTCGTTATGTATCAATTATTTAGAATCATGTCCGTTATTAGTCATGAGGCACCCGGATTGCACACTCTTCACAAGTTTCGCTCATGAACGGTCGATCAAGATCAGACTAGGGAAGGAGCGCAGATCGGACCGCTCTGCTCAAGTTCCACCGCGGGCGATCTGCTAAGGTTGTAGCGTGCGCTCGAACAAAAAATCCCCTTTAAAATCAGATAAAACGCAGACCATCCGTGCGCAAAAGCGCGGGGTGGTTGGCTACAGCAGGAAGACCGCTCTTCTTGAAGAAGCCATCACCCAGATGAATGCTGGTAAATATGGGCGATCCTCTTCTGCGCTCAAAGAATTGCTCGCGCTCGATCCACACAATATGGAGGCGCGACGGCTGTTTGCGACGCTGCACCTTCGTCTCGGAAGCCTTNNGAAGCCATCACTCAGATGAACGCCGGAAAGTATGGGCGTTCTTCTGCGGCACTCAAGGAACTGCTTGCCCTCGACCCAGTCAATATGGAGGCGAGACGGTTATTTGCCACACTCCATCTTCGATTGGGAAGCCTGATTCCTGCGAAACAAGCCTTCGATTCGCTCATCACCGAAGCTTTCCAACGCCAGGACTACTGGCTTGCCGAGTCATTACTGCGTGAATATTTAGCGGCAGGGCCGCGATGTGTGCCGTTCCTCGAGCAACTCGGTTCAATTTATCAGGAAAAGGGAGACACGCTTGAGGCAGTGACAGAGTACGGCAAGGCCATCGATATTTTAATCGAGGATCCTGATCCCGAGAACCCACTCCACGCCGCTCAGCTCTATGCCAAAATCCGGGAACTCGCCCCTGCGAGTCCTGTGGCGTTCCGCGTGGCCTCCTTCTTTGACCCAGAAACCGGGGAACTGCTGGTTCGCAAACCTAGCAGCGATGAGGCAGCCACTCCTGTTTCAGCACCAGAAGTTCACGGCGATGGCCAGAGCAAACCGGGTCATCCTGAATCGGTGAGTGGGGCAATGCCGTGGGATGTTCAAGATCCACCGGAGGTCGTGGAGCTTCCATCAGAACCCGCTCAGTCGTCAGAACCTTTGTCGCCCACAACAGAATCGGTCAATACGGATGCTCTGGCGCACGATGCACAACGTCACGATCACGGCGTGCCATCGCCAGAGGTATCTGCAGTTGACCAGGCAGAACATATCCTCAGCAACGTTCACACTGAAATGACGGAGAAGGCTCTCGCCGTCGAGACTCCGGTAGTACAACTGGAACCCGATCCAGTGGCATCGGTGGCCGATTCGTCTGCGTGCCAGAAATCGGAACAGGTGTCGGGAACCGCTCCGTGTGACACCACCTCGGCTGATTCTGATACAGCATCTCCCCAGACGGCCACGATCGACAACTTGCGGGCGGAAGCGCTCCCCAGTCCGTCCGACGAATCACCTGCCTCGCAAGCCCTACCCAGTGAGGCATCAGAACCGTGGAAACAAGCAGGATTTTCGTGGGAATCCGTATTTAATAGTGCCTGGAAGGTCAGTGAGGTTCCTCCGGTAAAGGAGGCTCCACCCGAACCTGCACCGACACGCCTAGAGGAAGCAGCAGTCGACGCACAAGCGCTCTCGCCTTCTCAAGGGCAGGAGTTGGCGAACCCCTCCATCGAGATTCCTGAAAGAAACGCACCAAGTCCGTCACAAGCTGATGTGGCTTCCGGCTCATCGATCGCACCGATGCCTTGGGACCAAGTCCAGGAGTCGACGATCGTGATCCCACCGGTGCAAACGGATCCACTGCCAGTGGAAGATCCTGTACCGGCTCGTCTTGAGGAAGCCCCAATCGAAGTGCCAGCTGACCCTGTTGTACAGGATCAGCGTGACGACAGTCTCTCGCTCGAGATTCCTGAAAGAGACGCACCAAGTTCCTCAGGAGCGGATGTGGCTTCCGGATCAGTAATCGCACCGATGCCGTGGGATCAGGTGCAGGAAGCGACGATCTCGATCCTACCGGCGGAAGCGGAGCCACCGATAGCGGAAGATTCTGTAGCGGTTCGCCTTGAGGAAGCCCCAGTCGAAGCGGTAGCTGTCCCTGTCGCGCAGGATCAGCGTGACGACAGTCTCTCGATCGAGATTCCTGAAAGAGAGACGCCAAGCCTATCGCACGTTGACGTGGCGTCTGGATTATCTCTCGCACCGCTGTCTGGGGATCAGGTGCAGGAGGCGACGATCTCACTCCTTCCAGTACAAGCAGATTCTTCAACGGTGGAAAACAGAGAACCGGCAGTGGAGCAATCGCCGGTCCAGGCTGAGTCAAGCCGCATACCAACCGACGATGAACTCCAATCTCAACCGCCACTCCTGTCAAGTCCTGTGATCGCGGAACTGGAATCGTTCTCGCTTGTGCAAGATTCGGCAACACCCCATACGCTTGAGCAACCGCATGCAGTTGATAGAACAGGAGAGGCCTCCGCACCGACGGGAGGAATAGATCAATCCGCAGAACCAGAACCCCAATTCCGTTTGGCGAGCCCGTCTGCGATCAAGGAGACGCCGGCGCCCCTGGAACCGGCCATCGAACTAGGGTCCCCAGTCCAGGCCGACGAGCCGATTGTGGAGACACCCGCAATTCAGGAAGCAGCTAGCCCTGAGTACGTTAGCTTGGCGTTGAATAGGGAGGAAATGCCTGCGACGGCCCTTTCGGAGAGTGTGATTCAGAAATCAGAAGTGAAGTCATCGCCGTCTCTCTCGCAATCTGTTGAGGAGATCGCATCTGCGGGAAGCGAGGAAGTGCAGCCCTCGCGGCCTAGTCCCCCAGAACAGACTGTCGTAGAACCAGTATCGGAATCCAGAGCGGTTTCGTCGGTCAGCCAGAAGACTCCAACGAATGTGATTCGAGAGGATCTATCGGCAGAGGCGTCGCCTGCTGAACCACGGAGTTCAGTTCAGGAAACTGCTCCTCCTCAAGAAGAAGAGTGGGTGAAAAGGAGTGCGTCGATCCGATTCGTTCAAGCCCCGCCCGTCACTCCCGTGGCGCCGGCGCCGCAACCGATCTCTGACACGCAGGAAGTCAGCCGGCCGCTGTCGGTGGCCGCTGCGGCGGTGGATGTCCTCTTTGAGTCAGCACAAAACACAAAGACCACGGAGACGAGAGAACGTGCCGTGGAGTCAAAACCGACCCGCACGACCAGTTCGCTGCTGCATCGAATTCGTGTGGCGATCTCAAGTTTTATTCACTCCTGTTTCTCGACCACGCGTGCCATCGTGGCCACGCTCATCGGACTGGTGGTGCTTTCAGGACTGTTCGTTGCCCTAGGAATTGGTGCCATTGCACTGACCTGGGTCATCATGGAGGAACCGCCTGCCCCGGCCTTTCAAAGCTTCACGACGATTCCACAACGAACTTTGTCGGATTCCAAAAAGAATGGCTATACGATTCTGATGGGACTCGAGGCATCAGCGGGGCAAGACTCGCGGCAGGCTGATTCGCATGAAAAACATGAGGCCCGAGATGGTCAGACGGCACTGACCTGTTTTGGATCTCCAGGGTCAGAGACAGGTGACCGATCGAACGCATCTGCCAGTGTGATGCGGGGATGGGTCCGCAGGTCCGATCCAGTCGGTCAATTCAAGGCGAACCAAGAGACCATCAAGGGATGGGGCAGCCGGAATCAGATGGCGCTCGAGCGGTATAGCCAGTGGCAAAAGCTTCCCTTCGAAGATTGGGGCTATGGCCAGCCTGGGAATCCACCTTGTGTCACGATGGCGTTCGCCCACCAGTTGTATGTCGCGGATGGATTTGTGCAAGGCACGGATATCGGGGTCGATCGACTGGAAGCAGATATGGAGACGTGGCGAGCCGTCTTGGGTCAAGCGAGGACGCTTTCGGTAAAAATGCTGGCCCTGCAGGCGGTCAACGACGACATCGCGGTCGCATCCGGCATGCTGGCCCGCTCGGATTTCGACGGCAAGCATCTGGGGCGCATCACAAAGTTTCTCCGGCCGCTTGACCAAGGGGAGCTCTCGCTGCGCTGGCCCATGCAAAGCGAATTGGTCTCAGCCGCAAAGACATACGAGGGTCAGCTGAAAGCAGTGCGGGCTGAAGACCAGTCCATCTATACGACAGTAGCGTCCGTGCTCCCGTTGCCGAAGCAGCGACGGCTCAACGACTATGCCGAATATTATGAGGCGTCTTACAAAGCTGCCGGCGAGAAGCAATATGGTTCCATGCCGAAATGGAAAGACTACGTCCGTTTCCCGGCGGCCGGCGTGACGGACTATGTGACCAATCCGATTGAAAATGTCGTCGGGCTTGAGCCGCTGCCTGCCTGGGATCTGTACAACGGATTGACCGTCGATACCGATGCCCATCTCCGCCTCGCCAGTCTGCAGGCATGGCTCAGGCGTGGTTCATCAGAAAGTGATCTCCTGACCCGTATTGCCAAAGCAGGACAGGGATTTTACGATCCGTATACGGGCTTGCCGATGTTAGTGAATATGAAGAAAGGCGTCCTCTACAGTGTTGGACACGATGGGAAAGATCAAGACGCCGATCCTCAAGTGGATGTGGTGGTAGACATTCCTCTCGCGCAGAGCTCCGCTGCTCCGGTGAAAGCATCCGCGACGTCCTCAAAATCCAGATAAGCGGTTCCCTGCGCTCTCGATCCGCTGCGCATCCCTTGCTTGACAGCGCGGCGGGTATTCCACACAATCAACGGGCTTTGTGCCAATGGGGTCGTGTCATGAGACATGCACCAAAACTTTTTGCGAATCAGTCCGTGCAAAAGGGCAGAACCTTTCCGACCGCGCTCCCGATGCAGATTGTCTCCAATGAGGAGTTTGCGCCGATTCGCCAAACCCTGGAGCAGGTTCATGCTGAAGGCGTCGCGAGAGCGTTGGTGGAAAAAGCGGCGGCGCGGAGAGGGATCACGCGCCGAGAGTTCTTGAACACGACCGGCGGGATGGCGGCTGCGCTGTTGGCCATGAACCAGGTATTCGGCCCCCTTTTCAGCATCGGTGGAATCGAGTTGTTCGAAACTGCGGCCTTTGCTGAGCAACAGGGAGATCCGCATTTTATTTTTGATGTGCAGACGCATTATGTGAGTTCCCACTACGATCCCTCCGATGCCGAAGCCAGCCGAAAGGGAGCCGTCTCCAAACAGGCTCTGTTGGCGTTGAGGAAACACATTCGTGAGGCGGGACTCAATCCGAAACTGGCTGATGATCGGGGGATCATCGATGACTTGTCCTGGAAGAATTTCGTGAAAGAAGTCTTTTTCGATAGCGAGACCACCATTGGGTTGATCAGCACGCCGCCTGGCCCCTATCCACAAGAAGCCGTCGTTCCGCCGAACGAGATGGTCCATATTCGCGATGAGATCAACCGGTTGGCCGGTTCGCAACGGATGCTCGCCCATGGCTTGGCGACCCCCCAGTTGGGTGCAGCTGATTTGGAATTTATGGCGATGCAGGCTGACACGCTCAAGGTTGATGCATGGAAATGCTACACCGGGTCATGCCCAAAGGGATTCGACCGAGGCTGGCGAATGGATGACGAACAGATCGCCTACCCCATGTTGGAGCAGGCGCGACAACTCAAGGTGAAGCAGATCTGTGTCCACAAAGGACTTCCCCTCGGTCCCATCCCGGACTATAACCACCCCAGAGATCTCATCAAGGCGGCGAAGGACTTCCCAGATCTGAACTTTTTGGTGTATCACTCTGGACTCCGGAGTGTGGCCTCGATTGAGCAGGTCTTTGCCAAGACCGGTGAGATTCCCTGGACGACGGAGTTCTGCCGGATGAAGGAGGCGGAGCCGACTCTCTCCAATATCTATATGGAACTGGGGTCGACCTTTGCGCAATTGGTGACGACTCATCCGTTGATCTGTGCGCATCTGTTGGGACAGATTGTTGGCTCGTTCGGCGTGGATCACGTCCTGTGGGGGACTGATTCTATTTGGTATGGCACGCCGCAATGGCAGATCGAGGCGTTTCGGCGATTCCAGATCCCTGAGGAATTGATCGACCGGTATCAGTATCAGCCGCTGACGAGGCGAGCAAAGGAACAGATTTTTGGACTCAATTCCGCGAGAGTGTTCGGGATTGATGTCGCAGCGATACGTCATGAGGTCCCGAAGGATGCGCTCGGCCGGCTCAGGCTGAGCTATCTGGAAGAAGGGCCGGAACCAAGCCGACGGGTGTATGGATGGGTGGCGGGGTGAGTGTGGGCGGAGCAGGTCGTGCCTTCTGCTCGCGCACAAAAGAAAAGGGTTTTTATCCCGTCGCCAAGGGCAATGGGGTGGGCTCCGGGTCGAACAAGTTCTGTTTGG
>DCZN01000035.1:9726-24270 GCA_002331625.1 Nitrospira sp. UBA2083 | reverse complement strand
GAAAGTAAGATGGAGGGCGGGTTCCTGGGAGCGCTGTCACGCAAGTTTCTGACCGGCGAGAAGTTTTTCTTCCAGACCTTGCGCGCCAGTCGGGGAGCCGGCGAAGCGTTGCTTGCTCCCACCGTGCCTGGGGAGATCGTTGTGCTTGAGCTGGATGGCGTGAATGAATACATGGTGCAGAAAGACGGATTTCTGGCGGGTGCGGACGGGGTGAACATCGACAGCCAGATGCAGAGTATGAGTCGAGGTTTGCTGGGTGGGGAGGGCTTCTTCATCCTGAAGATGAGCGGGAAGGGCATGCTCGTCCTGAACAGCTTCGGAGCCATTCATAAGATCGACTTGAAACCGGGGCAGGAATATATCGTGGACAACAGTCATTTGGTCGCGTGGTCCAGCACGACCACGTACAACATTGAAAAAGCCACGTCCGGATGGGTGGCCAGTTTCACCTCGGGGGAAGGATTCGTCTGCCGGTTCCGTGGACCCGGTGTCGTGTTTATACAGAGCCGCAACCCTGGCGGTTTCGGGGCGTGGGTACGGCAGTTTATTCCGGTCACCGAGTAGCGGCAGCTAAAAATGGCCGCCAATCTTGCTCTCGGATCGCAGGAAACCCTCACCGTACCCCACGCGAGGAAGGAGCTGTCTGGGCAGCTCGGGGCGGGAGGGTGGAAACTGTCACGCCTCCGCTTTCCGCTCGGCTGCGGCCTGGTCGGCAGCCATTTTGAGCTGCCGTATGTCATGCCATGCTAGAGAGTACTCCCAACGCACTTTGTTTTGGTGACGAATTTCCTGCTACCGGCATGCCCTGTCTGGTCCATGTCGAAGGGCAGGCGTTGACGGTCACGTTTCTCGACGGGCTCGGCCAGGGTCAGTCCGAATCGGTGGCATTCGCCGACATGGCGGTCTCCGCCGGAGGGATCAATCATGATCAGCTCGTTCTCAACTGGGCTGGGCCAACGGGTCAGCGGACGCTATATTTGAAGAATCCTGACGTCATCCGAGCGTTCCGACAAGCCGCACCGGATCGCTTAACCCTGCCGCTGGAACGGGCGGCCGAACAAGTTCGCCAAGTTCGGCAACGGCATCGGATCGTCTGGGGCGTTGTCGGAGGGGGACTGGTGGCCCTGGTGTTGGGACTCTGGTTTGGGAGCGACCTGCTGGTAGAGCTCGCTGTAGATCGTATCCCGGTGGAGTGGGAACAGAAGTTGGGCGAATCGGCCTACCGTGACTTTCTCGCTCGTCAGGATGTCAAAAAGGACGGCCCTGCCGTAGAGGCAGTGAGTGAGATGATCCATCGGCTCACTGGTCCGATCCCGGATAATCCCTATAAGTTTGAAGTCACTGTCGTGAAGAGCGACGTGGTAAATGCCTTTGCGTTGCCTGGGGGCTATATTGTTGTATTTACCGGATTGATGAAGAAAGCTGAAAACCCTGAAGAAGTAGCAGGCGTCTTAGCCCATGAGCTGAACCATGTGCTTCAGCGGCATGGGCTCGAACGGATCGTCAAACAGCTGGGCTTTGTGGCCGTTGTGTCGATCGTGCTGGGGAATCCACCAGGATTGGGCGGCATCATGAAGCAACTCGGCGTGGAATTGATGACGCTAAAGTTCGGCCGGGCACAAGAAACTGAGGCGGATCTAACCGGTCTTCAGCTGCTCCACCGTGCCAAGATCAATCCCGAGGGCATGATCACCTTCTTCCAGCGGTTAGCGGAGAAAGACGAGGGGCGCGTGGAATGGCTCTCCACCCATCCGATGAGCAGCGCCAGGGCCGATCATCTCAAAGAACAACTTGCGCAGATGCCGAAGCAGAAGACTGAGCCGTTTACCTTTGAGTGGGCGACGGTGCGGGCCGGACTCGGCGTTTCAAGCAATGCCATTCCATGATGATGTGTCTATAGGCAGCACTCCTGAAAATAGAGCAGATTAAGGACATAGTCCAATGCTCTCCATATTCGACAGGCAGGACCGGAGCATGGTACATATATAGGGTCTATATATCCTGGAGGAGGCGATGCCGTCCACGACTGTGCAGGTTCCAGTTCTGATGAGTCCCACTCAAAAGCGCCGTCTGGCCCGTAAAGCCAAACAAGCTCACCTCACGATGGGGGAGCTCCTCAGGCAAGGCGGAGAGCGATTTTCCCCGATCGAAGATCCTGCCATTCTCGATCATATGGCCAAGCAAGTCATCCGCTCGACCGCCAAAACCATCCTCGCGATCGACAAGACCCTCGCGATGGTGGCGGAGTCTGAAAGACGGATGACCAGGAAACCTGCCAAAGGACGTGACTGAATGGGACTCACGGAACGCGTCTGGGATGCCTTTGCGAACACTCTGAAACTCAGCGATAAGGTCGATCAACTCAACACCGTCGTCTCTAAGCAGCAGTCTCGTATCGAAGATCTCAACGCCAGGGTTATTCGGCTTGAAGCCGCGTTAGAATTTGCGATTCGGACCAAACCCACAAAGCGTATCCCCGGATCATCCAACTAGGCACTTCACGACACGCGATATATTCTTCTCTGCTTTGAATGCATCACGCACTCGGGGGCCGCACAGGTTAAAGGCCGAGCGACTCGGAGACCACTCATGGATGCGATCCGTATCGGGGTTTTGGCTGATACCCATGGTCTGTTCGACCCATCGATCCTGCGACATTTTCAGAGTGTAGACCATATTATTCATGCCGGTGATATCGGCAAGTCCGCAGTCATTGATTGCTTGAAGAGCATCGCTCCCGTGACGGCGGTTTTCGGTAATATCGATGAGAAGGAAGAAAGCGGGCTTCCGTCGGAAGCCGTGATCGAACTGTCGGGATATCGGATCGCCGTTCGGCACATTTTGTATGAGGGCGGCAAGCTCACAGAAGAAGGACGAGCTTTTCTCAATCGCACACGACCAGACATCTGTATTTTCGGCCATACCCATCAACCAAAGAAGGAATGGCTCGGCGACACGCTGTTATTCAACCCAGGCTCGGCAGGACCGAAACGGTTCAAGTTGCCACGAGGGCTGGGGTTCCTTACGATCAGTAAAAACAGAGTGACCGCCTACCACGTTCCACTTTCCGACCGCACAGGGAATTAATCTCCTCTGCGCCGGAATCTTGTGCTTTCATGTGAGCAGGTACACGGAAAGACACGAAGAAATGGAAGTGCCGTCCGAATTGAAGGCACTGGAGGAAAGTGCTAGGCTTTGCTGAGGGGGATGAGCATGACACAGAAGTTGGAGCGGAGCGAGGTGACAGGATTGCAGCCGGACCCAGTGATTGAAGCGTATAAGCGGGATGTTGACCGAACGCTACTGAGGGAAAACTTAAGGCTCACGGTTGAGCAACGATTTTTGAAGTTGTGCGAGCTTCAACGGCTGGCGGCTGAGTTTCAAAAGACAGGCTCGGTCAGGTCCTCCGGCTGCTGCTGGGACCTCCAGGTCTAGCTCTGACGATTCAGCCAGCGATCACTGTCTTTCTTGTGGAAGGCGCCAAGAATAATAACGTGCCGTAGGACAACTCGATAATACACCCGATAGTCTCCAACTCGGAGGCGGTAGAGAGGAGGTGTAAATCCCGTCAGTCGCTTTATTCTTGTTTTGATTTCTTGGAGTGGTTGCCTGGCGAGGCGAGTCTTGATTTCTTCGAGAATGAGGCGCGAAATCGTGCTCGGAAGTTTTGTGAGATCGCGTTCGGCATGCCGAGCGACCTCGATCGAGAAACGGGGTGGGTCGGAACTCATTCAGACAACCGCTTGATCACCTTCTCCAATGGGTTGCCTCCACGAATGCTGTACTCCTTCCAGCGTTTCTCGATGATCTTTCGAAATTTTGGATCGTGCTCGATCACGTAATCTTCGAGATCATCGTCTCCGAGATGATGGAGGACGGCTGTAGGCCTTCCATTCTTAGTAATGATGATATCCTCGTGCTCTGCTTTCTTGAGGTAGTCCGATAACTTGTTCTTGACGTCTTTCACGCTGGCCAATCGCATGGGGGTTTACTCTCCCAGAGTAATAGCCAGAATTATAGCTACCCGTACTTTCTCGTGCAACGGGGATTTCAGTACTTTGCAGGACGCTATGCGAATGGCTCTTTAGGTCGTGGGCGTGGAGGTAGACGAGATTGTAGCACCATACTCTATTGTGTTAGATGAGGGATCGCATCGCGAGTGAGATCATACGGTCATTTTGACGAAAGGAGAAGCTGATGAACGGATTTGGTCAGCGAATTGTCGCCGCAACAGTGTTACTCAGTGCCATGACGATGAGTACCGCCTGCTATGGCCCGTTCAATCTCACGAAGAATGTCTATCACTGGAACAGCAATGTCAAAGGCAGCGGACAAGTCAATGACAAGTGGATGAAGGAAATCGTCTTCTTCGGCATGCTGATCATCCCGGCGTACATGTTCTCGGCATTGCTGGATACCTTCATCTTCAACTCGATGCACTTTTGGACCGGAGAAAGCCCCATCAAGGCATCCGATGTGGGCGGTGATGGCACGAAGGTCACCACCGTAGGTGAAACCACGATTCGATGGACTCCTTCGGAGGATGGTGCGACGGTGACGTACGAACGTCATGGTATTGTGGAACGCCGTGCGTCCATCGTGGCCAGCGCCACGGGCTATCGCTTAGTTGACGAACGAGGGCATCTTCTCTCAGAAGCAAAGTATTCAGCTGACGGCACAGTGCGCCTTTTTAATGGCGACGGTCAAGTTGTGAAGGAATGGGGCGAAGAGGAACGGAAAACCATCACACAGAATGGTCCTGCACTGTTTGCTGAAGTGAGCAGGTAAGGTCTTATCGAGGGGAGTAGCCTGGTGCTGGGAAGCCAGCATCAGGCGACCCGAGGCCATTAAAAGCGTAGTCCTGCCCCCACCAGCGCATTGTGATCTCGAAAATCGACGGCGAGACTTTTCCAGTGGAAGTTAGCTGAGAAATATCGGTATTCCGCAAATAGAAAGACTTTTGGGCTAAGAAGGAGTTGTGTGCCTCCAAGGAACTGATGCCCAAAGGCGCGGGTGTCGTCAAAGTCCCCATCGCCTCGCCCGGCGATGTTCGGATTCAGGAGCACACCAGTAGCCCATCCCATGCCCAGGCCGATGTACGGCCGAACTACCTCCCCTGGGTACCGAAGAACTACGTTCAAGGTGCTCTTGAACACGAGTAGGTCTGAGCGACCGACTTCGTTAGTTTGACTAGTGGCTCCATTGGGAAAGGAGAGCGCTCCGTTGTGGACATTGGAATCAATTTCGAGGCCCACCATTCGATGGAGCGCCTCCGGAAATAGTCCGGCTTTTAGTCCTGCCCCGAAACCCTGTTGAACCGACGCGGGAACCGTCGTCCCTTGGTTGAAAATATCCTGATCGCGTGGCCAGCTTCCCAGTGCGTACAGGCCCAATTCCACGTCACCGAATTCAGCCGGTAGCGCCACCCCTCTCAGGCATAGACACCCGATCAACACAGTGAGGAGCAGAGGCGAGTGCGAGAGAAAGACAGTTCTCACAGTTCGAAGAGGCGCCAGACACCAAAAAAGAAAGGGCCTTCCGGATGTTATTCCGAAGGCCCTCCTCCCAGGTTCTTACAACGGACTAATTGCCACGGACGATCGTGCACCATTCGGCAAAGATGCCTAGAATGTTTTTCGCGGAATGGTCGACGACGGCAACGGTGCTGATTCCTCCGGCCGCTTTTGCAGCCTGGACACTTGCGTCGCCAGTAGCGACCCATCCGAGAATCGTTGTGGCGCAAGCCTTTCCTTCCTTGGTTGCCGATGATGCGTCAGTGGCCACGATACCGTACTTCACATCAGCAAAGATACCACCAGCCAGCGGAGAGGCGACGGGCATACAGCCGGTCAAGCTAAGGCCGATGAGGGCGATGGCTGCGAGAGAGAGGCGAGATGCGGTCTTCATGAATCCTCCTTAGTGAGTGAAATGAATAAGCTGGGTGGATACATAAGAAGTTCACCGTACCCACACGAGCGAAATATAGTTGTGTAAGTAGCAACCGTCAATTTGGCATATGGCCCTAACAGGCCCTAACGAAGCACGAATAGCCCACCACATTGATCTCTCGGCATACCTGTGCGTGAATCATGAAAAAATGTTGAGTGCATGTCTGCGTATTCTCGCCACGAGTTGTAGATAAGGATTTATGAAGAGAAGATGAGAGGAGTCAGTTAATAAATGACAATGCCATAAAAAAGTTGTTGCGCTCATCTATGATTTCTTTATAATCATGTGCCCATTCGTACTTGAAGTGAGTATCCCTTATTCGGAACTTTTTTCTAAACATCGGAGATGAATTCGGTTATACTCCGACTCGGTGTTTTGGCAACACGTAGTGGGTACTTAATCAAATCTAACGGAGGAGGACTTATGTCGAAGAAAGTGCTCTTATTGGCGATCGCCGTACTATTTGGTAGTCAGGCTGGTCTGGCGATGGCGTCCAATCCAGACACCGGTCCAGGCTGTGGATTAGGCAAGTTGGCTTGGGGTGAGTACAAGGGCCAGAAGGAAATCGCTCCCCAAGTGCTGCAAGCGACCACGAACGGCACCTTTGGCAGCCAGACGTTCGGCATCAGCTTTGGCACCTCCGGATGCACCAACGATGGCAAGATTATGAGCGAGCACAAGACCACCATGTTTGCCTCGCTGAACTTCGATGCACTCACTGCTGAGATGGCACAAGGACAGGGCGAGCACCTGGCCTCGCTTGCCACTCTGATGGGTGTGCCGGCAGAGCGCCATGGAGAGTTCTTTGCCATGACCCAGGAGCGGTATACGTCACTGGTTCAGGCTGGGGAAGCTTCACCAGTCGCGTTGGTGAAGTCTCTCAATGACGCCATCGCAGGCCATCCGGTCCTTGCACAAGCGTCGGTTCGCTAGAGTATAGGTATCTGATTGCAAAGGGCCCTGGCAGGAATGTCAGGGCCCTTGCTGTCTCTTCTGACGTCTGACACCGTGCTGATTCCTCTCATTGCCCTATTCGTCTGTTTGATCGCTCCGGTTTCCTCCAACGCACAGCCACCTGATCGCGAATTGTATTTGAAGCAGTTGATCGACCGGGCTGAACAAGCCAAGCTGGCGGAGCAGCGTGAATGGCAGTTGTTGCTACATTACCGGAAGGGGCTGTTCGGCGGATACGAAAGTGAGCAGGACGATCCTGGTTTCTTCATGTCGTCCAATGGGAAAACAGATCCCGTTGCGGAACTTACTGCCACTCTCAGACAGTTCTTTTCCTCCGAACTGGTCGGTCGGTCGAAACAGCCTGCTCAATGTGCCTTCATTGCCCGGTACCACTGGCTGAAAGAACAGCTGCAGTTTGACCCGTCTCAACTCCCACCTCTCTCCTGTGAGCGATTTGATCGCTGGTATGAGGATTTTGAGGTGCAGTCAATTTCTCTGATCTTCCCCTCAGCGTTTTTGAACAATCCGGCCTCCATGTTCGGCCATACCTTGTTCCGTGTCGATCAGAAGGGGCAGACGGAGCAGACTCGTATTCTCGCCTATACCATCAATTATGCGGCCGATGTGCCGCCTCATGCCGGGCTTGCCTATCCAATACGCGGAATCTTTGGAAGCTATAAGGGGTATTTTTCGACGATCCCCTACTATCTGAAGGTTCAGAAATATCGGGACATCGAGAATCGAGATATTTGGGAATATCGCCTGAATCTAACGCAACACCAGATGCGGCGATTTCTGATGCATGCGTGGGAATTGGGGAATGCCTACTTCGACTATTTCTTTTTCAAGGAGAATTGCTCCTATCATATTCTTGCCCTGCTCGATTACGCCGATCCAGACCTGCACTTAACGGATGAGTTTGTTGGGTGGACTGTCCCTGCCGACACGGTCAGATTGGTCGTCTCAAAACCCGGATTGGTGTCGGATATCACCTATCGCCCATCTCGCAGCACGGTCATCAAGCGAAAGCGAGAATCGTTGCCGGCAGCGGAGCGGGATCTCGCTCATCGAATGACACAAGACGTTGGGGAACTGACCGCACCAGCCTTCACTCAATTGATACCTGCCAAGCAAGCATTTCTATTGGACTTAGCATCTGATTATCTGCGCTATCGGATTGAGACGACCGATTCGCCAAAACCGGAATGGAAGGAACGGAATAGGGTCGTGTTGACCACCCGCAGCCAACTCCGCATCCCCTCCGAGGAGTTTACGGTGCATCCCTTTGCGAAACAACCTGAACTTGGGCATCGGATGCATCGGGTCGCGATCGGGGGAGGCTGGCGCAACAACGACACATTTGAAGAAGCGACCTTTCGAGGTGGCTATCATGATTTGCTCGATCCGGAAGTTGGCTATACACCGGATGCGCAGATTGAAATGGCCTCTATCACGGTGCGTCACTACAATCGAGCGGATCAGACCAGGGTGGAACGCGCCACGTTGTTAAATCTCGTCTCACTCTCACCGATTGATGCAGTCTTTCATGCCCCTTCCTGGAAGCTCAATGTGGGGATGAATACCATCCGGCATAACGATTGCCAACTCTGCAGCAACGGCTTCTTCAACAGCGGGATCGGCGGGGCAAAAGAATTACGATTGCTCAAGCGAGAAGTCTTGTTCGCCTTTGCGGAAACTGAAGCCAGTGTGAGTAAGGCCTATCATGAAATGCATCGGATCGGCGGCGGTGCGACCGTCGGTATGTTGGCCGATGTCACCGAGCGTTGGAAATTGATGGCCACGGGTTCGTATCTGCGCTTTCCGTTGGGCGATAAGTCGGACGATTTCCGATGGTATGTCGGTTCGCGCTTCACACTCGCTAGAAATTGGTCGGCCAGGATCGAGTACAACCATCGTGACCGCGACAACGATATCCTCTTCAGCGTGCAAGCCTATTTCTGAATCAGAGGAGTGAACACAGTCGCCAAATCCTGCCCCGCCTCTTCCGTTCATGGACTGGTTCCGCTATCCTTCCCCGGTGGGATTCCTCGATCAATTCTTCGTCTATCATCCTGAACCCTGGCAAGACCGAGAGTGGGCGCGACTGAGCGGGTTGCCGCTTCAGGATGTATGGTTTGAGTCAGCCGATGGTGTCCGACTGTTCGGCTGGTATGTCGAAGCAGCAGCCGACCGGCCGGTTCTGCTCTGGTGCCATGGCAATGCGGGTACTATCATCAACCGCCTCGACAATCTCAGGCTTCTCTATCAGATGGGTCTTTCAGTGTTCCTCTTTGATTATCGAGGGTATGGGAAAAGTCAGAGCATTCGCCCAAGTGAGCAAGGTCTGTATGAAGATGCCTATGGGGCCTATGATTATCTGGTGCGAACCAGAAAGGTTCGCTCTGAACGGCTCCTCTTGTTCGGGAGGTCGCTCGGTGCTTCGGTGGCAGCTGAATTGGCGAGTCAACGCCCTGCGACAGGGTTGATTCTTGAGTCGTCGTTTCCTTCCGTCGAGGCCGTTGCCAAAATGCACTATGGTGGGTTGCCTGTGCATTGGTTCCTTGGAGCCGAGCATCGATTGATCGATCGACTCCCGCATCTGTCGCTTCCCAAGCTGATCATCCATGGAGACAAGGACGACATTATTCCAATTGAGCTTGGTCGCCAAGTCTTTGACGCAGCCAAACCACCCAAGGAATGGTACGTGATCCAGGGCGCCGGCCATAACGACACCTACGTAGTCGGCGGCAAGGCCTACTTTCGTCAGCTCGGTGAATTTATTCGAAAAGCGTTTACTGCTTGGTGAGAGAAATAGATTGGGTATATGTAGGCAGGTTCATTTCGTAGGATTATCGTTTCGCCTCCGGTGGGGGCCAGTTCATTTCCGTGTGCCGGCCACAGTAGTAGCATTGGAGGCGGTACCGGGCTTTACGGCGAGGATTCGGCAAGGAGATGAAGGTAATCGGCGTGTCATCGTAGGAGCAGGTCGGCTGTTCGTGGAGGAGGTGCATTTCTGCCATTAAGGTGATAGAGGCGACATCCCAGGAAGGCTGGTGCTCTTCCTTCCCGGTGAGCTTCTCAACGGTATGACATCGTTCGCAGGTGGCTTCGTAGGTCTTGATCCTGGCACTGTGTGGGGTGTGGTCGGCCACGTCCATCGCTCCTCCACAGCCAGGCTTGGGACAAGTCAGGTGTTCATGCTGAAGAGCCTGAACGAACCGACGATGGCTCTCGCGCTCCTGCTCTGATCTCATAGTCCCTCCTTTTCGATCTTAGATTCCCCAACCTCCGCTAATCTGAATGTTCGCCCCGTTGACGTAACGGGCCTCTTCACTGAGCAAATAACGAACTGCTGCGACAGTGTCCTCAACGGTGCCAATGTAGCCTGCGGGAATGCGTTTCGTCATGGCGGCGAGTTCTTGCGGGGGCGCACTCCCTGAGTCAATAAATCCAGGCGAAATGGCGTTGACGGTGATGCCATAGGGCGCCAGCAGTTTGGCCAAGGTGCGGGTCAGGATCAGGACACCAGCTTTGGCGATGTAATGGCCGGTCACATCGGGTTGCGCTTCCATCTGGTCGGCATTGGCCATGCTGAAGTTGATGATACGTCCAGTTTTACGTGTTTTCATGCCAGGTGCGACGGCTTGCACGAGGTAGAAAATGGGATGCAAATTGCCGTCGAACATTTCATTCCACCCCTCAACGGTCTCGTCGAACAAGTTGACGCGATGATAAGGGCCGGCACCATTAATCAGGGCGTCGATTCGTCCCCATTCTTTCTCAACCTGTGCCACCAGATTCTTGGCGGCTACTGGATCAGCGACATCACAGCGAATGGCCAGCGCTTGCCCACCTCGCTGCGTGATCTCTTGCGCCGTTGTCTTGGCAGCCGCTTCGCTGGTTCGGTAGCAAAGGGCGATCTTCCACTGCCGCGATGCGAGGTCGAGCGCGATACCACGACCGATGCCTTTTGCTCCACCCGTGATCAGTGCAACGTGTTCGGCCATGCAGGTCCTGTTCGTTGAGTGTGTGTCAGTCCATTATGCTCTGGATCGCAACCGTTTGGCGAGCATTTCCAGGACTCCAGCCGTGCGACTTGAAAAGGCTCGATCGTTCTTCGGTTTCTTGGCATCGGTCACGTTCGCCTCAATAAGGGCTTCGAGATCAGCAATCGTATCCACATCGCGCCAGGATGGAACCAGGGCTGTCTTCAGCTCGAGCGAAGCGGCTTTTTCTTGCGTGAGTTTCAATACATGATCGGTCGACCAGGGAATGCCGGTGAAAAGTTCCGGCGCCATCCGCTTCAGGCCAATCAGATAATACCCTCCGTCCACGGCCGGGCCGAGGACGAGATCATGATTCTCCAGCAGAACAAGAGCATGTTGGAAATGGTCGAGGGGAAGCGTCGGCACATCGGTTCCGATGATGAGGGCACGGTGATACTCATGCGAGAAGATCACCTCGAAGGCCTGATTCATACGTTCCCCAAGGTCATCGCCGATTTGATCGATGACGTTCACGCCGTGACGCTCTTCCATGATCTTGAAAAACACATGAGTCGTGGATGGGGCACAAGCGAGGTAGCGGTCGATCGGTGATTTCAACTTCGCGACGGCGATTTTGGATCGTTCCAAAGTATCGAGGACGAAGCTGCCATGGAGCGTCGCGGCTTCGTCGGGGGTGAGAGGCGGACAGAGACGCGTCTTGACCTGACCTGGAATGGGAGCTTTGGCGAAAATCACGAGGGCCGTCTGAGACGTGAGGCGTGAAGCGTGAAGCGATTTCGGACTGGTGGACTGTTTACCTTCTGAGAGTTTTGTAGCTCTATCGTTCACACCTCTTGCCTCCTCACCACTCACCCCTTACGCCTTACTCCTCATGATCTACCGAACCACATTGTACCATCGACTCAACCGTGATGGGCTGACTCCGGCCCAATAGAGGAACCGCAACGTCCACATCAAGACGATGGTTCTCAACGGGCCTTGCTGCTCCCAACGGCGGAATGATGTGATAACGGTCTGATGCAGTGCCGCTGTCGGTCCGGTGCGTTTAAGCCTTCGGCTGAATTCGATGTCTTCCATCAGCGGGATGTCGGCGAAACCACCGAGCTGTTCAAAGATATGGCGCCGGACAAAGATGGCTTGATCGCCTGTGGCAATGCGGCTTAATCGGGAACGCCAATTCATGAAGGTGCTGATCATGGTTCCCCATGCAGACCGGGTGTCAAAGTTGATATCGAATCGGCCTCCCACCAAGCTCCGGTCGGTCAGCACCGACTCGATCAGCAGCTGAGCATCGGCGGGCAATCGTGTATCGGCATGGAGGAAGAGCAGAATGTCACCACGGCTGGCTTTCGCCCCCGCGTTCATTTGCCAAGGACGACCAGCGGGAGCTGTGACAAACCGCGCATTCGGTGCGCTCGTGCAAAAGTCTTCGGCAATCGAGATGGTGTGGTCGGTGCTTCCTCCATCCACGATCACGACCTCGTTGACACCCGACGCCGAGAGGCACGCCAAGGTCCGAGGAAGGCTCGTTTCTTCGTTGAGGGTAGGGATGATAACCGAGATCGCCATCCTGTGGGGGGATCGATCTCACGTCGTAGGTTTTTTGGGCTCGACGAACATGAAGTACATCACAATAATGATAGTGACCCAAAAGAGGACCTGCTTGTGCCAGAACAGAACCTCCCCATACTGAAAGAGTCCGAGCGCAAGAGCGATCGCCACAGCCATCACCCCATATCGGATGGATGCCGTTTCAATGGCGGCATTGGCCCATACCGCGAGGCCGCCGAAATAGATGAGAAACGGGACGATGTTAATTTCAAATCCACCACTGATGGAAAGGAATACGTTCAAAAATCCGATAAACATCAGGGCGGTTCCAACCATCAGGCCGATGACGTGGACTTGGTGTTCGCTTCCCGCATGTTGTTCCTCGGACCCGGTTGGATGCGAAGAATGCCCAGCTTCGTCGTGACGGGGTGGTAAATCGGATGGAGCCATGGCTACACTTTAAAATGTTTACTGAGAGTGAGGGTCTGTTGTTGATAGGACGATCCCAAGACTGATCCGTAGAGCTGTGAGGGAGTGGTCACCATCTTGTCATAGACAACTTTGAAAAACGTTTGGCCATCATGGATCAAAAACGGCACGTCGTGTGGGCGAACTTCGAGCACGACCTGTGTGCCTTTGATCTCTCCCTTTGATCCATAGCCGAATCCCGGGTCGAAGAATCCCGCGTAGTGCGTCCGTAGCTCCCCACAGGCGGCTTCGTAGGCCACCATCTCAGCGGCATAGCCGGGCGGCACACGGATGCGTTCCTTCGAAGCAAGGATATAAAACTCTTCCGGCTCTAATAGCAAGCTGTCGTGGCGATGGCGATGGAGCGGTTCCCAAAAATCAGCCGCGGCATAATGGCCGATCTTCTCCAGGTCAATGACGTGGCTGTTCTTTTTCGCGCGGTAGCCGATCACGCAAGAGTCTCCGTGATCTGTGCCGGCCAGATCAATCCGGAGGAACAACCCTCGCTCAGCACGAAAGTCTCGACTGCCCACACGCTTGGGCGATGACGCATTGTGAAACAGCAACGGCGTGCTTCGATGAATCGTCTGAAGGGCCTGGTCCGATACGGTGGCCTCGCCGCACACAAAACGGATCTGGTTCAGCGACTGTCCGGCACGAACTTTCACGGCGAACGAGCGTGGAACGATCTCCAAGAAGAGCTGTCCTCGATAGCCCGCTCGGATCTCATCGAACCCAGAGGTGAGGTCCGTCACGACCCGAGTGAAGACATCCAGCCGGCCTGTCGTACTCTTCGGGTTCGCCCGAGCGCGGATGGTTTTCGGCAACGCCAGTTCTTCCAGCAAAGGGACAAGGTAGACATGGCCTTTCTCCAGAATGGCGCCATCGGTCAGATCCATCTCGTACATCACGAGGTCCGATTGATAAAAGTCCAGCACATTCAATCTGGAGGAGATCGCCGAGAGTTCCGGGAGAAAGCTGCTGATCAGGCGGTAGGCTTTGCGGCCCAGACGGAGGTCCAGGCTGGCCGGCTGGAGCTGTCGGTCTTCAATCGTCGGAGCGGCCACGACGGCTCGGTTTACGATCAACCGCTTGATGTCCTGATAGGGGAGAATCCCGCTCTGGGATGCAGGCGTGGTCACAGCTCGTCCGTCTCTCCGCCGCAACTGTTCCCCCAGGCAGCGTACCCGTCGCGGTCTGGATAGCTGTCGCCGCAAGCGGCATACGCCTCGTCCGGGTCATCGCGCGATGCTCGGGCAGCGACCATCGGGAGCTCACGTCTGCCATCGGGTGCCGGCTGCGGATAATGGAAGGTTCTGTTCTCGTAATTCCGAAGCACCGCGCCGTCTTCATCCAAGTGCACGAGATAGCTGTCCGGGAGCAGAGGAATTTTACCGCCACCTCCCGGCGCGTCGATCACAAAATGAGGTACTGCCATTCCGCTTGTATGGCCTTGGAGGGCCTGGATGATCTTCAGGCCTGTTTCGACGGTCGTTCGGAAATGATTCGTCCCCTTCGTGAGGTCCGCTTGATAGAGGTAATAGGGTTTCACCCGCGCAAGCAGGAGTTGGTGGACAAGCCGTTTCATGATCTCCGGGTCGTCATTGACGCCTTT
>DCZN01000035.1:9361-9628 GCA_002331625.1 Nitrospira sp. UBA2083 | reverse complement strand
TGGTTGAAATGCAGGTTCATGTAAATGGGGTGGTACTTTTTCACGATCTCGCACAGCTTCGGCGTAATGCGCTCCGGTAATGTTCCTGGGACCCGAGATCCGATGCGGATGAGTTCCAGATGCGGAATGGTGCGGAGCGCTTTGAGCACCCGTTCAAGAAGATGGTCCGGAAGGAGCAACGGATCGCCTCCCGATAAGATGACATCGCGGACCTCAGTGTGCTCACGAAGGTATTGAATGGCTTGGTCAAGTTCGCCCTTCTTGAGA
>DCZN01000035.1:0-9234 GCA_002331625.1 Nitrospira sp. UBA2083 | reverse complement strand
AGGTCTTCTTCGAGCGGATCGTCGTCGGCGGCGATATCGTCCAATTCTGCTGCGTCAGGAACCACTTGCTTCCAAATCGGATCGTCCTTCGATGTGATGGTGTCGAGGACGGTCGGTGTGATCCGCATGGGGTAGGGGCCGACAATCGCTTCGACTTCTTTTTCATCAAGGCCGAACCGTTCGGCCAAGTCCTTGGGCTTCACGATGCTCTTGGCCAGGACCTGTCTCCAATCTTCCATGAATCGTCTTTCGTTGATCAATTGATCCGGCACGAAGGATGGTCGTCGTCTTGGCTCGGTGCTTCGGGCGTCGTGCGGGCCTGTGACTGAAACTGTGTCGCTTTGGGTGGCCCTGCGGGATCGGCTTGAGACCGCTCATCCAGATAGGCCAGAATGTCGGCCGTTTCTGTCAGAACAAGATCGCCATCTTTGAGGACCGGCACGTAGTATTGGCCGGAGACCTCATACACCTGCGTGCGCATCCGCCTGCTGTCGGGGACGACAATTTTATCGTACTTCAGACCCAGGTCGGCCAGCCTCTGGCAGACGACATGGCAGTCCGGGCACCACTCGACATGAAACAATGTCAGACCCATCTCTTTAGGCTACCAGGAAAAAGAAGAAAGTGAAACGCCCATTTTCTGGGTCATGTGAGAGAGACTCATCAATCAGGCCGGAACGCGCAAGGAACCATGATTGCGTCCTTCATGCCATGGAGAATCTTTTTGTCCGCAGGGCAGATCGTGGCGAGAATGCCGGCGAGTTCCACCTTTCCCTCCGAGACAAAATAATAGGGAGACAGCCGTGCGCGGCCCGACATGCACACGATCGTCTGCGTGCCGTCATCCAGATACTCCATCTCGAACAACCGTCCTTTATGAAACTCCTGCAAGATATAGGGAGTGGTTGGAAAGGAGGCGAGGGCTTTTCGAAGCGCCTCGACCCAGTCGGTCTGCGGCATGTCATGCCCGATCGACACGCCTCGGCTCCCCCATGCCAGCTCGGAAAATCCAGAGGGCTTGATGACAAACTGTCGTTCCTTCTGTGTCGCCGTCTCGAGATCAGCCCAGCTTGCCACCGCGCGGTTTCCTACATGGAGATCAGGAATTGTTGCGATGGCAGGAAGAGGCGATGGATCAAGGAGCCAGGTTTTGGGCATGATGGCGCTCAACTGGAGCAGGCAGTCTCCTCCAAGTTCCTTTTCCCAAAAGGGGCGCAACTTGGGATGATGGAGCAGGGCGAAGGAAGATTTTTCCTCGAGGAAAGGCTTGTAGGGAGGGGTCATGCCGACCCAGCCTTTCTTCGCGGCGTATTGGACCAATTCTGCTTTCGGAATGTTTAACAAGTCGAACAGCTCATAGAAGCGGTAGATCAGACCAATGGGTTGCTCGCCCTGATCGGTGTGGAGTCGAAGCCCTTCTTCTGTAAATTGAATCTCTCGTGGCTCGACACACCAAGCTGCGAATCCTTCGTGCCTGAGTTGCGCGGCCAACCATGACATTTCCGGCCGATAGTCCTTCGCTTCCTCAGACACCAGAATGGCAATACCGCCGGCCAGCCGGCCTTGGGCGGATCGCAGCATCGCAGCAAACCCACGTACCATGCCATCCCGTCCACCGACGAGCTGTGAGCGACCGTTCTCCTGCTCGTGATAGATCTGTGAAAGACACGCCGTGAGTCCAATGCCGCCTGGCACCGAGTCGAGTTCGGTGATGACCATGCCGTCCTGTGTCGGAATGATGTCGGGTCTGATGACGGCGGGTAATACATCGCGAAACCGTTTCATCCGGCTGTACTGCACTAAGGCTTCCGGTTTCCCCTGATCGAGGTAGTCGGCAACCCAGGCCGGCTGCTTTCCCTTCACACTCTCACTGTAGAGTTGGTTCAGTCCTCCATAGAACGACAGGAGGTGAGGACCCAATGTGGTGAAGAATTCCAGTTGATCCCCGGAGAGGTAGAAGGGGAAGGGACTAATCCGCCAGGCGTTCACTACCGGAATGTCCGAGTCCAGGTTTTGACCGACTGAAACGGAGACAGCCCCGAAGAGATTGGCCTGGCACAACTGCGCTCGGATGGTTGTACAACGATCACGTGCGGTTTCGGTGGAGAGCTCGGGAGCTCCGGTCTGTGCCAATGGATGAATCCTTTGCTGTCTTTCGGACTTCGTGAAACGCCCGTCGCACATACGGTGTTGCGGGGGTGAATGCTAACACGCAGGACTTGGGGCGACAAGAGGTCTGGGTTTGTCCGCGGCAAGACACATGGCGGCCATCAAGGCAGTGAGGAACACAAATCAACGAGTCGGAAGCGAACCCTTCTTGCTACCTGTCGGCATGCATCGTATGATTGGATCCTAATGGAGATTGTTATAGCGGATTCCAAACTACTCAAGAGGGAGTTGCCTCAATTGGTATCGGCGTCCGCGTGTAGTCGCTGTGATGTCTGTTGCCGTTTTCCGGAAGCGGACAGTTTTCTTCGCCCCTACTTCACGCGTCAAGAAATTGCCGAGGCCGTCGCACACGGGGTGCCTCAGGCATGCTTTCCTGACACGTCCGGCTCGCAAATCAATCTCGTCAAGAACCCACGTGAAGACGGGTATCTGTGCCCTGCGTTTGATTCAAGGTCTGGTCAGTGTGGAATCTACAATCAGCGCCCATTGGATTGTCAGTTGTATCCTCTGGCGTTGATGTGGGATGCGCCGGGCCAAGAAGTCCTGCTTGGGTGGGATACCAAATGCCCCTTTATGCGCGAGGAACCAACCCGTTCGATTCAGGCCTATGCCGAACGGGTTGAGCGCTTGTTAGCCGGCGAGGCGATCATCGAACAGCTCATTGCAAATTCACGGCTGATCGGTCGCTTTCAGGACGATGTAATCGTGCTCAAAGCTCTCCCTCAGCTGACGGCGCGACTAGCTCCGCAGCGAATCGACCCTCGGCTTCGGCCTCTGACCTCGGCCGACGCGCCGGTGTTTGCAGAGGCACTCGAACGTGCCTGCGTGCTTCGGGATGACGCGCCGGCTGCATTTGCATTTCCCTATCACTACATCTGGACCTCCGTGCTTCCGTATTGGTGGATGGAATCCGATCGCACGTTGTTTCTATTCGCCAAGTCCCCGGACGGATGGTTTATGCCGCTCCCGCCGCTTGGGCCCGGTCCCTTCAATGAGGCGGTGGAGCAGGCGTTCGCACTGATGCAGGTATGGAACGGGCCGTCGCCGGTGAGCCGTATCGAACATGTCTTGGACTCGCACAGACCTCTGTTGGAGAGCGACAGGATTCAATTCCGTCCGAAAGACGGAGACTACCTCTACTCCGTCGAAGCGCTTGCTGCGTTGGCAGGAGATCACTATAAATCCCAACGGGCGCTCTGCAATCGTGTGCGCCGGGAGCAGGTCCTCACCAGCGAGCCGTATCGCGCTGAGGATCAGGCGGATTGCCTGCTGCTGTATCGGCGATGGGCCGACCAGAAGTCTCAGGGGAATCTGGATCACATGGGGACGCTGCTGCTGGAGGATGCCGAGCTGGCCCATACACTCGTCCTTCAGGAGCATGACCGCATTGGCCTATCCGGCACAGTGGTGAGGGTCAATAATGCGGTTGCCGCCTATACCTTTGGCTACTGGTTGACTCCTCACACGTGGTGCGTCTTGCTGGAAGTCGCGGACCGTACCGTCCCCGGTCTCGCCCAGTGGGTCTTTCGTGAAACCAGTCGAACGGCACTGGTGCAAGGCGCGGTCTCCATCAACGCGATGGACGATGCAGGCCTTCCGGGGCTGCGAGCGGCCAAATTGGCCTATCGCCCGACGGCTGTCTTGAATACCTGGATTGCCACAAGGACACCCGCATGACTCCATTGGAAGAACGAACGACCTCGCCGGTCCGCCGATACGAGTGGCTGACCTTTGTGATGGTCCTCATCACGTTGTCTACCCTTGGCGTGGGAACGTTCATGCTCGGCCGTGTGGAACGGAGCATCGTGGCGGCAGTCTGGCTCCCGCTGTTGGTGCTGTTGTTGTGGTCGACCATTCGATTGCGTGCGGAATATCGACAAGCGCAACAAGAGAGCGCGTGGGCGCGGGCTGCGGAAGCGGCCTTGCTGCAAAGTCAGGAGCGGAATCGGGCGATTGTCGATACGGCGCTTGATGGAGTGATCACCATCGATGCTGCTGGTATCGTGACGGAGTGGAATGCACAGGCCACGGCGATCTTTGGATGGGCACGGGAAGAGGCCATGGGCAAATTGCTCTCCGACACCATTATCCCCGAGCGTGATCGAGAGGCCCATGCCCACGGGATTCAGGAGTATCTCAAAACCGGCATCGGTTTGGTGCTGAATCGGCGGATCGAGATCGCAGCACGCCACCGGGATGGTCACGAATTTCCGGTCGAGCTCGCCGTTTCGCCAGCGCGTATCGGGGAAACCTACATTTTCAGCGCCTTCGTCCGCGATATCACGGATCGTCGTCGGGCGGAGCGGCGTTTGACCTCCCAATATGCGGTGACACGGGTGCTCTCCGAAGCGGTCACGCTTGAAGAAGCGGTTCCCAAAATCATTCAGGCGGTTGGTGAGAGTCTGGAATGGGATCTGGGCGTCTTTTGGAGGCAGGATAAACAATCGGGAACGTTGCGATGTCTTGATCATTGGCGAGCGGCGACGGGCCCCACCGATGAGTTCATGACACAGACGCAGTATCAAGCCTTCAAGCTTGGTGTGGGATTACCGGGCCAAATATGGGAGAGCGGACGTCCGGTGTGGATCAGAGATGTGGTGCTCGATCCCGCCTTTGTTCGGGCGGAGTTAGCTGCCAAGGCGGGGATTCATGGAGCCTTTGGGTTCCCGATCCGTATCGGCGGTGAAATCGAAGGGGTGGTTGAGTTCTTTAGTCATCACGTGCGTGAGCCGGACAAAGAGTTGATCAGCATGATCGCCGATGTGGCCTTGAAGGTCGGACAATTCGGTGAACGGACCAGGGCCGAGGAAGCCTTACGCCAGACGGAGGCACAACTTCGGCAATCGCAAAAGATGGAGGCGGTCGGGCGGCTCGCCGGAGGGGTGGCCCATGACTTCAATAACCTCCTGACCGTCATTCGGGGATATAGCGAGTTGATTTTGAGCCGTCTGCCACCGGGAGATCCCGCCCGACGTGAAATGGACGAAGTGAAAAAAGCTGCCGATCGAGCCGCAGGCCTCACAAGCCAACTCTTGGCATTCAGCCGGCGACAATTTGTGGCCGCCAAGGTTGTGGATCTGAACGCCATTGTCACGAACATGGATGGGATGCTGCGGCGGCTCTTGGGCGAAGACATTGTGGATCTTTCTATCGACCTTGAGCCTCGACTGGCACCGATCAAAGCGGATCCTGGGCAGATCGAGCAGGTCATCATGAATTTGGCCGTGAATGCACGGGATGCGATGCCGACAGGGGGCCAGCTGACGATCCAGACTCGGAATGTCGCGATTGGAAAGCGTCCAAGGCGCGAAACCCTGATGCTGAAGGAGGGGGCGTATGTGCTCCTGGCCATCAAAGACACCGGCCATGGGATGAGCGAAGAAACCCAAACACATCTTTTTGAACCGTTCTTTACCACAAAGGAAAAAGGCAAGGGGACGGGGCTTGGTTTGTCCACCGTCTACGGCATCGTGAAACAGAGCGGTGGGACGATCGGGATCGAGAGTAAACAGGGGCAGGGGACCGTCTGCAAGATCTATTTTCCCAAAGTCGATGAGGCCGTACAGGCGGCTCCGGTCATCAGTGGGGCAGTCGGCAGAGCGATCGGACGAGAAACCATTTTGGTCGTCGAGGACGACCCGTCGGTTCGCGGGCTGGTCCAAGAAGCACTTCGTCTGAGTGGATATGAGGTCTTGGTTGCGCGTCACGGCATCGAAGCGCTCTTGACCGGTGCCAAACATTTAGGCCCGATCCATTTGTTACTGACCGATGTCGCGATGCCGCAGATGAGCGGGCCGGAGGTCGCAGAAAAACTGACGGTGGTACGGCCCGAGATCAAAGTGTTGTATATGTCCGGGTATCCCGACCATCCGGTGTTCGAACAGGGAGGAGTCAAGCGGGAGACGGCGTTTCTCCATAAACCGTTTACGCCGAATGTCCTCACCCAAAAAATTCGAGAAGTGCTCGATGGGAAGAAAGTGGCGTAGAGATGGAAGGAGACAGCGTTGAGTATAAAACGAGCACAATAATGAGCTTGTTCTACCGTTCATTCGCTTGCTGCGCTGGTATCAAGTGAGCGCTGACTAACCTAGACTGGCGTACTTTCCGATTCTTTTTCCGCCGCCGGTGGGGTATGGGTGCGTGTCGTGCGGAAGTGAACCAGGTCCTTGGAGAAGAGCACATCCAGCGTCCAGTCCAGCGCGACGAGGACCTTCTTCTCGAATCGAGGGAGTTTCAGCAAGTAAATCGTCCGCCAGAGCCACCAGGCCAGGAATCCGGAAAAATTCACACCGAGAATGTTCGCGACGCCGGTGCGTTTCCCGATCGGGGCCAGAAGGCCGATCGTTGAATAGACAAACGGCTTCTTCCACCCCCGGCGTACGGTGGCGAGGATATTCTGCGCTGCAATCTTCCCTTCACGCAGCGCGTGTTGCGCGGTCGGAGGATGGAACTCACCTGTCTTGCGATCCGGCACCATCGCACAGTCGCCCAAAGCCCACACGCCTGGCCATCCGGGTACCTCCAGGTACTCGTTGACCAGGACGCGGCCTTTGGTCTTCTCACACGGGAGGGTGTTCAACAGGACGTGCGGGCTGATGCCGGCGGTCCACACCAGTGTATTGGTAGTGATGGTCGTTCCATCACTCAGTGTGACGTCCTGATCCTTCACGGCGATCACCTTACAATTCGAGCGGATTTCCACCTGCTGTTCAGCGAGCTTGCGTTGTGCGTACGTGCCGAGTTTTTCCCCCAGCTCCGGCAAAATGACCGGGCCGGAACTCACCAGCATGATCCGGAGCATGTTTTCCCGGAGATGGGGAAAAAAGCATATCGCCTCCCGCAAGAAGTCATTCATGGCCGCAATGGTCTCGACTCCGGCGAAGCCGCCGCCCGCCACGACGAAATTCAGGAGGCCTGTGCGCTGTGATGTGCCGCATTCAAAGTCGGCTTCCTCCAGATTCGCGATGAGATGGTTGCGCAGGACGATCGCATCACTCAGCGATTTCATGGTGAAGGCGCGATCGGCTAAGCCGGGGATGTTAAAGAAGTTCGTGGTTGATCCGAGCGCCAATACCAGATGGTCGTACGGCAAGGCATGGCAGTGGTTCTCATGTCCATGCGACACCCCCACGCGTCGCTGTTCGAGATCGATGGCTTCGATCTCGCCATGAAAGAACGACACTCGACGCAACAGCTTCCGGATAGGACTGACGATATTGGTGATGTCGAGATCGCTCGCTGCGACTTCGTGCAACATCGGAGTAAAGAGGAAGAAGTTGTCGTGGTTGACAAGGGTGACGTCCAGGTGGGCGCCTCGATTCAGCGCACGCTCGAATTCCAACGCTGCATACATCCCGCCGAAGCCACCGCCGAGAATCAACACGCGGGGTTTGCTGCTAGACATACCATCTCATCCAACATGTGCGTGAAATACGAGAGGGGCCTGTCAGCCTTAGCATCAAACATCGCTTGTCCTTGCCCTCTGATAATGTAGCAGGAGAGGGGGGCTTTCGCCTGCAGAGAAGACAATTTGCACGAACCTTCGTCCAGACGCTCTCGTTGCTCTGAGGCTCTTGCCTGACCGTCTTCCTCCATGACCTCGTCGACTGCGTCATAGGCTCCCTGCTGATAGGCTTCATCCCGTTGTCTTACGCAACTCTGATAGAACCGCAAGAATTTCTGCCGGACGCGGCGGGCAGCCGGGTATCCGTACATCCACAGGGATGTGCCGTTCTACTGGTCCTGTCACGGCATAACTGCCTTTGAACATGCCACAGTCGATTGCACAGTCACCGAGCGCAATGACGATTTTCGGATCAGACGTTTGCTTGTGCACATCTTTCAACGCTCGCTCCATGTTGACGGTGACCGGTCCCGTTACCACCAAGGCATCCGCATGGCGTGGCGATGCAGCGATGTGTATGCCGAATCGGTCAGCGTCGTACACAGGGTTCAAGAGTGCGCTCATTTCCATTTCACAGGCGTTGCAGGATCCGGTATCCACTTCACGGATCGCGAGCGATCGTTTGAAGGGGCTAGCTTTGTCCTGAGCCTCAGGCGTAACCGGCAGTTCAGGTTTTTCCGCTTTCTGATAACGACCCGTCACGACTCCGATCCTCAGACTCTTTTTGATGATGCGGAACATGTTCGGCCTCCCTAGAGATCGTTCCCAGCGTATGAGAGGTTGAAGCTCTTGTTGATGAGCGGAAAGTCCGGGATAATATTGCCCAGCACCGCCCATTGAATCGCAGGCCAATTCACAAAGGACGGGTCTCGGACCTTGCATCGATGGATCCGGCCGTCTTCCCCTGCCATCACCATATACAAGATCTCGCCGCGCCACCCTTCAACCGCTGCCAGTGTCCATCCGCCAGGCTTTGGTAGGGAACAGGGTTGACTGGCGATTGGACCGTTCGGAATTTTATCGCGCACTTCGCGAATGAGCCGAATGGATTCATGGATTTCATCGCCCCGGACACGCAATCTTGCTCGCACGTCACCGTAGCGATAGAGCGCAACGTTCACGGGCAGTTCATCATACGCAGCAAAGGGGCGATCCCGTCGGACGTCCTGATCCATCCCCGAGGCTCGCCCAACCACTCCTGTCACGCCGTGATCCAAGGTGATGCGCTCCGTCAGAACCCCGGTGGTCTCCAGCCGATCTGTGAGTGAGGCATTGGCAAAGATGATGGCGCCCACTTCGGAGAAGTCCCGTTGGATACCATCGAGTTCTTCAACGAGGATGCTCAGTTGGCTGCGATCGATATCCCAACTGACTCCGCCGACTTGCATGACGCCTCGCAGGAAGCGCGAGCCAACCAACCGGTCATTGAGTTGCATGACTCGCTCCTTCATCCGAGCACAATGCGCATAGGCCAGCGCATAGGCCGTGTCATTGCACATCGCCCCGATATCGCCGAGATGATTGGATAGTCGTTCCAGCTCCAGAAAGAGCGAACGAAGGTACTGAGCGCGTCGTGGCACCTGGAGGTCCAGAAGCGTTTCCACCGCTTGACAATAGGCGAGACTGTGCCCCACCGTCGTGTCCCCAGACACACGTTCTGC
>DCZN01000036.1:87816-89716 GCA_002331625.1 Nitrospira sp. UBA2083 | reverse complement strand
GTGACGGATTCCATCGAGGTCATTGACCCCTCCACTGGACGATTTCTCGATGGCAATCGGCAGTCGTATGAGAGCATCGGCTATACGCGGGAGGAATTGTTATGCTTGACCGTGCCGGACATTGACCCGCAGGTCACGGCGCCTGCGTTTCAGACGCATATGCAACATTTGGGGGAGACGGACATCCCCTTGCGGATCGAAAGTCTGCACTTGCGCAAAGACGGCACGACGTTTCCCGTCGAAGTCAGTGCGCAATTGATTACCCACGATCAAGAATATCTGGTGGCCATCGTCCGGGACATCACCAGACGGAAAGAGGCGGAGGAGCAATTCCGACGCACCCAGTTTGCCATGGATCAAGCGGTGGACGCTGTGTACTGGGTCGATCCCCAAGCCAGAATTCTCTATACCAACGAGGCGGCTAGTGCGATGTTGGGTTACACCGCGGACGAGTTCCTGCGCATGACGGTCCACGATTTGAATCCGGACTTTCCAGCGGAGGTCTGGCCCGCATTTTGGTCAGAGACCCGAGAGAAGAAGGTGGTCTCATTGGAAACGAACCACCGGACGAAAGATGGACGGCTGATCCCCATCGATATCAGGGTGAGTTTTCTAGCCTATGACGGTCAGGAATTCCATTGTGCCTATGTCCGCGACATCGGCGAGCGGAAGAAGAGTGATCGAGCGCTACGTGAGAGTCAAGAACGATTCGAATTGGCCGCCCGTGCCACCAATGACGGCATCTGGGACTGGAATATTCTGACCGGAGAGCAGTATTGGTCTGATCGGAACTTCGAATTGTTCGGGCTTGAGCCAGGTGCCTACACCCCCACATACGAAACGTGGATTTCCCTGGTGCATCCAGATGATGCCGATTTGGTAGACCAAGCCACGCGCCGTCATCTTGAAACTCGTGAACCATACGATATCGAGGTGCGGGTGAGGATGAAGGATGGTAGTTACCGCTGGTTTCGCGATCAAGGCCGGGCGGTGTGGGATGGTACCGGCCGGCCTGTGCGCATGGTCGGATCTATTTCCGATGTGACGGAACGAAGAAATACTGAAGAGGCGCTATGGAAAGCCCACGTTGAACTTGAGCAGCGGGTCGTCGAGCGGACGAAGCAGTTGGCCACAACCAATCGCGCTCTCCAAGAGGAGGTTATCGAACGGAAACGGGTAGAAGCACAGCTCCGCGAGCATGAACGGCAGCTTAACGATGCACAGGCTATCGCGCATCTCGGAAGCTGGGAACTCGATGTAGCCGCGAACCGGTTGACGTGGTCGGATGAAACCTGCCGCATATTCGGTGTGACACCGCAAGAGTTCGGCGCGACCTATGAATCGTTTCTCGAACGAGTGCATTCCGAGGACCGCGCTGCGGTGGAAGAGGCGTATGCGAGGTCGCTCCGCATAGGGTGCGACGGCTATGAGATCGAGCACCGCATCACGGCACACGGCACGGGAGAGATTCGTGTGGTTCATGAGAAATGCATCCACACTCGTGACACATCCGGGCAGGTCGTCAAATCGACTGGCATGGTTCACGACGTCACGGCACGTGCACGCGCGGAGGAGGCCATACGAGACAGCGAATTGCGGTACAAGTTGTTGACGGAGTCAACGTTCGACGGCATTGCCATCCATGATGCGGGAATCTTGCTCGAAGTGAATGCGGGATTGGAACGGATCTTTGGATACGAGCCAGGGGAGCTCATCGGCCGGTCGATGTGGGAGTTGATCGCCGACGAATCTCGTGAACTGGTCTTATATAACATGGCACACGGCGTGACTGGACCCTATGAAGCGATCGGACGCCGCAAAGACGGCACCACCTTTCCAGGTGAGGTCGTGGTCCGGCCCTATCGGTATCGTGGGAAGGAGGTCCGACTGGTGGCCGGCC
>DCZN01000036.1:84411-87806 GCA_002331625.1 Nitrospira sp. UBA2083 | reverse complement strand
CGAACGAAAACATTTGGAGCTGGAACGGCGTCAGCATACTGAGCAGCTTGAGCGCCAGGTGGTCGAACGGACCGCAGAAATCGCCAGGCTGGAATCACAACGAGTACAGACGGAAAAACTGGCCGCGGTCGGTCAACTGGCTGCTGCGGTTGCGCACGAAATCAACAATCCGATTGCGGGCATCAAGAATGCGTTCGCCCTCGTCAAACAGGCTGTGGATCCGGCTCATCCACACTATGAATTCGTCGGCATGATCGATCGGGAGATCTCCCGCGTGGCCACCATCGTGCAGAACATGTATCTCCTCTACCGCAAAGAACCGAGTCGGGCAGAAGTGATTGATCTGCGCCCCCTCCTCCGTGATCTCGACGCCGTGTTTGCCAAGCGGATGTCGCAACGGGGCATTCGATGTGACATGACGTTGCCGCCTGAGACGGTGACGCTCCAGGTGCCGCAGGGCGATCTTCTCCAAGTGTTGATGAACCTCCTCCAAAACGCAATTGATGCCTCGAATCCCGGCGAGACGATCAGACTGAACGTCGTCCAGAGCGAAGAGAGCGTCCGGATAACGGTAGCCGATGAAGGCGAGGGGATCGCTCCAGATGTGTTACCGCATATTTTCGATCCATTCTTTACGACCAAGACCAACCAGAACCAGAAAGGAATGGGATTGGGCCTGTCCGTGACCCAGAGTCTGGTGATGGCGATGGGTGGGAGGATCGAGGTCCAGACCCAGCTGAACGCCGGGTCGACCTTTTCGGTGTTTTTGCCACGGGGGCTGCCGGCTGCCGGCTCGGCCGTTCAACCAAGAATCATCAAGGAGGTGCTGACGCATGACTCGTGAGGTGACACGGATTTTGCTTGTCGACGATGAAGAGACCTTCCGGAAGTCCACGGCCACGCTTTTGGAACAGGAGGGCTACCGCTGTGATTGTGCGCAAGATGCGGAGGAAGCCAGTCGGCTCTTGACGAGTCAGCACCAGATGATGCTGTCCGATATCCGCATGCCGGGCAACATGCAGTTCGAATTTCTTCGCGAGGTGCGCGCGCGGTTCCCGCTCTTGCCGGTGGTGCTGGTGACCGGCTATCCCTCCGTGCACACGGCGATCGACGCACTCCGGCTGTCGTTCACCGATTACTTGCTGAAACCGGTGGACTGGTTGGAGCTGCTTCGGGCGGTGAGCCAAGCGGTGGAAAAGTCCCGCTATCTGCGCATGACGGAAGAGGCCCACGAGGAAACCGATCGCATGGCGACCTCCCTCGATCGTGTGCGGGAGATTTTGACTCGATCAGGACCGATGGGCCATGGGGCGACGCTGGCCTGGTCGATGGAGGACTTTCTCGCTCAAAGTGTCGACCGCATGGCCCTGTTGGCGGCGGGGATTCGATCCGTCATGGCCAAGCAGTCCGGCGGACAGGTCGAGGTGCCGACGGATGTTTGTCGGCTGGTCCAGTGCCCCCGCATCTCGTCGTACCAGGAGGCACTGGAGAGTACGGTTGAGGTTCTGGAGAAGACCAAGGTTGCGTTCCGGTCCAAGGACCTTGGTCTGTTGCGGCGGAAAATCGAGCAGTTGCTCAACGAAGATGGGCGCGGCACATAAGATCGCGGGTTAAGATTTCCGTGGCCGAGCCGATAACGGTTCGGTCACATTGTCAGATCTCGGTCGAGCGCACGGCTCGTATCGCCTAGCGGGCAGGTCAGGGGCCTGTCAGTTGAAGGCGCATTCCGATGCTCTTGTTCAAGAGCGGGAGGGGTGCGCCTTTTTTTGTTGTGTGGTGTCTGCGTCATTTCGCTGGATCTGGCCGGAACCAGCGATGATGTCCGACATGGTCGGTGAAGGGGAGCGACTCAATGCCTTGGGTGCGGCTTGATCCGGCTTTGCTTCGTCTTGGGCTGTACATCAAGATCGATCATGCCTGGATGGACCATCCATTCGTCCGCAACGTCTTTACGGTCTCCTCGCCGACTGAAATCGCCATCATTCGGAAACACCAACTCACCAACCTGCTCTACGATCCAGAACGCTCGCATGCCGATGTCGTGGCCGTCATTACTGATCCGTCCGTTCCGGTGCAGGAATTTGAAATCGACGCCGAGACGGCACAGGATGCCGAGGCCGATGAACAGTCGATTCTGAAGGAAAAACATCTTCATCTTCAAAATGTCATCGAGCATCGGAAAGCCATTGAAGAGAATACTCGTACCTACGGCGATTCGACCAATGAGGTCTCGGTCATGATGGCCATGGCCAATGCGGGACAAGCGGACATGCTGCGGTCGGCCTCGAAAATCCTCTCGGCCATGGCGGGGGTTATTGACAGGGAGGCCGTGGCCCTCAGCCTGGTCTGTGCCGAGAGCCGAGCCGAGTCGGGGCAGGAGCTGGCCATGCAGGCAATCAATGTCAGCGCACTGGCCACGATGACCTCGAAGATGCTTAACCTCAGCAAGGAGGAAACGGAACTCGTCGGGATGGGGGCCTTGTTTCACAATATCGGGATGAGTCGCGTGCCGCTGGCGGTTCGCGTGAAGAGTGAAGAGGATCTGTCTCCGACGGAGATTAAACTTCTCCGGATGTATCCGCAGCTGGGCAAGGAGATTCTCGAGGCCATCCCCGGCGTGCCTCCGGACGTCGTCGAGATCGTCTATCAGCATCGGGAATATCTGGACGGGACCGGGTTTCCCAAGCGCCTGATTAACGGCGACATCGCCAAGCTGGCGAGGTTGGTCGGGGCGATCGTCGAATACAATCTGCTCTCCAGTGATCAGCGGTCGCCGCGCTACATGGGCCCAGGGCAGGCCTTGTCGTATGTCTATACGAAGCTCAGGATGAAGTATGGGCCTGATGTGATCGAGCCCTTCATTGCGACGGTGACGGTGTTTCCTCCTGGATCGTTTGTAGAGTTGAACGACCGCAGTTTTGGGCTGGTGTTGAAGAGTAATAGTCAGGAACGGTTGCGGCCCGTTATCATGCTCTATGAGCGGCAGGCGTCACACGATCAGCCGGCCATCATCGATTTATCGCGAGAACGCTCGTTGTCGGTCGAAAAGGCGATAGATCCGAAAGGGCTTCCAGAGCGGGTGAAAGAGGCGTTGCTTCCCACGAAACTGAAGGGCTATGTCATCACGGGGAAATAGGGCGCTCCCTCCGTTCGAGTCTGTTCTCGCAATCGGTTTCTCTCCCCTGGATCCAATTGGGTACAGAATCGTTTTCGATACAGAATCGATTTTGATACACCGTGGAGATCTGACGATTCACCACTGGATCATGCGTGACCATCCGTTGGTGCCCCTCGTGTTCTGACGCTGAGTCTCCAGTTGGAACGTGCGGTTGTCCATAATGGTTTCCTGCCAAGACGACCGAATAGGGCTTCAATCAGCTCAACTCACGATCATC
>DCZN01000036.1:63674-84365 GCA_002331625.1 Nitrospira sp. UBA2083 | reverse complement strand
CCCCCGCTTGGCCGTCTTGCTCCATGAGAGTGAGTCGGATAAGCGGCGCGCGGTGGCCGGCGTCACAATAGTCCCGAGGTCGCGGGTTGCGTGTCGAAAACCAGATCGAGGCTCAGCGGCAAGGGTAAAGAGCCCTTGCCGAATCGATATGTGAGCATGACCCAATCGACGAGAATGCAGGAACAGGTGCGCGTGTTGCTAGTCGATGAGTCACCGTTTGTCTTGGCGGGGCTCCGGGTGATTCTGGCGAAGAGCCGTCATATCTGTGTGGTCGGAACGGTCCGGTCCGTCGACCAGGCGTTGACGGCAGTTCAGACCTGTCGGCCGACGGTCGTGGTCTCCGATGTTCAGGTAGGACGGGCGAGTGGAATCGAGCTGTGTCGGACGATTCGTGCATCCCATCCAAAGATCAAGGTCCTCTTCTTCACGGGCAGCGACGATCAGCAGCTCTTGCGCTCCGCCATTCTTGTCGGCGCGCAAGGCTATCTGTTGAAGAGGGCGTCGGGCGAGGCGATCGTCCGAGGAATTGAAATTGTGTCGGACGGGATGGCGGTCATGGATCCGCAGGTGACGCCGCACGTCATCTCATGGGTGCGGGATCAGACCGGGATGGCGCGATGGACACGATTCAAGGAATGCTCACAAGAAGAGCTCCGAGTGCTTGCGTCGATTGCAGCCGGGAGGAGCAACAAAGAGATTGCCTACCGACTCAAGATCACTCCGGGCATGCTGGGGACTCGCCTCCGGCACCTCTATAAGCGGCTGAACATTTCACGGCGAACAGAAGCCGCGATGTATTATGTGGAGTGGAAAAACGCGAATCCTCACGTGGGTGGATTGCGCTGACAGTAGGGTCTGTCTCCGGGTTGGAAAACTATTGCGTCACGTCGAGCTGAGGCGTGGACCCGAACGGCCCGGACAAGGGCCTAAAGTCTCTGGTGTAGAGTGCTTCAGTATGGTAGAAGAGATATGCAACAGATTGGAATCCAAAGTACGTATTACAAAGGGACGACCTGTACTGTGGCGTGGCTCCCGCTTGATCCAGCTCTGCTGCGGGTCGGGCTGTATATCAAGCTCGATCATTCCTGGATGGAGCATCCCTTCGTCCGCAATGTCTTTACCGTCTCCTCGCCGGCCGAAATCGCCATCATTCACAAACACCGCCTCACGAAGATTTTTTACGACCCGAAACTCTCCCATGCCGATGTCGTCGCCTCGCTGACCCAACCCTCCGCCCCCGTCCGTGCCTTCGACATCGACCCGGAAACCGCGAGGGATGCCGAGGCCGACGAGCGATCGATTCTCCAGGAAAAACAGCGGCAGCTGCAGACGGCGCTTGACCATCGCAAAGCGATCGAAGACAACTCGCGCGCGTATGAGAAGGCGACCACGGAGGTGTCGGTCGTCATGGCGATGGCCAATGCGGGTCAGGCTGACACCCTCGCTTCGGCGAAACGGATCTTGCAATCGATGGGGAAGGTCATCGGGCAGGAGCCGGTCTTGCTCAGCCTGGTCTGTGCCGAGGGGCGAGCGGAACCGGGCCAGGAGCTGGCCATCCAGGCGATGAATGTCAGTGCCCTCGCGACGCTCACGGCCAAGACGCTGGGACTCAGCCCTGAGGAAACCGAGCAGGTCGGGATGGGTGGACTCTTTCACAACATCGGGATGAATCGAGTGCCATTGGCCGTTCGCTTGAAGACGGAGGAGGACCTCTCTCCGACGGAGGCCAAGCTGCTTCGCATGTACCCACAGTTGGGCAAGGAGATCTTGGAAAACATGCCGGGGGTGGCGCCGGAGGTCATCGAGATCGTCTACCAGCACCGGGAATATCTGGACGGCACCGGGTATCCCAAACGGCTGATCAACGGCGACATTGCCAAGACGGCCCGACTCGTCGGGACGATCGCCGAGTATAATCAGCGCGTCAGTGATCGCCGGTCGCCTCGGTACCTCAGTCCCAGCCAAGCGTTGACGTATCTGTATACGAAGCTGCGGAATAAGTACGGTCCGGACGTGATCGATCCGTTCATCGCGACGGTGACGGTGTTTCCGCCCGGCTCGTTTGTGGAATTGACGGACGGCAGCTTCGGACTGGTGATCAAGACCAACAGCCAGGAACGCTTACGCCCCGTCATCATGCTGTATGAGCAGAATGCCTCGCACGATCAGGCGGCGATTATCGATCTGTCGCGGGAGCGATCGTTGTCGATCGAGCGGAGCTTGGATCCTAAAACGCTGCCCGAACGGGTGAAGACGGCGTTGTTGCCGACGCAACTCAACGGCTACCTCATGACGGAAAAATAGTTCGAACGACCCGGTCAGTCGTACGTGATCTGGACGTCGTTCACGTAGCGCTCCAAGGTGTGCAACTGGTGCGTGATGGTCGTCGGATCAGCTGATTTCGCCGCCTGTTCGATGGTCGCGGCGAGTTCGGTCATGCGGTCGAATCCGTAGCTTCCCCCGACGCCTTTCATCCCATGTGCGACACTGCGTACCGTCTCGAAATCGTTGCCTGTCAGGGCCTGCCGCATCGTGACGATTTCTTTCTTCCGATTCGTTATAAACCGTGGCACAAGTGGTTCAAACGAGCGATCAATATGGACCACGTCTGTGCGTTCGGTCATCGACCGTGGATGTGGCGAAGCGTCCGACATGAGGGTGCTCCTTTCAGGCTGTGCGACGTTTCAAGCCTGGTGCTCGAAACCGGGCGAGTCTGGCCAACAACGACTCTCGCGTGAACGGCTTCAGGACATAATCAGATGCGCCGGCCACAAGTGCTTTGCAGATGTGTGTTTGGTCGCCGTCGGCGGTCAGCATGACGACTGAGACGCCGTTCCAGCTCGTCTTGTTGCGAATCTGGGCCAAGAGTTCCAGCCCATGCACAGACGGCAATCCCATATCCAGCAGCACGAGCGCCGGCGGGGGCAGCGCATCGATCTGGACTTGGGCCTGCTTGCCGTCGCGGGCATGGAGCACGTCGTACCCGTCTTCTTCCATGATCATCCGAATGAGGGTGGCGGTATCCTCTTCGTCTTCGACCATAAATAGAATCGGCTTCTCCATTCTCAAAGCTCCCTTACCCGGTTAGGCCGCTTGGTCAGTCGACCGTCCGGTGTATTCCAGGATTGCTCTTAGCAGAGTGTGCTTATTTATCGGCTTTGTGAGATGCGCCGTACATCCGGCGTCGAGGCTTTTCTGTTCCTCTTCCTTAAGTGCGTGGGCGGTCAATGCAAGAATAGGGGTGGGTACACGGTGCTGCGTATGTTCCCACTGGCGAATGGCGGCGGTGGCCTGCAGGCCGTCCATGAGCGGCATTTGGATGTCCATGAAGACCAAGTCGTAGACATGGTGCTGAAACTTTTCCACAGCGACGATCCCGTTCTCTGCCATGTCGAGCGTGTAGGGGAAGTTCTTGACGAAGTGCGCGATGAGGTCACGATTGTCCTCCAGATCATCGACCAGCAGAATGCGCAGTGGCCGATCGGCCGGCGGCGTGAGCGTTGTAGATCCTGACCGAGGCGGTTGGTCGGAAGCGAGGGGTTCCGTTGTGGCAATAGCGGGTAAACGGATGGTGAACTCAAACGTCGAACCAATTCCGAGGGTGCTGGCCACCGTGAAATTACCGTCCATCATACTGACCAAGTGCCGGCAGATGGAGAGTCCCAGTCCCGTGCCGCCGAACTTCCGCGTGGTGGTCGCATCCCCCTGCGTGAAGCTCTCAAAGATGAACGGGAGCTTGTCCGACGGAATCCCGATGCCGGTATCCGAGACCGCAAATCGCATTCGATCATGGCTGACGGCATCGACCGTGAGCACCACCTGCCCCCGGTCGGTGAACTTGATGGCATTCCCCAAGAGATTTATGAGTACTTGCCGCAGCCGTGTAGGATCGCCGGTGACGGTTGGGGGGACATCGGGCCGTATCTGCACATCTAGCGCGAGCTGTTTGGTTTTCGCGCTCACCGCCAGCACATCGCGCACTGTGGTTACCAGCTCACCGAGGTTGAAGGGGATGTGTTCAACCTGCAATCGGCCGGCTTCGATCTTTGAGAGGTCAAGGATGTCGCTGATGAGGTTGAGTAGATGGTCGGCGGCTCGGCTGAAGCGCTGGACGTAGTCCGCTTGTTCTTTGCTGAGTGTGGTTGCCGTGAGGAGATCGGCCATGCCGATGATGGCATTCAACGGCGTGCGGATCTCATGACTCATGGAGGCTAGGAACGCGCTCTTGGCTTCGGTGGCCGCCAGGGCCTGTCTGTGAGCGACTGCGAGTTCCAGGTTCTTCTGCTCCAGTTCATTTGCAGTCTGGCTCAGTCGTCGTGCAGTGGCGTTCCGCTCGGTGATATCCACGTGGGTGCCGACCATGCGTAAGGGCTCCCCGTTCTGAGTCCGAACGATCGTTGCTCGGGACAGGATGTCGACCCAATGGCCGTCCTTGTGACGCAGGCGGAATTCGGAGCTGAACCCATCAGCTCTGCCACAGATACAGTCATTGATTAAGGCCAGGGTCCGTCCATGACCGTTCTCGTCCACCAGCCGTTCCCAGGTGGCAAAGCTATTTTCTAGCTCGTGATCGGCATACCCTAGCATCGCCTTCCACTGTGGAGAAAAGTAGGTTGTCTGGGTCTGAATGTTCCAGTCCCACAAACCATCATTGGCGGCTTGCATCGCTAAGTCGAAGCGTTGTTTGCTGGCGCGCAGTGCCTCATCCGCACACACTTGCTCGGTGATATCCTGCACGGTGCCGATAGAATGAAGCGGATGGCCGGCCTCGTCGAAGGTGGTCTGACATTGTTCATAGACATGTTTAATGCGCCCATCCGGCATGCGCAGGCGATGTCGGACGGCATAGGGATGACGGTTGCTCAAAGAGTCAGCATAAGCCGTGTTGACTGTCTCGCGATCTTCGGGATGAATGACGACAAGGAAGTCGTTGTATCTACCAGAGAATCTCACGGGATCGATCTCGAAAATAGAGTAGGTTTCGTCGGACCAGGTGAGGTGGTTGTTCGAGATATCCAATTCCCAACTGCCGACTTTTGCCAGACGCTGTGCCTCTTTCAGGGCCTGTTCGCTTTTCCGCAAGGCATCATCAGCCTGCTTGCGTTCGGTAATGTCACGCCACACGCAGTGGATGACCGGGCGTCCTTTGAGAATGGAGGCAGAAAGAGTCACTTCGGCGACAAAGTTCGTGCCGTTCTTGCGCGTGTGAACCCACTCAAAACGATGGATTCCCTTTTCGAGAGCGAGCAACATCATGCGTTCGGCCTTATCGTACGAACGCTCTCCATCTGGCTGATATTCAGGAGAAAGGGCCGACGGATGTATATTCTTGAGCGACTCCTTGTCGGGATACCCCAGTATCGCGACTGCGGCTTGATTACACTCGACGAAATGCCGTTCGTCGATGATCCAAACCGGGTCTGGCGAGAAATCGAAGAGACGGCGGAAGCGTTCTTCAGAATCGCGTAACCGATCGTCCATAGCCCGTTGTTCGGTAATGTCTTCGTAGAGACCGAGTACGCCGATCACGTCATGTTGGTGATCTCTCAGGGGGACTTTTGAGGTGCGCAGCCAGATGGTTTGACCGGAGGGCGTGGTTTGCGGCTCTTCGAAATTGAGCTTGGCCGTGCCGGACTCGATGATTGCGCAGTCATCAGTTTGGTATAACTCAGCCTGGTTTGCCCAACTCATCTCATAGTCGGTTTTGCCAATTAAGTCTGCGGGGCTATCCTTTCCCGCATCCCCGGCGAAGGCTTGGTTACAGCCGAGATACTTCATCGCCCGATCCTTCCAAAAGATGCGCATTGGGACTGTGTCAATGACGGACTGCAGCAAAGTACTCTTCAGGGCGAGTTGTCGGGTCCGTTCTGCAACCTGAACACGAACCAGGTTCGTTGTGCCGGTGACAAGGAGGAGAATGGCACCCAACAGGCCGTTGCACACGATACCTCCAATCAGCAGGTTCCAGCTTTGCCAGCCACCCTGATCGGCGATCAACTTTGATGAGGGACTGATATACAAAGCGTAAGTTCTTCCTCCGAACCGCAGGGTATGGGTAAATTCTCTAGATGTGGATGGTGATGGTTGAGTGCTGTAGAGGAGTTCACCCCGCTGAGTGTCTGCGAGACTCACCTTCATCTCATCTCCCTCGGGTAGTAATCGCCCAATGAAGTCGTCTATGTGTAGGACCGTCAGGACGAGTCCCGGTGCATTCGCACCTTTGTTGATACGCTTGATCAGCAGGATGCCGTATTGAGCATCGGACTCATTGAGCAGGATCACGGGCTCGGTTGCTATGGGGGTATCGGATCGTAGAGCCCGCAGCACTGCCGCCTTGCAGGTCGCTTGGGAACCCAGGTCTAACCCGAGTACGTTCTCATTGCCGGTCAGTGGCTCAACATAGGTGATAGGGTAGTAGGTGGGGCGGTCAGGCGCGGGTGCTATGACACCGTCATTGCTGTGTTGGCGAATCACAAACGTCGGAACCGATCGTTTTTGTGACGCTTCGAATACCGTGCGCCGGCTGAACGTAATCTCCGGTACCCACTCGATGGCTCGCAACATGGAAAAACGGCTCAACGCTGGTTGTGTAAGGGCTCTAAAGGCCTCACGAGTGATTGGTTCGTGATGAGACAGGGACAGCGCGATATCCAGTTGATGAAGAAAGAACTCCTGCTCGTTGAAGTGATCCTGGATGTTGTGCGCGATGCGGTCGGCTTGGAAGTGAAACGAGGTGGACATCTCCTCTGACTCAATCTTGAGGAAGAGGAAATAGATGAATATCCCGAGCGCCAAACCGGTGGACATGACAGACACGACGACCAATCGGCGGCCGTTCCACACCGAGTCGGGAGTGCCAAAGAGTGCCATCACGATGGGAAAGATAGCTACTAAGCCTAGGGTATCGCCGACCGCCCATGTGGCCCACGTCAGGAGAGCCTGGTCCGGTTGGATGACCCCCAGCAGGACCAGGCTTCCAACAGATACCGATGCGCTGAGGAGACAGATGGCAGGGGCAGGCAGGAGATAGCCGATGATTTGGTCTGCTGTGTCGAGACCGGCGTTTGCGTCGATTGTTCGGTTCAGAACCGACCTCCCCAGCCAGGCTTGTAGCGTGGAGGCCAAAGCGATGGAAATGGCGGCGAGAGCGGTTGAGTGGTCTAGGGTGGCATTGGTCAGCAGGAAGTTGAGTGTCAGAGAACCGCAAAAGATCCAAGGAAGGGTCGACAAGCCCCATAGGTAGGTTGCAGCGATCGCAAGTCCGGCAGGCGGGAAGATCCCTGTGGCATACCCGGGAGCGATGGCTAACATCAAGCTGAGTTTGCCGGTCGCGGCGTACCCCGCCGTCAGCATCAGACCGGAGCTGATGGGGAAGGGCGGTTTAGGGTCGTGGTTCATTACGGGCTTGTCGTCGATCCGATCGGCATATGGTCAGATCGGTTTCGTGTTCGGCAACAGGAGTGCTCCAGGGAAGGATGCCGGGGCCTGGCTCCTTGGTGTTCCAAATTCTTGCGCTGCCATGAGTGAGCATGCGACCAGATCTTATCGGAAGTTCTGGACCTCTCCTTGAGAACAGAGAGTGTGTAACGTCGCGTAATCACGCTAGTCATCCCATATCAAGAATCGATAGCAACCGACCGATAAAGCCAAGACTTTGCAGGAGTGGGTAGGAACTTGGCGCCTAGGATTGACCTGGTGGAGTGACGATGGATTACGGGATTACGTCCGACGAGTTTGTCCGGTTCCGCACGCTGATCTACGACGAAAGCGGCATCGCGCTCGGCGATCAAAAACAAACGCTGCTGGCGTCTCGGCTGTCGAAGCGATTACGAGACCTCGGGCTGACGACCTTCACGGAATATTACGAGCACGTGATGGGAGATCTCACGAAGGAAGAGTTCACCCGGATGTTGGACCTGATCTCGACGAACAAGACCGACTTTTTCAGAGAACCAAAGCATTTCGATTATCTGCGCGAGCGGATTCTGCCTGCACTGGCCGGGGAACGGCGCATTCGCATTTGGTCATCTGCCTGCTCGACCGGCGAAGAGCCCTACACGATCGCCATGACGCTCTACGAAGGTGTCGACGATCCTCAACGATGGGACTTCAAAATTCTGGCGTCCGATCTGTCGACGCGCGTGTTGGCCAAAGCGGCGGCGGGTCTGTATGAGGCGGACCGCGTGCGTGATGTGCCGCCGGAGGTGGTCAGGCGGCATTTCCTCCGCGGACGCGGTGAGAGTGAAGGGTTGGTGAAGGTCAAGCCGCATCTGGCCTCGATGATCCGGTTCCGGCGGTTGAATCTCATGGACGACCGATTTCCGATTAAAAGTCCGTTGGACCTCATTTTTTGTCGGAATGTCATGATCTATTTCGACCGTCCCACCCAGGAGCAGCTCGTCAACAAATTCTATCGATATCTGAAGCCTGGAGGGCATCTGTTCATCGGTCATTCCGAGAGTCTGCAGTGGGTCGAGCATCCCTTCAAGGTTATGGGCCCCACGATCTACCGGAAGGAGGCATAAGGGGGTCGTGTTTCATGTTTCAGGTTTCACGTTTCAGGTTTTCCGACAACATGAAACTTAAAACCTGAAACCCGAAACTTGATACATGATGGACCTACTGCGATGTCGACCTTTGAACGGTTTGAGGATATTGAGGCATGGCGGCAAGCCAGAGTTCTGTGTGCGGAGATCTATTGAGTCTCAGGTAAGGGGGCTTTCGCGAAGGATGTCGCGCTCCGGGATCAGATTCGAAGGTCAAGCGTGTCAATCGCTAAGGGATCAGCTGGTGAAGTGCGAAGCCAGCTCTATATCGCTCTCGATCAAGGTTACGTTGAACGAGATAGCTGTAAACAGCTTGTCGGGTTAGCTGCCGATACGGCAAGAATGATCGCAGGTTTCATGAAGTATTTGCGCAAATCAGGAGTCAAGGGCACAAAGTACAAAACCTATCATACGTGAAACTTGAAACATGGAACTTGAAACCAGGCATAAGGGATTCGAGCATATTCGGCGGATGCGGGATAATCGTTTTCCCCATGAGATCGCGGCGATCTTGCCCGGCGAGTTCTTCGTCAGTTCCACGCCGATGATTGTCTATACGGTGCTTGGGTCCTGTATCTCCGCCTGTATCCGGGATCCGGTCGTGGGTGTGGGCGGCATGAACCATTTCATGTTGCCGAAACCAAAAGATGGAGGGACCGATTCCTGGGGGGAATCGACTCGCTACGGGTCCTATGCGATGGAGTCGCTGATCAACGAGATTTTAAAGCTGGGGGGCATAAAAAGTCGGCTGGAAGTCAAGCTGTTCGGCGCCGGGAAAATCTACGACGGAAACATCGACGTCGGGGCTCGAAACGCAGAGTGGGTGCTCAACTTTCTCAAGACGGAAGGGCTCACGGCGGTGAAAACGGACTTAGGAGACGTCTGTCCGCGCAAGGTCTACTATTTTACTGACTCGGGCCGAGTGCTGTTAAAGAAGATTGAGCGGCTGAAGAACCAGACCATTCTGGACCGTGAGCTGGAATATGCCACCAAGATCCAGGCGGTCGAGAAGCCGGTGGAGGAAGATGTGACGCTCTTCTAAGTGGGAGAGTTCCAGGTTCCACGTTTCACGTTTCATGTTTTCCGACAACCTGAAACTAGAAACCTGAAACCCGAAACGTAGGGGTGTTCATGAAGAAGATTCGCGTGCTGAATGTGGATGATTCGGCGTTGATGCGGCAGGTGCTCGCGTCGTTGCTCGCGAAAGATCCGGAGATCGAAGTCATCGGGTCAGCGCCGGATCCCTATATCGCGCGCGAGAAGATCAAAGCGTTGAATCCCGATGTGATTACCCTGGATGTCGAAATGCCGAGGATGGACGGCATCACGTTCCTTGAAAAACTCATGCGCGGGCATCCGATGCCGGTCGTGATGGTGAGCTCCCTCACCGAGGCCGGGTGTCAGACGACGCTCCGAGCGTTAGAGCTTGGTGCCGTTGATTTTATCACCAAGCCGAAGATCGACCTCCGTGAGGGAATGGAAGACGTGGCCCAGGATCTGATCTCCAAGGTCAAGGCGGCCGCCTGTGCGAACGTGAAGCGCGAGGCGTTAGCCGTGAGGCGCGAGCCAACCCCCCTTCCGTCGGGCAGCGCCATGATCAAGACGACCGATACCATCATCGCCATCGGTTCATCCACTGGGGGGACGGAAGCCGTCAAAGACGTGTTGGAGGTCCTGCCTCCCAATACGCCGCCGATTTTGATCACGCAACACATGCCTGAACGGTTTACGAAGACCTGGGCCGATCGGATGAATGAGCTCTGCCGGATTTCCGTCAGGGAAGCTGAGGACGGGGACAGCGTGTTGCCGGGGCATGCCCTGGTTGCTCCCGGCGGCTATCATATGGCGCTCGAACGGAGTGGCGCTCGCTATACCGTTCGGATCAATCAAGACCCTCCGGTCAATCGGCATCGACCATCGGTGGATGTGCTGTTTGCATCGGTTGCACGCTATGCCGGCGCCAATGCCGTCGGGGTGATCCTGACCGGGATGGGGGGGGACGGCGCGAAGGAATTGTTGACAATGAAGCAGGCCGGTGCGTTCACGATCGCGCAAGATGAGGCGAGCTGTGTCGTGTTCGGCATGCCGAAGGAAGCGATCAAGGCCGGAGCCGTGGATAAGATTCTGCCGTTGGGGGATATTGCCAGCGCAGTCTTGGCTCATGTGAGCCGCTGAGGAAGTGAGGAATCTGTATGCCGATCACACAACGGGTCTGGCGCAACGCGACGGTGATTCGTGTCGAGGATGTCTTCACGTATCGCAATCGTAAAGACTTCTCGTCGGTGGTCACGGCATTTCGAGCGTCCGGCGGACGGCATCTCATCGTCGATCTGCAGGAGGCCACGTATATGGACAGTTCTGCGTTGGGCCTTCTGGCCCTCACGTCCCAACAGTTCTTGGTGGAGGACCGGAAGATCAGCCTGGTGGGTCCGCAAGGCACCGTGAAGCAACTCCTGGGGATCGCCAATATCGATAAGATGATCGCAGTGTTTCCGACGGAGGAAGCGGCAGCCGAGGCGCGGGCCGCGTAAGGGCTGAACGACAACGATCACGACCGGTGTGAACGAAGGAGGCAGGCATGGCGATGCAAACGAAAGAACGTCCCGTCCCGAACGGCGTGGTGCTTGAGATGACCGGAGATCTCACGTACGCCAATCGTGAACAATTCAAAGCGGCCGTCGAGGCGATACGCCAGAAAGGGTGTCGGCATCTGATCTTGAACATGGCCGAGGTCCGTTTCGTCGACAGTTCCGGGCTTGGGTTGCTGGCGCTCGTTTCGCAGAACTTCAAGTTGAGCCAGGGAAAAGTGAGCATGCTGAAACCGCAAAGTTACGTGCGAGAGATCATGAGCTTGGCGAACATTCAGAAACTGATCCCTGTGTATGACAATGAGCAAGACGCTGTGGCGGGGCAGCAACGGGCGGCCTAGGCCGTGAAGTGTGAAGCGCTAGGAAATGACGTGAAGCGTATCTCGCAGAGGCGTTTCACGTTTCGTGTTTCAGGTTTCATGTTACGTAGAGAGAACTCTGAATACCTGAAACTCGAGCCCCTGCCTGAAACTTGAAACCGGAACTTCACAGCGGATGCTCAATGTCCTCAACGCCGATTGAACACACAGCTCAGGTGGCGCAGCAGACCGTCCTGGTCGTGGACGATGAGCCGACTGCCCGTGTGGCATTGGCGGCTCGGCTCACACGGCTCGGCTATCGCGTGATTCAAGCCGGTGACGGCAAGGCCGGGTTGGAGGCGCTTCGACGTGAGCGGCCGGACCTGACGATCCTGGATTGGATGATGCCAGAACTGGACGGCCCCGCGTTCTGCGAACGGGTTCGCCAAGACCCGGAGCTGATGACGAGTCAGATTTTGATGATGACGAGTCATGACCAGCCTGAACAGATTGCCGAGGGGCTGGCCCGTGGTGCCGATGACTTCCTCAGTAAAGCCGCCAGTAAGTATGAGATCACCGCGCGTGTACAGGCCGGGATGCGTGCCGCCACGCTGATTCGGCGGTTAGAGGATGTCACGGAGGAGATTCGGAGAAAACAGGAGGTGCTCGAACGGGAGCTCCAGTCTGCCGCCCGCTATGTGGAATCGCTGCTGCCGACGCAGGGAACACTCTTGCCCGGGGTGCAGATGGTCCATGCCTATCGGCCCTCGCTTGGGTTGGGGGGCGATCTGTTCAATGTGGTCCCGTGGAGCGACGATGTCTTGGGGCTCTATTTATTGGACGCGTCCGGTCATGGCGTCTCGTCGGCCTTGCGGTCGGCGTCGTTCTCCACCTTCTTACGAAGAGAAGGGTTGCTCCACCACGTCGGCTCCAACGACCCCGGTGCTATTTTGACGGAGGCGAATAAGCAGTTTCCACTGACTGAAGACGGCAACTATTTTACGATTATCTTTGCGCGCCTCAATGTCCTCGAGCGTCGGCTGTCTTTTGCCACGGCCGGACACAATGGTGCCTTTCTTCATCGGCGGTCCGGCGAGGTGTGTTGGCTGGCTCGACCCAATTTGCCGCTCGGTTTCGATGGTTCGACGACGTATGTGACCGAGGACCTGCCGGTTGAGCCTGGGGATCGGTTGTATCTGCTCAGCGACGGGCTGTACGAAGTGCCGGGTGTGAGCGGCGAGCTGTGGGGGCAGGAGCGTCTGGAACAGACGGTCCGGACATTCGGCTCATGTCCACTGAACGACGTCGTGTCAGGCACCCTGGCCGAGGCGGTGCGATGGCAGGGCCATGAACAGTTTCCTGACGATGTGGCGCTGATGGGCATTGAGGTCGGCTTGCGGGTGTCTCATGAGTGATGGACCGATCTTTCACCTCGATGAAGCGCTCGATCGGGTCGATCGCGACCAGGAGACGTTCGAGATGATGCTCGATTTGTTTATGGAGCATAGTCCGAAGGATTTGGCGGACACTCGGGCGGCGCTGGACGCCGGGAACGCCGCAGGGGTGGCGCGATCGAGTCATCGGTTGAAGGGCGCGATCTTGCAGTTTTGTGCTCCGGCCGCCCTTGATGCCTGCAAAGCATTGGAAGAATCGGCAAAGGCAGGACACCTCACGCATGGGGAGCAGCTCTATACCACGTTGGAACGAGAATTCCACCGTCTCCTGGACGCACTCCGTCACGTGCGCGACAAAGGAATGGCCGCATGAACTCCTCCCCGAGTGCTGAGCATCTGCTCGTCATCGATCCCAGTCCTGATACCCAAGCTCGTATTACCCAACAGGTGCAGGGAAGGGGATTCTCAATTGTCGCCGCGTCTGATCCCGCGACCGCACTCACCATGATCGACCAGGCGGCTCCTGATATCGTCATCACCGACATCTTTCTTCCGGACGGAGCCGGCCTGGCGTTGATCAAGGAGCTCAAGGCTCGGCATGAGGCCTGTCCGGTGATCGTGATGGCGAACAATGCGCCGGAGACGCTGATCGTCGAGGCGCTTCGCGTCGGGGCCGCCGATTACCTCCACAAACCCATCACTGAAGAAGCACTCGCGCATGCGTTGCAGCGTGCGCGGAATCTGCTGCCCGGGAACCTTCTGGATCTGCCGGGGCTCACACGCTCTGAATATCAGCTGACCGTGGAGTCTGATCCGACACATATTCCGGGCATTATCTCATGGCTTATCAGGACGACGGCTTCAACATTGCCTTCGATCCAACGACTGCATCTTCAAGGCGCATTACAGGAATTGCTCTTCAACGCCATTGAACATGGGAATCTCGAGATTTTCTATCAGGAAAAGCAGGAGGCGCTGGCAGACGGCTGCTACGATCAGCTGTTGGCGCAGCGACTTGGACAAGCTCGGCTTCGAGACCGCCGGGTCACGATCCAGGTGCTCCATGACAAGCGTGCTACCCAGCTGGTCTATCGCATTACCGACGAGGGCAAAGGCTTCAAATGGCGGACGCTGTTGACGCGATCTCAAGCGGTCTTGGAACTCGAGGGAGCGAACGGGCGAGGAATTTTTCTTACGCGATCGTTTTTCCCCAGCCTGGCCTATAACGAGCGGGGGAACGAGGTGACGATCACCGTACCGCTGGGGTAGTTACACGTTTCACGTTTCGAGTTTCATGTTCCACGTTGGAAGAACTCCCACTCAACCTGCAACTTGAAACCTGAAACCTGAAACAAGAAACTCTTAAAGAATCCGCAGATACTCCACGGTACTGTCCCCTTTACTGGCATCTCGCTTCAGAATGGCGAAGGAGTTCTTGGTGGTTTCATTGATGGTGATGCCCAAGCGCGCGGAGAAATAGTCTGACTTGATATCGTACTCGTTTCTAAGTGTCCGGCCGATTTCTTGAAAACTTCCCACCCGATCGAGCTCCACTTTCGTCTTGAAGGGCCGCCCCTGAACGATCTCCATCGCGACAGTCTGTGTCACGCTTGGGTCCAGTGTCTGAAGCACAAGAGGATCGGCGGTATTGATGTTCATCGGTGCACCACCTTCCAGCGGAAAGACCGTGATATAGGGCGTGATCCGCTCAATGATCTCCGGGGTAAATCCCTTGATGAGTCTGAGATCTCCCAACCCGGTGAGGGGACTGTTGGCGGATCGGTAAGGTGGCCTCAGTGATTGATAGTAAAGGCTCTCGGCACCCGCCGGCTGAGGCGCCTCATCCTGGTCCACCCAATCGATGAGGGCATCGACCAAGGTGGGACTGATTCTGAGCAATTCAAACAGCCGTTTGACACGCAAGATTTTCTTTTTTTGTTCCTGCTCGCCCCCCGAGGTCGACGCGAGGTCGTTCAGGTTCACCTTCCCCATTTCATCTTGGATTCGTGCAGTGAGGAAGCCGTCGCCGATCGGATAATTCTGGATCGGCATGGCCCAGATATCGGTCGGACCGTCGAACTTCTGACCGGTCATTTTCTCCCGCAGGAGATCCTGCATCAGCACCGCGCGGGTCGCTTGGACCGCGGCCCGAGTCAGCATGGTGGCTTTATACTCGTCACGAAATGACGCGGCCGCTCGGTATTCACGTCGGGCTTCTGCATCAAATTCGAGAATGAGGGCGGTGAGCAGGGTCAGGACCAGGAGCGTGATGAGAAGTGCCACCCCGCGTTCATCAGCTCTTCGCATAACTCAAGACCCGAACGGTGGCGTCGAGATTGACAGGATTATCGAATTTCGGTCGGATCTGCAGATGGCGCACGTGCAGGTCGAAGGGGGCTTGATCGATTGCGACCAGCAGGGCCAACAACTCCGGCAGTTGGACGCCCTCTAAGCGTAGATCCACGGCGGTCTCTTGGTACCCCTGTGCCAAGGTCTGTACTTGCGGCTGCATGCCGGTAATACGCTCACGCACCTGTGCGGTGGTGGCCGCTTCTTCCATGAATGTCAGGAGCGAAAAATGGCTGTCGGCTCCAGGCATGCGGCCTTCGATCTTGGCTAAGCGGTCTCGCTTTGCCAGATACGATTGGCCGACGGCGGACAATTCGGCGAGGTCTTTCTGCTTTCTGACCGCCTGACGCTCCAGACGATCGAGGCTGTCCAACAGCGGGTCCACGACCAGCACAAAGACCAGACTAAGCCCCAGGACGATTCCGCCCATCAGCACGAGCGTCCGCTCGCGCTGCGACATATGGTGCCATCGTTCCCGGAAGGTCTGCATCATGGTTTCTGCACCGTGACGGTAATGCGAAAGACGACTTGATTTGGACTGGCGCCGACACGGGTTTCCGTGACGGACACGTCCGTCAAACGGGGGCTTGAGGCGAAGGTTTGCTTGATGCGCTCGACGGCATCGAACGAGGTCGTCTCTCCTTCCATGAGGATCGTCGCGCCATCGACCGTCAGCTCACGCACTTTGACCATCGTTCCAGGTGGAAGTTGTTTCACGAACGTCGAGAGCGTCAAGAGCGCTTTTCCGTCAGTGGCATCGACTAGCCCGAGTGCTTTGTCGACGACACTGAGGCGGTACTTGGCTTGATCGACTTCTTCGCCGGGCGCGGCCCCGGTTCCTGTCCCGAAGATCCGCTCGTACTGACTGTGGAGCGCGATTCTCAACCGCGTGACGCGTTGGTCTTTCAGTATGAAGTGAATCGAGAAGTCCGCGAGCGCCAGCACGGCGATCACGAGCCCGGCGATCATGGCCAGGCGACGCTGGTGTTTGACGGTGGCGGCATCCGGGGACGCGGTATCCGAGACGCTCTTGAGGTCGAGCGCGAGTCCCATGGAGGACGAGGTGAATCGCCACCGTGGTCGCACGATTTTCGGGTGGATAGCCAGCCCGAACGCAATCGAGAAGGCCCTCGGCGCGTCGGTGCCGAATCCCTGGCGAGGCCCGACCGGGTAGAGCCCCAATTGTCGAGACATGTACTCGCCGATTTCTTGCAGCTTGGACCCGCCGCCGCAGATCCAGCAGTGCGTCAACCGACTCCGGTCACCGCCTTGATACGATTGTAACGTGATCCGCAGCTCTTTCAAGACGGGTTCCAGCAACCCATGCACCTGATCGACGGCAATGGTGCGTTTGTGGCGTTCCGCGTCGGCAAAGCTGCAGGCGTGCCGGACCGCCAAGGCATGCGTGAGGTGGTTCCCGCCCCAGAGAATGGTCCGAAGCATGACCGGGCGTCCGCCTTCCACGAGACAGAGGGTGGTCTTCGAGGCCCCCACGTCAATGATGGCCAGATCATGTGGGACGGCGGCGCCTTCTTGCTGAAGATATTGCGTGACGGAGAACAGTGCCATGGCATCGACATTAATCGCCGACGGCTCAACGTCCGCTTGCGCCAAAAATTGAAGATGTTCCGAGATTTTGTCCCTGGGTGCCGCCGTGACGAGGACTTCGGAGCCCTTGGCCTCGCGCAGTGCGCCTTCCGTCACGTGCCCCGGGGGCAAGACCAAGCTGCCGACGGCAAGGTCTTCGAGCGGCATCGGGACGAGATTCTCGACTTCAAAGGGAACGACCTGCGCGAGCTTGGCCGCATCTTTAAAAGGGAATGAGAGCGTTCTGACAAAGAGGTCCTGGCACGGAATGGCGGTGACCAGCTGGTCTGTGGCGTAGAGCCCATGCCGCCAGAGGAATCCACGCAGCGAGTGGATGCGCCGGGCCGGCTCAAGGTCTTCTGGACGGGAAAAGGGCAGCGGGTGCTGGAAGTAGTCGATGGTTTCGTGGCCGCTCAATCGGCGGCGGAACCGGACGGCTTTCAACCCCGTCTGTCCGATATCCAGCCCGACACATTCGTTGACAATGGCCATGAATCTACTTTCGTTTCATGTTTCGAGTTTCAGGTTTCAAGTGTGAACGTTCAATTCCGAATAACCTGAAACGTGAAACGCGCAACTTGAAACTTCCGTGCTACTTTACAATGCGATCCGTGCCTGTGCCAAGGTTCCCACGATCTTTATGGTCAAGGGGGTTCCCGGAGGCAGCGACGGGAGCCCAAGCGTTCCGGCCTTTGACGCAAACCCAGGACCCGGGATGACCGTGACCGTCAGCGCGAGTTGGCTGTTCGGCGTCGGCTGCTGAATGGTGATCTGCCCTTGTCCGTCAAAGGACCCGTCGATGCCGTCGCCCTTCAACTGCGTGACCTCGCAGACGAGGTTTCGGCATGAGAGCCCAGCCGAGGCTTTGCTGAATGTGAGCGACAAGGTGCGTCCGCCGCCGAGCGGAACCTGGTCGATCACCAGGTCCGTCGCCTCTGCCGTCCATGTTCCTTCGCTGTTCATCGTGCCTGTGGGGGATTGGTTTGAGTCGACTCGATGCGCAAACTGGCCGTTCAGTGTTCCGTGGGTCACGTAGGGACGGATGAGCTTGGACAGGTCGATCTGTTGGAGCTGTCCTTTCACCGCCAGGGGACCGGCCAGGGAGAAGGAGGAGGACGAAACCGTTCCCTTGGCCAGGCTTGTGCGCGTGGTCTGTTCGTCCAGCTGGACTACCACATCCAGACCGACCGAGCCCGTGAATGCCTGCAAGAGTCCGAGTTTGGCCTGGAGCGCCGCCACGTCGATGGGGGCCATATTCGGTTTCGAGAGACTGACGTTTCGCCATTCCAGGCTGAGGGGAGGTCCCATGTTCCAATCGGCTACTCGGACGTCCATGCCGGTGGCTCGTTTGAGTTCTGTGACAAGCCGGGTTTGCAGCAAGTCATAGGGAAAGGTGACAAGCAAGCACAGCACGAAGATGCAGACTCCGCCTACCGTCCAGGCCACCGCTTCTCGCCATGCCTCAGGCCATTTCATCGTCATGACGTTCCGATCGTCACCCATTCCCGCACGGTCCATGGTGCCTCATCCGGATATTGAAACGTGACTTCGATCAGCAGGGCTTTCGGCAGCTTGCTGGCGGTCGGCCATTCGTCGAGCCAGATCCGGTTTTGATCGTCGTAGTACCGGACATTAAAAGCTTGCACGCGATCGGCCAGCTCCATTTGGTCGAGCGACTCCGTGGTGTCCGTCAGGGTATAGAGATTTTTCCGAACGAATCGAATCAATCGATCACGTTCGCGGGTATACACGACTCGAACGTTTTCGCTCTCCTTGATCGTGGCATTGAGGTTGCTCAGTTCCTGGCTCATCGCGAGGAAGGCGAGGATGTCCGCCGGCTGCCCGTCTTGCGTCCCATTCATGCCGATCCAGGGGTAGGTGATCGTGCGCCTGCTCAGAGACACTTCTTCGGCCATTAAGCGGAGGATCTTTCGAACGGTTTGCTCACGTTCCGTGTGCGCTCTCCCGGCTTCGACCGCCTGGGTCGTCGTGACGAGCGACGCAAAGACCATCGCCGCAATGGTGCCGAGCAGGGCCACGGCGACCAAAACCTCGACGAGCGTGAACCCCGCTTGAGGGTTAGAAGGTTTGGCGTCCAGCAAAGACATAGGTACTCACCTCAACTTGCTCCTCTCGGTCCGCGCGAGGCCACGTGACTTTGATGCGGATCTCCCGAACCAACTCCAGGGGTGTGGGTGCGATGGTGCGCTTCCATCGATAGCCGACAGCCCTGGGAACGGCTTGCAGGGATGTCTGGGCCCCAAGCGGCAGGGTCGAGAACTCTCCGGCCGTCTCTCCGACGGCATACTGCCCGGAGAGTTCGACCTCCAGGAGTTTTTCCTGTGCCAAGAGGGTAGCCGACGTGAGTTCGGACGCCCGGTCTTGGAGATCGAGGTCGAAATTTCTCAGGCCGAGCAGAATCGGCAGGGCGATGGCGAGCAAGCCGATCGCCAGCAGCACTTCCAGCAGTGTGAATCCGCCCTCATCGGACGTGGTGCGGTGTGGGTCTGGCGTCATGGCGTGCCGCTGCTCACCGGAGTCAGCCCTCGTGCCGGTCCTCCCGCGCCCGTCTGAGGGCTGGCTTTCAATAGGACTTTGACGCGGTCAGGAATGATGCGGTTTAGGGGAAGATCGAATCGTTCGTCGCTGACCCGAATCACCCCGGTGAGGGCATCAACTTGCAATCCCAAGAGATTGTTTTTGCCGTCCATGAGATACATCGTGACGGGTTCCATCCGTCCGTTGGTAAAAAACGACACGCCTACTCGTCCCGTCATGCGCTTGTCCTGTCCGATCGAGATTTCCGTCAACCGGACGGACTCAGGCAGTATCCGAGGTGTCTTCCACCCAGGATCCAGCGGAAGACGCTCTTCTTTTCCGTCCACTACCATCATCCAGTAGATTCCCTGATCCAGGTCCAGGTACAGCCTGATGGGTTTTTGCTCCGTGGCCGCCATCCCTTGGAAGGTCCGCAGCACACCGACCATTTTTCGTCCCGTGGAACGCAAGTCTTCCTCGAAACTGACTCGTGGGATGACGATGGCGAGCATTCCGCCGATCAGAAACAGGGCGATCAGCATTTCGAAGAGCGTGAAGCCTGCTGAAGCGTGCACCGGATGAGGGGTGAGGGATAAGGCGTCAGGCTCGAGGCGCAAAGCATGAGGGGAGAGCGGCCATCGCCATGGAACCGAATGTCCGATGCCCGATGCCCTGCAGCCGGTGCCCATCGACTCGTTATTCCTTGTCCAGGTTCCAATTGGTAATGTCAGCGTTCACGCCTTCGCCGCCGACTTCGCCATCCGTCCCGAGCGAGGTAATTTCGTAGTCGATTTTCTGATCTGCTCGCTGGACGGGGCTGACATACTTGTAAGGATTACCCCAGGGATCCTCCGGGAGCTTCGGCAAGTAGCCGCCGATTTTCCATTTCTTCGGAACAACCCCGACGGAAGGTTTTTCAATCAGCGCCTTGAGGCCCTGTTCCGTGGTGGGATAGACGCCGTTATCCAGTTTGTAGAGCTGGAGTGCCCCTTCGATATTGCGAATCTGGACTTTGGCTGCGGTGCGTTTCGCGTCATCCGTTCTCCCCATGATCCGAGGGACCACCAGTGCGGCGAGAATGGCCAGGATGGCCACCACGACCATGATTTCAATGAAGGTAAAGCCGGCCGCATCAGCCGCGGGCCGATGGAGCAGGCGGGTGACCAGGCGAACCGGCGGGTGCGTTTCTCTGACACGGGTGGCGGGCTGCTGCGTTTCCAAATCTGTCATTGTAAGACCCCCATTTTGACTCATTCCCACTCATCTAACTCGTATTGTCGACGTTCTCCTTAGCAGACGGCGGAACATATTGTTGGTTGCCAACAATATGGCCGAAAATTTCCGTTCGAAGCAAACGACAGCAGAGTTTCAGGATGCTCAAAAAGGCTGT
>DCZN01000036.1:61212-63657 GCA_002331625.1 Nitrospira sp. UBA2083 | reverse complement strand
TTGCTCGACCAGTTTCAAGAATCCTGGATTATGCTTCATGTTTCCTCAACTCTCCTTGATCAGACTAAGGTCGAGGTGAAGGCTGAGTGGAGATTCGATTCGCTGAACCTTACCCTCAACCTTGATCTCCCTCGCGCATCTTTTTAGTGGACCATTTGGCCCATTTCAAAGATGGGCAACAGAATCGCGACCACGATGAAAAACACGATCACACCCATGACCAAAATCATGATCGGTTCCATCAGCGAGGTCAACCGCGTGATGACTCGCTCCACCTCGCCGTCATAAATGTGGCTCACACGGCGCAACATTTCCTCCATCTCCCCGCTCCGTTCTCCCACGGCGATCATGTGGGTCACGAGCGCCGGAAATTCGCCGCTCCGCTTCAAGGGATCGGCGATGGTTTCCCCTTCGCGGATATTCTGTCTGGCTGATTCAACTGTTTCCTCGAGCACGCGATTGTTCATGACCCGCTTCGACACATCCAGCGCATCGAGTAACTGCACGCCGCTCGCCAACATCGTGGAGAGGGTGCTGGTGAGCCGCGAGATCGAGACCATTCGTGCCACCTCTCCGATCAACGGAAGCTTCAAGGTCAGACGGTCGGCCACCATTCGGCCTCGTCCCGTCCGGATGAATCGTCTCGTCGCGTAGAGGCCGCCGACCACGAGACCGACCAGCACCATCCAATAGTCTGAAAAGAACTGGCTGGTCGACATCAGCGCCACGGTCGGCCATGGCAAGGCCTGTTTTTGTTGGGCGAAGACCTGCGTAATCTTGGGCACGACGAACGTGATGAGGAAAAATAGGATCACCGTCCCGATGGCCAGCATGATGACGGGATAGAGCATGGCATTGGTGACTTTGGTTCTCAGTGCCTGTTGCTTCTCCAAAAACTCCGCCAACCGGAACAAGATCTGATCCAGCGCGCCGCTCGCTTCACCCGCTCGTACCATGTGGACATAGATAGGCGAAAAGTCCTTCTCATAGGTTTCGAGGACCGCGCTGAGCGCCTTCCCTCCGCGAATCTGTTCTCGGATATCGGCGAGGAGCGATTTGATGGATTTTTTTTCTGCTTGGTCCACCAAGACCCCGAGGGCTTCGACTAACGGAAGTCCGGCGACCAAGAGTGTTGCGAACTGTCTGGTCAGCAAGGCCAAGTCGTTGGCCGTGAGCGTCGACGACCGGCTGATGGAGCGTCCGGTACCGGAGAGATGTTTGGTCTGTGCGCGCGTGGACGGCTGTCCCTGCTCCACGACATTGGTCGGGTAAACCCCTTCTTTTCTGAGTTTGAGCCGCGCGACTTTGATGTTTTCAGCGTCGACGATTCCCGTCGCAGCGCCCCCGTCGTTCCGGTACCCCTGATATTGATAGACGGGCATCTCACCGTGCTCCGTGGCCGGTATGGTCACTATGCGTCATGGCCTGTTCCCTGCGATCGTCTGGCTCGTGAGTTGAAACGTGGCTTGTCAACGCTCGTGAAGCGTATTTCGTTTTCGGATTCGGACGCTTCACATTTCACGCATGACGTTTCACGTCGTCTAGTCGACGTCAATTTCTTGTTGGGTAATCCGCATGACTTCTTCCAAAGTGGTGTGACCCTGGATGACTCGCTCAGCGCCCTCTTGTTTTAAGGTCACCATCCCATCGGCGATCGCGGCTTGTTTGATCGCCGAGGAGTCGGCCTTACTGCCGATGAGCCTCCTGATTTCATCGTTGAGCACCATCAGCTCAAAAATCCCGGTGCGTCCGCGATAGCCGGTTTGGGAACAGGCCGCACACCCGGCACCTCGATGGAGTGTGACCGGGGAACCGGGCGGCAGGTCGAGCCGGCTGAGTTCTTCCTCGCTCGCGGGATAGGGGCGTTTGCAGTCTGGGCAGATTCGCCTCAGAAGCCGTTGGGCGAGCACGGCGACGACCGATGAGGCGACGAGAAAGGGTTCGATGCCCATATCGATGAGGCGGGTCGCGGCGCTCGCGGCGTCGTTCGTGTGGAGGGTGGAGAACACCAAGTGTCCCGTGAGGGAGGCGTGAATGGCGATCTCCGCCGTCTCTCGGTCTCGAATTTCACCGATCATGATCACGTCGGGGTCTTGTCGAAGGATCGACCGCAGTCCGGCGGCGAAGGTGAGATTGATTTTGGGGTTCACCTGCATTTGCCCGATGCCGAGCAACTGATATTCGACCGGATCCTCGACGGTGATGATCTTCTTGTCGACCGAGTTGAGCTCCGAGAGCGCGGCGTAGAGCGTCGTCGTCTTGCCNNGCGGCATAGAGCGTGGTCGTCTTCCCGCTGCCTGTGGGGCCGGTCACGAGAATGATCCCATGCGCCAGTTGGATGAGCTGGTGAATGACCGCCAGACGTTCTTTGGAAAATCCCATTTCAGAGAGATTGAGGAGGCGATTTTCCTTTTCCAATAAGCGCAGCACGACGCGTTCGCCGTG
>DCZN01000036.1:50792-61066 GCA_002331625.1 Nitrospira sp. UBA2083 | reverse complement strand
AGCACGCCGTCGATGCGATAGCGGATCACCAGCCCACGTTCGAACGATTCGAAGTGGATGTCGCTGGCCCGCTGCCGGACCGCCTGAAACAGAACCGAGTTCACGAGGCGGATGATCGGGGCCTCATCGGTGGCATCAAGCAAGTCTTGCGGTTCGTCGAGTTCGTGCGCCAGCTGATCGAGGCTCTGGTTGGCGGCGATATCTTCCATCACTGCTTCCGCACCGGCCGGATTGGCGATGGCATCGTAGGCTTGATTGAGACTGGCGAGCAGGGCGACGCTGGTGGTCAGGACCGGCTTGATCGGTTTCCCCAACAGCAATCGAAGGTCATCCAGTGCGACGGTTTCCAGCGGATCGGTCGAGGCGATCAGGACGGCACCTTCTTCATAGCGAAGCGGCAACACACGGTAACGCCGGCAAAAGGCGATCGGGACTTTCTTGATCAGCTCGTGATCCACCTGGGAGGGATCGAGATGCGGGACCCAGGTCATCTCAAACTGGTGAGCGAGCGCTTCCAACAGCTGTTCTTCCCGTAGGAGGCGTAGATGCAGCAACACTTCCCCCAGTCGGCCGCCTTTATCCTGCTGGTAGACGAGCGCTTCCTCGAGCTTGGACTCCAAGAGATTGAATTTTTCTTCAAGGATGCGTCCCAAGCGCGGCCGGCCAGAACCAAAATTGGGTTGATCATTCTCGATCAGTTCAGACACGGTTCCTCATCTCTCATCACCTCGTCGGAGTACCGGACGGCGCCCCTGTCCGCTCCCTGTGCCGTAAAGATACTCTCCCTCTTGATAGCCTGGCAAGGATGGAGGGATATTTTTCAGAAAAATCGAGATCTTGTGTCTAGGTTCAGCGGGGGATTTCGTGACGCGTCGAGTTCCAGGTTTCATGTTTCAAGTTTCAAGGCTCAAGTCTTGAAGCAGGAACAAGAAACCAGCGACTCGAAGCATGGAACTCCAACCTGAAACCTGAAACGACAAACTTGAAACTGTTGGGCTGCATGTTTCTCAGATAGCGTCAATACCGATGGTGGGGTCAGCGCAGCTCGTAGGTGATCGTCGAGCGCTGGTTATTGCGCATGACATCGAGCTTCACGATCTGCTCATTCTTCAGTTGTTGTAGTAAGGTCAGCATGGTACTGGGGTCACGGATGTCGACTCCGTTGACGCGTTGCAGGACATCTCCCGTCTGAACCCCGATCTTTTCGTAAAAACTGGCCGGCGCGATATAGTCCAGACGGAATCCATTCACGGCCCCGTTCACCGTATTAGGAACCGCACGGGCCTGCGAGAGGAGTTTGGGCAGGTCGTTCATGGCTTGCTCCACTTCGCGGCGGTCCACGACCTTGCGAAGTGGCGCGCCGGCTGCTGATGAGGTGGCAGAAGGAGGAGGACCTGCTGCGGGAGCACCGCCTAGCGCGCTCAGACTTTCGGAGATCGCCAGTTCCAACACCTCTTCCACGTTGCCTTGCCGGACGACGATGCCGTTCCGACGAATCTCAGCCACTTCTCCCAAATCGAGGACGGAGTCATGCAGGTGGTACAACGCTTGCTGTTTCGAGGCGAGTTCTTCCACGATGGCCAGGCCCCCGCGTTGATCGCTCAGGACGATGCCGATCAGTCGAATCCGAGCCGCGAGTCCGAGTGAAGCCCGCACGACAGGGCCGCCGGACCCTCGTCGGTCAGAACGGGTTCCGTTCGGTGAGGCACTCTCTGTCGCTGGGGGAAGCAGGAAGAGACCGCTCGAACGGACATCTTCCACGGCCTGAGTCGGTGAATAGGATGCGAAGAGAGGTGAACTCAGAGCCGTCCTGTTAGTGGGTTGAGCAAGATCGTCTGGAATCACATAGAGAGCGTCGGCGACGAAGGCATTGATGCCGTGAGCAATGAGTAGTCCACCAACCACCAGGACGAACAGTAAGCCGATACGCTGCAGATTGTGAGGAGCTATTGTGGCCAAGATATTGCCTTTCTCGCTTGTATAGGGCATGGTACCCGGTAAGTCTCATGTCTCGCAAGAAGCTTTTATGAATGATCGTGGGTTTGCAATGTGGGTACGCTGGTCTATGGAAGTCGTCGATNNCTTCATAATAAATAATCTGATAAGAACAAGCACGTTAGCTTTAACCGTCCGCAAAAAACTCGGGCATCTTTCGTGAAGAAGGCACTGATTACCGGCATTACCGGGCAAGATGGGTCGTATCTGTCGGAGTTTCTCCTCGCGCGAGGGTACGAGGTCTATGGGATCATCCGCCGATCCAGTTCGTTCAACACGGGCCGGATCGATCCGATTTATGAGGACCCGCATGTGCCGCATCGACGGCTGCACTTAGTCTACGGCGACCTCAACGACGCGAGTTCCTTAAACCGGATCTTGCGGACCGTCCAGCCCGATGAAATCTACAATCTGGGCGCCCAAAGCCATGTGCGGGTGAGTTTTGATATTCCTGAGTACACCGGAGAGATCACCGGGCTGGGCACCATTCGGCTGCTGGAAGCGATCCGGGAGTCGGGGTTGCAGCCCAAGTTTTATCAGGCGTCCTCCAGTGAAATGTTTGGAAAGGTGCTGGAAGTTCCGCAGAAGGAAACGACCCCGTTCTATCCGAGGAGTCCGTACGGGGCGGCGAAGGTGTATTCGTATTGGATTACGGTGAACTATCGCGAAGCGTACAATCTCTTTGCCTGTAATTGCATTCTGTTCAATCATGAATCGCCGCGACGGGGAGAGACCTTCGTGACCAGGAAAATCACGAAGGCCGCCGCCCGCATCAAGCTCGGCATTCAGCACGATGTGTTCTTGGGCAATCTCGAGGCCAAACGAGACTGGGGGTATGCCGGTGACTACGTGGAGGCCATGTGGATGATGCTACAGGCCCCGACGCCGGACGACTATGTCATTGCCACTGGGGAGACCCATACCGTCAAAGAGATGTTGGAGGTGACCTTCGACCGGCTGCAGCTGGATTGGAAGAAGCATGTGAAGATCGATGCCAAGTATTATCGACCAACGGAGGTCGATCTCCTGATTGGCGACGCCAGTAAGGCCAAGCGGCAACTTGGGTGGCAACCGAAAGTGCGCTTCGAGGAATTGGTCGCCATGATGGTCGACGCTGATCTGGCGATGGAAAAAGAGAAACTGGATGGGACCAGGAAGCGATCATAGGAAACAGAGGAGAGGCCAGCAGCTATGACATCCTTCTGGGAAGACCTGACGGTGGTGGTGACGGGAGGGGCGGGCTTTCTCGGGTCATTTGTCGTCGAGCAGTTGCGAGCCAAGGGGTGTCGCGAGATCGTCGTGCCGCGCAGCCAGGACTACGATTTGGTCCAGATGCCGGCCGTTCAACAACTCTATAGTGATGCGAAGCCGGATCTGGTCATTCATCTCGCGGCGCGTGTCGGCGGGATCGGTGCGAATCAAGCCAATCCGGGACGGTTCTTCTATGACAATCTGATGATGGGCACGCAGCTGATCGAAGTCGGTCGTCAACGGGGATTGAAGAAATTTGTGGCCATTGGCACGATCTGCGCCTATCCCAAGTTCGCGCCGATTCCCTTCAAGGAAGACGACATCTGGAACGGCTATCCGGAGGAGACCAATGCGCCCTATGGGCTGGCCAAGAAGATGCTGCTGGTGCAGTCGCAGGCCTACCGGGAGCAGTACGGCTTCGAGTCCTGCGTGNNATGCTGGTCCAGTCGCAGGCCTATCGGCAACAGTATGGCTTCAATTCGGTCGTCCTCTTTCCCGTGAATCTGTACGGCCCGCGCGATAATTTCGATTTGGAAACCTCGCACGTCATTCCAGCGCTCATCCGGAAATGTGCGATGGCCAAGGAGGCTGGACAGGCCACGATGACGCTCTGGGGCGATGGGTCGCCAAGTCGGGAGTTCTTGTATGTCGAGGATGCGGCGGCAGGCATTCTGCTCGCGGCCGAACAGTATGACGGGAGGCTTCCGGTCAACTTAGGAACCGGGGAAGAGGTGTCCATTCGCAATCTGGCCACGATGATTGCTGCAGAGGTCGGGTATGCTGGTGATATTCAGTGGGATACCACGAAGCCCAACGGCCAACCGCGCCGCTGTTTGAATGTCGACCGGGCCAAGCAGCTCTTCGGCTTTCAGGCGCGTCACGACTTGCGCAGCGGGCTGCAGAAGACCGTCAACTGGTTTCAATCCAACCGTCAATCGATCCGCGAAGTGCACCTCTAGCCCGATTATCCATGAGCATGCCTATTACAATCGCTAATCTGCCATATCGGCACATTTGTCGCTCGTCCTTTCGACTCTGAGTTCCAGTTTTCACATTTAAAGTTTCACACAGTGCAAATACAATAGGCCGCACACCTGAAACGTGAACCTTGAAACCTGAAACCATTGGCAGGGCGCACTTCATGAGATAGGCTGCCGGACGATTTCGTGGTGAACTGTCATGAATGATGTGGGCGCATCGCATAGATTGGTAACGCGAGGTGTGGAGTGAAACGCATTGATATCATCGCCGGGGCACGGCCTAATTTCATGAAAATAGCGCCGATCATTGAGGCCATGAAGGCGGCAGAGGCGCGCGGTGGTCATCTCCGGTACCGATTGATTCATACGGGCCAGCATTACGACCGTGCGATGTCCGGCAGTTTCTTTGAAGAACTGGGGATTCCTGATCCAGACATCAATCTTGAGGTGGGGTCGGGGACGCAGGCTGAGCAAACTGCCGGGATTATGGTCGGGTATGAGAAGGTCCTCTTGAAGGAGAGGAGCGACCTCTGTCTCGTCGTTGGTGATGTGACGTCGACCATGGCTTGCTCGATTGCGGCAAGGAAGCTCGGTGTGCCGGTGGCGCATGTGGAGGGCGGGATTCGGTCTGGTGATTGGACGATGCCGGAGGAAATCAACCGAGTGGTGACGGACTCGATTACCAACTGGTTCTTTACGACGAGCGAAACGGCCAATGACAACTTGCGCCGTGCCGGCATCTCAGACGACCAGATCTTTTTTGTCGGTAACACGATGATCGATACCTTACTCAAGAACGTGCCGCGGTTACGACCACCGGCCTGTTGGCCGTCGCTCAAGTTGGAACCGCAACGCTATTTTGTGATCACGCTGCATCGTCCGGCCAACGTCGACGGAGAGCAGCAACTGCTCAGGCTGCTGCAGGCGATCGTAGAAGGAACGCAGGGCTTGCCAGTGATCTTTCCTGTCCATCCCCGAACCGCCAAGAATCTGCGAGAGCGGGGGGGGCAGAAACTTCCGTCCATGCACTATGTCGATCCACTGGGCTATCTGGAGTTCAATTACCTCGTCAAACATGCCAAAGGGGTCATCACGGATTCCGGTGGAATCACTGAAGAGACGACGGTGCTTGGCGTCCCCTGTCTGACGCTTCGTGACAATACCGAACGTCCTGAAACGATTACGATGGGGACCAACGAACTCATCGGGACCGATCCGGCCAAGCTTCCTCCCGCCCTCGCGCGCTTGATGGCCGGGCAATGGAAGAAAGGAGCGATCCCGCCGCTCTGGGATGGCAAAGCAGCAGAGCGGATTGTGAAAGAGTTGGAAAGACGGCTGCTCTCATTATGAGTTCTTTGGAGATTGTGGACTGATGGTGATTTTTCCACACTCGGTTCCTATGATAAGCCCCTTCCAGTCTGCATGACTCGACTAAACGTGCCAATGTCCATCATTCTTTCCATGCAAACTTGAAACTCAGAACCCCAAACTCGAAATGTGAAACCTGGAACGTGGAACTTGAAACTCAGCGTCTCCCAACGATATCCCTGAACGAACAACGGGCGCTATCTGTTTCAGCCGAACAAATAAGGGCCACGGAGCGGGAGTAAGACCAAGCAGGGCTCATACGGTGTATTGAGAACCCGTCCTGTTGGATTTGTGGCCAAAACTATGATGATATAGTGTGGCCACAAGCTGTTGAAGAGGAGTGGCCGATGTCACAGGTCGGTGTCCGCAAGCTCAAGGAGCAATTGAGCGGCTATTTGAAACGGGTCCAGGGCGGAGAGGCAATCGTCGTCACGGAGCGAGGCCGGTCTGTGGCGCGAATCGTTCCCGTAAAAGCTTCGAGCCTCAAGCGGGATCTTGAGCCCATGCTTCGTGAAGGATCTGTGCGCTGGAACAGGGGAAAGCCGCGTGGAGCGGGCCGGCGACCGGTGATCCGTGGGCGAACTCTGGCTGATATGGTAACGGAAGATCGTCGATGATACTGTATTTGGATACGAGCGCGTTGGTAAAGCTCTATGTGGACGAGCCGCTGTCACAAGACCTTTCGGCTGTCGTGGGTGAGGCCGAAGCGGTCGCCACGTCGTTGCTTGCCTATGTCGAAGCCATGGCGGCATTCGCGCGAGCGGGTCGGGAGTTACGGCTTTCTCATCAGGGGTATCGCTACGTTGTCGATGCGTTTGAAGAGGATTGGCCCAGCTATATCACCGTCGAGGTGACAGCTCAGCTCGTGAAGACCGCCGGTCATTTGTCGGCATCCCGCGCATTGCGTGGGTATAATGCATTGCATTTAGCATCGGCCTTGAGCTTACACGATCGTGTTCCTGCATCGATGATGTTTGTGGCATTTGATCGGGCATTGAATATCGCCGCGAAACGTGAAGCCCTTCGCATTCACCCTCTCGGAGCGTGAGGCGTTGACTGGGCCTGTCGTGAGTTCAACGTGCATGCCATCCCGGGGTAATGGAAGAAAGGCGCCATCCTGCCCCTCTGAGACGGTAAGTCTGCGGTGAGGGAAGACGAGCAGGCTGAGGTCAGGGTGACGTAACAGGCTGAGATCGAGGTTAAAGGTCAAAGTGTAGGGTCTCGATTTCCTAAACCTGAACCTCAACCTCAATCTTAACCTTGACCTGTATGATGCGTCGGACTGACCTCCAAAACATCTCCATCATTCTTTCCACGCACACCTGAAACGTTGAACTTGAAACCTGAAACTTGAAACTCGGTACCCCCAAGTTTTGGACGTCAGAATAGATTTGCATGATTTGCACGGACAGTGCATATTATCCGCATGTGGATTGCAAGGCAGGTCCAGCCGCTTGTCCGTCGAATGGCGAAGCAATTTCCCGCCGTGCTGATTACCGGCGCCCGGCAGACCGGCAAGACGTCGCTGTTGCGGCATCTCTACCCGAGTGCGTCGTACCTGACACTTGATCTGCCGGCCAACGCGGAGGCGGCACGCACGGCGCCCGACGAGTTGCTTGCAGCCTATCCACCGCCGGTGATCATCGACGAAATTCAGTACGCCCCGTCGCTGTTGCGGCACCTCAAGGTCAGGATCGACCGAGATCGTTCGCCTGGCCGGTTTTTGTTGACCGGGTCGCAGATCTTTCCGTTGATGCAAGGCGTGTCGGAGAGTTTAGCGGGGCGTTGTGCCGTGCTGAACCTGCACACGTTGGCACGTGCCGAGTTGGTCGCGGCGGGTCATGACATCGACGAGTCGCACTATCTGTTTGTGGGCGGGTATCCCGAGCTGCACCGCGACATCGACCGCGACCTCTGGTTTCCTGCGTATGTGGCGACCTATTTGGAACGAGACGTACGCAATGTGTTGCGCATTGCCGATCTGCCTGAGTTCAATCGCTTTTTGCGGGCCTGTGCCCTGCGAACCGCTCAAGTGGTGAATTACTCTGATCTTGCGCGAGATACCGGCATTGCGCCGAATACGGCGCGCAAATGGGTGGGCTTGCTTGAGACGTCGGGCGTGGTGGCCAGGGTTGAGCCCTATTTCGGAAATCGGACCACGCGGCTGATTAAGGCGCCGAAATTCGTCTTTCTGGACACAGGACTGGCAGCCTTTCTCGCCGGATTTCGTTCCGCGCGCGAATTGACGGAATCCCCACTTATCGGAGCCTTCTGGGAGTCGCATGTCTTCGGCCAGATTGTTCGTCAGGCGGCAAGCCGTGCCGAGACCACCCCGGTCGGGTATTGGCGCACCGCCGGGGGACCGGAGGTAGACGCAGTGATCGAGCGGGCCGGTATGCTGACGGCCATCGAATGCAAATGGAAGGAGCATCCACGAGATGCGGATGCCAATGGGTTACGGGCACTCGAGGCTGCTGAGCCACGAAGAGTAAAGCAGAAAATGATCGTGTGCCGGACGAAAGCATCCTATCGGTTATCGGACGGAACATGGGTCGTAAATACCGCCGATGCGCTCAAGCGATTGGCATCAGCCTGACGCTGACTGGGGCCACGCGTGAGGTGTGATCATCGAAAGAAACGGATCAACCGGACCAACCGACCAGGCCACGTCTCCCAGGAGTACTGATGGTGCCTCTCTTCAACAAGGTCTCGACAGGTGTACAGGCAGTGCGTAGAATGACTTGAAGACGAAGGTTCTGGCTTGAATGAAGGAGGTCTGGCATACCGACCATCGAGATCAATGATGAGCAGATTCTTCGATGCTTGGATCAACTCTCTCCAGAAGGGAAAAAAAACGCGCTACGACAACTCCTTGGGGGGCTGGAACGTCTTGACCGCCTCGTCGATAAGAATCGAGAACGGCTCGATGCTATATGTAAGGCTCGTGGGGTGGATTTTGGGAGGATGACGGAGGAGGAACGTGAGCAATTGGTGGATCGCATTCTTCATGAGTCGGCATAAGTGAAGGCGGTTTTCGATACCAATATCCTAGTTTCTGCTATTTTCTGGAGAGGATCTCCCTATCGGTGTCTTCTTGCTGCCCAAGCCGGGCTTGTGGAGTTATATGTCTCCCCACCAATACTGGCCGAGCTGGTGCGTGTGCTGCAGGATAAATTTCAACTTTCTCCTGAATGGGTTGATGAGGTGGTAGGAGCCGTACGCGGAGTAGCAAGAGTGGTCGAGATTTCCGGTACCGTTCACGTCGTGGTGGATGATCCATCTGATGACAAATTTATCGAGACGGCCCAGATGGCTAACGTTGAGTATTTGGTAAGTGGAGATCATCATTTACTGACGTATGGTGAGCTGGGAGAGGTTCGGGTCGTGACTGCTCGCATGTTCCTAGACATCCTGTCACAATCGAGTCAATAACTTCCTCAGCTCTAAGACGGCAAGACTGCATCCTCGTACCTCGTTGTTTGTATCTCGTATCTTGCAAGCGAACGACGCTTCACGAGATACGCTTCACGCACTTGACTGAACTCCCGACCCATCTCCATCCTTCTTTCCTCCCAAACTTGAAACCTGGAATGTGGAACTTGAAACTCGGAACCCGAATCCCACAACCTGAAACCTGGACCTTGAAACTCAAACCCCGCAACCTCAAACTCAGCATCCGGTACTCGATCCCGCGACGAGTCGACCGGCTCGCCTCCTGAGCTGTCTGCAGTCTGTGGCCGCGTCGCAGCCTTTTCGCGTATCCTGTACGTCACAGGCTGAGGGCGAGGTCAATCAGAATCTGCTTGGCTGGACACTCTCTACGGTATACAAAGAGAGACGTAAGCAGTCTCGGCGGCGCTGGGGACCCGGGCAGATACCAACCGGTCGAACCAGAGCCGGGAGTAGGTGCAACAGGCGCTTCCGCTTTTGGGACACCGAGATGGTTCCGGCCCTAGACCTTGACCCCATTATTACCGATGTGCGATTGAAAGACCTTTGTTTTGGTATCTGATCACAGAGACAAAAGGAGGACGCAATTGTGAAAACTGCCGATGCGAGAGCAGAAGTGTTCATGACCGCGTTTGAGGCATTACCAAAGTCCGAACGGGAGGCGATCATGCAGCGCCTCTTCGCCAACCCGGCATTGAAGGAAGATCTGATTGATGTGGCAACATGGTATGAACGGCGTGCAGAACGGGCCATTCCGTACCAACGTGTTCACCAGCGACTCAAGAAGGCCGGCCGTCTGTGAAGTATCGGCTCGCCATTAAGCCTTCGGCAGGCCGGGAGCTTGAGCGGCTGGAAGATCAGTGGCTTCGTCGCGTGGATGAAGCAATNNNNAGTTGGCCGATAACCCCCGGCCACCTGGTGCAAAGAAACTCAGTGGCGTACCGTTATACCGTATACGGGTGGGGACCTTTCGAATTATCTACGAGGTGAATGACGCACAGCATCTGGTGACCGTCGTGACCATCGGTCACCGCCGAGAAGTCTACCGAAACTGATCGAGGTCTTGGGGAAAAATAGGCCTCACAGCCACAGGGTGTAACGACTACCTTTGGGACAACACTGAAGGATCGAAGACCATTACGACGGGAACCAGCGAATTGAGTGGGACCGATCCGAACGAGCTTTACCAGTCTGTTCTTTCCTCCCAAACGTGAAACCTGAAACTCGATG
>DCZN01000036.1:44614-50738 GCA_002331625.1 Nitrospira sp. UBA2083 | reverse complement strand
GAAACCTTAAACTTTGAACTTGAAACTCCGCCCCCCTTCCGAACCTGTACGCTTTCCCCTGCACAAGTGTGTGCAATCAGAATAGCGGCTGTCTAACATCCTGAAACTACGTATCTCTTCTCGCCTGATCGTGGTCCGAGTCTTGCGTCTTCAGTGTCCTTGAAAATTTCAGTGTGTATCATGTTGAGCCAGTGCCATTCCCCCTCATGAAACGCCGAGGGTGGAGGTGTGAAGCGTGGATGAAGAGCGTCTTTCTGCTTGTGAATTCTTGCATCATTGGTATAGATATGGTATCCGCACTAATGTGTTCGAATCGATAGACAATTAGATCGTAACTGATTTCAACACTGGATGCTTTTGTACGACAAACGAACAGCTAGCGATAATTTTCGTCATACAGGCATTACCGATGTTCAATCACTTGCGGTGTTTGCGCTCTCCGGTTTGTTTGTATACCGTACACATGAGCCGGAAAACTTTTTTTGGCGTCAAGCTCTATAGATCAGTAAAGTTGCTTTGGCACTCACAAATAGTAATCCAACCAAACTTTTTGTCATGTATTTGTCTGGCGATTTTGGTGGTCTTGGCAGTGTAGTGAAATTCCGCAGCGGCTTCATTATATCCGTTGGGTTTAATGTCCAGCTGCTCTCAAACTTGATGAGGTGAGCCTATGATTTTGCGGAAAGCCACGCGATCGGTTTCTCGCATGTATTCACGTGCCGGATTACCGCTGGTTGGTCCGACACTCTGGAGCCTGATTTTACTGATGCCAACTTTGGTAGTTGTTGATTGTGTGATTGCGACGCCGTCGAGCGCGGATGAGGCGATGATTCATGTTGTGCAACCGGTGAGTAGCAAGATGATCTTACCCACCACCTTCCCTCTTCCAGGAGAGCCAAGTCAGACCATCGACATTGTCGCATGCCGAGGTGAGTATGAACCAGCTAGCTTTGTCGTGCGCCCATTGGCCCGGGATATCGTAGGATTGCAAGTTGAAGGCACGGATTTGGTTGGCAGTGCGGGTATGTTACCAAAAGACGCGATAGATATACATATCGTGAAGATCTGGTATCAGAGCGGTGGCGGTTGGAATCATATCGGGCATTCTCACTTAGGGGTCACATCAACGCTCGTGCCAGAACTACTCGTTAAAGACGATCAACTGGTGAAAGTCGACCACGTAGAAAAGCAGAATCACATCCGGTTAAAGTTCTCGTCTGGCGCAAAGCATTTATCAGCGCATGATCTAGCCTCCTCCGAAAGGGTCCGTTTGGTTGTTCCAGCTGAAGAGTTCCCCGTTCGCGATAGCGTTGAGCTGCAGCCAGTTAATATTCCAAGAAATGAGACCAGGCAATTTTGGATCACCCTACATGTTCCCCATACCGCCAAGCCTGGTGCCTACACAGGTAAGGTCTTCCTGAAGATGCAGGGGACGATCATTGGAAGCTTTGATTTGAATGTGACCGTACCACCGTTTGACTTGGCTGCGCCAAGCGTCACGTACAGCCTGTACTACCGCGGTTGGTTGTCAGACAAGCCCACAATATCTTCGGAACAAAAAAGTAGGACTCAGTTTGAAGCAGAGTTACGCGATATGCTGGCGCACGGAGTGACCAATCCGACGATCTATCAGCGGCTGGACAGGACGCAGCTGGATGATGTGTTAAAGATCAGAGAAAGTGTTGGAATGGCCACAGACAAATTATTCTATTTGGGAACGGGTACGGGGAATCCTACTACGGGAAAAGAGCTTGAGGTTCTGAGTAAACGAATAAAACACCTTCTGAGTATTCCGGCTGTGAGTCGGTTCCGTGAAATCTATATCTATGGGGTCGATGAAGCCCAAGGCGATAGACTTGCTTCCCAACGTCACGCTTGGGATCTAGTTCACCGCCTGGGAGTCAAGGTGTTTACGGCAGGGTACAAGGGTACCTTCGACAGGGTTGGGCCGAAGTTGGATCTTATTGTCCTCGCAGGACAGCCGGATCAAGATGAAATACAGAAGTTTCATGCAGCAGGGAATAAGGTCTTTTCCTATGCGAATCCGCAGGTGGGACCGGAAAATCCTTATGTATTTCGGAAAAATTACGGTATTGATCTGTGGCGTAATGGGTACGATGGTGCGATGACTTATGCGTACCAAGAATCGATGGGGTTCATCTGGAATGATTATGACCATCCGAGATGGCGAGACCATGTCTTTGCGTATCCCACGGTCGACGGAGTGATTGACACTCTTGCCTGGGAAGGTTTCCGGGAAGGCGTGGATGACGTACGCTATATCACCACACTGGAGAAGTCTCTCGCAAACGTCAAGTCAGCACAGCTCGCAAGTAAGCACGGGTTGATTTTAGAGGTGGACAAATTCCTGGATGAGTTAAGAGGCTACAAGGGGGATGATCTGGACGGGGTGCGACGTCGAATCGTATCTTACATAACTGAACTACAAAAGAAGTAAAGATGACAGTCGCCAATAGACGATCGCTTAGGGGAAGCGCCTCGCAATGATATCTCAGAGAGACCTTGTCAGTTTCTAGGGCTAGATTGACAGGGTCAGCTCAAACTAGGAAGAGCCTTTTCAATTCTCAGCTCAAAAAATTGGTTAAATGCCAGGCGCTAATATTCTGATTTACCGTACCGGCTCTTTGGGCGATACACTAGTCGCCTTGCCAGCACTATGGGTAGTCCGCAAGCATTTTGCTGGGGCCCGACTCAGCCTACTTCACGACCGGCAGGCACGCGGACTATTCGTAAGCGCAGAAGATGTGCTGAGGGGATCTAACCTCATCGACAATTTCATCACCTATACCGTGGACTTTTCTGCTTGGGGGCGCTTCCTGTCACCATTGCGAAAGATTGTGCTCTTAAAGCGTCTGCGTGCCGAACATTTCGACACGCTGGTGTACCTCGCCCCCCGATTGGGGATGCCGCGCAGCGTGCAGCGGGACCGGCTTTTTTTTAGGGCCGCTGGCATCCGCACATTCATAGGTATGGAAGGGTCATGGGAACTTCCAACACGACGGCCTGGTGAGCCTCTGCCAGCAATGCCACACGTCGCGGATCAGATGCTAGCGCGCCTAGCCGAGTCGGGAATTCCAGTACCCGCCGCCGGGCATGGCCGGATTGGTCTGAATCTATGTGCGGATGACGAACGGCAGGCCGCCATATGGCTTCAGGCGCAGTATGGTGGCCCCCGCCAGGGCTTCATTGCTGTAGCGCCTGGCTCCAACAGATCGGTCAACATTTGGCCGCGCGAACGATTTGAAGCAGTTGTACGGCAACTCATCGGGCGCTTTGATATCTGGCCCATTATTTTTGGGGGCGCAAAAGATAGAGAAGTAGGTGATCAGCTGGTCAAGGCTTGGGGGCGAGGCTATGTGGCGGCCGGACCGCTTAGCGTCCGCTCGGCGGCGGCAGTGTTGAAACAGTGTTTACTCTACGTGGGAAATGATACGGGGACAATGCATTTGGCGGCAGCCATGGGGGTTCCCTGCGTTGCGATTTTCAGCGCGCGTAACCCTCCGGGGAAGTGGGAGCCGTATGGCCAACAGCATAAGGTCTTTCGCGTACGCATTGATTGCGAAGGCTGCATGTTAGATACATGCATTGAGCGAGGGATGGAGTGCATCCTATCGATTGACATCGATGAAGTCCAGGCGGCCTGCGCGACAGTGTTGACCCGGTCAGACGTGGTGCAAAGATTGATGCCTAGTACAACTGATGTAACGTGAAGATCAACCGCGGTTCACCTAGTTCAACAGGGATGACCTGCCCGAGGACATCAGCCTCTCCAGTTGGATGGCACTATGTCTAATGACGCCCTCCAGGAGCTTGCAACTTGCAGCATGGGCCCAGTCCCATCGACGGAGCGTTGCAAGTACCTCACTAATTCAGAGAGAGTTTTTCATCCGCGCGGATGGTGGTGAAGTTGGGTCCTGTAAAGTAGGACGAGCCCTGATCATGGTCAATTGAGATCTACGCCTGGAAGAGCGTGGGAATCTAGGGATGGGTGTGCTTGCTCAAACAGGTGACGCCCCCTTTTTCGACAGTCCATGGGAAATGTAGAAGCCAAGGGAGTAAAAATATCACGTATCGCGAACGGATCTATCAACTCTATGTAAATACAAGGCATAACCATTTGACACCAGCGAGTATTTCAGGACTCGAATCTTGGACACCTTATTTAAACGGGCTGGAGCTTCAAGACGAGCACCTGGTTTTATCAGGGGGCAGCTTCTGGGCAAACACAGGGGACGTCTTTGGGAACACGATTGTCACAGCTCCTGCATTTGCACTAGGTGGTGGAGCGCTGGATAAGTGCTAAGAAATTACACATAGAGGAGCCACATTATGGTTCGTAAAATACTGAAGTTAGTTGCCAGCCCGAGAAAGTATGCTCCTTTGGCGATCAAAATTTCACAGGAACGACTTTGCTTTGTCTTTAGGAGGACCGCATTCTTTATGCAGGGGCAAATGGATATCAATTCAAAGTCAAGATGGCACAATCTCGAATTCATCAAACAGACTGGGGGGTATTTCCCAAAGAATAATGGCATAGATAGACGTATTTGCGATTTAGAGCCATTTGATACAACAAGAAGGGATATGTTGATTCTTTTGCTTCGTACCATCGCTGAAAAACCAGTCGAAGGAGATTTTGTTGAGCTGGGGGTTTACAAAGGATATACGGCAAAGTTAATTCACCATTATGCACCAGATCGAAAACTTCATCTATTTGACACCTTTGAAGGATTCGGCAAACGGAGTGCTATTGCAGAAGCTGCTATATCTGGAACAACTATACTTGAATCCCACTTTTCCGATACCAGCCTGGACAACGTTAAGAGGAACATATTGCCAATCAATCATAATGTCTCGTTTTACAAAGGTTACTTTCCAGATAGTATTCCTACTGAGCTCAAAACTGTTAAATTTGCCTTTGTTCATTTGGATGCTGATCTGTATCAACCTACATTTGAAGGCTTAAACTTTTTCTATCCTAGAATGACCAAGGGCGGATTTATCGTTATTCACGACTACAACGCATGGCTTGGTGCGAGAAAAGCAGTTGATGACTTTTTCATTGATAAATCTGAGATACCGATCCCCATGCCAGATAAAAGTGGATCAGCGCTTGTTCAGAAGCAATAGGAAAAACTGCATGGCAAAGCGCTTCCTAACTTAAAAGCTCTGAGTCCTCCATTTTGTGATTGAGAGGGTATGAGTACCATTTGCATGGCGTACAATTCTCTTGTCTCCGAGTGGTGCTCTCGATGTTTGTGTATTCTTTCATTATTCCCTTGTTGTTCCTGTGAATGAAATAGCCAAATGCAAGCAAGCAGTCGCATGATGCAATTCTTTCACGGGCTGCAGAAGCAGGTTATGGTGCAGGATCAATCGGAGGAACGGTTTGGCATTTCGAGAGGGTTGTCTGGCTTTATTGGGAGCAGTCTCTGGGCAATCACGGGGCAGGTGACGTCTGCCGTTGGAATGGTACTCGGAGTTCGGATCATTACCGAATATGTCTCGCCAAGCGTGTTTGGAACAGCGAGTTTGTGTATAGGGATCGTTGCGCTTGGATCCGGCGTTTTTAATGGGCCCGTCTGCCAGGCCTTGTTGCGAATGTATCCTGATATGCAGCGCAAAAGTCGGCTACCTCTCTTGATCAAGGAGATCCGACGACTCTTGATAAAGTCAAATGGCTTACTTATTGCCGCAAGTATAGCGGTGGGATTGATCTTTTGGCTTTTATTCGAGGTGGACTTCGTTGTTCTGTTACTCCTGGGTGGACTGTTCGTACTCGAGGCGTTGAGGGGAGTCGTCGTGACCGTCCTCTCTATGCAAAACAAGATCAAAACGCATGCGCTTGTGGTGGCTGGGGATGTTTGGGCGAGGCAAACTTTTGCGGTACTTCTAATCGTCATATTTGGAGCATCGGTGACATCTATAATGGGGGGATACCTTGTTGGTGGAGCACTCTTGCTATCCATGTGGTATGTCAGAGTCTTACGAGGGATTAACAATCGTGGTGATGACCACGATGACTTGGAGCAAGGTAACCATGTGCGTCACGAGATTATTGAGTTTAGTCGACCGCTGATGCCTATAGCTCTTGCAGGATGGC
>DCZN01000036.1:34714-44593 GCA_002331625.1 Nitrospira sp. UBA2083 | reverse complement strand
ACTAGGCCTAGAAGCTGCGGGTATCTACGCCGCTATCTACGCACTTGTGAGTAAACCGTTCATCATGATATCGGCGGCGCTGGAACTGGTCTTGCGGCAATCCTATTACCACGCTGTGTCCGTCGATGATGAACGAGAACAGACGAAAGTGATGTCCGTGTGGGTCTTGTCGACGTTCGTTGCTTCCATGGTATGTCTTGTTCTGGTGACATGCTGGTCAGATGAGCTCACCGGACTTTTTTTTGGCGAGAAGTTTAAGAGCGGCGCGAGTCTCATGCCATGGATAGCTGCAGGGTATTGCCTGTTCGCACTGAGTGCGCCCTTGGAACGGCGCGCATACGCATACAAGAAAACAAGCAGCGTGTTGAGGATCCANNCGGGTGGTGCTCTTGCGAGCGTGCTGGCAGGGACGGGCGGCACATACTTTTATGGCCTCCTCGGTGCGGCATGGGCAGTGCCAGTCTATTTTGGGTGCCAACTTGCCCTTGCTGTCTATCTAACCCGTACGTTGTCGAGGTCTTCTTTGTGCGTAGAACGAAAACCAGATCATGAATAGTACGTTGTTGTGGCTTAGGTGAGATCATGCGTGTAGCATGCATGGAACAGATTGTTGATGGTCAATTGCCATACCGCAGCGATCACAATCATATTTCTGTTGTTGGTCAAAACTGGCTACTGTTCCTCATCAACCTACCACTGGTGGCGGAAGTGGTTCGGAAGTATGTATATCAACAAGATGTCATCTTCTTCGGGTCAGGAACTATCGTGTTACTTTCAGTCCTTGCCGTATTGTTCATGCCGACAACTAGGGTATTAAGAAGTCTTCCCCTCGGAATTTGGGTTGCTCTTCTAGCTTTTTACTCATGGGCGTTCGCAAATGAACTTCTTGCCGGCCACTCGTTGATCATTTTCTTTATTGGGATCGGGACTCTGTTCCTTCCTGTGATGTATATGCTCGTATCCAACGTGTATTTCCAACAGGGAGAAGGTGCTGTCCATCGTGTATTTCTGTGTGTTAACTTTTGGCTGGTTGTAATTCTTGTAGTAGCGCTTCTCCAGATCTACCTTGGACGGAGCCATCCATTTACGACATATGGATTGGGGAGCACGGGAATCGGGGACTATAGTGTGGGCGGACGTGTTGTCAGAGGGCTCTTTCGGCCAACGTCTATTTTTACGCATACCGGTAAGTTTGGTCAGGCTCTTTTTTGTCTTGTCCTCTTTAAATGGTGCTATTTAGCGGCCACTAAAATTCCTATAAAGTGGTTTTGGAAAATCAGTATAAGTTTAGATGTCCTCGCGGTTATTGTGTCTGGCCAGCGTGCGGCGTTTGTTTTCTTGTGTATAGCAGCGGGACTGTTATTGCTTCATAGAGTTCGTCGAGAAGGTAGTATGACTGGCGCTCGTCTGATTGGGTATGCATTTGTGGGGACTGTGTTTATCACTGTGGTTTTCCTGCAATCAAACATCACCTCCAACATCGCATTGCATCTTATCGTTGAGCGGTTGCTGAGTGGTGTTTATGCCATACCGGATCGGCTAGAGGGAAATTTGATTCTCCCGTTGTCGACTGTCGTCGATAAGTATCTGATATTTGGTGAAGGGCTAGGCATATTTACCTTAGGAGCAAAACACTTTGGAGGAGTTGTTGTATACAATACAGTCGATATGCCAGGGCTTGGTGAAAACTCATGGATTCGTATGATCGCCGAGGTGGGAGTCATTGGGACCATACTTTATCTCATGATACTGTTCCAGCTTCTTCGTCTTGCGTTACGATCAGTTCTCTCTCGCCTTCATGAACAAAACGAAGTGTCCGCGCTGTTTTTTACACTCTGGCTGGGTTCAATGATGCTATGGGCGAACACGCACGATGTCTTTGGGAACATGATCGTCACAGCCCTTGCGTTTGCGCTTGGTGGTGGAGTGCTTCAGTGGAGAGGGACATCCGAGCGGCACGCCCCCGTGTGACTGCAGGGTTGGTTTTTGTGATGCCGGAGCACGCAATCTCTGGAAAGCCGATCCCACCTATTATAGGGATGCCTGGTGGGTTGGTACAACGACAAGGAGGAAAATGCTCTGGATACGTTCGCTGGCACTGTTTCGTTGAATGGAGACCTCATTTCTAGTTATGCATAAGCCAACCATCCTCACCTTTGTCAAGTACTACCTGCCAGGCTTTAAATCTGGAGGTCCGGTACGATCAATTTCCAACATGGTTGAAGCACTAGGCGATGAGTTTGAGTTTCGAATCGTGACTTCAGACCGTGATTTTCTCGATGTGGTTCCATATCCTAGAATTACTCAAGATGCATGGATACGTGTGGGGAAGGCCTTCGTCTACTATGTTTCTCCAGAGAGACGCAAGTTATTGACTTGGGCGCGCCTGATACGGGATACACCGCACGCTGTGCTCTATTTGAATAGCCTCTTTGATCCTATGTACTCCTTGCTGCCATTGCTTGCGCGGAAGCTCGTGGGTTCGCTGGCCAGACCGATTGTTGTGGCTCCGCGTGGTGAATGTTATCCGGGAGCTCTGAGTGTGAAAAAATGGAAGAAAGAGGTTTTTCTTGTTATCGCACGAATCGTCGGGCTCTATGGAAATGTGGTCTGGCATGCCTCCACAGAGGATGAGGCGGAGCTCATCCGTCGGCGATTTGGCGGAGCGGTAAGGCTGGCCATTGCCCGAGACCTTCCCTCAAAGTCACGTCAACAAGAGACATCACGGGAAGCAATTGACACACCTGGACCGTTGCGCATCATCTTTTTGTCTCGAATATCCCGAAAGAAGAATCTGGATTTTGCACTCAGGGTGCTCGCCAAGACTCCTGTGCGAATTCAATTCGATATTTGGGGCATTTGGGATGACCTAAATTATTGGAAGAAATGTGAGGACCAAATCCAGTTCTTGCCCGATCATGTAACGGCCTGTTACCGTGGCGTGGCGGATCATTCCGAGGTGTGCAAGATACTGAGGGAGTATGACTTGTTGTTCCTTCCGACTCGCGGCGAAAACTATGGACATGTCATTGCAGAGGCTTTTTCTGTGGGAACTCCAGTGTTGTTGTCTGACCAAACTCCGTGGCGCAATTTGCGTTCTGAAGGGGTCGGTTGGGATTTACCATTGGGAAACGGAGAAGCTGCCTTCCTGGAGGCTATCGAAGAAGCATCGCACAAAGTACGGCGTGAAAGGATTACTTGGCGTCAACGGGTATTGGACTTTGCTACAGATCGCCTTAATGATTCGTCATTACTTGTGGCAAACCGTGCGCTGTTTCTACAAGCAGTTGCAATAAAACTATGAAGGGCGTCTCCACACGGAGGCGGCAACTGCAGCGGAAGCATATTACGTTGGTCAACACAATACGGAGCTACGCATAGCAAGAAGGCTATCGGCTGCCAGCGAAGTTTTTTGCGGTGCCGGGAGGGCACTGCCGCTGCGGCTAACCATCAAACTCCTTCATGACCAGTATCGAGGAGGTGCTGGTAGGCAAGCAGCAGCTCGCCACACGGTTGGTGGTAATCCCGGAGCCCCGCCGTTCGCTGCTTGAGAGCATTCCGGCCATCGGCCCACTGGCCGGTGGTGGGTGCGCTCGATGTGGAGCGGCGTGTTGATGACTAGAAGGCTGTCGTGAACTAAAGGGCTTGCCTCTAGAGGTCAGGAAATGCAGTTGTAGCTGAGTAGGAAGAAATCACAACGACGCATGTTTTTCGTGGGAGATATAGCTGTCCCAATAGGGGCGTGGAAATCTCTACCAGAGATTAATGACCATTTCAGCAATAACTCAGTCATTGCGAATCTTGAAGGTGCAATTGTCCTAGAGGAGGGAGTGCCTCGAGGCACGAGTCTTTACAATGACGGGGCTGTGCTCGCGTATCTTCGCAGGAATAATGTCCGTTTAGTATCGCTCGCGAATAACCATATTACCGACTTTAATCGTTCTCCAAGGACAACGATTGATGCGTTGAAAAAGTATGGGGTCCTCTCTTGCGGTGCGGGAGAGTCACTCAAAGAAGCATCAAGCCCCGTGCTTCTTAAGGATCAAGAAGGCGACGTTGTATTCCTCGGTTTCGGTTGGGACACCATTGGATGTCGGATAGCATCGACACAGAGACCCGGCGTCAATCCTCTTGAGAGAGGTTCAGTTCTAGACGGCATAAGGAAAGCTACAACGATTTTTTCTGGGAAGCCGATAGTGTTGCTGATGCATTGGAACTATGAACTCGAGCTATACCCGCAGCCGATGCATCGACAAATTGCCTATATGGCCATCGAACATGGAGTTTCCGCAGTGATCGGCTGTCACAGCCATTGCGTACAGGGAATCGAGATCTATCAAGGATGCCCCGTCGTTTATGGACTGGGTAACTGGTTTTTGCCCGAAGGAATGGTATTCGGTCGAAACTTGAGGTTTCCTGATTTTGCCCTCAGACAGCTGGCGTTTGAATGGGCACCGTCCACTCCCAGAAAGATGAAGTGCCATTGGTTCGCATATAATCGTGAGACCAAATCGGTCGATTTCGAAATGTCCGAAGATTTGCGAGACTCTGTCAAGATGGAAGAACTGACCCCGTTTGCTGGTATGAACCATCGGGATTATGTGAAATGGTTTAAGGAGCATCGCCGAAAGAAGCTTCTTCTTCCGATTTATGAAAACTCCAATTCGCACCTTATCAACAAGATCAAGAATATGTGGGTAAAAAGCAGGCATTTCTTGATTTCGACCGCGGTGACCGCCAACTGGAAAAGTGAATTGCGCTGAGCAGAGAAAATTGAAGAATAAATAGATGGTGAGAAGACCATGAGTAGCTTGAGGCAAGGATACGATGAACGCGTGGGTTCTGGACGTGCAATTCCTCGATTGCCTGGGGGTGATCTGGACGATGATCCTGCAATGATGGTTCAGGAACAGATATCGAGAATGAGATTTATTGGAGAGCGGGTTGGTCTTGCAGGCAAGTCGGTTTTGGATCTCGGCTGCGGGACTGGATTTAACTACGCGTACGCCAAGCATAAACTTGGATCGGCAGATGTACTGGGTGTGGATATATCAGAAACTTCAGTTGCTTATGCTGTGCAGGCGTATCCTGCCGGTTCATTTGTACAAGGGGATGTTTGCAGTGAAGTTCTCGATTGTGGAAGCGAGTCTTGGGACACCGTCCTATGTTGCGAAGTCATTGAGCATGTAAATAAGCCAGATCTACTTCTTGATACCATATGTCGGCATCTTCGAGCTGATGGGGTTGCGTTCATTTCTACGCCAAACCGCCCTGTGTTTTCGTTAGACTTCGAACCGTCTCCTGTCAATCACACTCATATCAAGGAATACAACCTGCCCGAATTTCGCGCGATGCTCAAGCGGCATTTCTCCAAAGTTGAGATTTGGGGACAACGCTTTGTGAGCGAGCGTTTGTTTAGGATGCAACAAGAAATTGTGGCCAGAAATATCAAGGACTATGGAGTTCTAGGAGAGTGGTACTGGGCCGACCCAATCCGTATTGCCTGGAAAGTTCTTCGGCTAGAACCGCTTCACCGTTGGATGGGTGGCGGACAAAGATATAATCATAAAGATTTTGCTTTTGTGACTCCCGTCTCGGCTGACAGTATCTGGCTTTGCGCACTTGCCACAAAGTAGTTAGCACTATGAATTCCGAGGATGTCTATAGGTACCTTCCGGTGGCACTTCAGAACGTGGCTTGTTCGCTAGAGGGATGGAGGCTTACGACGCGTCGATATAATAGAAGTTTCGAAGTAATCAAGAATAACCTTCGCGGATATCCGACAGCCACGGCCTCTACATGTGGTGAGCTTAGGAGGTCTCGTCTTCTGGGGCATGTTGATGCAGCTCGCCACTGTCCATTCTGGGAAGAACGATTTAAACAATATGGGGTAGATGCGTTGGCCACAAATCTCGAAGAGGAGCTGAAAAAGCTTCCAGTCTTGACAAAAATGGAGGTGCAGGATCAGGCAGGCAAGATTCTTAATCCTAACATTGGGGAAGGCAGCCTTCTTTCAAGCCATACGAGTGGGACTACTGGTAGCGGTCTGGTCTTTTGGGAAACTGCGGCTGCGGAGAAGGAACGGTGGGCTGTGTGGTGGCGATATCGAGAGTGGCACAACATCACCCAAGATACGTGGTGCGGGTATTTTGGTGGTCGGTCAGTAGTCCCGTTGGGACAATCTCGCCCGCCGTTCTGGAGGCTTAATTATTCTGGCAGGCAGATTCTGTTCAGTGGGTATCATCTCTCTGATAGTACGGCAGAAGAATATCTTGCGGCTCTTGATAAGTATTCGCCTCCCTGGCTTCATGGGTACCCGTCACTGCTTTCACTTCTCGCGAGTTATTTATTGGAAAGAGGAAAGCCATTGCAAAAAACTCCGTTAGTGATTACTACCGGAGCTGAGAGTTTGCTTCCCCAGCAAAAGAATTTGATCCAAAAGGCGTTTAGTTGTCCTGTGCGCCAGCATTACGGACAAGCGGAATCTGTGGCGAATATTTCGGAATGTCCGAGCGGACATTTACATGTGGATGAAGATTTTTCGTTGGTGGAATTCGTTCCGCATGATGATTATCCGGATGTGTATCGCATTGTGGGAACCAATTGGAGTAATCCAGCATTTCCATTGATTCGCTATGATACCGGCGATCTTTTGCATTGCACGGTGATGCGACCAACCTGTCGGATGACTGGCCGTGTTGTTGAATCCATTGACGGCAGGAGAGAGGATTATGTTGTTCTGCCATCTGGGGCACGGTTAGGCAGGCTGGACCATATTTTTAAGGATTTAACCGAGATCAGAGAGGCTCAAATTTATCAACCGAATCGTGAGACGCTCATCTTTAGAGTCGTCAAGAGAGACAATTATAGCATTGATACGGAGCGACGCCTTCTATATGAAGCACAAAAGCGTGTGGGGCAGGAAGTGAGGGTAAAGGTGGAATACCTTCCGTCTCTCGAACGTAGCCGGACCGGGAAACTTCGCTTTGTCGTGAGCGAGGTGTAAATGAGACAGATCTTGCAAAACCTGGCGTCGGGTGAAACCAGCTTGGCCGATATCCCGAGCCCGAGGGTTAGAGAAAATCACCTTCTGGTTCGGACCACCCGGTCGCTTGTGTCGGTAGGGACCGAGCGCATGCTGGTCGAATTCGGCAAGGCAAACCTGCTCGACAAGGCACGCCAGCAACCAGAAAAAGTTCGAATGGTGATGGAGAAGATCAAGACGGACGGGGTCGTCCCTACTCTTGAAGCGGTTCGCAACAAATTGGACCAACCGCTGCCGATGGGATATTGCAATGTGGGGACGGTACTTGAAGTTGGTCAAGGAGTTGCTGGCTTTTCGGTGGGCGATCGGGTGGTCTCGAATGGAAAGCACGCCGAGGTAGTCTGTGTGCCCAAGAATCTATGTGCACGAGTGCCGGATTCTGTGAGTGATGATGCGGCAGCATTTACCGTGATAGGAGCAATCGCATTGCAGGGAATCCGGCTGATTGGCCCAACGTTGGGCGAGACCATCGTCGTGACGGGATTGGGATTGATTGGTCTCATTGCCGTCCAGCTCCTACGGGCCCATGGTTGTCGGGTACTTGGGATCGATTTCGATGCAGAGAAACTGGAGCTGGCTCGTGGATTTGGGGCTGAGGTCGTTGATCTTTCGCACGGAGGCGACCCTGTCGCGGCGGCGCTGGCTTTCTCGCGCGGGCGAGGCGTTGATGGGGTGCTCATCACAGCCTCCACGAAGAGCAATGAACCCATGCATCAAGCCGCTCTCATGTGTCGCAAGCGTGGGCGTATTGTGCTGGTTGGTGTCGCTGGGCTTGAATTGTCCCGCACTGATTTTTACGAAAAGGAACTGACTTTCCAGGTCTCATGTTCTTACGGCCCTGGTCGTTATGACCCTCTCTACGAGGAAAATGGGCAGGATTATCCCTATGGTTTTGTTCGATGGACGGAGCAGCGGAACTTCGAAGCGATCTTAGATATGCTAGCCGATGGACGACTAAACGTTGTGCCGCTGATCTCCCACCGGTTCCCTTTCGAACAGGCTACTCAAGCCTATGAGTTGCTTGGGAACGGAAAGAGCTCGCTCGGGATTGTCTTGCAATATCCTGGTGCTGAGGAAAAATCTGAAACCGAGCTTATGAACCGTACGGTCAAGTTTACCCAGACCGTCCGTCATGACGATAAGGTAAAGATAGGGGTCATCGGCTCAGGGAATTACGCGACACAGGTGTTGATCCCCGCGCTGAAGAAGACTGGTGCGGTGATGAAATCGGTGGCCTCTGCCACTGGCGTGAGCGGCGTCCATGCCGGAAAGAAGTATGGGTTTCAGGAAGCTACCACCGACAGCTCGGCGTTGCTCGATGATCCCGACGTCAACACGGTTGTTGTTACCACGCGTCATGATAATCATGCTCGGTATGTTTGCGAGGCGCTTAAGCGCGGTAAACATGTGTTTTGTGAGAAGCCGCTGGCGCTTACGTGCGAAGAGCTTAGCGAGATTGAGCGGACATACCATGCGGCATATGAGGTTTCCGCCTCGCCACCCATCGGAGGACCGCTGTTGATGGTTGGCTTTAACCGCCGTTTTGCTCCACAGGTTGAGAAGCTCAAATCCTTGCTGTCTACGATCATGGAGCCTAAGAGTTTCATCATGACCGTCAATGCTGGTGCAATTCCTGCCGAACATTGGACGCAGGACAAAACCGTGGGCGGTGTGCGTATCATCGGGGAAGGATGCCATTTTATTGATCTGCTCCGATTCCTGGCCAATGCACCAATTGTCTCGGTGCAAGCAATTGGGATGGGGCGGGTGCCGGGTGTGGCAATATACGATGACAAGGTCAGTATCAATCTCGGCTTTGCCGATGGGTCGTTCGGGACGATTCATTATTTCGCCAACGGCCATAAATCTTTCCCCAAAGAGCGGTTGGAAGTGTTTTGTGCCGGGAGGATCGTGCAGTTAGACAACTTTCGCCGGATGAGGGCCTATGGGTGGCCGGGATGTGGCACAATGAATCTTTGGCGGCAGGACAAGGGGCAGGTGGCTTGCGTTGCCTCGTTTGTGGATGCCATCAGAACTGGCGGGCCTTCACCGATTCCGTTTGACGAGTTAGTGGAAGTGGCCCGGGTGAGTTTTGAAGTGCTGGATCGGATCAAATAAGTCAGGATCACGGTCTGGTTGTTGAGCCTATGTTAGGAACGTTGGCTTTGGGCGATTACGTGAGATCTTTGGTAGAAGGATGTTATTGGCGGGAAACGGTGGATCGTTGCGCCTGTCTGGCGTATGCCAGATGAAGAACTCACCACTTGGAAATCGCCTGCTTCTGTACGTTCGAACTGCCTCCCATTTGAAGCTAACTCAGATTGCATTCATGATTCTGCGCAGGTTGTTCCCCGCAGGACGGCATCGGTTAAACAGCGGCGCTATCGTTCTCCGCCAAGGTGTGCGCATCCTGTGCGATCCCATACCAGCAAGGCCCTCCGGGTTTGACACCGAATTTCGGTTTCTCAACGTCACAAAGACCTTCATTGACAGTGCCATTGACTGGAAAAGTTCCGAGATGCCCAAGCTCTGGCGCTATAACCTGCAGTACTTCGACTACCTGCTGGCTGAAGACCGGTCATTGGAGAGCAAGTGCCAACTGATCAGCCACTGGATCCCCACCAATCCACCGGGGACTGCCGATGCCTGGGAGCCGTACACGGTGTCGCTTCGTATCGTCAATTGGATCAAGTTCTTCTTGAAAGAACCTGCAAGAGTCAAGACGGAATGGTTGGAAAGTTTGTGTCTACAAGCTCTGTGGCTGGAACACAACATCGAATACCATATCCTGGCGAACCATTACTTCAAGAACGGAAAGGCGCTCTTCTTTGCCG
>DCZN01000036.1:0-34704 GCA_002331625.1 Nitrospira sp. UBA2083 | reverse complement strand
GTTGAGAGTGACGATGCTACGCGATGGTTGCGTAAAGGTGTGAAGATATTGACTCAGGAAGCGGAAGAGCAATTCCTGCCTGATGGGGGGCACTATGAACGCAGTCCAATGTATCACTCAATTTGTCTCGAAGACTGTTTAGATGTGCTGAACCTCATGAAAGCGAACCCTAATGTTGTCAGCCAGGAAGTTGTTTCGCGGCTTACAGAAAAAGCCAACAGGGCGCTGGATTTTCTGCATGATGTCTGCTTGCCTGATGGGGAGATCCCGCTCTTCAATGACTCGGCCTTTGGCATTGCTCCTGCTCCTTCTCGCCTGGTTGATTATGCCAGACGAGTGAGCGGGTATGAGCGGACTTCGCCGAGTCCCAATCTGATAGTCATTGAGAAAACCGAAAGTGGTTATTATGGGATACGCAGTGGCGGAGACATGATGATCCTCGACTGCGGGGGTGTGGGCCCCGATTACCAACCAGGGCATGCCCATTGCGACACATTGAGTTACGAGCTCGCGCTCGATGGTCAACGGGTCATTGTGGATAGTGGCGTCTACGATTACGAAGCAGGTTCATGTCGGAGATATGCCCGCAGTACCAAGGGGCATAATACGGTTTCGGTAGATGGACAGGAACAGTCGGAGATCTGGGGGGTATTCAGGGTCGCGAGACGTGCCTATCCCATCGGTGCGGTCATCGCGAAGTTGTCGGGAGATCGAGTACGGTTTGAGGGGGCGCATGACGGATTTAGTCGGTTGCCCGGTCGGATTATCCACAGACGGGTGATTGATTATGATGGGCGTGGTGTATGGACTGTGCTGGACAAGTTGACCGGGATGGGGAATCATCATGCTGAGAGTTATATTCACCTGCACCCGGATTTTTCAGCGAGAAATGGCAGGGATTGTATTGAGATCCTAACGAAGGATGGGAAAACCATTGGTCGGCTCGAGGTTATAGGGAACGCTTCAATCAGCTTTGAATCGAGGCAATACTTTCCCGAGTTTGGAATCGAACATAAGAATGAGGTGATCGTGCTGTCTTGTTTCGGTAGGCTCCCGCTGGAGTTTGGATATCGGATCATAAAGGAGCCCTGAAGTATGCGGGTATTGTTTCTTTCCCACTATTTCCCCCCTGAGGTGAATGCTCCGGCCTCGCGAACGTACGAACACTGTAAGCAATGGGTGCGAGATGGCCACGAGGTAACGGTCGTGACCTGTGCTCCCAATCATCCGCGCGGCAAGGTCTATGAGGGGTATCGCAACCGCCTCGTTCAACGTGAGGATAAGGAGGGGATTCGGGTCGTTCGGGTCTGGACCTATGTGACGGCCAACGAGGGTTTCTTTAAACGAACGCTGAACTATATCTCCTTTATGGTGTCGTCGATCTTGATCGCGCCCTGGTTACCCCAAGCGGATGTGGTTGTGACGACTTCTCCTCAGTTCTTTAACGGCCTCGCCGGGTATTTTGTCAGCCGCTTAAAGCGCATACCGTGGGTGTTGGAAATTCGAGACCTCTGGCCGGAGTCTATCCTGGTGGTGGGAGCGATTCGGAATAAGACGATTATCCGGCTCCTGGAGTGGATCGAGCTGTTTGCCTATCGAAAAGCTGATCGTATTGTGCCGGTGACCGACGCATTTAAGCGGTACATGGTCAAGAAGGGGATTCCAGCTGAGAAAATCGAGGTCATCAAAAACGGAGCTGATCTCTCCTTCTTCAAAGAAATCACTGGTCCGAATCCAGTTGCAGTAGAGCTTGGATTACAGGGCAAGTTTGTGGCCTCCTATTTCGGAACCCACGGCATGGCACACTGTCTTGAGACGATGCTGCATTCAGCGCGTGAACTTAAACAACGCGAAGACATTGTCATCCTTCTCGTCGGAGATGGAGCTGAACGGCAGAGCTTGTTGGCCATGCGAGATAAAATGGCACTTCCCAACGTGATCATGCTTGATCAACAGCCGAAGGAGAAGATGCCGTACCTCTGGGCGATCTCAGACGTCAGTCTTGTGCTGTTGAAGAAATCCGAGCTGTTCACAACGGTGATCCCCTCCAAGATTTTTGAAAGCATGGCTATGGAAAAGCCGATTATCCTCGGTGTGGAGGGGGAGAGTGCTGGGATCATCAAAGATGCTGAAGCCGGGTTCTGCATTGAACCACAGAACAGCCAACAGCTTGCTGAACGCGTGCTGGAGCTGTACGAGAATCGCGAGTTGGCAGCGAGACTTGGGGCAAACGGACGACGGCACGTTGGAAAACATTACGATCGTACGGTGCTCGCACGGCGATATGAATCTCTGCTGTCATCGCTCATCTCTCCCTCGGAGTCTGCTGTGTCGCCGTTGGACGATCGGGACCAGCATGTATGATGATTGGGCTGCCGTTAATTCGGTGACGACCTGGTTCACGGGGTTGCTCAACTACTCCCGATGTTGTTGTCTCCCAATTACCCCGTTCCCAGGTGCCGGGAATGGTCGTTGGAGGTGGGAAGAGCGTTAGAGGTTGGAGGCGGGTGGCTGAAGGTCGTTAGTGAGATTTATGGTGATGATGTGGCTAGAATCCCAGCGCAAAGAGGCATGCGGAGCGAATTTCCGACATCTTTCGCGGGCCCAAGGTTGTGATCACTGGACCGATCTTCCCCGTAGCGACCGTTTGGATGTGATCGAGATTTATCGCACAGTCACGAGGCATGCCATCACTTTCGGTTAAGGGGACCTCAGAGGGGATGTCACGGATTGTGGACGTGATGGGGGCTACCGTCACTTCTCCCAAAAACTCCAGAGCGGAATCTCTCGTGAGAATCACAATTGGCCGCCTCTTATCGGGTGTTGAGAACTTGTACCACCTGACCTCGCCTCGACGCATCACTCACCCCACGCCTGCTCTTCTTCCCAGACGCTGAACTCTCCTTTCCCGACGGGCTTTCGCCTATATCCATCCCGGTGCTTTCTTTCCATTTCTTTGATCTGAACCTTTCCAAGCGCGACTCGAAGCGCTTCTCGGGTAAACGCCGATCGCGTCGTCCCAATGCGCTTGGCTGCCTTGTCCACTGCATCCACAAGGTCTTCGTCCAGAGTCATCTGTACCGTCTTCATGGTGCATCCTCGCAAGTTATAGCTATTACTATGGACATTATCCTATACATGTCGAGAAGACACAACTAGTTGAAGGGTGGAGGCGGGTGCGGGAGGGTAGTGATGAGTTTCAAGTTCCGAGTTTCAGGTTTCAAGTTGGAGACACCAGTGCCGTCGGTGGCGGGAGGTTGAAGGTTGAGGTTGGACGGGGAGGAATGTTGGAGGGTGGAGGGTAGAGGTTGGAGGCGTACTTAAGGTTGAGGATGTGCAGGAAAGAGTGTTGGAAGATTGAGGTTAGAGGTTGAAACGGAGTGGTGGGACTTCTTAATTATGTATCTTCTGCCTTGGGGCGACGGACCCGGAGTTTATGATCTGTAACGACAACAACGGCTCGCTTCCAGTGTTCAAGGTTTTCCGTTTGAAAGACTGCATGAACTCGCCGGGCGAGCGCGTCGCGGCCTGGTGCTCGAAGTCGAACCAACAACAGTCCATGATGTGTTCCTGGTGCGAAGCGGCGGATGTCAGAAAAGTCTAAGTCCTGGGTGATCAGGAAACGTTGTGCGGTTTGGGCGGCCGTCCAGATGTCATTATCTGATCTTCCTGTAAGTCCTTCCTCCGGAACTGTGTCGGTATCGTGCCCCAGCTCAGTGAGCAGTAGAACCAGCCGGTGCGGGATGTTCTCATCCAGTTTGATCTTCATGCGATATGGGGGATGCGAGGAAGAGGGAGGTCTTCTTCAGCGGAAGAGGCGGCGAAGGCAATGACGGCGCATACAGCGCGCTCCGTCAGGGTTGGAAAATCATCAAGAATATCTTGGATGCTTGCCCCTTCAGCCAAACTCGCGAGGATTGTGCGCAGGGTCACCCGTGTGCCTTTTACCACAGGTTCTCCCCCGCAGATTGTTGCATCTCGTACGATATATTCTTCGTAATTCATCCCTCGTCCTCCAATCACTCGAATGGCCTCCATCTATGAGAATTCTGTACGAAACCATTCACGGCTTCACTTTCGGTACGTACAATTGCATTCTAGCATGGGAGCCTGGGATGGGCACCATAGGATTGAGAAGAACTTCAGGATGCTCAAAAAGGCTCTTGTTCCTCACCCGCTCACTCCATCGTGCGGGTCGACGGAGCTCGCCGAAGTCCAAGACGCAACGTTCACAGATCAAGGTCACAGTGAGGGAAGGCAAACAGGCTGAGATCGTGGTTAAGGTTGAGCGGAAACTTAATTCACCTTAACCTAAGCCTCAACCTCGGCCTGCGTGGCCTCCACGCGAAATACTGGGAAATCCTTGCCGTCCAGCATGGGCCACGGACAAAATTGAACGTCGTCGGACAAAATTGAACGTCCCGTTCCAGGCCATTGCCATGTTTTCCATTAGTTTTCAGTGGGATAGAAGTCTCTCTCAGTGGTCTAGGATTTGCTCAGTCTACCCCATCCATCCATATCACAAGCCAATCATTTCGAGGAGGAGTGGAGGTATGCTCATGCTTAAGTCATTGCCTTGGAAAAGGTTCATTCTGCCGACTGGGCTGCTACTGTGCGGCGGCTTGGCGGCATCGCCAGCCTTGGCGGGATCGATTACCTATAATTTCAGTGGGAATGTGACGGCAGTCGATTCGCTCGTGTCATCACGATTCAATAACACCATGACGATGAACGGCTCCATGACTGTCGACATGTTCGACCAAGATTCTCTCAGTGCCTCAACTGGGATCTACGGTGTCCAAGCGTTCACCGTAACAATTGGTGGGTATACGGCCACTGCGGGGCCTTCTCCTGAAAATAACACCATAGTCCTTGATATACCGGTTGCTGGGGATGGTTTCTTTTCTATCATGGACCGGATCAATGGTGAGAATGTGAATTTCTTGGGCCCCAGGATTTTTACCATGGGACTTTTTGGACCAAGCACTCTTTGGGGCAGCGATGCGTTGCCGACGCCTGTCCCCAGTGTGTCCTCATTTGCAACCCTTAACCAGTTTCGACTGGCATTTGGACCCACAGGTGTGCCGGGAGCAGTTTCTGGGGTCATCACCTCGTTAACCGCGGTTCCATTGCCGGCGGGAGTCGTGCTCTTCGGCATCGGCCTCATTTCGCTGGTCGGGCTGGGTGCAGGGGGATTGCGCAATCTGCGTGGATCCCAGGCCTAGTTAGGAACATTGTTTTCGAGGAAAGGGGCGTGATACCTCACCGAGGTATCCCGCCCCTTCTGTCATTTGCGGGATGCTGAAAAACCTCCAACCTCATGAAGGCCGAGGTTGAGGCTCAGGTTCAGCAAATTTAGGTTTCCCCTCGACCTTCACCTTGACGTCAGCCAGCTACGTCAACCTCAGGTACGACTTCCTTTGTTCATCACTCTCGCTAAGCCATCCTCCATGGCTTGATCTTGTAGCGTCCTGCATAGGCAGGTGAAACAAGTCGGCATTGCGTCATCGAATTTCGCATAGGTCCGTTCAGCCTCATGCCATCTTGTGGAAAATAATTCAAACGGCTCTACCTCTATCTTCATGACAACGGCAATCGAGGCACATTTCACAACATAGATTCCTTCTCGAACCACTAGGGATTCGTCTAGTCCTGACCGCCATGAATCACGAGTAGAAGACGAGCTGACGCCGCCATCCATCAGGATGAGGGCGATCATTTCTATCAGCCATTGCCAGAATCAAGGCGATCTCCTGTATAAACATGAAACAGATTTGTGTGAATGGATATGACTTCGGACTGTAGGGTTATCAGTACAACTACTTTACGTAATCATGCAGGTGTTTTGTGCTCAAGCATGAAGGCTGATCCATGCAACCACGTGAGGGGCTCATTCGTATAGTACTGAATAAAAAGGGAATGAGCATGCTCGGAGATTGGCGTGAGAGTTGCCTTTATGAATCATCAAGTAATTAGGGCCGAAAAATGATTACTTTTTTATCCTAAGTAGATGAAAAATTCTTGACATAGGTATGCGAAGTTCGTCATAAGGGGTCTGAAAGTCTGTCAACCAGGTGATAGATATACCTATGAGTCAGGTACGTATGAATTGAAGTACGTAGGTATCTGTTGTCCGGCATGGGCCAGTTTGTTGCTCGAGATCAATATCAAGCTATAGGGACGATCTTACACAAGGGGGGCGCATGAAGAGAATTCTACATACATCGCGAAGTCTCGCATTGATGGCCGGGTTGGTGGTGTTGGGAGGCGTTGCTGTGGCTCCGGCTATGGCTGCCACCGTTACCTATAATTTTACGGGGACTGTGAATTTTGTTGGGAATAATTTGAAACCGAACGTATTTTTCCATGCGGCCCCCCCTTCAGACCCGGGCTCTACAATGACGGGTACGATGATCGTCGATATGGCGGATGGAACCCCCGGCGGATTACTGGGAACGTATACCATTCTGAACATCAATAATCTCCAAATCGGCAGCTACAATGCGACGTTCAACTCTGCTGACGGCCAAACGGTCACCATTCGGAATGGCACCGGCAATGGGGCAGGGGCCGACCGATTTCGCGTATCTGCCGGTGTCGATGGTACGACAGTACGAAACGGAAGTGGAACTCCTAGAGAGTTTACGATTGACTTGCGTGGGCCAAATAATATTTTCTCCAGCGATGCCTTACCAGACCCGGCACCAAGTGTGGGCTCGTTCATCACCAGAAATATCTTTCGTTTGCAGTTTGGAAATGGGAATGGGGATGGAAGGGCGGTTATTGGACAATTGACCTCGCTTACGGCCGTGCCATTACCAGCCGGTATTGTGTTGTTTGGCGTAGGCCTTGTCGCACTGATCGGTCTTGGGGCGGGGGGGCTGCGCAACCTCCGATCGTCTCAGGTGTAGTCACGGGTAGTTCGGTTTGTCTTGCCGTTTGGGGGGTGATGCCCCAGTTTCATGGGTATCATCCCCTTTCATTTTCGATGGGATGTTTTCAGTAAGGATGCGGGGTAAGGACACTCAGCAATTGGAGTGCTCTCCTGGGCCTGTTTTTGTAGTTGCCGCATAGTCAAGAAAGCTGTTCAGTGGAACCGCAGCGAGGAAGAGTGAACAGGTTGAGGTAGAGGTTTAGGTTGGGTGAAGATTGGATTTGCTCTACCCTGATTCTCAACCTTGGCCTTCACGACTCCTGAGGTCTTTCTTTGCTGGTTCTGTGAAGTTTGTTTGCCCAACTCTTTCCCAACGGTAAAGTGTTCGTAGCTCGTTCTGCGGTTTTCCATTTCCACTTCGTTCACACAAGGCGTCGATGAGTCACAGGCTTCTCGTGGGTGTGACGGTTCTCGTGGCTGCGGCCATATTGGGATTCCTGTATCGCGACAGCCTCGTTTTTCTCTTCAACCGTTGGATCGGGAACGAGGATTATAGCCATGGCATTCTTGTTCCGGCGGTCTCCTTGTTTTTAGCCTGGCAGGCCAGACACCGGATTTCTGCAGCTGGTATTGGAAGCTCCTGGTGGGGGTTGGCCCTGGTCTCGGTGGGACTCTTGCTCTATGGGGTAGGCGAGCTGGCGACTCTCTATGTGATGCAGCACATTTCCCTGTGGATTGTGATCGTAGGGCTGGTAATCGGGGCCATTGGTGTTCGAGCGGCGCAAGAGATCATGTTTCCGCTGGGCTACCTGCTGACTGCGATCCCGTTGCCGAATTTTCTGTATGCGGGTCTGTCCAGCAAGCTTCAACTGTGGTCCTCCGCATTGGGAGTCGGTTGCCTGCAGCTGATCGGCGTGACGGCGTTCTTGGAAGGAAACGTCATCGACTTGGGGCCGGTCCAACTGCAAGTCGTCGAAGCTTGTAGCGGGATCCGTTATTTATTTCCTCTGACCACGTTGGCGCTGTTGTGTGCGTATCTGTTCAAAGACCGGATGTGGAAGCGGGTTGTGCTCGTCAGTTCTGCGATTCCGATCTCGATATTCGTCAATGGGTTCCGCATCGGCATGATCGGTGCTCTTGTCGAGTGGACTGGCCAGGGGGCCGCAGAGGGATTTTCCCATCTCTTTGAAGGAGCAGTATTGTTTCTGGTGAGTTTAGGTGTGTTGGTGGTGGAGATGTGGTTGCTTGCACGAATTCGCCCGACGAGCGAGGGGGCGTTAGAGGCGAGAGGATTGAGGTTTGAGGCGCGCAGCAAAATGTCGGAGGTCCAAGGTGTGAGGTCTGAGGCAACACCCTCCTCCCTCCAAGCTCCAGTCTCCAACAGGCTTTCCCCAGGAGCTGCCTATTTTTGCAGCGTGGCGGTACTTGTTCCCGTTGCCTTTGCGTCCACTCTCATGGTGGATCGTGAGGAAATCACCCCGTCACGGGCCATGTTTATCGATTTCCCAAGACAGATCGGTGGGTGGGCAGGAACGGCGATGGCATTAGAAAAACAATACATCGACACGCTTCGGTTCGATGACTATCTGTTGGTCGATTTTCGCTCGGACAAGGGACAGTCCGCGATGTTTTATGCGGCCTATTACCAGTCTCAACGAAAAGGCCAGTCGGTGCACTCGCCGCAAAGCTGTCTTCCAGGCGGCGGGTGGGAAATCCTTTCGATGACTGGAGTGGATGTGCCCTCGAGTCATCGAATGGACCGGCCACTGCACATCAACCGAGCCGTAATTCAGAAAAGCCATCAAAAGCAAGTGGTGTGGTACTGGTTCAAACAGCGTGATCGGATTCTCAGCAATGAATATTGGGTGAAATTCTATTTATTGTGGGATGCCGTTTCGCGGGGACGAACCGATGGGGCGCTTATCCGCGTCTCCTCGATCGTTGAGCCGGGAGATACGGAAGCGATCGTCGATCAACGGCTTGGACAGCTGGTGTCAGCCGTTGAACCAGAGTTGATTCGGTATGTACCGGATTAGTGTGGGGAGCCACGGTCGTAGCTCAGATGTCACGATGACGGTATCACCGTCGTGTTGATCCGTGAACGCACTTGATTCTGATTCCTATCTGTTACATGCTTAGACGAGCTATCGATAGAAAGGGTTCCTGATCAAAAGACCGCCATGAGTACCGAGCTGTATTTTAGCTGTCTCACGTCGCTCCTGGTCAGTATGGCACTCATTCCACCGCTACGCCTTTTCGCGGAACGCTTTCGGTTCGTGGATGTGCCGGGGGGGCGAAAGGTCCACCACCATGCGATTCCGAGTGTTGGGGGGATTGCCTTCGGGATCGGAGCCTTCATCAGTCTTCTGTTGTGGTGCCCTCAGAGCCAGATCAAGGTCGCGGTGCTGCTCGGCGGATTGATCATTCTCGGTTTCGGTGCGTGGGACGATCGTGTCGATCTCGGCTACAAGGTCAAACTGCTGGGACAATTAGCGGCGGCGCTGGTCATCGTGTTGGTCGGGGGCATCCGGTTCCAGAGTTTCCCAGGACTGTCCGACAGCGACCTGCCCTGGTGGATCGCCGTGCCGTTCACGGTACTGTTCCTCATCGCCGTGTCGAATGCGGTGAATCTGACGGATGGTCTGGATGGGCTGGCCGGAGGGCTTTCTTTTGTGACTCTGTGCGGGGTTGCCTATCTGGCCTATCTCTCCCAAGACCCGATGGTCCTGTTTCTGACGGTTCCATTCATGGGAGGGGTGTTGGGATTCCTCCGCTACAATACCTACCCGGCGCGGGTGTTCATGGGGGACGGAGGCAGTCAACTGCTTGGACTCATTATGGGGGTGCTCACCATCCTCCTGACTGACTCGGCCAGAGGACCATTCAGCCCTGCCTTGGCGCTGTTTCTATTGGGATTGCCGTTCCTTGATACGCTTGGCGTGGCCGGACAGCGGCTGGCGGAAGGACGCTCCCCCTTTGTCGGCGACCGAAGTCATATTCACCACAAGCTGATGAAGGTGGGCCTGTCCCACTACGAGGCGGTCACCGCAATTTACGTGGTTCAAATCGGGATGGTGGCCGTCGCCTATTGGCTTCGCTGGCAATCCGACCTGTTGATTCTTGCGCTCTACTCCGTGATCGCGGCATTGGTGTTGGCAGGTTTTATCGCGGCGGGACGAGGCCTGTTCCCCAATCGCTCGTTAGAAGAAACAGGAGTCCGACCGAGCGTGACCGATCGGTGGTCTCTGGAGGGCCGATGGCTCAGCGACATCCCCATGCAATGCCTTGCTGTGGCGATTCCCTTGTTTCTCATCGTGCTGGTCTTTCTTCCGTCCGATGTCCCGAATGATGTGGGGTACCTCTCTCTCGGGCTCTTCGGGGTCGTGCTACTCGGACTCATGCTGTCGTCTCGGATCGTACCCTACTTTGTGCGGGGCGGACTGTATGTGGGAACGACCTTCCTCCTCTATGTCTGTGATCCTTCTCGGATCGGTACAGTGCCGGCCGTTGCGATGATTCACAACATCTTCTTTATCTTGGTGGCCGTCATGGTATTGTTGAATCTTCGCTTCAACGAAGAGAATCGATTCCAGACCACACCGCTCGATTATCTCATGGTCTTCTTGGCCATTTTGTTCCCGTTTCTTCCAGAGGTGAGTGTTGATATCTCGCATGTCGGTGTCTTTGCCGCGAAGCTGATCGTCCTCTTTTTTTCGTTTGAGCTGCTGCTCCATGCGTTTTCGAACCGGGTACGGCAACTTGGGCTGGTGTCGCTGTGGGTCTTATTCGGTCTTGGGATTCGGACATTGTTGTAGATAGACCGCAAGAAACAGAGCATAGACTGAGGAGGAGGCCAGATCTTTCCAGCCTCCTGAAGATCGAGGTTGAGGCTAAGGTTCAGCGACTCAAGACTCTGTACTTGACCTCTAACCTCGACCTTAACCTAGTTTACCGGTGAAACTCGTGACGACGCTCGATAGATAGGTGATACCATGAATGCTCAGATTCTCCTGGTCGTGCTCTTCATAATTCTCAGTATGGCGTGCGGCGGCCCCGAGGAGAGAAAAGCCAAGTACCTTTCTCTAGCACAGGAATATCTTGAGGCGGCCAACTATCCCAAAGCACGGGTGGCACTGAGAAATGTCCTGAAAATCGACCCCAAGGATGCGGAGGCCTACTATCTCTTCGCGCAGGTCGAGGAAAAAGAAAAAAACTGGCGCAATGCCGTGCAACTGTATCAGGAGACCATCCGACTGGCTCCCGATCATGCCGACGCGCTGGTCACCTTGGCGAAATACTATCTCGAAGCCCACATGACGGAGCAAGTGGGTGAAGCCGCGGACAAGGTGCTCCAGCTTCACCCGCAACATCCTCAGGCTCGAGCGTTGAAGCTTGCCGCACGAGCGGTGACTGTGGCAGAGATTCCTGCTGTCGTTCCCGCAGCTGAAGCCTTGGCGGCGCAGTATCCAACCGAGCCTGATGTGGCGATCCTGCTGGCCACTCTCTATGGGCAGCAACATCGGTATCGAGAGGCGGAGTCGACGCTCCGGCGGGCACTTGAGGTCCACCAGCGGGACATGGATCTGCTCAACAATCTAAGTCTGATCCTGACACAGGCGAAGGAGGTGTCGAGGGTCGAAGCTGTCATTCGTCGAATGATCGAGACCGAGCCGAAGCCCATGGATCACCGGTTGAAGCTTGCCCGCTTCTATATGGAGCAGGGGGCGCATCAGAAAGCAGAATCGGTGCTACGTGACGCCGTCGCGTTGGCACCGGATGACGAGGAGCGTCGGCTCGTATTGGCCGAGTATTTTGTGCATCGAAAGGACCAGGCGGCTGCGGAGCGGGTCTTGTTCGATGCGGCGGCACAGATTCCACATTCGAATAAGATTCAGCTCGGCTTGGCTTCGTTCTACAGGCAGAGCGGTCAGGAGGAGAAGGCGCGCAGCCGTTATGCCGCGCTGGTTCAAGCGCATCAGGACAAGCCGGTCGGGCTCGAGGCCAAGGTCAAATTAGCGGAAATGGAGTTTCTGGCGGGAAGGCCAGCCGAGGCTGAGCGCCAAGTGGAGGAGGTGTTAAAGGCGAATCCCCGATCATCCGATGGGTTGATTCTGTCCGGGCGAATGGCGTTAGCGAGACGAAACGGAAAGGATGCCGTGCAGGCTTTCCGCATCGTGTTGCATGATCAGCCTGAACTGGCAACGGTGCACTACCTGCTCGGCCAAGCGCATCAGTTGACCGGAGATACGAACCTGGCGAAGGAAAGCTTTGAGCGAGCCGTTGCACTCTATCCCAATCAGGTGGATGCGAAACGGTCTCTGGCCGTGCTGGAAACCAGGAGCGGCCGATACGGCCAGGCGCGCGCGAGACTCGCCGAGTTACTGAAACAGCGCCCCGATGATCTGGATGCCCTCGACATGCTCATGACGGTCGATCTGGTGACGAAGAACTGGTCGGGAGCGGCGCAGACCCTCCAGCAATTGCAGGCTGCCGGCAAAGAGCACCCTCTCGTCTCGATGGCGGAAGGCCGACTCCATCAAGCGCAGGGGCGTGTTGAACGTGCCCTCGCTGCCTATGAGCGTGCCGCCGCGTTGGCCCCGAACGATCCGGATCCGCTCGTGACCCTTGTGAAGCTGGAAGTGGCTCAAGGCCATCTGAAGCGCGCGCAAACCAGGCTGGAAACGCTTATCGACAAGCAGCCGGATCACTTGTATGCTCACGGGCTGCTGGGTGAGGTCTACACGATCGCCGGCGATGTGTCTCGTGCGGATGCCCAGTTCGAACAAGCGACGCGGTTGAACCCAAAGTGGCTGACGCCATGGCTGGATTGGGGTAGTCTGTGGCTGGGACGGAAACAGTTCGATCGGGCAGTCCAGGTCGTGAAGAACGGACTCGGGGTCAATACAGAGAGCGAAGAACTCTACATGCTCTTGGCTTCGGTTCGGTCGGCACAGAATCAACTTGATGAGGCGATCAGCGCGTACGACGGGGCGCTGCGACTCAACCCGAAAAATGTGTTGGCAGCAAATAATTTGGCGGTCTTGCTGGTGGACCATAAGGGAGACCCGCCCAGTCTTCAGAAGGCGTTCGCGTTGAGCCGCGACTTCGAGAAAGACACTCCGCATCCGCTGTTCCTTGACACGCTCGGTTGGGTACGGTTCAAGATGGGGCAGCAGGAAGACGCTATCCGATTATTGAAAGATGCCGCGGCTAAGGCTCCTGAAATTCCTGTGTTGAATTATCATCTTGGGATCGCATTCTTTCAGTCCGGGAAGCGAGCTGAAGCCCGCACCTATCTATCCAAGGCGCTGAAGAGTGCCGATTCATTCGAAGGACGTCGGGAGGCGGAGCAGGTGCTTGCGCAACTGAGGGGGTAAGAAGAATCTATGTCTCGATCAGTACGACTATTACTGAGTGGGGGGTTGATGGTTTCCATGGTCACGATGGCAGTTGTGTCTGTTTACGCCGATGACGCGATGCAGGCTGCACTGGTGTCGCAACTGGATCCCGGCTACCGGCTCGGTGCGGAGGATGTCTTGCTGGTATCGGTCTGGAAAGACGAACAGTTGACACGAGAGGTCGTCGTTCGACCGGACGGCATGTTTTCGTTTCCGCTCGTCGGCGATATTCAAGCAGAGGACCGAACGGTCGACGCCATTCGGGACGATCTTGTGAAGCGGCTGACGAAGTATATTCCGAATGCTAACGTCTCCGTCGCCGTGACGAAAATCGTCAGTTACAAGGTGTACATCGTGGGTCGAGTCAACAAACCAGGCGAGTATCTGGTCGGACACTACACCGACGTGCTTCAAGCCTTGAGTCTGGCCGGCGGACTCACTCCATTTGCCGCGGAAAACGATATTAAGGTCATGCGTCGAGTGAAGGGCGCGCAACAGTCGATTCCTTTTCGGTACGGCGATATTCGGAAGGGGAAGGACTTGGAGCAAAACATCATCCTCCAGCGCGGCGATGTGGTCATGGTGCCGTAGGCAATGCGCGTGAGGTATGAGGTTGGATGTGGTGATCGATTTCGATACGTTAGAGGCATCGGGCGGTTTATGTTGCTGTTCTCGCTCTTGGGACACGGCATGGCTTCGTATGCCGAAGCAGCGGAATGGTCGGTTGCTCCCTCGGTCAGCGTGAAGGGACTCTATAACAGCAATTTGCTCTTGACTCCGTTGCCGCATCATGAAAGCTATGGATACTGGGTCTCGCCGGTCGCTGAGTTCGCGGGAAAGACGGAGCGGCTTGAGGTCAGCAGCCGGATAGCTGCGGATTTTGTCGGATACTTTGGGGGACAGGAAGTGGATAAGACGTTTGAAAACGTCTTTGTTCCCATCTCGGCACGGTATAAGATGCAGAAGGACGTGCTGGGGTTTACCGGCGGGTTTGTTCGTGACAATACACTCTTGGGAGAGTTGCAAGAAACTGGAATTGTGCTGGATTTTACTCAACGCAATCAATGGTCGGCCAATCCAACCTGGACGAGAAGCTTAACAGAACGATGGTCGGTTCAAATGGATGGCCAGTTTTCATACACCGCGTATGACGGAAACCAGACGAGACTGTTCGATTACCGATTGGTGGGCGGTTCTGGTGGGGTGCTCTATCAACTGACCGAACGGGATCACATTCGATTTACCGGGTCCTATACTGATTTTCAGACGGTGAATTCCTTCTTACACTCCAGCTTCCCCGGCGTGAGCATGGGCCTGACCCATGCGTTCAGCGAGTCGTCGTCAGGCACTGTTTATGGTGGGCCCAAGTTCCTGTCTTCTACCGTAGAACTGGGAAACGGCGTGGGTATCACTTCGCGGGAGACCGTATGGGTTGCAGGAGGCAGCCTCTCCAAACAGTTTGAACGTGCCACGATCCAGGGATCAATCGCTCGTGATCTTTCTCCAAGTGGATTTGGTTTGATCATCGCCACCAATCGAGCCGCAGTGGACAGCTCGTACCGGTTGTCGGAAACCGTGACCGGTTCCTTGAATGTCGTCGCGTCTCTTACCTCACCGAAATCGCTGACGGCTACTGGATCTGTTCTTCGTGACAGACGTTATGTCAGTGTGAGGCCGGCGATTTCGTGGAAGTTTTCTGAATGGTGGGAAGCGGAGGTGTCCTATATGTATCGGTGGCAAGATTTTGAACTGGCTCCAACTCAGGATCCAGCAACACCCAACAGTGCTCAATCCCATGCGGTGACATTCATGGTTACCTATTATCATCCACGACAGTCGTTTTCCCACTAGGTTATGGCACAGACCCAGCTTACATCTGCAACATCTGAATCACTTATGAGCATGAAAGACTATCTCGCCGTCTTTCAGCGCCGCCGCAAATTGATCCTCCTTACCGCTGTGGGACTTTTGACGGTGTCCTTGGTCCTGGCGTTTCTGTGGCCGCCGACCTACAAGTCGACCGCCACGATCTTGATCGAAGAGCAGGAGATTCCGTCCGACCTCGTCCGCTCGACCATTACGAGTTATGCGGACCAGCGGATTGAGACGATCAAGCAACAGGTGATGAGTCGAACCACTCTGTGGAAGCTGGTGGAACAGTTCGGTTTGTATGAAGCAGAACGAAAGAATAGCCCGGCTGAAGAAGTCGTGAGGAGGTTTATCAAGGATATTGAAGTGGAGGTTATCAGTGCCGACGTGGTGGACAAGCGCACGCAGCATGCGACCAAGGCGACCATCGCCTTTATGGTGGCCTACCAGAATCGATCTCCTGAACTGGCCCAAAAAGTCGCGAATGAACTGGCCAGCTTATTTCTTGGAGAAAATCTCAAGAGTCGCGAGCGTCAGGCGCAGGAAGCTACATCATTTCTCCAGCAAGAAGCCGAAAATCTTGAGAAGCATATCGGTGCCATCGACGAAAAGATCGCCACGTTCAAACACCGGGCGCAGGGGGCGCTTCCTGAATTGATGTCGCTTAATCAACAGTTGCTGAACCAGGCTGAACGTGAGTTGACCGATCTCGACCAACAGATTCGCAGCTATGAAGAACGGAAAACCTACCTGGAAGGCGAACTGGCGACGATTAAGCCGAACACGCCGATCCTCTCCGTCACGGGCGAACGGATCCTGGATTCGAACGAACGGTTACGCGCCCTGCGCGCGGAATATGCCGGAGTTGCCGCCAATCTCTCGGCCGAACATCCTGACGTCATCAAAATGAAGCAGGAGATCGAGGCCTTGGAGAAAGAGACCGGCCAACCGTCCGATGTGGACGAAGTGTCCAAGCGGCTGGTCGATGCCCAGGCTGCGTTGGCATCCGACTTGGAACGGTTGGGGAGCGAGCATCCGGACGTGCTGCAGAGTCGAAGGAAAATTGCGTCGCTCGAACAGGAGGTGCAGCGGGTCAAGTCCGTGACGAGGAAGCTCCCGGCTCTCCGGCCTGAAAATCCTGCCTACATCAATCTTCAGGCCCAGCTGAATAGTGCGACCTCTTCGTTAGAAGCGCTTCGAAAGACCAGGGTAGAGGTCAAACGGCGGCTCCAAGAGTATGCGACCAGGCTTGAGCGGGCTCCTGGGATCGAACCTGAATACCTGGTGCTGATGCGCGATCGCGATACGTCTGCGCAAAAGTATCAAGACATCCGTTCGCGATTGCTGGAAGCGAAGGTCTCGGAAGGGTTGGAGGTGCAACGGAAAGGCGAGCGATTTTCCTTGATCGATCCGCCGGCTCTTCCGGAAAAGCCGTTTAAACCGAATCGGTTGGCCATCGTCCTTCTCGGCGTGGTGCTTGCTGTCGGCGGCGGAGTCGGTTCAGGGGCTCTCGTGGAATCGCTCGATCGTTCCATTCGTTCGCCGGAACAACTCGTCTCGCTCACGCAACAATTTCCGTTGGCGGTCGTTCCGTTTATGCCGAATGAAGAAGATTTTTCACGTGCACGCATGCGGGGCCGTCTCTTTTAGACGGCCGGGATCGGGGCAGTCGGCGTGACGCTCCTGTTGTTGCATGTATTCGTGNNTCGCGCGCACGCATGCGGGGCCGGCTCTTTAAGACGGCCGGGATCGGGGCAGTGGGCGTGACGCTCTTCTTGTTGCATGTGTTCGTGATTCCATTGGATGTCTTGTGGTTTTCGGTATTACGCCGTTTTGGCTTAGGCTAAGAGGATGTTGGGAAAAGGCCACCGGATTCATGAAGGCTAAGGGTGAGGTTAAGAGAATCTCCACTCAGCCTCAACCTTGAGCTCAGCCTGGTTAGGTTCACTCGCTGTGGCCTTGTTGTACAACATTTTTAACAGCCTGTTCGTAAAGGAGTACTCATGAATCGCATACAGACCGCGCTTGAACGGTACAAAGATTCGGCGGAGGCCTCGCCTCATCGGACGGCATCGAGGCAAGCAACGGACTATTTAGTACCGCCTCCGATTACCTACACGCGGACGAGATCACACACGACTCCGACCACGACTCTTCGTACCAATCGGGTGATGACGACCTATAAGTACGGCCCGTTTATCGATGCCTATAAAATCCTCCGCACACAGGTCATGCAGCGGCTTCGAGAGAATGGATGGAACGTGGTGGGCGTGACCAGCCCGGGTTACGGAGAAGGGAAGACGCTGACGGCCGTCAATTTGGCGGTGAGTCTCGCCATGGAAACGACCCAGACGGTGTTGCTGGTCGATTCGGATCTTCAGGATCCCACGGTGCACCAGGTCTTTGGGTTGCCAGATACGCTCGGGCTTGCCGACTATCTACTGGATGACCAGCCTGTTGAAGATCTTCTCATTCATCCAGGGATCGGACGATTTGTTCTATTGCCGGGGGGGCGGGCGATTTCGAACTCATCCGAGATTCTGACGTCGCCAAAAATGCTGGCGTTGGTTGAGGAATTGAAGCACCGGTACCCTTCTCGGGTTGTCGTGTTCGATCTTCCGCCATTGCTGCATACGGCGGATGTGTTGGCCTTCTCGCCCTACACGGACGCGCTTCTGATGGTAGTGGAGGAAGGGAAAACAACGGCTGAGGAGCTACAGCGGGCGATCAGCTTGGTGAAGGGCTCTCGGCCTATTCTAGGGACTGTACTGAACAAAGCCGGACGATCGTCGTTGACGGTGGCAGAGATGAAGGCGCGATTGTCCCTCTAGGTAGATGACAACGTCTAAACCTAAACCCTGTCCCCATGTATGAATCGTTCTACCAACTGAAGGCTAAGCCGTTCGCGCTCTTGCCGGACAGTAGCTTTCTGTATGCCAGTTCGGAACACCAAGCTGCGTATAGCTTGCTCGAGTATGGCATCGTGAGCCAGGCTCCGTTCATGGTGCTGACAGGAAACCCCGGCGTCGGAAAGACCTCACTGCTCCAAAAACTGATTGCCGAACATGGTACGAAACACAAGATTGGCTTGGTGACGAACGCCGGATACGATATCGATCATCTCCTGCCATGGATCTTGCTGTCGCTTGGGTTAAGCACTAAGCGGCTGGACCCGATTGAAGCGTATCACCTCTTCTCACAATTTTTGGCCCAGCAAGCGAAGAGTCTTCGGCGGGTGATTCTCATCATTGACGAAGCCCAGAATCTTGGCGCTGAGCTGCTCGAAGAGCTTCGACTCTTGTCTAACATGAATGACGGGACCTCCCTGAAGCTGCAGGTTATTTTATCCGGACAACCTGACCTCTATTCGTTGTTGCAGCGTACCGACATGACGCAGTTCGCCCAACGAATCGTCGTCGACTACCATCTCAAACCGCTGACGGAAGTCGACACCGGACACTATATCCGCCATCGTATCCGCGTTGCCGGCGGGTATGCCGCGCTCTTTACAAGCCAAGCCTGTGCGCTGGTGCATCGGTTGACGCAAGGCAATCCTCGCCTGATCAACCAAGTAGCGGACCGCGCATTGACCTACGGGTATGCTGAACAAGCCAAGGTCATTACCTCCCAGTTAGTCGCCCAAGCGGCACTCGACCGGACGAAAGGCGGGATCCTTCCTCTGGCGGCAAAGGACGAGCTGGTGGCATTGGCGACTGCAGAGGATCCGGCAGAGCGACAGGCCGCGCTTCCAAGTCTTGGAGGAGAGAGCGGGGCGGATGAATCGTCTGCGGCTCGTCACCAGACGTCTCCGGAAGAGGCCTATGCCCAAGGACTGGTCCTCAAGGATCAAGGGCGTTTGAAAGAAGCTGTCGACTTGTTCCACTTAGCGGCCGAGGGTGAGTCGATGTGGCTCAAGGCCAACACTCAAATCGGACTCTGTTATCGACGGATGCGAGAGCATCAGGCAGCCATCCAAGCGTTTCGCACCGCGCTGGCTGATCGGTCGGCGTCGCCCCAGGATATGCTTGATGTCCTGTATTTCCTCGGGCAAAGCTTGGAGTTTACCGGGCAGACACACGAAGCGCTGGAAGTCTATGAGCGCGTCAGCCAGGTGAACCCCGAGTTTCGGAATGTTGCTGATCGTGTGAAGGTGTTGCGGTTGAATGTAGAACAGGGGAACCACAGTCGGGAGGGGGCCCTGCCGAACCGTACAGGATTTAAACGGCCGAGGCGGAGTTTTTGGAAGTTCCTGTTTGGTGGGAAGAAGTAACTGCCGCGTATTTGCCAAACTGTCCTTCGGTAGATCAACGCTCGATATGTCGATAGTTGCAAGGCTGCTCACAGGATGTTCAGAGGTCTTCAGTGCAGCCGACCAGGCTGAGGTTAAAATTGACGTAGCAGGCTGAGATCGAGGCTAAGGTTGAGCGAAGACTCAGTTCACTTAACCTGAACCTTAACCTTGACCTCCAGGCTTGGCCTTCATGGATCTGGATGACTTTCCCAGCATTCTGCTCGGGTGAAGTGATCGTTGGGGAGCGCCGCGCATCATGTCGGATCAGCGAATGGACTCAAAAGATCCTACCGTCAGCCCTGCCGAGCGTTACGAGCGGGGATTGGCGCTAAAACAGGCAGGCCTGTACAAGGCGGCGATCGAGCAGTTGGAAATGGCTGCCGTGGATCCGGCATTGGCCGTCAAAGCCTATGCGCAGATGGGGCTCTGCTATAAATTGTCCAGCCGTTATGAAGAGGCTGTCCCGGCGTTTCAACAGGCGCTGAAAGCCACACCGGCCTCGTCCAAGGAGACCGTTCAAATCCTATATGTGCTCGGCCGTACGCTGGAGTCTTTGGGGCGAGTCGCGGAGGCCATGGAATCCTATCGTTGGATCAGGCGAGAGGACCCGGCGTATCGGGACGTCGCAGAACGCATTGAGCGGCTCAGCTCTCGCCGATCAACATCTGCCGCGAAGAAGGGTTAGACGGAACAATCGCTTTTGGCTAAGGAGGACGCATTCGGCTAATCCGCGGCCTCTGGTGTTGTGTCATCAGAATAGAAACGCGGAGGAGCGCGATGGAGTGCATTCTGTTTCGCCATGGCATTGCGGTCGAACCAGACGACTGGGAGGGGACAGAAGAGAATCGCCCTCTCACGGAGAAAGGGAAAAGACGGGCTCAGCAGGCTGCCAAAGGGTTGTCCGCACTGGATTGCAAGCCGACGCATCTGTTTACGAGCCCGTTTGTCAGAGCCTACGATACGGCGAGGATTGTGCGTGCGGCGATCTGCCCTAATCTGAAGGTCGAGACACGGGAAGAATTAGCAGTGGGAGCAAAGCCGGATCAACTCGTGAATATTCTCCGCACACTCCCATCCGATGCCGTGGTGGTGTGTGTGGGGCATGAACCGTTGCTCGGTGAAGCTGCAAGCCTGTTGCTTTGCGGGAAATCTCTTCCCAACTTTCCGCTCAAGAAGGCCGGAGCGGCTTGTCTTCACCTGGCGGATGGCGTCATGCCGGGCCACGCGCTGTTACGCTGGTGGTTGCAGCCGGCGCAGCTGCGGGCGTTTGGAAAACGAGGGGCCGGAAAGTCCACCGATTGAGGATTCTCAGAGAGGCACGGTGTCGGTATTGACCGGAGGCGTATGGTTTTTGAGGACCGGGAGAATATGGCTTCGCAGTTCGTCCTGGATGTCCTCGGGGGACTTTCTGGCATCGACGACGTTGAAACGAAACTCCATCGCCATTTTGTCGAATTCCTCGATCAACAGCGATTGGTATTTCTTGAAGCTGTCGTAGAGGTCGGTGCCAAGCCGCAGATCCATGCCCGACTCCCAATAATTCATGCCGGTGGTTTCAATGACGCGAAGGGCGAGCGTCTCGACGTCGATCCGGAGATAACAGACGAGGTCCGGGATCAATGAGAATCCGAACACGTCACGGATCCACGTGCGGTCGGCACTTCGGACGTAGTCGCGCGCGAACGCCGTATAGATATAGCGATCTGCCAACACGACGAACCCGGATCGGAGCGCGGGAATGATCTGATGTTCGAGGCGATCGGCAAAATCGGTCGCATAGAGCAAGCTGAGCGACCATCGGTCGAGAATATTGCCTTCCTTGGCCATTTCGATCGTCTTAGACATGAGATTGGAGCGGGTCCAGCCCGTGATCACAACCCCGTACCCTTGCACCTCCAGCCATTCCTGCAGCATCTCGATGTGAGTGGTGCGACCGACGCCGTCGGTGCCTTCGATGGCGATCAGCTTCCCCTTCAGGTCACTCGGATTTAGGTATTTCAAACCGTCGCCAAAAAAGCGTGCGTCGGCCATAGGTGCCTCGTCTTGGTTTATAGCCACGGAGCGCGTCTTCCACCAGCGCCCGCATCTGTTCTTGCTGCATCTCGATGTCTTGGGTCGCATCCATCGTCAAGAGATTGAACTCCTCCACAATCTTGGCGTACTCGGCGAGGATTCGTGTCTGAAAGAGCCGAAAGCTTTCGGTGATGTCGGGGCTGAGATTCAAGTCCATGCCAGCTTCATAGTATTTGAATTGGCCACGAGTTCCGCCCAGCAGCCTGGAAATAGCGACTTCGATGGGGACGTTGTAATAAAACGCCATATCGGGTTTGATGGCAAACGCGTACAGTTTTCTAACCCACTCGTGGGCCACCCCGCGGACCACATCGCGTGCAAAAGCCGTGTACATGTACCGATCGGCCAAGACGATCATCCCGGCCTTCAGGGGGGGCAGAATGTGATGATAGAGCCGGCTGGCAAAGTCTGTGGCATGCAGCAGACTGAACGTCGTCGGGGTGAGACGTTTTGATTTTTTCCCGCGTTTGGTGGTTTCCTTCACAAGGTCGGAAGAATTCCACTCCGTGAAGAACACCTTGTGGCCCTTGGACTCGAGCCATTTGTGCAGCAGTTGGAGCTGGGTGCTTTTCCCGGATCCATCAATGCCTTCAACGATGATCAGCTTTCCTGGATACGGGTGAGGTGCGCTCTTCGGCAGGTGTGATTCGGTCATGATTGAGTGGTTTTCAGCGGGATGCCGGAGAACTGAAGACGTCGGCGGAAGACCTGTTCGAACAGATCAGCCCGGTTTTTCGCGGCCCAGAGTTCCATCTCTGCGTCGCCGGCCAGGTGTACGTCGATCGTGATCAGTTTCCCAAATTTCACGTGCACGCCTTGAATCAGAGAGAAATGGGTGCGATCGAGTCCGTCCGCGATCCGCAACAGCGACGCGAGGATTTTCACGACACGTTGGAGACGAGGCGCCAAGCAGGTGAACTCTTCATGCTTTTGTGCCGGCAAGGCCCGTCGGTGGTAACGGGCGATATTGGCGACGACATCAATCTCTTCCGCCGTCAATCCCCCGAGGTCGCTATGTTTGATGAGATAGTACGTATGTTTGTGGTGTTGTCTGGGATTGATGTGATACCCCACGTCGTGCAAGATGGCAGCGTATTCCAGCCATGTCCGTTCTTGGCCCCCGAGGTGATGGGCTCGCTTGGTTTGGTCGAACAGCTGCAAGGCTAAATTGGCGACATGCAGCGAATGAGCCTCTGGGGCGTGGCAGCGCCTAGCCAGCCCGATCACGTTCCGTCGTCGGACGTCGGGAATATCACGTTCGGCCTTCAACCCTTCCCGATGTCGGGTGATAAAGTCATAGATCACGCCCTCCCGGATCGCTTTATCACAGAGTGTCACCTCAGTGAGGTCGGATAGTTCGAGCAGGCATCGCAGCACGACGGTCGTCGGCAGCAGGGTATCGACACGCTTGGGGTCCAGGCCTGGAATAGCCAACCGGTCCTTCACCGATGACCGGGCCAACTCCATTTCGAGGCTGCGGATATCTTTGAGCGGGACCGAGGCCAGATTGTGTTGCGGCAACGGTCGACCGGTGTGTCGGAGATGCACGACCTCGCCCACATTGCCGGCCATGCCGGACGTCGCGACCAGTGAATGAAACTTCTTCATCTTAAAGGATCCGAGCGCGTCACGGAGATGGGTCGTGACGACGGTTTCAAGCTCGCGCATCATCGAGTCCGACGGTGGAGTCTTTGGGAGACATTGCTCAGTGAGGCGGATCGCTCCGAGTTTGAGGCTTGTGCCGTGTATGAGGCCGTCTCGATTTCCCACAATCAATTCCACAGACCCGCCACCGATGTCGACCACCAATGTCGGTCCGTCCGGGAGGGCGATGCTGTGTTTGACACCGAGGAAAATGAGTCGCGCTTCCTCTACTCCGCTGATGACGCGGACGCTCAGCCCTGTTTGTTCCAAAATCATGGCGACAAACTCACCACCGTTTTGGGCTTCACGCACGGCACTGGTCGCGACGGCCACGGTACGCTCAAATCCTTTGTTGCGGGCGAGGGTGACCAATGTTTTGAGCACGTTCATCGCCCGTGCCATGGCTTCATCGGACAGGCGTCTGGTGGCGAAGACACCGTTTCCGAGCCGCGTCATATCTTTGAACCGATCCAGGATTTTGAAGCTGGCATCCGGCAGAATTTCGGCCAGTACCATGTGAATGGAATTGGTTCCGATGTCGATGACGGCCAGTTTGGACACAGCAAGACCTTCTAGTGAGAGTACTTATGGACCTTAAGGAACCGCGAGAGATCTGTCAAGAAGTGGAGTGTTAACAAGATGTTACACGTGCGGGAGAGTTGAGGACGTTGGGTGCGGTTCAAGGTCTTATTTGGTGATCCAATGTACGCTGCGGTTTTTTTGCCTACACTCGCTGGTATGTTCGAAACAGAGCGGGCGATCTTTCCCATAGCTCGTCGTCGTGACGTCAATAGAAAGGCCAAGTTGCCGAAGATAGGACTTGACGCTTTTCGCTCGACGTTCTCCCAGCACGAGGTTGTAGGCGGAGGTGCCGATGTCATCGCCACGTCCTTCCAGCAGGAGCTGGGTGACTTTGTCTTGCTGCAGTCGTTGCGCATTCGACTCCACGACATGCAGGGCATCCCCCTGGACCACGTCTTGGTCAAACTCAAACAGGATGTCTGGGAGCACTCCGGAATTCAGGCCGGTGGCGTTTCGTGCGGCGAGTTCCGACTTCATGGATGGACTGGTGCGTGAGGATGTGAGGAGTGTGTCGTCCGGGGGGATTTCCTTAATCGCCGGAGCGCTGATACGTTCCTCTTGTCCAGTCAGGTCTTGACCGATCAGGGATCCGGATTTTGAGGCACAGCTCTGTCCTAACAGCGCGAGGATGACCGTGATGCTCAGGAGCGTCACGTTACGTATCGGTATCATAGGATTGCCTCTGCGTGAAGGACATGCCGATCATGACTGAGGGAGCGTGCGTGCTCCTTCATAGATCGGGTGGATCTCGGGGATCGGTTCCCATTTCAACACTGCGACTGAATCCTCAACATATGTCGGGGTTCGCATGCCGTTTAAGACACAGGTGACACCGGGTGTACTGGTGAGAATCCACAGCATGTGTTGGGAGAGCGATGCGGTGCGGTGTGAAGCCGGCAAGAGGGGACCGATTGTCTGTGCGACCCGGTCGGTTTGAGCTCGGCTCCGCTGCGTCGCGGCGTGCCGGCATCCACGCAGCAGCGTCAGCAGTTCCGGAATATAACGTCGCCGCCACTGTTCCCACTGTTCGGCGATCTCTCCGGAAAGCTGGCGTGAGAGCAGCTGCAACACGCGGTTGATTTGTGGCGCGATCATATGGTGCTCGATCTGTTCCCAATGCTCGAGCCCCTGAATCTGCGGGTGAATGCGTTTGAGCTCGAGCGACCAATTAAAGTAGTCGGCTGGGGCGAGCTCGGTTGTGGCCTTGGGGATATTCGGCGCAAGGGACGTGCGGTATTCCTGTTCCAGTGTCGCGACGGTATGCAATTGGCGATCAATATCGATGGCGACGTCTTCAAGGGGGAGCTCCGCGAGCCGCAGCATTTTGTTTGGTGCTACCATGGCATTCAGTGGTCGATTGACCAACACGGCGAGGTTGTTCCGACTGGCGTAGTCCAGTACGGTGTGAGCGTGTCCTGGCCCAGTATTGGCGGTCATCGTCGGTCCGGATTCGAACAGATTCATCGGGCACTGCACAATCTGAAAGTGATGGGTGGACGCTCCCACGGAACGCGCTGCTGTTTCAGCCGCTTGTACCATACGCGAGAGAGACGTGGCTCCCAGATCATCACCGGAGGTCCCGACGGTGTTGGAGGATACGCCATAATATTGAAGACGTCCAGCCGTGATCTGCGTTTCGAAATAGGCAAACGCTCGTTCGATTCGAGCATAGAACTGTGTGCGGAGTGCGTCGAGATCGTGTCCGCCACGATGCGTCGCTGCTGATAGAAAATATTCAGGGTTATGCAGAAGGCACACATCGAGTGTCGTCATTCCGAGACGATCCAATGACAAGGTGAGCTGGTCTGCCAAGAAATCCGGATGGATGCAATGCCAGATGCCGTCTCCGTATTTCACCATGTCAGGGTAGGGATGTCCTGACTGTTCCTTCGCCTCGGCAATTTTGAGATTCTGTCCCTGGATATAGCCGATTTTTGACACCACGATGACCTCGTCCCGCCGCAGCTCACCGGTTACGGCGAGTTCAGCCAGCACAGACCCCACCAATCGCTCGCTGTCGCCGTCCGTGTAGTTGGTCGAGGTATCGATGAGATTGCACGATGTTCGCAGTGCCTTTTTGAGCGCCTCCCGGTGTTCGACATGTTGTGTATCGACTCGGTAGGTCCCAAACCCTATCCTCGTGGTGGTCAAGCCCGTCGCACCGAGTGTCGTCAGCCCATGGGCCAATGCCGCATTGCCGTCCCTCGCCATGACGCGGGACGCATAGCTGGCTGTTCCTTGCACGGTCGCGCACCCCGAAAGCCGGGTGCCGCTTAACAACCGCGGTTCGCCGTGAGAGCCACCTGATATTTCGTAGTCGGTCCGTACGGCATCGGCCACGGCCTGAGGGTCGGTGATCGGTTGTTGACAGGCATAGTTTCGACAGAGGTAGAGCGTCGGCTTATCTGCAACTAATGGTCGGTCTTGCAAAAGTGGCAGTGACGATGGCTTCTCAGCCAAGCCGGTTGCGATGATACGGTTGGGAAGGTAACAGTCTGCCACGGCTTTCCGGAGTGGGATGAGCTCCTCCTGCGATCCATGACCGACCAGGGCGAGTTCCACTGGCTCTTCGGTCAGGAAGTCGACCACTGCGAGGCTTTTCGCAAAGGCGCGCGGGTAGCGGGCCATGTGCCGACCGTAGGCGCGTATGGCCTCGACTGCAGCGCGCCGCCAATCCGCTCGATCAAAATGGAAGGAGAGTCGGGCAAGGGCTGACGCGGCGACTGCGTTGGCGCTGGGGATCGCGCCATCCGTGCCTTCGCGGTGGCGAAGAATGAGAGATTCATGATGTTTTGCCGTGGTAAAAAATCCGCCCTGTTCCTGGTCCATGAAGTCACTGATCAGATAGTTGGCCAGCCGTGCCGCGGCATGGAGGTATGATTCAGCGGCGCCGGCTTCGTACAGATCCAACAATCCTTCGGCTAGATAGGCATAGTCCTCCAGATACGCGTCGAGATGGGCGCGGGTATCTCGTGAGGTCCGCAAGAGCCGGCCGTCCGGTTTCGTATGACTGCGCAACAGGAAGTCTGCCGTCCGTTGAGCGCTCTCGAGATAGACGGTGTTGCCGAACACTCGGGCTGCTTCGGCCATGGCCGACAGCATCATGCCGTTCCATGAGGTGATCACCTTGTCATCCAGGCCTGGGTGAACTCGATGACGGCGAGCTTCGTAGAGCAGGGGCTTTGCACGGGATGCGCTTTCGATCAACTCGTCGGTGGTGAGATTCAACTGTCTGGCCACCTCCTCGATCGGCCGTAGCCGATTGGGAATACTCGTCTGTTCCCAATTGCCTGATTCGGTGATGTCGTACAGCGCACAGAATCGCCGCGTATCTTCGTCGTGGTTGAGGACGTGTTGCACTTCAATTGGAGTCCAGACGAAGAACTTTCCTTCGACCCCTTCAGAATCGGCATCCGTAGAGGAGTAGAAGCCGCCCTCCGGTCCGGTCATTTCCCGACGCACATAGTCGAGGATTTCAGACGCGACCTGTCGATAGAGGGGCTTCTTGGTGACTTGATAGGCCTCGACATACACGCGAGCCAACAGTGCATTGTCATAGAGCATTTTCTCAAAATGCGGCACCAGCCATCGGGCATCGGTCGAATAGCGTGCAAAGCCGCCGCCGATATGGTCGTAGATACCGCCGGCCGCCATCATATCGAGGGTTTTGGTGACCATCGTCAGTGTGTGGGGATTGCCGGAGCGTCGGTGGCTCCGGAGTAAGAACGACAATCCCATCGCAGGAGGAAACTTGGGCGCCGCTCCGAACCCGCCATGGGTGTCGTCGAAATCATCCGTAAACTGCGCGACGGCTTCGTCCAGCACCGATTCACTGATGGAGATGGGGGAGGGGACCTGTCGTGACCCCTGTAATTGGGCCGTCAGCTCCTTGGCCTGATCCTGGACTTCCGAGGGACGTGTCTCCCAATAGTCCGCAATCTTTTTCAAGACGGAGCCGAAGCCAGGCCGTCCCCAGCGGTCTTCCGGCGGGAAATACGTGCCGGCAAAAAATGGCTTTTGCGCGGGTGTGAGAAACACCGTCATCGGCCAACCGCCCTGGCCATGATTCATCGCGACGGTCGCGGCCATATAGATCTCGTCGAGATCGGGCCGCTCTTCTCGGTCGACCTTAATACAGACAAACCACTGATTCATGAGCGTCGCAATCGCCTCGTTCTCAAACGACTCCCGTTCCATGACATGGCACCAGTGGCAGGCGGAATAGCCGATCGAGAGCAGGATGGGACGATTCGTTTCTTTGGCACGCTGCAAGGCTTCGGGCCCCCACGGGTACCAGTCGACGGGATTGTAGGCATGTTGGAGCAGGTAGGGACTGGTCTCACGGATGAGCCGGTTCGGACGGCGGGTCGCAGGCGATGAGGACATAGGCTCAACCTAGCATCGTGACGAGAAGAGCGTCAACGGAGTCGGCGGGATAGCCAAGCATACAGCGGATTTCTCTTCTGCGGTTCTGCTGGCCGTCGGGCGAACTTGTGATAGTCTAGGGGGAGAGAACCTGTATGAGAGACATCGGCCCTTACTCCAATTACCGGTTGACGGTCCGACTGGAGCTTGCGAATAAACCCGGCATCTTTGCGAGGGTGGCGTCCTTGTTGGCGGATGAGCAGGCCAATCTGGGTGCCGTCGATATTGTGTCGGCGACCAAAACGCGCATTGTGCGCGATATCACCTTCGACGTGCAGAGCGAGGAGCACGGCGAACAGGTGCTCGCACGCATCAACGAATTGCCCGACGTCACCGTCCTGTCGGCGTCCGATCGGGTGTTTCTGCTTCATCTGGGAGGCAAGATTCGCGTCGCGAGCAAGTTCCCGATCAGTACCAGAAATGTCCTCTCCATGGTCTATACGCCGGGAGTCGGTCGTGTGGCTCAGGCAATCGCGAAGGACAAGTCAAAAGCTTACACGTTTACGAGTAAGAGCAATAGCGTTGCCGTCGTCTCGGATGGCTCTGCCGTGCTTGGGTTGGGTAATCTTGGGCCGGAAGCGGCCCTCCCGGTTATGGAAGGCAAGGTGATGCTCTTCAAAGAGCTGGCGGGCATCAATGCCTGGCCGATCTGTGTGAATACGCAAGATCCGGATGAGATTGTCCGAATCGTACAAGGCATCGCGCCGGGGTTCGGTGGCATCAATTTGGAAGACATTAGTGCGCCGCGGTGCTTTCAGATTGAGCAGATACTGAAACAGTCGTTGGATATTCCTGTGATGCATGATGACCAGCATGGCACAGCCGTGGTGTNNTGTTGCTGGCCGCGTTGACTAATGCCCTCAAGGTCACAGGTAAGCAGCTTGACCAGATTCGGATCGTCGTCAATGGCCTCGGTGCTGCCGGAACCGCCTGTTGCCGCATTCTCTTGGCAGCCGGTGCCACTCATCTCCTTGGGTGTGACAAAGAGGGGATTATTCTCTACGGGGAAGCCGAACAGCTCCGAGCGTGCCGAACTGATCTCCGTGCCTGTTTGACGCGGGACCGTCCCACAGGCATGTTGCACGATGCCCTGAAAGGCGCCGATGTCTTCATCGGTCTTTCTGTCGGCAATGTCGTGACGGCTGAGGATCTTGACTTGATGGCTCCAGATCGAATCGTCTTTGCACTGGCCAACCCGGATCCAGAGATTCCTCCTGAGGTGGGAACCAACCACAGCACGATCTTTGCGACCGGCCGATCGGATTATCCGAATCAGATCAACAATGCGCTCGCATTTCCCGGGATTTTTCGAGGGGCGCTTGATGTGCAGGCCGCCGTCATCAATGAAGCCATGAAATTGGCCGCCGCGCAGGCCATTGCACAGGTGATTCCGGACAATACCCTCAGCGAGGACTATATTATCCCCAGCGTGTTCGACAAGGAAGTCGTCGCCCGTGTCGCCCGAGCCGTGGCCGCTGCAGCGAGGACCAGTGGCGTAGCCAGGAGACGGGCCAAGGGCGACGCCCCCACTATCCTAGAGTAAATTCATCATTTTCTTGTGGGCAAGACACAGTTCACCGTAGCCTTCAGACGGTCGATGCGGCTGTGGTACAATGCACCTTCTTGAACGTCCGAGGAGGCCATGCCGTTTTCGACCGCGAAATTTCTGAAGTTCCGAAGCGGGATGCAGAAACGTATCGGTTCGCTGCGTTCGAAGACGGAGGACAGTCTGGACTGTGCGGTCGAGACAATGATGGAAGAACGGGTCGATGGGTTCTTCCAGGTAGAGCAGGGACTGGAGGAAATCATCAAGTCGTTGCTTGAAATTGAGGAAGAACTGGACGTGATACGAGACTTAGCCGGTGCCATGCGTTTGGAGTCTCGGCTGGAGTTCGTGGAGGATCGATGGGATGAATTTGACAGCGAAATCCGCGAGCGCCCCAGACGGCGCCGCAAACGGGTCAGTCTCGCTGATATGCTCAAGGCCGCAAGCGGAGCAGGCCAGCTCTCGGAGAATCCCCATGGTGTGAACAACGCGATGGATGCCTATGCGATTATGGGAGTGGAATTTGGCTGCTCTCTTGCCGATGTGACCGCCGCATTCCGATCGAAGGCGAAGCAGCTCCATCCGGATGCCAACAACGGCGATCGAACCTCCGAGCCTGAACTCCGCCGGATGCTGGAAGCCTATCAATTTCTCAAGGAATATCTCAGCCTGAGCAACACGGAACCGATGCCGCCTCCGGATCGCCCCTACAGCCCGTCTGAGTGACGTACCAGTGAGCATGCCCATTCCCCATCAATACGTTGCCAGCCCCGCCGCACTCGCGGAGTTGTGTGAGCAGTTACGCGATAGCCCGCGTCTGGCACTGGATACGGAGTTCGTGGGCGAAGACAGTTTTGTGCCGAAGCTCGAACTCATTCAAGTTGCGACCGAACACACGGCGGCGATCATTGATTTTCCGGCGATGCTCTCAGGAGGCGCCCTGGACGGATTCTGGGAAATCGTGTGTGATGAACGGATTCAGAAGGTCGTGCATGCAGGACGGCAAGATCTGGACCTCTTTGCCGTCCATGCCGGGCAAATCCCCAAACCGTTCTTCGATACTCAGATCGCCGCAGCCATGGTCGGATTCGGCCCCCAGGTTGCTTATGCGAATCTGGTTCAACGGGTGCATGGAAAACGGTTGGATAAGGCCCATACGTTTACGAATTGGAGCGCCCGACCGTTGTCCCCGGATCAATTAGCCTACGCCCTGGAAGATGTCACGTTTCTCCTGGCGATTTATGATCACCTGCATACCAAGTTGTCAAAACTGGGCCGCTTGCAATGGGCGCATGAAGAGTTTACGAGGCTTGAAGGGGTGGTCGGTGAGACTCGGCGCGAGCCGCAGGAACGCTACCAGCGTATCCGGGGGTGGGACCAACTGAAGCCCAAGGCGGCAGCCGTTCTTCGGGACCTTGCAGCCTGGCGTGAAGGGGAGGCGAAACGACGGAATGTGCCTCGGGGCCGGGTCGTCCGTGATGAAGTGTTGCTTCAGTTAGCGCGGCATCCGCCACGACAGCCGGAGGAGTTGCGAAAAGTGCGAGGGCTTCATGCTTCAGAGATCGACCGGAATGGCGAGTCAATCCTCGCCGTGATTCACGCGGCGCTTGCACTGCCATCCTCGGCCTGGCCGTTGCTCACGAAGGAACGAAAACCTGAGCCGGAATCGAACGGGTTCGTCGAGTTGCTTCAGGCGATCGTCAAGGCACGCGCAATGGAGGAAGAGATCGCACCGACCATGTTGGCGACGACGGCCGATCTGCAGGAATTGGTCGATACCAAAACGAGTCGATCGATGTTGGATCTTCCACTCCTAAAAGGATGGCGACGCATCTTGGTGGGTGAACTGCTGCTTGACGCACTGGATGGGAAGCTAGCCTTCACCATTGATCCACACAAGCGGACCATTGGTTGGAGCCCTACCGAACCACTATCCCGTGAATGAACCATCTCGCCGGTAGGCCCGTTCAAAACGGAACGAAACGTTGATCCTTGTGTCGCGGTCCTGATTCCGGCAGGGTTCTTCTCGGGCATACTGCTCTAATCCCGCTAGAAACCTACTGTTTCTGACTGCTCTTCCCAGGATTCTCCGCTGAACTTTGGTACGGTTCTCGCTCATTCAGGTGGGATCTGTTGATGTTCTCTCTCTCAGCACATGACGTCCTCAATCGTCAGATGGCTCGTCGCGTTCCTGGTCCCTGGAGGCATCATTTTTCTGGCCGCCATCGGTTTTCTTCGTCCACGGGGCTTGCCGTCTTGGAGCCAGGGGCCGGTTCAAGCGTTTCCAGCAATCGTTCTGACGTTCGGATTGTTTTTCGGCTGGTTTCTGTCGAGCAGCCGATTACTTCTTTCACTCATCGTCCTCGTGCTTGCCGACTGTGCCGTCATACTGATGCCGCCGACAGAGACGGATCCTGAATCATTTGGACAGAGGATGTTTTCAGCAGCGGCATGCTTGGTGCCGCTGAACTTGCTGGCTCTCTCCCTTATTAAAGTAGATCCTCCCTCGGCCTGGTCCGGTACGTTGCGCCTGGTATTCATCTTGGTTCAACCTCTCCTGATACTCGTGATTGATCGATTGGATCCAACCGTTCTTCTGCATATGTTTCGACAGCCGCTGGTTCTCCTACCGGAGTCCGGCTGGACGAATCTTCCACAGCCGGCTCTGCTCGCCTTTATTCTGGCTTTGGTTCTTGCTGGTGGACGATATGTGGTTGATAAGCATCCGATGGATGGTGGAACAGTCTGGGCATTAGCTGCGACCTTCGTCGCGTTTCAGAAACACCGGGAGGGATGGTCGGCCACGAGTTTTTTCTCCGCTGCAGGGCTGATGCTCTTTCTTACGTTCCTCCAAGCCTGGCACCAGCGCAGTTACCGTGATGAATTGACCGGTGCCCTAGGCACGCTGGCCTATGACGATGCAGTAGCAAATCTCGGGAAGAAATTTGTGTTCGCGGTCGTCGGTCTCGACCAATTGAGGCAATACGGGAACCAACATGGCAAATCGATCAGCGATCAGGTGCTCCGTCTTCTCGCTCCCACCATCATGGCTGCAGGCCGAACCGGAATGGTGTTTCGACTGGCCGGCGAAGAATTTACGGTCCTGTTCCCGAAGAAAACCGCAGGAGAAACCCTCGTGACGCTCGAACGAATTCGCAAAGCCGTAGAACAGACAGCCATCTATTTGGGACGTAACGATCGTATCTTTGAAGGAGAAGGGTCATTGCGAGCTAGGTCCCGAAAGGTAGAGCTCGTGATCACGGCTAGTATCGGCCTCGCAGAAACAAGGCATTCGGGCGCGTCACTCGGTCAGGTCACCAAAGCTGCGTATCGGGCCTTGTACGAAGCCAAAGCTGCAGGGGGAAACCAGGTTAAACGAGGGTCGGTTGTTTTCGAAACTCGTCGCTACTCCTATGCTGAAACAGGACGTATCGTGGCCTATAGCGAGTTCGAGAACTCTTGAACGGCTACAAGAGTTTCTTGATGGAGTCCGCCGGCCTCGCCAGTATGGCCTGGGTGCCCTTCTCTACGATCGGCCGTTGAATCAAGTCGGGATGTTGTACCATCAGATCGAGCAGTTCATCGTCGGACAACTCANNAACTGCTTCTTCGCCAGACCTAGTTCCTGATAGACGTCCTCTTTGGTTCGAAGTACGTCTCTGGGGGAGAGCCCCGCTTTCTTCAACAGACTTTTGAGCTGGGCTCGTGTAAAGGGGCGTTCATAGTAGTTGATTGCCGTATAGGGTTTGCCGCTGTCTTTGAGGAGTTGGACGGCCTGTCGGCACGTGGTACAGGTCGGCTTTTGATAGATCGTGATGTCTGCCATGATGACTCCTTGGTGAAAAGACGTGGCTTGACGATTTTTTTCAGTCTATGTTTAGATCGTCCGTGGTGATGTGTCTGTTATAGGATTTTCTATGCCGTGGGTTGGAACCAGTTCTGCTGGAAAGTTTGCCTGTGCCACGCTGTCCCAGCGAACTTTGAAGGATCTTCGCATCAAACGCAAGGGGCAGCCGGTCTTTGTCCTGGGGCATGTGCTTGCTCGCAAGGGGCAAGAAGCCACCTTTGAAGCCTTCAACGATCGGCTTGCGATAGTCAAGTTCGGCGATGAGGGGCTCGTGGGCTATGACCCTCGAGAGCTCCTTCTTCCGACGGAAATCGATGAGCACGGCGTTCCTTATTTTGAAATTCGGCCCTGCCGATCCTGCGAGATGCTCTTTCCCCTCACGATAGAGGAACGTGAGTCCGATCATGAACCCGAACAGTGTCCAGATTGTATCGCTTGAACAACCCAAGCTTCCGATCTTAGTCGACAAACGGAGCCACTTCCAAAGCCTTTTTCAGCAAGCAATCTCCTGCAAAGCCTTGCAGTACCATCGGGAGCATGGCTCCGTCGATGGCACGTACCGTGTGCACACGAAACCCCTCAGGAGTTTTGTGCCCTTCCAGCTTCAGCGCATGGCAGAGTTCCAGTTTTTTCCAGGTCAAGTTCGATAGGATCTCCTCAGACGCCACAAGCTTCATATCGGTGACTGACCCCTCGATGGCCACCTTTGCTGGAACCCGCATTCTGTCCCTAGGCGCCTCACTGACGACGGCAAACGCGACCGTGGTGTCCTCTCCTCCGGCAGACGAGGTGTACATGACTTCCGCCATCACGAAGAGCGCAGTGCAGGTGAGGATGGCTAGTTGTCTCATTCCCAATCTCTGGTCTAGGCCCGACATCGTACGAGCCTGATGGCACTGACCAGTTCAGCACAGATTCAGTATGCCAAGCACGATTTTCCATTGCAAGAATGACGCTCAGCCATGATAGGGTAATGATAGGAGATGCAGGGTTTGGTTTCATCACAAGGGTGAGTTATGCCTCATGACTTTATGCCAGGACTTGCTGGTGTTCCAGCTGCCACCTCATCGATCAGCGATGTCGATGGTCAACGAGGGGTGCTGGAGTACCGTGGAATCCGAGTCGAGACACTCTGTTCACATTCATCGTATCTGG
>DCZN01000037.1:213-56319 GCA_002331625.1 Nitrospira sp. UBA2083 | reverse complement strand
CTGTAGGTCTTCGTATCGCCACTATCAGGGTCAGTGCCGCTCACCGTCCCCACCACCGTTCCATTCGCCGCGTTCTCCGCCACGGTATTCGCCGACAGGCTCAGGTCTGTCGGCGTCTCGTTCGCATTGGTGACGGCCACGGCAATCGCCTGGGTATCGATCCCACCGATCCCGTCGGAGACTTGCACCGTGACGTTGTAGATGTTGTCTCCACCGCTGTCGGTCGGCGATTCGTAGTTGGGGGCCGTGATGAAACTGAGGATACCGGTCACACTGTTGATCGTGAACTTGGCGGCGTCAGCCCCTCCGACGATCGAGTAGGTGAGAGTCTGGCCTACATTGGCATCGGTGGCAGCGACCGTCGTCACCACCGTCGTATTTTCCGCCACTGAGATAGAGGCTGTGCCCCCACCACCGTTACTGGAGATCACCGGGGCCGTGTTCCCCACGCCGGAATCCTGAACCAGCACCACCAGGTTGTCAGGATTGATCCCGTTGTAGGAGCTGTCCGAGCTGGAGAGCGCCGAGGTAATGATACGGATCGATTGATCGCCGTCGGCGGTCAGATCTTCTAACCCGCTGATCGTCACTGTTTGTGGAATATTCCAGTTGGTACTATCGAAGACGAGCGTCGTCGTGCTCAGCGACGCTTCGGTGCCATCCGACACCGAGAGCGTCAACGTCACCGCTGAGGTGGGAGCCGTATTCAGGACGACTTGGAACTGTGAGGTTGAGCCTTCCGTGACGTTCGGATTCAAATCATAGCGCCGGGCATAGACGCCATAGTCGTCCCCCGATCCGCTGCCTTCCCAGGCTACCACGAGCCGACCATCGTCATTCATGTCGATGACCGGCCAGCCCTGATACCCAGCCGTGGTCTGGTTCACCTGCATGGAGGTGCCGATCTTGTTGCCGCTGGCATCGAAGCGCTGCATCCAGATCGAGTCGCCGCTGCCGTCGGCGGCGTTGCTGTCGCCCCAGGCCACCACGTAATTGCCGTATCGGTCCATGGCAAGCACCGGGCCGTACTGGTCGCCCGCCGTCTGGGTTGTGACAGCTACTTCATTCCCCAGCGCGGTGCCATCGGCGGCGTAGCGCCGCATGTAGACCCCATTGCCGGAGCCGTCCTGCCCCTGGCTTTCCCAGACTACCGTGAAATTGCCGTTCGCATCCGCCCGAACAATCGAATACTGTTGCGTATTGGCTGTGTACTGATTGATACGGAACCCAGCTCCGACCGGGTTCGTACTGCTATCGTAGAGTCGGCCATACACATCGCCGCCCTCGGTCCAGGTTACAATGAAGGAGCCATCCGCTTTGACGTGGAGCGAATCCATAATCTGATCGGAACCTGAACCGGCCGTGAGTGTCACTTCACCACCGACTTTGGCCCCGCTGGCATCGAAACGTTGGAAGAGCGTTCGTGCAGGCCCGCTGCCACTGGTGACCCACGTCGCGACGAAACTGCCATCGGCTGCGAAGTCAAGCTCCGGGTATTGCTGGTTGGATGCCGTGCTCGTATTGACCTGGAATTCGCCGCCGATCCGCGAACCATCGGCCGCAAAACGCTGGCCGTAGACACCGGTTCCGCTTCCATCCCCAGGACCATCCCATAAGACAATGAAACTCCCGTCGGAATGCATGGCTACAGAAGCATCATCCTGCTTCAGAGCTGTCGTGGTATTCACCAGGAACTGACCGCCCACCGCATTCCCATTCGCATCGTACCGTTGTCCATAGACGCCATATTGGCTCCCATCACCACCGCCGGTATCGATCCAGACTTGGACATAGCTGCCGTCGTTGGCGACCGCCACAGTGCGCACGGACCAGTAATAGACCCATTGGGCGCCCGCCGTCGTGGTATTGACTCGATACTCGTTCCCCAGCGGGGTTGGTTCCAGACTGCTGATCGTAACACCGGCTCCAGAATGGGTGACCGATACGCTGAGTGCCTGTGTATCGGTCCCGCCGTTGCCATCTGAGACCCGCACCGTCACGTCGTAGACATTGTTCCCACCGCTGTCGGTCGGGGCTTCATAGTTGGGTGCCGACGCAAAACTCAACGCGCCGGTGCTGCTGTTGATCGTAAACTTGGCGGCGTCGGCTCCGCCGACAATCGAAAACGTCAGCGTCTGGCCTGCATCCACATCCGTCGCCGTCACGGTCGTGACCGCCGTCAGACCTTCGGCCACACCCAAGGAGGCGGTCGCGCCTCCTCCATTGCTGGTAATTGTCGGCGCATCGTTGACCGCGGTGATACTCACTGTGACACTGCCGGTCGCCGCTAACGCTCCACCCGTGCCTTGACCGCCGCTGTTGCCATCACTGAATGTCCAGTTAATCTGTACGGAACTCGGCGGCGCATCGCTACTATTGCTGTAGGCGATCTGCTGCATCGCCGAGTTGACCAGGGCATTGGTGGCACTACTGTTGAACGTCATGACCAACGTGCCGCCGCTGTTGGCATAGGTCCCGATGGTGGTCCCTCCCACCACGACATTGCCACCACTCAAGCTCAAGGTGCCGCTGCCGGAAAACACATCTTGGCTATTCGCGCCACCGTTCCTCGTCAATGTCAACGTGGCCCCATTGAAATTATTGGTGGCCGTCAGTTCTGTATCCGTGATCGTGACGTTGCTGTCCAGGACAACGGCGCTGCCGTTTTCGGTATAGGCTGGTGTGCCGTTAAGACTGGTGAGCACCGGCGCATCGTTGACTGCCGTCACACTCACATCAATCGTGTCGGTCGCACTGGAGAAGGCCGTCGTGCCCCCGTTACTCGCCGTGGTGACTTTGGTGCCAACGGTCCCGCTCGTCTGGTCCCAGGCCCGCACGGTGAGTGCTGCCGTGCTCGTCCCGGTGTAGTCGGCGTTCGGGGCAAAATAGAGGCGCGTGCTCGCGTTATCGGCCAACAACAGGGCCGACGTGTTGCTCACGGATCCCACCGCCGTCCACGTGGTCCCCCCGTTGGTCGTGTAGTACCAGGTCCCGTTCGTCTCAACGCTCCCCGTGATCGCAATGCCCTTGGAGGCCCCACTGTCCACGTCCGTGATCCCCCCGGTGAACGCACTGATCGTCGAACCGACCGCCCCACTCGGCGCCCCCGCATCTTCGGCGACCGTAATGGACAAGGCCGTATCCGCCAACACCGGCGCATCGTTGACCGCATTAACGGTGATCGCTACCGAGTCGGTATCGATCAATGACAGGTCGTTGGCCAGGTTGGCAATCTCGGCGGCGGTAAGAGCGCGATTGTAGACCCGCGCGTCGTCAATCTTGCCAGCGAAGTCGAATGCCGTATTGCCATTGCCATGCTGACCAATAAAACTGTTGGCTCCTTGTGTATAAGAAATAGACGCACTGGCCGTGGCCGTGGCCACCGCCACGCCATCAATGTAAATCGTGTTCGTGTTATTTGTGTCGTCGAAGGCGTATGCGACATGATGCCATCCTGTTCCGGCAATGAATTGCCCTGTAGCGAGCTTTACCCAGGTGGAACCATTGTAATACACACCTGCGACACCATTCCCTCCGCTGGGTTCGTCCACCGTTAAGAGCACACTGTCGCCCAACGAGATCACATGTGAGCCAAGACTGTCAGCAACAGTCAGATTGACCCAGGCCGCCAGCGTGACGTTGGCTGGGTTACCAAAAAGCCCGGTGATTTGTACACTGTCACCGACACCATCAAGACTAAGCACCTGCCCACGGGTCCCGTCCGTCACATATGTTGCATTGCCGTTCAACGTGCCGTTCTGCGCCGTGCCAGGAGCGATGTCGTTGGCATTGCCTTCGAAGGTATAGCGGGCTTGAAGATTGGCATCGAGGTCGAGCGAGACCAGCGTGTTATCCCGGGTGGCAATCGTCAGGGTGGCACCGCCGTTGTAATTGCTAGTTGGGGTAAAACTGGCTCCATTGAGCGCGTTGTTGATGTTCGTCACGGTGCCACGCAAAGTCATCGTCGCATCGGCCGTTCCATCACCTGTCACGAAGGTCAGACCAGTCGTCCCTGCCAGTGTCAGTGTACCGTTGGTCACAGTGACGGTGACTTCAAAGCTGGCTCCGGTCGAGTCAGGGTCAGTGATCGCAATCTGATTACCATTCCCCGATGAGAACACCAGATTGTTATCTTCGTTGGTCGTCTGAGCACTCGGTACTGTATTGATGGGCGCATCGTTGACACCGCTCACGGTGAACGTTCCAACAGCCGTATTGCTCGCCGTATTGGTCGTGTCGTACACCGTGACGGACACGTTCCGGCTCGTCAGTGTCCCACCCATCGTGGGATCATCTGAATTGGAATCAAACCGGGCGTTCTGTAGAATCCCCTGGTAAATCGCCAGAGTCTGACTAGGGCTGGCTGCCCCCAGCGTCAGCGTTGCCGTGCCACCGCTGACGCTCACGGTGTAGTCGAGTGAGTTGCCAGACGTCGTGCCACTGGCGCCGTTCGTCAGTGTGATCGTCGTCCCATCGATCGTGATCCGGTCTCCCGCAGCATAATTCCCGACGGCCAGGACAAGCTTCTGGAGATTGGTGCTATCTGCATCTGTGATACTCGCACTCGAATCGGCAAACGCAACTGAACTTCCGCCTTCGGTGTAGCCCGTGGGATTGGTGTACCCCGTTGCGGAATCTCCGGTGATCACGACGTTGTCGATGTAGACGGACCGGGCAACGGGGAAGTTGCTCGTCAGGGCAAAGCGAATCGCCGTCGTGCTAGACACATACCCCGCCAAACTGATCGATTGGCTCCCGTTGACGGTGCCACTGTATGATGCCACGGTTGTGAAAGGTCCCCCGAGACCGTTGGTCGAAACCTGCACTTCGAATTGATCGCCAGCGGCGTTCGAAGTGGTATTGAGGTCAAACGTCAGCGTGGGATTGACGAATCCGGTAAGGTCGGCAACGCGGGCAATGTTAGCACGCTGGGCTGCGATCGAGCCTTGGTCGGTCCCGATATCACCGAGCTGAATTCTCCCGGAAGCGATCTGGACATCTCCCGCCGTAGACGACGGACCGCCAGCTTCGTAATCGTTCTCCTGCCACGCTGTGACCCACGGACCGCTCCCTCCTGAATAGCCACCGCTGCTAAAATCGTCTGAGAGTCCGCTGCTCAGGTCTACCACCGGCGGGGCCTCATTCACGTTAGTAACCGTCACACTGATGGCCTGCGTGTCCGTTCCACCCTGGCCGTCAGACACTTGCACCGTTACATCGTAGACGTTGTTGGCGCCACTATCGGTTGGAGATTCGTAGTTGGGCGCCGAAACGAACGACAAGGCTCCGGTGCTGCTATTGATGGTGAATTTGGCGGCATCGGCACCACCAACGACCGAATAGGACAGTGTCTGTCCTGCGTCAGCGTCGGTGGCTGTGACCGTTGTAACAGCAGAGGTGTTTTCAACGATGCTGATGGATGCAGTGGCTCCACCGCTGTTGCTCGTAATTGTGGGGGCACTATTTGAGGCACCGACGTTGATGGTGACGGTATCGGCATGGCTTGTAGTTCCGTCTGAGACCACAACGATGAATTGTAACGTAGTGGCAGAACCTGGAGCTGTAAAGGTCGGTGACGCAGCTGTCGAACTGCTGAGCGTGACTTTTGGCCCTTCGATTTGCGTCCACTGGTAGGTGAGGGTGTTTCCGTCCTGGTCCAAGCTCCCTGCAGCAGTCAGCGTCACGGTTGAACTCATAGCCACTGTTTGGTCCGACCCCGCATCCGCCAGTGGTCCATGGTTCCCGACGGTCGCCGCCGTGATGATGGTCTCGACGTTCGAATGGTTGATCGTGAAGACATTCCCGCCACCACGATCCACTGTAATGACCCCACCACTGTTCGTGATTGTCGCCGTGGAGAATTCACTGAGATCGATGATATCAGTGGCGCCACCACCATCCACGGTGTAGGCGTCCCCAGCTTGAGCCCCCGTGAACCGAAAGACGTCTGCCCCGGACCCACCGACCATCTGATCATTCCCACCACCGCCGATAATCGTGTTCTTCCCAACGGCGCTCCCGCCGTCCAAGTAATCGTTGCCGGTTCCTCCCAGAATCACATCGTCATCGCTGTTGCCATAAATCGTATCGTTGCCCGTCCCGCCGACCAGGATGTCGTTGCCACTTCCCCCCTGCATGGAGTCGTCGCCTCCCGCTCCATACATAATGTCGGCGCCGCCCCCAGCGGCAGTGGGGGTATTGTTGGCTGAATCACCCACATACCAATCGTTTCCGGCTGGCCCTGCGATCACGGCCCCCGTGCTGGCATTCATCCAGGTTTCGGCCAGCAACCCCTTCCAGTTCGCTTGCACATCGTCGGTCACCGCCAGCGTAGTCTCGATCGTTCCCGTTTGCGTCTCTAGCACCCAGTCGCCACCGAATTCCGCATAACCGGTGGCATCGGTGCTCGCGGCGACATCAGCGCCGGTCAGTTGACTGAGCAGCGTGGCGGCGTCTTGGCCGGCCTGGCCTTCTGCAAACTCACACCCATAGACCAGGATGTCGGCGGCTTCCGAGAGGCTCTGCTTAATCGTGGCCAGTTCCTCGGCATATTCTCCAGCCATCGAGGCCTGCGTGAGTGTTCCGGTCCCAAGGTTCAGTTGACCTGGGTCTCCATGGCTGATCAGATGGATGGCATCGATGCCCGTCCGGCCGGCCAGCGATTCCGCGATCTGTTCCATTCCATCGCGCGTGCCGTCGAGCACCACGACTTCGACGTTCGGTCCCATTCCAGCGATCATCTGTTGGTAGTCGGGCACCGTTGGATCGACGAAGGCAATTTCCGTGGTGGATTCGCCGGGACTATAACTCGCGATTGCTTGGAGCAGATCTTGTGAGTCACGCTGATCGGCCGTCTGCCCACCAGCCGTGCCGTCCGATGACACAGCGGCCTCAGCCTGTTCCTGAGCGACTTGCTCGGACGCCACTTCAGAAGCCGTGGCCGCCGCTGCCGCATCGAACATGAGCCGCTGCTCAAGAGAGAGAAGAGAATTCTTGAGTTTAGAGGGCGCTTGAGGAGTCTGCCCAGGCTTTCCTTGTGCCTTCTTTTTTCTTCGATTGAACATGGCTACACACCCCTGCCCCAGGAGACTTGAACTTCCCACGTCTTCATCGGTCAGGTGGCTGAGAGGCTAAAGATCAGACAGGAAGTGGCAAGCGACCTAGCTTAGGCGCGCAAACGAGTACGCACGAACGAGCAGCAATGGAGAACAATCGGTCACTTGTGTTTTGGTTGAAAGTGGAAGGAAGAAATGCCCGTAACAAGATCGCAGCGCGTGATGGAACCCCGGTGGCAGTCGGCTCAGAACCCGCTTTCTCGGATCGCCACTGCCACGACACGGTCCCATAGGCGCGATACCACGCTCTGGGTGTTCCCCGCGATATGGAGCTCACCCGTCACCGCCTGATCCAGCGGCTCCGTCTGGTTTTCCACATCGAGTTCGATGCGATACACCGATTGCTCGGCGCGGAGCCGTCCATGGCTATCCTTGCGGACTGGGACTGGGCCTCCATACACCGACGCCAAATACGGCATGGAAAAGTCCTGCTCATCCCATTCCCGAACCTCGGTGATACGAGCCTGATACGACGACCGCGTCAGGTCGTTGGGGATGAAATGCGCCTCTTGCCCCACCGCCAGAAGATTGACATCTTCCACCGGTGCCAAGGCGACCACGACTGCCTTCTGTGGATTGAAGATATAGGCCAGCGCGAGCTTCTCGTTGATCCAACGCCCTGGGGCGAGCGAATCGGCGCGGTCGGCCACGATGCCGTCGATCGGCGCTTTGAGCAGGAGCTGGTGCTGTTTCTCCGTCAGTCCATCCAACTCCGTCAGTTTCGCCTCAAGGGATTGCGCAAGGACCTGGCCCTGTGCGCGATCATCTAGGTTGCCGGCTTGGCGTTGAAGTCTCAGATCCAAGAGGGCGACCTGCGTCTCCGCCACCTTCGTGTCTTTGGTCAACTTGGGGCTTTCAAGCACCAGCAGCGTGTCGCCTTCCCGCACCGATTGACCATGACGCACTGCTACCGCGGCAATCCGACCAGGCGCCGGCGCGTAGACCGTGGCGTAGACTTTCGCCTGCAGCAATCCCGGAACCGACACGCGACCGGCCCACGGAATACACATCAGCGTCACCAGTGCGATCACCACGACTGTGCTCACGGCAAACCGACCGGTGTGGGCAAAGGCCCCGCGCCGTTCCCACCAAATCTTCAACTCCCGCCAGATCGGCAAGGCGATGAAAACGATGATCTCGACAGCGAACAGTGCGACCCCCAACAGTTTGAAACAATAGTGATAGACCATGACCGCAATGCCGGTGAACAGGACCAACCGATAGACCCAGATCGCCCAGGCATAGAGGATCATGGTTCGTCGAGTGGACCGACTGACTTGCTCCGGTGGAGGCGCGCCGGGCGCGAACAGGAGCTCACGCACCCACCATTGGCCGAAGGCGAATGCCCGATCTTGCAAGTTGGGAAGCCCTAGTCCATCGGCCAGCAAATAGTACCCATCGAACCGCATGAGGGGATTCAAATTGACCGTGAGACTCATGATCCAACTCGTCGTCGCCACAATGAACGCCCCGCTGCGAAGCACTCCATCCGGCAGAAATGCCCACAACACCGTGGCGATGGCCGCCAGGCCCAATTCCGCAATGACTCCAGCCGCGGCAATCCCGAGCCGTTTTCGTTTTGAGCTGAGTCGATAGGAGTCGCTCACATCGGAATACAAGACCGGCATCAACACCATAAAGGCAACGCCGATGGTCGGCACACGACAGCCAAATCGCGTCGCGGTGTAGGCATGCCCCAGCTCATGGACCACCTTCACCGCGCAGAGCACGACGCCATAGGCCAGGGCGCCGGACCAGGAGAAAAAATGGAGGAACGAGGAGATGAACGTGTCCCACTGTCTCCCCACCAGAAAGAGTCCCACCAGGCCGATGGCTCCGAAGCACCACCCCGCGTAGGCCGTATACAAGGGCGCCACGATCGGCAAGGTAGCGTGGAGAAACTTGTGCGGGTGAACGAGCGGGATTTTGATAAAGAGATAGTGGTGGAGCAGCCACTGCCACCAGGCCTGATGGCGCGCGGCCTCTTGCTCGACATAATCCTTCGTCTGACCGCTGGCCGACTGCTCGGTGAGATTATTCACATACAAGAACTTCACCAGGTCTTCGACATCTTCTGCGGTAATGCGAGAGGTCGTGTCGCGCGCGACCACCTCCATCAGTTTCTCGATCGTTCCGCACGACCATCGTTGCAGAAGCTGATAGACCTGCCATTCGATCTGGAAGTACTTGTTTCGGATCGGATCGACGATCGTCCAGGTCGGCACGCCTTCAGGAGTCGGCGCACCTCGAAGGAATTCCAACTGTTTTCTGAGCGGAGGAAGTTTCCGTTCCTTGGGGGCCTGTGCGGATGGAGCACCAGCCATAGTCTTACACTCCGAGCAGCTGGCGCATGGCGGTGAAGGGACGCCGGAACAACATGAACGCCAAGGGGCTGGGCTCCCCATAGACTTTGGCCGATCCCTGCCACCCGATACGGACCCGGGGATCCGGCATCGTGAGTTCCGCCGTCACTCGATAGGCCAACACATCACCGGGCAACACCTCCGCATGATAGCTGGCTCGGCTCACCGTCGCTGAGAACGATTCCAGTGACAGCGCATCGAAAAAGGCGACCACTTCGGCGCCCTCCTTCAGCAGCAAGGCATCGCTCACGGGCAGATCGATGCGCAACTCCACGTGCTGTGGATCGGCGATCTCCATGATGCGTTCCCCGACCGACACCGGCTTCCCGACCCAATCGGCTTTGTCGGTGTAGAGCAAGAGCCCGGCTTTCGGCGCACGCACCTCGATCTGCTCGAGCATGTCTCGTGCATAGTTCAATTCTGTTTCCTTCAACAGAACTTCCGCTTCCTTGAGCGGCACGTCGGCCTTCCGTTGCGCGTCCAGAAATCCCGCCTGGACCGACTGCGTCTGCTCCGCCTGGGCGACGGCCAGTTGCCGTTCCGCGACCTGAAATTGATTACGGATGTTGGTATCCTCGAAACGAAACAACGGCCTTCCCGATCCCACCATCGTATTCGGGGAGACCAGCACGTCACTGATGACCCCATCCATCGGCGCACTGACGACGACCGGTTCTTTCGCCATGACCTTCACCGGCGCCATGGTGGAGATGCGAACAGGCACACACAGCACGGCCGCCAACCCTGCGGCGATCAACCAGGCCGACGGCTTTTTCAACGTGACGGACCAGCTACGCTTCCGCTTTGAGAGCGCCTTCCACGCATAGGCGTAGCTGCCGGCCAAGCGATGGACTATGGCGACATCGTTTTCCTGCCAGGGGAAGTCTCGCTCAAACCACCAGAAGCCCAGCACCGTTTCATCGGGATGCTTCAGCGGACACCAAAAGACATAGCCTCGGCTATGTTCACGCCATCCCTCCCGGCAGGATTCGGGACAGGTTTCCTCTGTGACCGCCATCGGAGTCTCGCCGTGTCCCGCCTGCTTCAGCGCCTGCCCCACCTGTTCGAGCCAGCGAATCGCGGGAGCATCGCGATCGATGACGGCCACGCTCGACGCACAGACTACTCGACACTCTGTCGCTCCACTGTCATCGGAACTCAGGAGATAGGCCTGCTCGTAGGGAATGAGCCGACGCGTCTCATTCACCGAGAGAAACTGCAACTCCTGAATCGTCTTCGCCGTACGAACCTGCCCTTCGAGGTGGGTCAGGGCCGCCAGGTGAATCAGCGTCGGAATCTGTTGGGCCGTTGGTTCGGCAGTCGTCGCCATTGGCTTACGGATGCTCCTCAAATTGCGCGGAGCCGCTCATCCCGCTGAGGACATCTGTCGGGAGTACGTCAAAGACCCCGGTTACCTTGACCGTTTGGCTGGCGGCGTCCACATTTGCACCGATTTCCTTGACACGTGCGGGGTATCCCCTGTGTGTCTCATCGACGGCAAAGGTGAACTTCGACTGTTTTCTCAGCCACGCGAGTGACGTGGACGGTAGTACCAATTCAATTTCCAGGCTGGTATCGTCCAGCACGCTCAGCAACTTATCGTTCGGAAACACGTGCTCGTGTTCATTCACCATGACACCCACCACACGACCGGCAAACGGCGCAGCGAGCTGGCACCCTCGCACCGTGATCTCCGCGATCCGCATCGCGGCCGAAGCTTTCTTCGCGTCCGCTTCCGAGATCTCGACATCGAGCGTGCTCACGGCATTGAGCTTGGCCAGTTCTTTGTTGTTCTGAAACGTCTTCTGCTTTCCCTCATGTTCAGCCGCCGCGGCGGCCAGTTCGGCTCGGTACTTGTCACAATCCAACTGGATGAGCGTCGCTCCTTTCAGAAACCGTTGGCCCTCTTTGTACGGAACATGATTGACGCGGCCCTGGACCTGGGCATACAGGACGGCTTGAGAGGCGGCTTTGACAATGCCACGAGCCATCGCGGATTCAGGTCTGGTTCCATGAACCGGTCGCTCCCCTTTTGACCACCCTGTCGCAGGGACACCCGCCGCCGCGACAAACAGCATCATCAGCATGAGGTTACTGCGCCACGGCTTTCGCATGGGCAACCGGCCTCCTTTCCGCATCCGACATGGGGAACCCACTCGGCTCCCACAATTTCCGAAGTGATTCGGTCAGTTGAGCGAGATTCTGTGCGTTCATACTGGCAGGCACGGCATCTTCTCCGAGTGATGCCATCAACGTGGCATAGGCTGTCTCCATCCCCGACCGCGCGGCATCCAACCGCACATCCGCTACGACATCATTGACCCGCTCTCGAATGAGCGTCAGGTCATTGGTCCGCCGAGCCAACCATAGATTCTTCGTCTGTTCAACGATCGCTGATTGAGTCTCATGGTAGTTCCAGGCATCCTGATATTCCTGTTTCGCTTGGACAAACTGCGTGGCCCCCACATGCACTTCCGTCAGAATGGACAAGGTCAGCGCCAGGCTTTGTGCATCCAATACGTGTCCATGCGCTTCGATGGCTTTGAGTTTGGCCGGTGTTCGAAACACCGACAGCAGGTTCCAGCTCACCTGCGCGGCATACGTCAGCCAGTTCTGATACAGCAGAAAACTGTTGCTGTTGTAGTACCCGCCGAACGAGAGTTTCAGACTGGGGAAGAGTTCGAGAAACACCGCCCTGGCTTCCTTCGCGTTGATCCGCCTTTGATAGTCGATGGTGCGAAGCTCGGGCCTGAGCAATAACGCCTGCTCTTCCATCTTTTGGCTGTCGAGATTCATCGCCGGCACCGAGGCCCTACGAGGCGGCATCACGAGATCGAACGGTGTTCCCGGTGGCAACCCCATCATGGAGGCGAGTTGGGTTTTTGCCGTACTGAGCTCTCGAAATAGTCTTCGGACCTCCCGTTGCGTATTGAGGAGATCCCGACGGTAATTCAGCGGCGTCAATGGCGCCTGCAGCTTCTGGTCGACGATCCGTTGCGCGCTGTCCAACGCTTTGCCGACTGATTCGTCCAGAAACTGGACCCGCTGAAGGACTCGCTCAGCACTCACGGCTCTCCAGTAGGCACTTCGGACTTCCTGCACGAGACGCACGGCGATGCGACGCTTCTCCTCTTCCGCAATCATCACGTTGTCGGCCGCCTGCTGGGCACGTACAAAGGATAGGCCGAAATCAAGCACATCCCAGCTCAGTGCCAAATTGCCGGAGGTGACGTTCTTCTCAGACGAGGTAAAGGGCTCCACCGCTTGGCGGCCAGTGACCAGCGATCGCCCGACACCGCCGCTGAAGTTATTACGACCATCGAAACCTGCGTTGGCCGACACCTGTGGCAAGAGGGTATAGTTCGCCACATTGAGCTGTTGATGAGCCAGCTGCGCCTGCATCGTCTTTACCTTGGCATCCAGGTTGTACTTCAAGGCCCGTGCGACGGCTTCATAGAGATCGATTGGCCCGGAAATCGGCTCCTCAATTGAGGAGATGGCAAAGAAATCCTTCACTGCCCGGGCACGAATATCTTCGTTGTCTATCGGATGTGGCCTAATCAGACACCCCGCCAGCATGAGAGCCGTCGTCACGCTTAACGCAAGCCGCACGACTGTCTGTAGCGCTCGCAACCGGGCGCCTAGTAGGATCCTGGTCGAGATCACTCGAGTCCCCACTTTGACAACAAAGTTTTCCGATGACGATATCGGCTGAGCTGAGAAGGAACTTGACTGAACAGAATGGAATGACCTTAAACCTCGCTTAATTATGGAGAAACTGATACCAACGGCATGGATCGGGAATCAACGGACTATTCCCTTTCATTCAAGCAGGATATACGAGCTATACTCCTCCTTGGATTCTCAGAGCTGTGAGAGCTGCCTGTGCCGACATCAATAAGACCTTGGCCTCCGCTTCTACAGATCCCTCCTTCCGTGTTACTTCCTCCGGGTCTACCTGCTCTTGATCCCCTTGGCTATCCTTCTCACAACAGGCACCGGCTTCTTAAACCTCTAACTTGGAGAATGACCATGAAGTGTTCACGCTGCCAGGGGCTTCTGGTGAGAGATCATTTCTTGGATTTTGACGGAACCATCGGGCACATGTGGACCAACGGATACCGCTGCATGAACTGCGGCAATGTGCTTGACCCGGTTATTGAAAAACATCGACTTGTCACCATCCAACCGGCAGTGACGCCGTTACACGAGGAACAAGATCCCGAGGAACAGGAGGTTTATGCAGAGGAAGATTCGGTCATCATGAGAGCGGCCTGACGGCTGGGGTTCCAACGATCGACTGCCCGGTGGCGGGCTTGGCGGATCTGAAGCAGGGAGAGCAGGAGGGGGACAAGATGGCTTCTATCTTGATTGTCGACGACGACGCACCCATCAGGGCGTTGCTCCGCCGCATTCTTGAAGAAGACGGGCATCAGATCCGTGAGGCGGCAAACGGGCAGATCGGGCTTGCACTCTACCGCGAGACGCCGGCCGACCTGGTGATAACCGACATCATGATGCCGGAACGGGACGGGATGGAAGTCACGCTTGCGCTGACACAGGAATTTCTGGACGCCAGAGTGATTGCGATCACCGGCGCGACCGGCGACCAGAACTTTTTAAACGTCGCCAAGCTCTTCGGAGCCCGACGTGTGATCCAAAAACCCTTCACGCCGGGAGACATTCGGCGGGCTGTTCGGTTTACACTCGATCATTAGGTTCATCGCGGTAGAACATACCGGACAGTCCGCTCTGGAACGCAACAGGCCTTAAGTCCGATCATATTTCCGCTTCCTTCTTAATTCCTACGGCTTCCGGCGTGTGTGGCGGCAACCATGACCCTACGACCATACCGATTCCCGCCACGACAAATCCGACCAGTTGCGGAGGCCAGATATCGGTCGGTTGACCCACCAGCTCTAACGCCATCCAAGTCGAAAGCCCGGCAAGAATCGCGTACAGCGCACCTTGTGCTGTCGCTCGCCTCCAGTAGAGGCCGGCACACAACGGAATAAACGCGGCCACCAGCGTCACCTTGTAGGTACTCACGACCAGCTTATAGATTGTCGCATCCGACCAGAGCGCAATGATCAACACCACCGAGGCAAACGCTATCAGCACGGTGCGCATAAGCCGCAGAAGTTCCGAATCGTTGAGGTGGGGGAACATCGGCCGGAGGACGTTCTCGCTGAGCGCGACCGACGGTGCCAGCAACGTCGCGCTGGAACAGCTCATGACGGCTGACAGCAGCGCCCCGAAAAAGACGATCTGCGCCGCAACCGGAGTATGCTGCAGGATCAGGGTGGGCAACACCAGCTGAGAATCTTGTTCCAACAATGTCCCAAACTTTGCCGGATCCACGAGTGTCGCTGAATAGGCGAGAAACATCGGAACAAAACAGAAGCCAAAATAGAGCACTGCACCGAGCAACGACCCTCGCACGGCAGTCTGTTCGTTCTTGGCCGAGGTGATGCGTTGGAAAACATCTTGCTGTGGGATTGAGCCAAGCATCATGGTCATCCAGGCCCCTACAAAGGGAATCCACGCCGCAAACGTAGCCGGTGGGAATAGATCCAGCTTACCGGCCTCGGCCGCATGATGGATGACCGTACGAACGCCGCCTGCGAGATCTCCAACGATCGCGGCAATGTACAGCAGCCCTCCCATGATGACTGAAATTTGGACAAAATCCAGAATGGCCACGGAAAACATGCCGCCGAACGTCGTATAAGTGAGAACAATTGCTGCCCCGATCACGATCCCGGCCGATTGACTGATCCTTCCTTCTGTCACCACGTTGAGGACGAGTCCCAATACTTTGAATTGAGCCGCCACCCATCCCAGATAGGATGCGACGATACATAGGGTGCAGAGCACTTCGATGGTTCGATTGTAACGATATCGATAGTAGTCCCCCACCGTCAGCATATTGAGCCGATACAAGCGTGGCGCGAAAAAGAGCCCGGCGAGCATCAGACACATACTGGAGCCGAATGGGTCGGCGACGACGCCACGGAGCCCCTCCTTGACGAATGTGGCAGAAATTCCCAGCACCGCTTCGGCACCGAACCAGGTCGCAAACACCGTGGCGGTCACGACCGCGAGGGGCAGACTTCTCCCCGCAACAGCAAAATCCTTCGCGTTTTGTACGCGCGTCGCGGCGAAAAGCCCAATGGCGACCGAGAAGCAGAGATAGAGGATGACGAACCAGAAGACCACGCGCGAAGAATATAGCCATATGGCGATGCAATCAATCAGTATTCATAATCTTGTGCCATGCAGAAGAGAGTAAATATGGCCCACGTCGAAAGAGCGGGGCCAGCGGAAAGAACATGCGACACAGCAGGTCGGAGACCTCTCGTAGCAGGGGTAAGGGAAAACTCATCCCGGAGATCGATCACGCAGTCGCCAGAATGGAATAAGAAAGGAAGGCCGGTCAGGAAGACACGGACATGGCTAGAACGCCCAGTATCGAGACGCTCCGAGGATCAGACGGCAACCCACGAGAAAAAGATGCCCCTGCGACTCAACAGGAACGACCTTTGTCCATTGCACTTCATAGAGATTCAGAGAATATTCCCATCGACTCTCAGCCACGTGGAGTTCCAAGAGTTGTCCATTTCGCGGCTGAGTTCCCATCAGCACCTGAATCCCGTGCTCGCTTCGGTTGAGGCTGTAGACCTCACCTTGCTCGAGAGCGACACGCTCTCCTTCAAATGATTCGCATAGGCTATACATACAGACTTTGGATTCACTCACTCGTGCCTCTTGCCGGCGAGCGGACAATGACGCCTCTGCATCGTGACAGGTGCCGACATCTGAGTTGGACTTGAAACTTTGCATTTGGGGATACCGAGCTTTGCGGGTCATCTCCTTGGAACTGATATTCGTGGTACCCTCCGATCGCCATTGACCAAGTATGTTGATTTTGAGCAAGTGTCGTACCCACTCACTACTCATTCGTGCGAACGTGTATTCTCCATGAAACTATTCAAGAAAAATGAACTGTCGGGAGACTCCCTTACTAAAGTAGCGAAGGGATCTGGATTCACCTCTCCGACCTAGTGCACTTCTATCCTGTTGATTCTGATGTCCATCCCTTAGTGAAGGCTAAACCATACATTGCGACGGGCTGTCCTTCACGGAAATGTAGGCATTCGTTATTGTCTAACCGCATTTTTGGGAGTGGGCCTTTACTTCTGATCTTGCACTTTAAGAAACGAAGAACCAGCGCCAAGAAAGTTAGAGCAGCTTCTCCACGCGAAGGCCAAGCAAGCGGATCGGTTTGCGGTGAGGATTCTCACGGCGATCAAAAAACGGCATGAGCAACTTCAACCCTTCCCGTCGCAGGACCGCCGATTCGCTCGCCGGCTCGGCTAAAGTATGGGCGCGTGACGAGGTTTTAAAATCTGAGAAACGAACGATGAGTACAACCGTCCGAAAGGACTGAAACCCCTCATGATGTAGGCGCTCAATGACACCTCGAACAAGCCTCTCAAGTTGATCCAGGAGGGTCTGACTATCAAGCGTATCGGACTCGAAGGTTTCCTGCTCACTAATCGATTTTGGCTCTGAATATTCCTCCACCGATGAATCATCCCATCCACGAGCTTTCTCATAAAAGTCGATGCCGCGCTTCCCCAATCGGTGCTCGAGCTGAGACGCACTCAGTGCCCGTAGTTGTTTCACCAGCGTGACTCCCATCCCCTTAAATATGGCCTCTGTCTTAGGGCCTATACCGGGAATCACCCGGATCGAGAGAGGAGCAAGAAAGAGCTCTCGTTCCTCTTCCCGAACGATCGTCAATCCATTTGGTTTCCGTAATCCTGACGCAATTTTTGCCATTAACTTATTGGGACCGATCCCGACTGAGGCAGTCAATCGCTGTTCCAGGTAAATCAACTCTTGCAGACGACGGCAAACCTGTTCCGCCTTTTCGTATGATTCCGTCCAACTCACATCACCGTAGGCTTCATCAATACTCGCCTGCTCGACCTTGGGAATCGCGTGCCGCACCATCTGCATGACCTCATCCGACACACGACGATACTTTGGCATGTCGACGGATACAAAGATGACCGGCGGCTTCCCTCTACGGCGCGCAGCTTCGGATAAACGCCACGCAATAGAAATCGGTGTGGCGGAATGAATTCCATAGGCACGCGCCAGATAGTTCGACGTGGACACCACCCCACGCCCTCTGCCACCTTGCGGATCCGCGCCGACAACCAGAGGCATGCCCCGGAATGCCGGCGTATCCCGTTCTTCGATAGCTGCGAAGAACGCATCCATATCTAAGTGGGCGATAATTCTAGACATCTCTCCCCTTCCACACCCCCAACAGGCCTGTCGTTTTCGCCGTAGCTTTTCATGATGGACGTGACGTACAATTCCGGCTTAGTGAAAGAGATGCACACGTCATTGATGGCTGACTATTGATCACAGATCATCCACGAAAGGAGCAGCTCGTGGCAGTACGTTGGTTCAACCTTATCGGGTTTGTGATGCTGTTTCTCGCGCTTTTTTTCAACGAGATCGTGTATCTGAACGTGTGGTACGATTTCAACTTCTACACAGTATTTCCAGCAATCGCCTATCTCGTGATTGGAATTGGGCTCTCGCTATGGCCAGGCACATCGGAGGAACCAGCCCATTAACCTGGGGATCACAGTTTCTTGAAGGATGAGTGTATCGGAAACAATCGGGAAGCCATCAACGAAAGGAGATAACCCATGGGCATGAGTTTCATCAATTGGATGGGATTTGTGATGCTGGTGTGCGCGCTCCTTCTTAACGAGTTATTCTTGGGAATCAATGCCTGGTACGACCTGAACATGGGAGCAATTATTATCGCCGTCGTGTACTTGGTCGTCGGCGTCGCATTGTCGCTCTGGCCAAGCGCGCAAGACCAAACCGCCTGACTACGTTCTCGTCACCTTAGCTCGATACATCGAGCGCAGAGGTCAGCCTGTGACCTCTGCGCGTTCTACCCGGAAGTCTTGCATCATTCCCAAGGTAGACGAACGGACATTCCAGAAATCGCCTATCCGCCCAAAAAGCAATCACAAGTATGATCATTCACCAATCCCACTGCCTGCATGTACGCATAGATGATCGTACTGCCCACGAACTTGAACCCACGCTTTTTTAAATCCTTCGATAAGGCATCACTTTCGGCAGTCGTAGCAGGCACCTGATTCAACGTCTTCCAGCGATTCCGCTTCGGCTTCCCTCCGACAAACCGCCAGACATACCGGTCAAATGAACCGTATTCTTGTTGCACAACCAGAAAGGCCTGTGCGTTTGTCACAGCGGCCTCGATCTTCAATCGATTGCGGATAATACCTACATCTTTCATCAACGCAGCCTTCATCCGTGGTGTAAACCGGGCCACCTTCCTGGGATCGAACCTGCCAAAGGCTTGACGATATCCTTCTCGACGCAACAGAATCGTTTCCCATGTCAGACCGGCCTGAGCCCCTTCGAGCAAGAGCATCTCGAAGTGTTTTCGATCATCACGCACCGGCACACCCCATTCTTCATCATGGTAGCGAATAAGATGCGGCTTGTGCCCGACCCAGCTGCACCGGGGGGTCTTGTCTGATTCAGTCATTGTCAGCGCCCGTTCGATAAGATCGCCCCTGGTCGTCACATATGTACTGTGAATCGCGCGCTTCGACAAGAGGGTTGAACTGCCTGGTACCAATCCGCTACGCTGGCATTATTCCATCACAATAAAAATCGTTTGATGCGATAGCTCAATCCTTCCTAACCCCACACAAGAGGAGGAATATCATGGCAGACAAACAGTACAAGCAGCTCGGATGTCTGGATGTCCAACCATCAGGAGGTTGCGGATTCCAGGTGCGCGCCGAGACGGAAGCAGAGCTGATGCAGCTCGTCGCCACTCACGCCAAGCAGTGCCATAAGTTGGACTCGATCCCGCCGGAGATGGCAACGAAAGTGCAGGCAGCCGTGAAGACTGTGACCGTGACCGTCTAGCGAACGTTTCTGACTACCAACGGGCCTCTTTGTGTGCCTGCAGGTACCGGAGAGGCCCCACAATCTCGCACTCAGCTCTCGGACCATGGAGGGAATTATGAGTTGGAAAATGATGCTACCCGTTGCAGTATTGTTCTTGTTCAGCGCGAGCGGCTGCAGCTATCTCTTTTATCCCCATGCCAAGGAGTTTACGGCCAAAGCGAAGGGGGCCACAGGTATCGAGACACTGATCAATCTGACACAGATGGCCGAAGCCTCGGCTCAAGCCTCCAAAGGGGGCAAAGGAGTCAACCAACCGTTCGACGATCTCCACAATCAGTTTCATGCCATCGATGAGAGCATCTGCTGTGTCGAAAAATCGGTGAGAGAACAACCTTCCTATGCTTTGGCCGTCACACACAACAAAGAGCTCGGAACCATCTTCAAGCGGCTTTGGAAATACAAAGACGATCAGCCACAGCGTGATCAACACCTGGATCTTCTTGTGTCCGAACTCCAAGAGATGCGCCAAACCTTACAAACGTTGAGGTAATCCGTGGCTTCACCATCGCCGGAACAAGTCATTGAGAGTCAACGACAAGACTGGAACCGCGTCGCCGGTGGATGGGAGAAGTGGGATCGCTTCTTCGACGAACAAATGGCATTTCTGAATCACCGGCTGGTCGCCGATACTCGGCTACGATCCGGCATGCGGGTGCTGGATCTTGGATCAGGAACCGGCTATCCGGCGCTCCTCGCAGCCCAGACAGTCGGACCAACCGGCAACGTGGTCGGTGTCGATCTGGCAGCGCAGATGCTCGACGCGGCGAAACGAAAAACGAGCTCGCTGAAGCTCTCCAATATTACGTTTCAAACGGGTGATGTCACATCGTTGCCGTTTGCAAAGGTCTCGTTCGATGCGGTGACGACCCGTTTCTGCCTGATGTTCTTGCCTGAAATCCCGAAGGCCGTCGCCGAGATCGCCCGCGTACTCAAGCCGAATGCGTGGGTAGCGGCCGCAGTCTGGTCTGCTCCGGACAAGAACCCGTACCTCAAGATACCCATCGACATCATCAAACAATTCATCGAACTCCCGCCGCCGGATCCGTCGGCGCCGGGCATTTTCCGCCTGGCGAAACCCGGAGATCTTGCTAGCATGCTTCAGCACGCGGGGTTTGCCGACATCTCCGAACAAGAATTTCTTGGCGATGTCCGGTTTTCAGCTGCAGAAGACTACTTCTCCAGCCTTATGGACATTGCCGCACCGATCCAGAATCTGTGGACGAAGCTCACCTCTCCACAACAGGGGGAAGCCAGACAACGCATTCTTGAGACAGCTGGGCAATATCGCAAGGAGTCGATCGTCGCGTTGCCGATCGCTGTACGAATGGTTGCCGGACGCAAGCCTGGATGAGGCATGTCCTCGAAAACTAGCGGCTTCAGAGACTTCATCCTGGATCAACTGGCGGACCTACGTGGAGTTACCGCACGCGCGATGTTCGGCGGTCATGGGCTCTATCATCGTTCCACGTTTTTCGGCATCATCCATAAAGGCCGCCTCTACTTCAAAGTCACCGCCTCGACCATGCCTCGTTACAAAGAACATGGCATGAAACCATTTCGACCAAATGCCAAACAGACGCTCACATCGTTCTATGAAGTACCGATCGAGGTCCTTGAAGATGCAGAGACTTTGGCTGAGTGGGCTCAACAAGCCGTCACACGATGACCAATTCACGCCCGAAACCCTATGGACGATCGGACATTCAACGAAGCACACGACTCAGTTCTTGTCGCTGCTGAAAGCACGAGATTCCCCTAGCCACAAGAACCGCTACCAGCCCAGTCACCTTCCCCGTCGTGAGCGTCTGTTCCGAGGAGCAGTGCGCTGGTTGGTGACCTGGATCTGTGCCTGATCCACTTTTGATGGATCTTCCTGACTTGCCGCCTGAATCTCCACGACCTTGGGAAAGGGACCGACTGGGGACGCAGTATAACGCCAGGTACCTAGCCCCTCTTCCGGCACCGGGACGATCGTACCGACCTGGGAATTGCCATTTGCCACGCCATTGACCGTCATCGTCACCTTGGTAATATCCCCTCCCTGCACACCGACCGTCACCGGAAGCGTTTCCCCGGCCTCCATCGTTTTCCTTGGAATGGAGAGTGTCACCGAGATTTCGCTCTCTCCATGGTCGATCGTCACAATCGCGCTCGCCTCCAGGATCGGATCGTCGAGTGTCTTCGCGAGCACCGTGACTTGATTCACCAAGATAGACGAGGTTGCGGTGTAGATCCAGGTACCGGGCGCCGTCTGTGATTCCACGATCTTTCCGGCAAGGGGAGGCTGCAGGAACACACTCACCCCGGTATCGCTCCGCCCAGAGACCGAGACTTTGAATGCCACCTGTTTGTTGACCGCCACAGTCGCCGTCTTCGGGATGATGCTGAGCGACGCATCGGCTGCCCGCTCCTCAACCAGCCAAAACCACATGTGGAGATCGCCGCCCCGACGGCCGTCGCCGCTGGGGAGCACGATGCCCGTAATGGGCTGATTTTCGAACGGCACACCAAACACCTCCCCATCCAGATAGAGGGAGGAGGCTCCTTCGCTCCAGATAAAATTCCCTTTCAGCGTCAGATGTGCGAGAACGCGCGCGGGGGACTCCGTCTTGGGCATGGCCTGCAGCAGGTTGCCCGTCAACCACTTCGCAGTAGGCACAATGGGTTTCCAATTGATGGTCGCTCCCTTGCCCGCGACTGTGGCGGCAAGCTCAATGACTTGATACCCAATGACCACCTTCCCCCAGAGCGCTTGATCCGCACTACTGAGGGGAAAAGGTAGGCGCAGCGTGACGATGCACACGGGTTTATTGTTGAGGCTGCCGCCCGCAAGGGGAGCATCGCAGACAATATCGATTCCCTGCGCCAATTCATCGACCGTCACTTCCGTATCATTTCCGAGCGACCGCCCAACGACCATGATGTTCTTCACATGGAGCCCCGGCTCGATTCCCCCCGGGTGAGTCGCCATCGCATTGAAGCGCACAGGCAGATGGGTGCCGTCGGCAAGCCGCGCCTCAACTTGCTGGCTCGACGGTGCCGTGCCCAACTTCCATTCACAGGAGACGAGGCCATCGATATCGGTGGGGACGGTCAGGTTCTGTCCATTCGTCGATCCGCGGGTTAACGTGCCGCTTCCAGACGTGACCGTCAACGTCACCAACGCTCCAGCTACGGGATGCCGGCCGTTTGCGACCCCGACTTGGATCGGTTTGGGGAGCACCTGGCCGGGAATCGCCTCCTGTCCATCTCCACTGACATAGAAGAGGCTGGTGAGTGCCGTCAGCGCTGGGAACGTCGGCCGGCAGTCATGAATCGTTCCATCTGACTCGATGATCGCCAACTTGCAGTAGTGGTGATGGATACCGTGGGGCGAGGCCTTTTCAAAAGGCTCGACGTCGGCATCAGCCGTCCGAGCGGCAAAACACCAATAGTCGCCCACACGGGCCTCAGACAACCCTTCCAGCGTTACCTCGATGCCATACTCCAGGACAACGCTCGGTTTGTCTGCCGTCAACTCGATCACGCCGTCGCTGGTCACGTCGTTGCCCGTTTGGTCCCAGCGAATCACGTGCAGATGGTCATTTCCATCAACCACACCATCAGGGAAATCCTCCGGGTTGAGTGCAGCCACGATCAGGGCCTGATTGATGGCATCCACTTCTACCTGACACATCACGCCGGACCGTCGGTCAAGTTCATCGCTGTCCCGAAGCAGTTCAACCCACCCGGCGTTCTTGAATGACAGGATTTCATCTCGCCCGAGGCTATCGACCTTGAGGCTAGTCCCCCCGTTCTTGATCTCCAGCACTCGTGCCACCACATGGGCGTTTTCGCGAGACCACTTCACACCCACAGATGTTTCACCCACACTGTGGACTTCGACTCGATACAAGTGATTTTCCAACCCTCGATATCCGCCGGTCGGAGGGATGAGACACGATGTATCGGATTCCGGCACCACAGCGACCGTGCGAGCCGTGAGCCGGGCTCCGGAGACATAGTTCTCACCTTCCCAATCCTCGATTGCCGTCAACGGTGTCTCACAGGTCACGTCCTCCGACGAACTCCCCAACTCCAGTATCCGAACCTGCCAAGCCGTCTGGTACCGCGCCGTTGTATCGACATTCACCGCAGCTTCGACGAGTTCGGGATCCTGAATATGGGTGACTTCGCGGCACCAGACATCCAGGTACACCAGTGACCGTGCTTGGGGCCGTGGCCCCGCCAAGAACGGCGCAGCGCCGTAGTTCTCTTCAAGAGCGTGGTCAAAGGTAGAGGCCGCGCCGTGATTCTCCGCTACGTATCCGTCCACATAGATACGCCCCGGTCCAACCGTGAGCTCCTCTCCGCTGATGCCGATCTTGAAGGCGTCCGGCGTCTCAGCGGAAACACCGCAACGCCCGACGACATCGATCGTCTCCGCACGCCACCGCCGGTCCTCAATATCGATGTATTCGTTCCAGTCGGCATCCAAGTCGACACGCCCCTGTTGCCGAAGCACACCGTGGTAGTGTTTGTCCGGTTTGAATCGTAGACGACTGTAGTCACCGCTCATGACATGTCTCCTGCTGAATCACGCCGGTGGCCTCCCATGAGGCCGACCGGGCTAGCTGGCATGAAAAATTCCTGCTTCTAACCCGAACCGCAGATATTCCTGGACCCGGATCCGCAGATTGTTTTCCCGCTGTGGCGCGAACAGATCATGAAATGCCCCCAGCTCGGAGGCATCATCGGCTCCCGTTCGAATCTCAGCAGGGCAAGACAGCGCCAACTGACCATACCCGGGCTGGCCATATCGCAGGCTGGTAAACACCGGCCGCATACGGCTAGTGGTTGTCCGCGTCACCGCCTGTCGCTGAAGAGGACTGAGACGACCGGGGGGCTGATCGGCCGCAAGCAGCGCCGCCTCCACCGCCAGATCCGGTTGACACCGATAGCGCGAGGGCACGATGGAATCGGCCAGCAGAAACGAGAATCGCACACATCCCTGCTGGTTCTGATCCGACACCACAGAAGGCCGCGTCGGACTTGTGGGAGCGGCCATGATGATGGAGTTTGTCACCAGCTCCAATCTGGCGCTGTGAACCTGTCCGATCACGGTGGCATTCTCAAGCGTCAGCACCCCTCCTGGTTCGTGGGATGTGCCTCCAGAAAATGCAACCCCTTCACTCGACGTCGCATCGACGATCGAGTTCCTGATGGCGGCTATCACCCCGCCTGGACATCGGATGCCGCCGATCATGCAATGCTCGATCTCCAAAGTCACATCGGCATCCGCTTCGACGACAATTGAAGGTTCCTCCGGCGAGACAGGATCGCCGAGCTGATCCAACGCTATGCCCGGGACCAATGTGCAGTGCCGCAACCGCAAGACTGGCGGGTTCTCTTCAGCGCCGGAGACCGCCCGGATGGTGAGCCGACCTCCAGTGATCAAGAGGCCGTTGAGTGTGAGTTGTGCACCGGATGGCAAGTGAATCTCCAGGTCCCGCGACAGTACCACCACAGGACGGCGTTCGTTCGCCGCCCGCACCTCCAACTGCCTGCCCGCATCGACCCTGATCGTGACCTCGGCCTGATATCGATCGCTATCACCGATTTCGACGATGCCGCCACCGGCTGCGGCGGCAATCGCATCCTCGAGACCCTGCCCTCCTGTCACCCTGTCGGCATGGCCACTCAACGCAAAGCTTGCAAGCCGTTCGTACTCCCCGCCACCCATTGCCATGCTGAATGCATGGTGATACGTCACCCGCACATCATGTGGTTGTTGGTCGGGTGGAAACGCCAGACGACCGAGCACCGGATCGATGGCAATCTTCCCGTCCTCCCCAGGCAAATGCGCCCAGTCCGAGTTGTCGTCGGACAGGTTGCACACGTGGACATTCCCAACGGACGTGTCGATGCCATCTGCCTCCACGAACAGGCTGAGCCCAGGCCCATAATACTGCGCAAGATACCGGTCCAGCACTCGGCGGCTGATCGGCTCCGGAACATTGATCCGCTCGGCAAGGTGCGTGATGTCGGTTTCGCTCTCCAGGCGGGTCACCAGCTGCACCGGATGGCCAAGGGGACTGAAGAGAAACCGCCCAGTGCCCACAGGAAACGCCCGCGAGTCCGTCACGGAGAATGCCTCCAGCCGCCACAAAAAGAGGCCAACGTTGGAAATATTGTACCGGCCACGCTGTGTCTCGATGCGGCGCACATCGACCGAATGGGGGATCGTATTGAAGGCCGTGCCTCGACGTTCAAGCGCCTCCCAGTCCCGCAGCTCGACGGTCACACGGTTCTCTGGACGGAGATGGTTCATATACTGGCTGGTCTGGAGCAGTTGGAAGAATTCCACCGCGCGCGCGTGCCAGCCGGTGACGTCCCGCGCCAGTTGCTCCAACACGCTCGCCGTGCCTTTTCGGCGGCGGTAGGCGATCGTATTGGCGACCTCCGCGCGCGCGCTGCGCGTCCGCTCCGTGACGCCGTGGAGCGTGCGATATCCGACGAGCTGTCCCAGGTAGGGCGCAACCCAGTCGGCGCAGGTCTCGATGAATTGGTCGTCGTAGAGCTGATCGAGGTTTTCGCGCAGCGCAGCGATGTCTTCCGCGATCACCGCGCACAGAGCCTTGAGCGGTGCTCCTTCCTGTGCATCGCGGATCCGGTAGAGCGCCGGCAGCAAATTGTACAGTCGTTCTGCTTCCTGGTTCATAGTGCCACCGTGAGGTTCGTCAAGGAAGGTTCGTCAAGAAGCAACAACTCCGCTGCCGCAACCAGACCGTCGGCTCCCATGGCGGGGCGATCGGCGATCAGCCGTGGACGCAACGCCGGAACCGGCACATTGGTGCGATAGAACTTGTCAATATCGACGGCCACAACCCCCGGCACAGCCTGGATCGCCGCCACCACCTGGCTCAAGGCCACCGGCTGCCCAAACTCACGGGCCTCGAAGGCATAGCGCAGCCGCAGGTCCTCATGGATCGCTGTCAACACACGCTCTGCAACATGGTCCCCATCAACCATCACCGTGCCATGGATTTGAAACAGAGCTTTCCGATAGGGCTTGATGGTGAATGCCACGAACGGATCGCCGTAGGCCCGCAGCGCGCCCTTGAGGGACGTGATCACCGCGCCGGCCTCATCCAACACCTGCCCATCCGGCCCGGCGACGGTCAGGAAGACGCGACGGATACGGCCGTCCCAGACCCATACCGCCTGCGCCTTGGCGATGCCGGCGAAGGTGCGGGCAAAGTCGGCGTAGTCTTGCAGCGACACGGCTCGGTCGAGCGTCAACACGGTCAGCGGGGCATTCTTGCGTGCGCCGTCCCGAGTCTCCGGATCCTCAGCGCCCTGCGGCGCAGCTGGATTCGCCACATCCTTCAACCCAAGCGGCCGTGACAGCAATTGACTAATCTGCCCCGCATCCACCAAACCGGAGAGCCCGGTTCCCTTTCGATACTCCGCCCGCACATTGTTCTGGCCGGTCGGCAGGCGGGCACCGGTCAGCCCGTCGCCAAAACGAATGGTGGTGCGCCCCTCATCATCGCGCTGCGTCACGTAAATGCGGTCCGTCGGACCGTGTCCGAACAAGAACGGCACTTCCTCCCACAACACGTCATTCACATGGACCTTGAGTGACGAGACAGAGCCCGTGGCGGTATTCGCGCTCACGTGGGTCAGCGGCATTTGACTGAGGACAAATCGCTGGTAGGGAATCGTCGCGTCCCCGCTGCCAAGCAGTTCGGACACCGTTTCCCCGTGCGTGGCTGCCGCGACGTTGGCGTTGATGCGCACCGTGCTACGAATGTAGGTATAGGTCAAGCCCGCGTCAAACCGAATGGTGGTATACCCCTCGGCATGTGTGACACCGGTCAAGGCCAGCAACTCGCTCGCCTCGATACCTGCGGCATCCGCCCGCTGCCCGGTCAGCATCACCTGTTGCCCCACGCGGAGCCCGGACACCCAGAGATCAAGCGTGATCTCCATCTCACCGCTCTGCAAGGGATCCTCGATCGGGTAGGGAGCCAGCTCCAGCCGATCATCTTGCACGTAGGCCGTGCTCTTGCGGACAGTCCACTGGGCAAGTTCTGCTTTCTCACTATCCGTGATCAGAACTCCGTCGACCCCTGTCAGTGTCAGCCCTGTGGCCTTCCCGGTTAGACCAAATCCAATCACAGTAGACTCGCTGACTCGCTGAATCCCAAATACCATACGCAGTGAACCCGTGCGAAAGGACAATTCAAACACCGCCCAACTGTCTCCGACCAGACTGGGGATGGCATGTTCCAGATAGACATCGGCATCCACGTAGTATGCGTCTGTGATCTGGTCTTTCCAGATCGGCCACCCCTCGGCTCCATCCCATCCGTTCTCGTGCAATGGCAGCTTGTCCTTATCCAATAGGCTCTTATGGTATGGAGCGTTATGCCCGAAGAAGCCGACTTTCGTGCGAAGCGCAAAGACTCCCTCGCCGGCATCTAATCGTGGGATCTCGCGTGAAAGCTTGGCGAGGATGATGAGAAGCTGATTCAAATTCCAGTTGTAGGTCCATGCAAGAGCCCAGAGCTCATCTTCGGTCCAGGATTTTCCCAAGAGCAGGTCGCGGACAGTTTGTTCATTGAGCGGAACACCACCCCCCTTACCGAGACCCGGATCGACAATGACGGGTGGCTTCCCGGGCTTGGATACAGAGGTTGCGTTCCGTTTCGTAGGCGGCGTGCCTTCCGTATGAACCGTGAACACCACACGAGTCCATGATGCCTCATGATTGGTCTCGATCTCTTGAATACGAAGCGGGAGCGCCTCCCTTTCGCTCTGCTCATTCTTGCCCACCATTAGCAGCAGATCGCCTTTTCGAAGGCCTGTATTGGTGCCCGACAGAAACAGATGTTCAATCGCCGTCTTGGTCTTGTCCGGTTCGATCAGGTAGAGACGACCATCTGCTATCTGGAGGACCTGGGGCTTAGAACGGCGAGGCTGTAAGGCATTCCATTCGACTCTGGCTTCGATTTCTTCACTCGTCTCGAAGACCTGAGGAAGCTCATCCGGACCAGGAACACTTTGTACCTTCGTGCCGACGGGCAGCGTAATCGGTTTCGCCGCCTGGGTCGGTTGTCCCGGCGCCGCTTCCATCGTGAAGGCTAGGTGAGTGCTCGCCGCGACGCCAGGCCCGAGCTGGTACCCCAACAGCCGCGCTTGTTCCAGAATCGATCGCCGTTCCGTCGCGGTGGACAAGTAGGATTCGTTGGCAATGCGCTCTTGGTAAAACGTAAGAATATCCCCGACGACGGCCCAGGCGTCGAGGAGCGCCACGGAGAAATCATCCTGATCTCGCGTACGCAATTGCCGAAGCGCCGGCCAACGCCCATCGGACAGCCGCGCCAGGAGGCTCTGCAGGAATGTCGCATAGGTGCCGACACGATAGGCTATCGCGGTCAGGCCAGGCCGGTTCACGATACCCATCGGCGTGGCAGGCGCGTTGCCGGCACAACAGCCGCAGGCATCGGTCTGATTCGCAGACCCGGGGGTCATTGCCCACCTCCCACCTGGATCGTCAGAAGCCCGTGCTCCACGAAGTTACGATCGTTATCGAGCCGCGCGATCTCCAATCGATCCATGTCCAACCGCCCGACCGCCAAGCCGGAGCTCTCCGGCACGCCCTGCCGTTGAAAGGTCTGGACATCGACCGATTCGACGCCGGTCACCTCATGGGCGGCCGCATAGACGGCGCTCAGATAGACCGGCTGGCCGAACGTCCAAGCGTCCGGATGGAAAAAACCGCGACGCTCGTCGGACAGGTCGCGATTGCTGAAGACATCGTACAACTCACGTTCGATGTCGCGCCGGAAATGCCCCTCCGCCACGCAGACGTGCACATGGATTTCCAGCGAGACGAACCGCGGCCCGTCCACTTCCACATCATGTCCCGCCATGCGATAGCGGTCCACATGCGCGCGGATGTCGTGTTCAAATCCCTGTGTGATCGGCGCATTGCCACCCCGATCGACCGTGACGAACACCGTGTGCCAACTGCCGGTCCAGCGAAATGTCGCCGCGGCACGTTGCACATCGGGATGCCGCTCCGTCACCTCTGCGTAGTCGGCCGGCGCAACCGCCCGCTCTTGCACCCGGTAGGCCGCCGGCACGCGTTGCCGCGCATCTTCCAACGATTCCGGCTCTTGTCCTCCGACCGCCGGCAATGGATTGCGCACCACGGTGATCTCCGGACGATTCAGGACGACATGCGCCAACGAATCGGCTCCGATATTGCCCGAGCGCCCGTTGCCGATCCGGTAGCGCACGATGAACAGGGTTCCCGGTTCGGGGCGCCGTCCATGGACATCGTCGCCGAACCGAAGCATGGCCGCGCCGTCGTTGTCGATCTCGGCTACGAAATGGTCCGCGTCCGGATCGCTGTTCAGGAGATCGCCGCGCACCTGCCAGGCCCTGTCCCCCCTCTCGGATCGTTCGGTTAGTGCAATGGCCGGACGAACGTCCCGGAGCGACCAGTGCATGGCTGGACGCGCCGCCATGGTGTGATCGTAGGGCCCGGCATGGGTGAGCGGAACTCGCGCCAGACGAGGACGAAACCGCGGCATGACCGGTTCGGGTGTAGCGGTGACACAACGATCGACGTTGGCCGGACGCGCCATGAACAGGAACGGCTCCGGCACCGTGCCGAGCCCCTCGTCCGCGAGTGTCACGCCGTGATCCGCCAGCACCACATTGCCTCGGGCGACACTGACCTTCTCACGATAGCCGGCCGTCGTGGATGCCGAGATGCAGAGCGGGAACGGCAGGGCGTCTTCGTCGTGCCACACGATCTCCGTAATCGGTTCGCCCATCACCGAATCCATGCTTGTCACGCCGTCGGATACCAACCTGACGGGATGACGACGCGTGGGATCTGCATCGGCTGCTAACCCGGTCTTCGACCCAAGGATCTCCTCGAGAATGAGCACGGTGCCTTTTGTCAGGTTGGGATGGTGTCCGGCCAGGGTCGCCGCTGTCGCCCCCTTCAGCAAACAACAACGCTGGTCGTTCCACGTATAGAAACGTAGTTCATTATGGTCCACATAGAGTGACGGCAACAGCTCGATGGCTTCGAAGATAACGGAGGCCCTCTCGACGACACGAGCGTCATCGGCCATGACGGTCGGTTCCCCGGCAATCTGCGTAGTGAACCGCGTCCCGGCCGGAATGGCCGGATGATCAGGATCAGCTCCGACTACGTCCGCGGACACCTCGAGTTGCACCCACGTCCGCGCATTGCACCCTTCGCTCATGACATAGTCCATCAGGCGCGCGTGGCGTCGCACCGAAATCCGTCGGCGGGCCGTTCCCAGGTACGCTTCCGTCGCCACGGCGTCCTGCTGATAGCTCAACTGATCGGCCGTGTAGGCCAAGGCCTCAACGAGCGCGATACCCAGATCAGCTGGGTTTCGCTCCTTCCACTGCGGCATCAGCATCGCCAGGCGATCCAGCATCACGCGGCGAAAGCTCGCATAGTCCTTCGCAAGATAGTCGATATCCGGAGCAGCCTGCGGTTCTATGGGACAGACAGATTGCGGTGCACAGTCGAAGGGGCTGGGGCATTCGACCTTGAAGGAAAAATCGATGGAGGCCAACCGGGGGTCGACCCCCGGCGGCGCCTCGTCACTCTCCGCACTCGCGACCAAGCACAACGTATAGATGGAAAAATCCCCGGGCCGGTCGACCGTCACCTTCAGAATGCGGGCCCTCTCTCCCGTGCCGGCGGTCGCGTCTATGACCTGGATATTCACGACCCGCACGCCGCCCGTGATCCGCACCTGCTCGTTCGTCAGGGCAAGCGTTCCCACCGGCTTGAGGAAATGCACCTCGAGAATCCGCTGCCGATCGGTCTCGGAGGCCGCTGCATGATCCACCACTTCGAGAAAATCGATGCCGTTCCACCCTGGGCGTTCGGCCACCCTCTTTCGCCGCACCTCATCACAGCAGGAATAGGTCATAGCCCCCCTCCCTGGACGAACGTGGCCGTCACCCGTTCCATGCTTCGACGGATCACGTACTGCACGGTGACGCGGAGCGTGGCGTCTTCCGTCTCGACCCGCACCGACTCGACGACGATCAGCTGTCCCAGCCACTGCTGCAACGCGCCCTGCACCAGCACCTGTGTCGTCGCCGCCAGTACATCGCTGTTGGACGCGAAGACGAGTTGCAGCAACCCACTGCCGAACGTCGGCCGCATCACCCGCTCACCAGGGCTGGTGAACAAGACTTGATGGATGAGGTCACGAATGTGATCCGCCTCATCGGTTTCCGCCGTGCGGCCTCGGCGATCGAACCCATAGGGAAAATCGACCTGTACCATGGTTCAGACTCCGGTGACTCTCGTCTGCGTGACCGTTGCAATCAAGGGCGTCCCCGTCGGAACACAGACGGCTTGGCTATCGATCAACAAAAGCGGCTGACCGTTACTCATCAGTCTGACCGCCGACGTCACAAACTGCGCCGTCACGCAGGGCCCATTCGCCCCGGGCGGCGGCGGCAAGGTGCAGCCAGCCACAACATACGGGCTGGTCAGGGCCACGGTGGGCATGCCACTCACCAACACGCGCGGATTCGGTGAGGTTGGCGTGGCCTGGCCTGCATGGGAACACATGACGGTGGCACCGAGATGTAAGAGAAATCCAGGCATGGTCTAAGCTCCTAAGCGTTCAGCTCTCAGCCGTCAGCAATCAGCGGCTTCTTGAGAGCTGAACACTGACTGCTGATCGCTACATTCAGATGATCGTCAACGCACCATTGTTGATCGTGACCGCTGGTCCCACCAGCGTCACCAGTGCACCTTTCCCGTTCTGGATATAGATGCCGGTGTCGTTCACGATAAGCGTGGCGCCGGTCGCGCTTTTCAACATGATGCCGCCGGTGGGTCCTGGGACGTCGCTGATCACAATCGAGTTTTGCGCCGCCGTCTGCAATACAATGTTCGGACTCACCGGAATCCCGGCCAGTGCCAAGGCCGGCACCTCGGCCACGCTGCCGTACCAGCAACCGCTCCAAATCGGATAATCAGGATCACCCTGTTCGAACTCCACCCACACCCCGGCGCCGATCTGCGGCAACAGGTAGACGCCCATTTGCTTGCCGGTGATCGGGAAACAGGGCATGGCCCAGGTGCTGGGGATCAAGCCTTTCACGTCCGGCACCTGCACCGTCAACCGCCCCCGCTGTTCAGGATCGATATTGTTGACCACCGTGCCGCGATACTTGCCGTAATACTTGCCGTTCGTGTCCATCGTCTACACCGCCACGGTGTTTGTAAGAGGAACCAACGCATTGCGGCTCAGTTGAAAACTCTGTTTGAACTCCCCGCGTTTCATGGTGCTGGTCACGCTCTTCACAAAATAGAGGCCGTCAAAGGCCGTACCGGCCCCGCGCACCCCAACCAACTTCCGGGCCTTTAGGATCCGGCCGTATCGCGCGACATCTAAGGTGCCGCTTCCGCTCACCGCATCCGCCGACTTGGCCGCCTCCGCCAACCCATGCAACAGTGCATTCACCGCCGGGAGCTTGGCCGTGTCGTTCATCGGGGTGAACTTGGTAATCGCCGGCGGCACAAGGCCCATCGGTTTCCGCAATGGGTTGACCTTCGGAAGCGGAACAGGAATAGGAAACTTTGTCAGTTGGTTCTGGATATAGACCACCGGCATCGTGGCATCCGCTGTGTTGAAACCGATATCCAGTGAATCGACGTTGCGATGCGTGCCCAGATCGTAGTTCAGCGCCGGTTGCTCCGTCCCCCATTGGATGGGCGGTCCCCAATAGGCGGTACTCAGACCAGGCTTGGGACCGGGGTCGACGTAGAACACATAGCCCGTCCGCTTCGCGAGCAACTGGAGATAGGTCAAGTCGGTGCCGTCTTGCGCAGGAATCATGAGCGTCGGCCAGACCACGTCGAGAAACGGGCTGGGCACGATCGCCGGAAGAATCCCGAACAGGGCGTACTTGCCAAGGATGGCCGCCACGCGCACGTTTGCCGGCATGGCCGGATAGGGCACGCCGCTCATGTCGATGAGGTCCATCAGTTTCGAGAGATCCTCGCCGGTCATGGTCAGCATCCACTCGCCGGGCTGACTGCCAGGTGAGACTTGATGATTCGTGATCACGCCGTCCATGAGCACCTCGGGCGTCCCTTGGACGGTGGCGACGATGATCATGCGCATCAACGGGATCGTACCGGCCTTGATGACGAAGTCTCGATGCAGCGGCGAGCGCTGACTCAGGGTAAAGGTGAGTTGAAAGCCGCTGGGCCCCTCCGTGTTACTGGTCACCTCTACACTGGTCAGCGCATCGATGACTTCTCGGGCGACGGGTGAGGTCGTGACGGCGCCGGAGTAGAGGGTGAGTGAGATTCCCTTCAGCATCGCGTTACCCCGTCATCCCTTCCGGCAAGGTGATGGTGATCCGCTTGCCAGGCTCATCGACCAATTCCTCCGGCTGCATGGCATTGTTGCTGTCGCAAATACGCCAATACTGTTCCGGATCCCCAAGATACTGGGCGGCGATCTGATCCAGCCGCTCCCCCTCCGTGACCAGATGTTCTTGGACCACCTGAAGCTCATCGCCCTGCGGGAGAAATCGGCGCGTCACATAGACCACCGTCTTCCCATCCGCCTGTTGATACTGCGCCGTCGCCAGCCCCGCATACCGGCTGGTGGCCGGAAACCGGCTCTGTTGCAGCGCCCCTTGCATGAGCAGTTTGATGGGATCATCCATAGATAGGCTCCAAATAGGGGTCAGTGATCAGTAATCAGCTTTCAGCGATCAGTCCTCAGCGATCAGCAGTCAGTTTTCAGTCGTTTGGTACCACAGGCTATTAGCTGACAACTGACCACTCCTTTCCGACCACTGATTGCTGACTACTGAAAACTGACCACTACCCTCACGGTATCCCCGTCAGTCCCAACGTCCCCAACGTGCCGCCTTGTGCTTTAGCGCCGAAGGCTTCCTTCTGCTGCAAGTAACTCATGAACAGACTGCCGGCCTTGTGCATGAACCCGACGTCGTCCACGCTCAGCACCCGCATCCCCAAACTCACCTTCGCCCGGATCGGATTGAGATTCGGATCAAAGGCTTCCTCCGTCACGCTGAAGTCTGTCAATCGCACCGGCAGCACCCGGTTCTTGCCGAAGACGAACAGGGCCAAGGCCGTTTCCATCGGCAGGATCTCTAACGTGCCCGATTGCGCCAAGGCATTGTTGCTCTCCAGCTGCGCACTGCTGGGATAGATCGTCGTTTCCAACGCCGCCAACTGCGGATGAATCCCCAGCTCCCCGACAATCGTTTCCCCCAGCTCCATCGCATCCGTCGCGTCGATCTCCGCATCAACTTTGATCGTCTCCACCGCCGGACCTCTCAACCGCAGCGCCTCCGACCGCTCACCACCCTCGCCGGCGCCCTGCACTTGCAGCGTACGGCTGAGCGAGTCGGGGTTGTACTGCAGCGCGATGATCCGCTGGACCTTGGCCGTCTCGGGATCGATCAAGACGATGCCGCCCTTCAGCAATTTCGGAGAGATCGTCATCGAGTGCTCAGTCCTCTGTACTTCATCATGTCATTTCTGCGCAGAGGTAAACCTGGTTGCTTACCCACGTATGAGCTGTGAAGTCCATTCTCCTTTCGCTCGCCCAAAGAATTTATGTTGACCTCTCATGTATTTCCAATAAACCCCGCTGCCACCTAGTAAGAGTCTCGACACGGCCACTGAAGTATTAAGAACCGTCCCCTGCCCACCTTACGTTTAACCCATCAAGGACAATATCTCGTTCTCCCAAAGGGCCGTCTCCCTTCTGATCCTAGCTCTTGATTTTTAGAGGTGGCCTTTTCCCCTGCTCTTCTGCCATTTCTTCTCCACATCTATTTACGAAGTACCGTGTTGATGAACAGTTGCTTTCCCCTCTTGTCACGCAGCGCCTTGTCACTCCTACCTTCTGAAACAATGATTGTAACCTCATCTTTTAAGAGATACTTCTCTAGTTCCTGCCAATTGCTATACCGTTCATTGAGATCCTCGATCGTCATTAAGATTTCTTGTTCCCTATCGTTAACTGTAACCTCCATCTCGACTTCCTCTGATTGCTCCTCGCGCGAGATGTGACCTGGCAGCACTGGCGTTGGGGTATCAGGGAAATAGAGAGGGGGGATGCTAAGCCTAGTGCCTACTTCTTCCCCTTTATCAGTTAGCACGAAACGATCTTCGCTTATTCGTTTCATAAGCACCTGGCCGAAATAAGCATTCCGCGCTAGCGTCTCCAACGGATTTCTATCTGGTTTCGACATAGTTGGAGGATCTGTACCAACAAAGTCGGCAAAAGCTTTCTTGGTGTCAAAGTTCTTCCCCGGGTCCTCGAAGAGAACCGTACGGAACCCATATTGGGTTATCCTCTTAAGGGTTCTCTTCTGAAGGTCTCCTAATCCTGCAAACAACACCGCCTTAAGCGCATTGAGTTCGTCTTCTGTTAAACTGTCCTCCTTGAACGCGCTTGTTGCTCGCCTCTGTGCAGAGGACTCGTTCCACGGTGTTCCTCTCCTACGCATTTCTTCAACTTCTGTCATAAAGACTTCGAACGCTGATTTCCCGTCACCTTGGATTTCATAGAGATCACGGTTAGCTTCAAATTCGAGATCGACTTCCTTGTCTAGATTTAACGCGTATTCCGCAGTACTGGGATCTGCCTTGACTTTTCCGAAAACGTTTGGCGGGTTATCGTTCTCGTCTTTAGTCGGATCTACGTTGTATGCTACACAGTAGAATCTTTTCGGTACATACTTCCTCTCGATCTCTCTGATTTCGTGGAGCATAGTCTGATCGGGAGTACTACCAGGGTCGAATGCAGGAAGGTCTGCCTCTGTGTGTGGGATAGTCTCTACCTTGTAGTACAGGGACGCTCCTTTAAAAACTGCGTCCTTGACATACTTTTCTACGTCTTGGTAGTGAGCCTTGTTTCCTGCGATAGGTATCGGAACCACGTTCTTGAGTTCTCCGGGTCCATGTAGGTCTTCATTCAGAAGATGACCGAGTACATAATACGGACCGTTCCCCCGTCTTCTTTTCTTCAACTTTGCATAGTCCCCACCAGGAACACGATCAGTAGGTTCAGACCCAGGACTGCCCTTAAACGTCAAGAGAGACACCTTCATGCGCTGGCCAAACCCATCCTTCATGTCCCACTTAGGCTCGGCCGTTCTGGGAATTGTGCTAGTACCCGCTTCCTCTTTTTGCGTAGTATCGATCAGAGACTTCGACGCACGGCGAAGATCAGCCATGTCCCTCTTGAGTTGGTCCAGCTTTTCTTTCTCCTCGATAGTTATCTCTTCTTTTTCTGCGATCTGGTGCCGGACATTCGTGATCATCTGATTCAGCCGTGAGTAGATCACGCGGGCTTCGTTCAAATTCTCAATGAGGGTTCGATCACGCCCCTCCTCATCAGCAGACGGGATATCTTTTATGTTCTTTGCGATCGACTCGTACTTTTTCAGGAATTCGTTGTAGTCAGTTTCTTCTGACGCAATAACAAGGCGTGGGGCGGTTTCTTGACCGTTGAAGTAGATCTGATGCTCTTCGCCATCTTTACTCTGAAACGTTTCCCGATAAGTCCACCATGCCACCAGCTTGCCAGCCACCTCCGTGGCCTTGGCCTTCACCTTCTTCGCTCCAGCCTTGACCGTTTTCTTCAGCCGCTCGATCACACCATCGATCGCCCGATCGATCACGCCACGCACCGCTTCGATAATCTGCTCCACCTTCTTCGCGATGTTGCTGATGTTCAACAGCTTGGCCACCAGGTCAATGGCCGGCACGATCAGGTCTTGCAAGGTGCCTTCGATCTTGTTGGCCGCGGGTTTGATGTTGCCTTTGACAAAGTCATGCACACTGTCGACGGTGGACTGCACGATCATCCAGAACTGCTGGAATTGGTCCTTCAGCCACATCACAAACTGCCACAGGGCGATGAGCGCTTCGAGGATAACGGACAGGCCCATGGTCGCGGCCAGTCCGGCGATCCAGCGACCGGCCACCAAGATGGCCTTCTCCACGAGCCAGGTGCCCGTCGCCACCACAACGTCATCGACGAGGCTGGTGAGCTTGTCCTTTACCAAGTTCCACAGCCCGGCCCACCCGCCAGAGACAAAGGCCCAGGCGGATTCCGTGAGTTCTTCCACCGCTGTGACCGCGCCTTCGCCGAGATGCTGCACCGCCTTCTTCCGCAGATAGTCCTTGGTCAGGTTGAGCACATCGCAGACGATTTGGAAGATGCCGGCAATACCGAACGTCTCCGGCAACCGGATGCGAGCCGTCCCGGTGATCCACTCGACGAAGGCGACGATGAAGTTGCCGATGAAGTTCCTGCCGAATTGTGTGAAGCCCAGCCCCAGGGCTTTGACGGCATTCTGTCCGACCAACCCCGGGTTGGCGATCACGTCATCGATCACCTCGTCGATTTTGCCGAAGGTCGCAAAAAACTCTTCCGGATCGATCCCCGCCGCTCTGAGAATTGGGGTGAGAACCATCCTGCCGACTTCTTCCCACTGCCCGGTTTGAATCGCCTCCCAAAGCGCGATATAAGTAGCCACCCCAGCTTTGTAGGCTTCCAACCCCGCGTTGAGCCCTGCGACGAGCGTATCGGCCACAAACCGCAGCGCCCCCAGATAGGTAGCGGCAACGGTATCGAGGGCCTCGAAGACTTTGGCCTTGAGTGACTCGACGGCCTTGCGGAAAGCGGCTGCGAATCCGGGAAAGATGTCGCCCAGCAGACGGTCCACGAGCCCGATCCAAAAATCGTAATAGGCGGACAGCGCATGCTTGATGAACGCGACCGCACCGTTGACCACACGTGTGGCAAATGCGATCGTCTTATCGAAGATGCCGGCGACTTCCTTGACGATCCTCTGGCCGATTGCGATCACCGCAGCGGCCACCGTCTGCACCACGGCCTGCCACGTATCGATGGCCCAGTCCCACCAGGAGGAGCCTTCTACCTTGTCGATCGTGCCACGCTTCGCCGCATCCGCCTCGGCCTTCCCTTCCTCCACTTTGGCATTGGCGTCCACCTTCGCCGCAGCATAGGCCTCATCGACCAACGCACGGTCGTCAGCCGATCGGTCATCGATGGCTTGGCGGTTCTCCTGCTGGGAGGCCGCCAGTTGCCCGAGCGCCCCATCGACCGCAGTCTGCTGTTGTTCGAGTGTTCGCTCCTGCTGAACCGCGAGGTCCTCTCGTCCTCGCTCAACCTCCAGACGTTGCTGTTCTTCGGCCTTTGCCTGTGCGGCCTCCGCCTCGGCATCCGCTTCCAGATGCAACCGGGCTCGCTCCTGGTCGAACACCTGTTCGTGCTGCTCGAGCTCTGCCTGAGCACCGGCCGTCTGCTCCTGCATCGACGGCCCCAGCTGGGCATCGACGATGGCGCGATCGCGTGGACTGAGGCCATAGCCCACCAGCGTATCCATACCTTCGATCTTCAGTGGTTGGTCCGGAGCTGAGACTTCGGAAAGTGTAGGCGGGACAACCATCTCGTCGAGCGCCAGCGGCTGCAGCGTCTCGGGCGTCACGACCATCACACTGGCCTGCGCCTCCTCGAGTGCCTGCTGTGCTTCACCTGTCGCAGCCGACTCTAGCTGCTGGAGGGCGGCGGGATCCGCCTTCCCTTCCAATGGAATTTGGGGCGTCTCTAGCGTGGTCATGATCGGAGACGACTGGTCGATCCCCTTCAGCGCCTGCTCGAGAGCCTGCGGATCAGCCGCTTGCGCGGTCGGCAACGCCGCAGCATCGACCGGTTGAAGCGCAGGAGCCTGCGGGATGGTCACGACTGGCTCCGGGGCCATGGCAAGCGCCTGTCCGGCGGCTGATGGCATCATTGGTGGGGTGGCAATGTCGGGAGTGGCCGGCAGCTCCGCGACTCCCTCTAGCGAGGCCGACAACTCGGGAACGCCTTCCTGGGTTTCAACTGCCTGGTTCATGAAGGAGCCGCTCAGGGCGCCACTAAGCTGTGCATACTGTTCCGCCTGGACCGAAGGCAGCAGTTCATTGAACCATCGGCTGGTCTCGGCCGGGCTGGTGATCGGCATGGACGGCGCGACGGTTGCCGGCGCCGGCTCGGAATTCAACGCCGAGGCCATGGGTGATGGCTCGGGACCAAATGCGAACCCTTGCGGCTCGGCAAGCTCTTCGGTCGGCTGGTCTGGCTGCTCCCCCTCACCGGGAAGCAGCGACTTGGCCTGGATCGACGAGAGGTCTTCCTGTGTCTTCTCGTCTTCGTCGTGGCGTCGATCCCGCGTGAGCGTCCTATTCTGCTGAGCTGACTCCCTCACACCCATTTCGGCTTGGTCGTCAAAGAGGGCATCCACCTGGGCGCCAAGTACTACTTCAGCTGCCGCCATGGCGCTCTGGTCGAGTGCCGCGGTGGAAGACTGATCGGCGATGTGGTCCTGTTGCTGAAAGGCCGGGCTTGCTTTGCGGGCGATGACAGGCGCGCGGTGAGTTGGGAAGATGGTATGGGCGACAGGGCTTGGGCGCTGCGCGGTGCTTGAAGACAAACTACCACCAGTTTGTTGGATGGCATGGGTGACTTCATGAGCCAGTAATTGTCTGCTCGCAATCGACGTGGGCACATACTCGCCCGCCCCGAAGACAATATGTGATCCCACCGTGAACGCCCGCGCCTGAACCGACTCTGCAGCCAGGTGTGCCCGACCATCGGCATGTACACGCACGTGGGCCAGGTTATGGCCGAACCGCGGTTCGAGAAAGTCACGCATGGCGGCGTCGAGCGGCTGGCCAGGCGAGGTCACAACATCATGCACGAGCTGCGGAGCCGTGCCGGCTCCGGCCGTCCCGCTGCCGTTCACTCTGTGATGCACCAGCGGCACCGGTGATGAGTTCGATGCCTCGTGATCCACCGGCACGTCCGGCATACGCATGACGGCTTCGGCGATTCGATCCGCTTCGAGTTCGTATTCGTCACTCAGGGCGGTGATCCGCAGTTTGGCCTGGAGCGGCTTGCCCAACAATTTGTTCGTTCGACACGCAGCGCACTCACCGGCGAATCCCGCCGACCCACCGCAGGCACACTTGCGCTGGAGGACAAACCCCGAGCTTGAACTGCTGGTCGATCCCTTCGCTGTGGTTTGGACTGCTTCAGATACGCCCATCGTCTTGCACTCAGTTCTCGGTGATCAGTATTCAGTGATCAGCCATCAACTTTTCCACCAAGGTCGTGAGCATGTTCATTACTTTGAAAACTCCCGCATAGTTCACACTGGAAACTGAAGACTGAAAGCTGACCGCTGACACCTGCCCACTCTTTCAGAATCATCAATTTATTGCCTCATCTCCAACCGGTTTGTTATCCTCTGTCCAACAACTGAATGAGGTGGCTATGAAACTTAAAGTGGTGTTGGAACCCAGCGACGATGGCGGCTTCACCGTGTTTGTCCCTGCCCTTCCTGGCTGCATCAGCGAAGGGGAGAGCAAAGAAGACGCCATCAAGAATATTCGAGAGGCCATCGAGTTATACGTGGAACCAGTTGAAGACGACCTGCCCTTGAGCCCGGAGGCTGAACAGATCGAGCTGGCTGTATGAGCAAAGTCCCGAGCCTCTCGTACCTCGAGGTCCTTCGGGGGTTGCAGCGAGACGGCTGGGTGATCGTCCGTCAGAAAGGCAGCCACATTCGGCTTCAGAAGCACCTTCCCAACGAAGTCTTGAAAATCACGGTTCCGGCTCATCGTCCCCTCAAACGTTCCACACTTGCTCATATCCTCAAACAAGCTCGATTATCCGTTGAACAGTTCAACGAGTTGTTATAGGCCGACCGTCCACCCTCATCGCTTCAACTCCTTTCCGATGCCGTCCGCTGTCGCCTTGCCGATCTGCTTCGGCTTGGATTCAGCGGGGATCGTCACCGGTCCGACGTGCAAGCGAGGGACGGAGCCGGTGTTACGAAACCGCTGCGCCATGCCTGCCTCGGCCAACAGATGAGTCAATTGCTCCTGCACCCCTTGGGCGATCGCATGCCGGTCTTCATGCCGAAACCCCTTGAGCACGAGACGGTCGATGTGCAACCTGATGCGCCTCGTTCCCAGTTTGTTCATACCCACCCCTTCGTTTCCGCCTCCGAGAGTGGGCGGTCTCGTTTCCCCGCTTCGGCACGTGCCGCGTCGAGGAGGTGCGCCATCCGGACCGGCTCGCCGGCTTGTGCGGCGAGGAAGGCGGCATTGAGCGCGATGTTGCGGATATTCCCGCCGGCCATCTGCACGCGGGCCAGCTTGGCAAAGTCCAGCTTCTCCAGCGGTGTCGCTGGGGGAAAGATCCCTCGCCAGATGGCCTCGCGCTGCGCCAGGTCCGGAAAGGGAAACTGCACCACGAACCGCAGGCGCCGTTGAAACGCGTGGTCGAGCGCCGCCTTCATGTTCGTCGTGAGGATCGCCAAGCCGCGGTAGGCCTCCATACGCTGGAGCAGGTAACTGACTTCGATGTTGGCATACCGGTCGTGGCTGTCCTTCACCTCGCTCCGCTTGCCGAAGAGCGCATCGGCTTCGTCGAATAGGAGAATCGCCCCGCTGTCCTCGGCCGCGTCGAAGACCCGGCGGAGGTTTCTCTCCGTTTCCCCGATGTATTTGCTGACGACCGAGGACAGGTCGATGCGATAGAGGTCCAACTGCAGTTCGTTGGCCAGCACCTCCGCCGCCATCGTCTTGCCCGTGCCGCTTTCGCCGGCGAAGAGTGCGGTAATCCCCAATCCCCGGAGTCCGCGTGAGGCGAATCCCCATTCGTGATACACCGCCAGGCGATGCCGGACATGCGCGGTCATATGACGGAGCGTCTCGCGTTGCGGCTCCGGCAGGACGAGCATCTCCCAGTCGGCCTGGGGATCGATCCGCTGGGCCAAATCGTCGAGCTTGGCCCGTCCGGCTTTGCGACAAGCTCGCCAGACGACCGCATCCGGTTGGGAAGCACCCAGGACCTCGTCACGAATCTCTCGCCCGGTGGTGAGGATGCGTTGGGCACTCAGACGGAACTGTGAAGCCACTGCATCCAGCGACCCGTTCAAGTGCGCGGCGGCCTGACCCAAGGCTTCTTTCCAGAGCGCCTGCCGATCGACCGGTTCCGGCTTGTTCACCTCGACACGCAGCGCCGGACGCGACACTGTCGGCGGTTCCGGCCCGGCAAGAAAGACCAGGCCACCAAGCTGCTCCACGAAGGCCGGTACCTGCTTGGCCCCGTCCCGATCCTGGCATTCGATCAACAGCGCCGCGTTGAGCAAGACCGATTCACGCTGCCAGAGGATGCCGAGCGCCTCAAGTTCGGCCACATTCGCCGGCAACGTCTGCGCCGCCAAGATCTGGAGATGCAATCCCAGCTCGTAGGCCACCTGGGCTGCGATGTCGGCCTGTCCTTCCGAATCGTCGTCAGTCAGGACCACGACCGAGGTGCGGCGGCTCTCCAAGGTGGTGCGGACCGTCGCCGCGATGTCCCGCTGTCCCTCGGCCATCATGGTTGCCACAGGCTTGTGCCGCAGGAGCGGCCGCAGGCGCGGATCGAGATAATTCACGCCTGCCAGATAGTGCAGAATCCGCTCGTCGAGGCGGAGCCGTCCGTTCGTCAATCCACCGGTCTCGTCGATCTCGAGCAGCCGCCAGCGGCGCAACGGGGCGACCGGAGTGAGGGCATCCCAATGGGCATCTTGTAAACGGGCCAGCGCCAGCCCAAAGGTCACAGAGGTCCGTTGAGACAGGCCCTGCGCCTCGGCGCACCGCTTGGCCAGATCGGCATTCATGTCCACCCCGGCACAGAGCAAGAGCACATCCCGCTCGAAGACACTCAACCCGAAGCGCTCGGCCAGCACGTCGATGGCTGCAGGAGCCGGGAGCGCAGCGCGGGCTTCGTCCACAGACCTCCCCTCTGCTTCCTGAACGCCGGAATCAGTCATCCGAGACCGGAGGCGCGCGAACTCAGCTACCAAGTACCGCTGATTCGCCTCGCTCCACGTCGTCTGTGTGGTGGCCTCGTTCATGTGATCTCGATCTTGGCATCAGTCAAGAACACCGGTGGAACCGCTTGGCGATCGATCAGGGGACTGTCGATCCCGTCCACCCGCAGCCGGAAGAGATGCGTGCCGACCGGCGCCTGCTCAATGACAAAGGTGAATGTACTGGTGACTGTCGACCAGGGTTGCGCCGCCACTTCCGTGGTGCCCAGAAGCAAGGAGACCCGTTGTCCTGGCCTGACGTCCGGCTGACAGGACAGAGTAATCGTGACGCTCCCGGATCCATCTCTCGCAACCGTTGTCGGATGTGTCGTGATCTTCGGTCCCAGGGTCATCGCTAATTGATTGCTGGTGTGAGGCTCTGTCTCATTCGGACGCACCATCCTTGCCGCGACCTGATAGACTCCGACCGGTAGATTCGGGACAGGCACCCGGACACCTGAAGCGGGATTCTCCTCCTTGCTGGTTAGGGCCTCATCTTCATCAACTTCTTGTCCGATCTCGAATCGCACATTGGAAAAGACCACGGCACGGTCGGTGCCGTCGAGATGATGGCCGGTCAGCTCCAGCATGGCACCCACCGTGGCCGTCGGCTGTCCATCCGCAGGCGTGACGCGCTCAATCGTCGGGAAGGGCGGAAGCAGGCTCGGTTCGACCATGACCCCGCTCTCGCGCCCGTCGACGACCGGGCCACGGCTCAAAACCGGCAACGACGCCCGCACCGGCTGTGTCGACTCGATCAGCACCACCGTCGCCAGATAGGCCGCTGAGGGCCGAAGATGCGATTGGGTCGCCGTCCACAGTTTCGACATCTCCTCTGTGCTCAACACTTCGGGCACGAGTTTGATCTGTTCTACCTGGTCGGCAAGACCACAGTCCGCCAGTGCGCGAAGCGCCGGTGGCAGTGAACCGGACGGGCTCAGAACCGCCGCAATCATTGGACGGTCGAGCACCGGCCGGTCGTGCAAGACCTGCATCCCGTAGCCCAAGAGTATCTCGCTGTGGAATTCCTCGGCACCATAGGCGCTGAGCAGATAGTGAAGATCCAACGCCAGCGGCGGATTGCTGAGACGATGCCGGCCTGAGCCGTCGCGAGACGGGAGCCCGTGATTGCGCCACCCACTGTTGAATGTGATCTGATGGAGAAACAGATTGAGCTGCGTCGGCTCCGTGCCATTGGAGGGCACAACACGATCCGGCGGCAGAGCACTGATCGTCACCGTGCTGCCGAGGATCCCGCTGACGTTTTGGTTGATCATGCCCTCACCAAGCACCTCACGCAGCACTGCAGTGACACCGGCAATGGCCAACGCGTTGCTCACAACGACACTCCCTTACCCTGCCGCCTGGTCAGATAGTCCTGCAGCGACATGGCCGGTTGACGCACCGCCGCCTTGCGCTTCGGCGCCGGTGCGGCGGTCACCGCCGTCACTTCAATGCTGCCGATCGTGACTTCGATCGGCGGCTCACTCTTGTGATGGCCTCGGATCTCCATCGGACCCTGCTGCTGAACGGGCGCCACCAACGATGGAGGGGCTGCTGCCTGGCGGCTTCGGTTCCTGTCATCACGTGGTTCTACCAACCGAGGCGGCGGCGTTGTTTCAACCGTCTGAAGACGGCTCCCCTTCGATCGGACATCCATGGTCGGAGATGGATCATACTGAACTCCTTGCCCAACCTCTCGTACCGGAGCCATCGACTCCGTCATGTCGTCGATTCGACTCAGCCGATCCCTCTTCTCATCCGACTTCGAAGTAACCCGCGTCGGTGGAGCATCCTCGTCATGCCGATCCCTCACATATCCTTCAAAGCTGACCTCGCCGGACCTCGTCAATCGCTCAGCACCTGGCGGTGTGAGCCTTTGCACGTGAGAAGTCCCTGAAGCCTCCGCATCCCGGTCTGTGGATGCCATCGTCCTCGGAACCTCAGGCCGCCTGGTATGCACCGCTCTTGGCTCTGATCCTGACCCGAGTTCCACTTCGTGAAGAACGGGCGCTTCCGCCTCCTCAGGCTGCGGGTGCAGGGTGAAGTTCGGAATCTCAGGCGACGTGGCATACAGTGACGGCTGCCGTGGCTGCACGACGGGGATTTCCCCCAATTGGCGCTGAACGAGACTGGTTAAGAATTCCGTCATGACAAGGCCATCTGCACATACCAGGATCGGCGCGTGGGACTCAGGGTCAAGATGTCGTGCTGTGTCCACCCATAGGCTCGCGCCAACACGTCGACTTCCTGCAACAGGCGGCGAGCTTTGGTTCGAATTTCACTCCATAAAAATGAGGCGATGTCGAACAGCGTCTGCCATGAGTGGGCACAGGCCTGGCACGAGAGGTCGATGAATACCTCCGCATGCGGATCGAGGGTTGCCAATTCCGCCTCCAGCACACGTTGCGTGTCGGGCGGAAGAGCCGAGGTCTGCTCCTGCGCCGGTACCACAGAGGCCACACATCGAGCCAGCAACATCTGTCGCGCGATCTGCACGTCCGGCTGGTTTGCCACGGCGGCGAGATCGCGGCTGTTGGGCGGGCGCACCTCCCACTCTCCGCCTCCGCACTGCACCGTTCTCTTCACCGGATGATCGTCACCTCGCGGCTCGGCCAGAGCGCTGCACGACAACCCGAACTCCAGCTTGGTTCCGCATGAGGGGCAGGCCACGCAGCCGTCGATCCGATCACCGAACAGATTGCAGTGGACCTGCAAGAGCAACCGATCCCGTCGCCCGATCGAGTACGCGGCCAACTCCTCCCGAGTAATGGCAGGATAGGCCCGCTCCAAGACCAGTAGGGCTTGATCAAGCGAATGGTACGCCTCGCCTTGCTCCCAGAGGTCGAGCAACGCCGATGCGGAGATGCGGGCTGGCCGGGGCAGGGCCATCATTACGGCTCCACAAAGCTGGGTTCCGCCGGCTCCACGACCTCGTAGTCGCGTTCCCAGCCTTCATTTTCCAGCTTGATGCTCTGAATCGCGACCGCGTTGGCGTTGGCATCCAGATCCGGCAAAGCCTGGAACTCCGACACCCAGCAGCGGTACACCTTGTACGCGATGACAAGCTGGCCCGCTTCGTTGTACACGTCGATGATGATGTCCTTGCGGAAGTCCTTGAGCGAGACCTCCGCCCCCAGCCCCGATCCGTAGTTCCACACCTTGTTCGCCCAGCGTTCAAACTCCTGATCGTGCGTGGTCCCCCGTTCCAGGGTGATGGCCTCGTATTTGGTGCGTCCGGGAGACTTGCGGCTGGTACTGGGGTCACCGCCCTCGCGATGCTCCACGACTTCGGTCGATCGCTTCAGCGAACCGACCTTGCTGACGCCGGCCACATACCGGCCGTCCCATTTGACACGGAACTTGAAATTCTTGTACGGATCGAACCGTTGCGCGTTGACGCTGAACTGAGCCATGGGTCCTCCTCCACGTTAGGCCGCAATCTGGCCCGCCATCTGCTGCAACTTGATGATGACGAATTCGGCGGGCTTGAGCGGCGCGAAACCGACGACGATGTTCACGATGCCGAGGTTGATGTCGTTTTGCGTGGTGGTCTCGCTGTCGCATTTCACAAAATATGCGTCTCGCGGAGCCGTCCCTTGAAACGCACCCTGGCGAAAGAGGTTCTGCATGAACGCGCCGAGATTCAGACGGATCTGCGCCCAGAGCCGATCGTCATTGGGCTCAAAGACCACCCATTGAGTCCCGCGATAGAGACTCTCTTCAATGAACAACGCTAAGCGACGCACTGGAACATACTTCCATTCTGATGCCAACATATCGGCCCCGATCAACGTGCGGCTTCCCCACACCACACGCCCGAACACGGGGAAGGCACGCAAGCAGTTCACGGCTATCGGATTGAGTTGCCCGTTCTCTCCATCTGTAAGCTTGGCGGTGAGCTCCACCACGCCCGTGAGTGAGGCTTCAAGACCCGCAGGAGCCTTCCACACCCCCCGTGCGGAGTCGGTCCGAGCCATTATTCCGGCGATGGCGCCGCAGGGAGCGAAATCTGCCAGCCGACCTTCCAACAAGGGGTCAGGCATTCGTAACCTTGGGAAATACAGCGCGGCATTCTCGCTACGGGCCATACCCCAATTCGCACCATCCAACGAGTTTGCTCCGGTCGTGATATCACCCACCTCATCCCAGGCATTAAGCGGGTCAACAACGTAGAGCGCACGGCGTTTTTTACAATACGCCGCGGCAGTTGAACGCGTTTGCGCGCCGACATCTCCATCCGGAGCATGTGTGAGGGGTGGAATACACAATAAGTTGAATAGATCAGCCTTTTCCAATGCCCATAACCCCTGTTTGGGAGTTTCCAAAGCAGCAGCAGAAATCTGGGAATCAGTTATTGCACTGCCATCGTCACCATTATTGCCAAATGCCGTCGAGGAGGCATCATTGACCATCGGGTCGATGCCCGCGGGCGGATTGCCGTTCGCAGCGGGCCGCGTCGTTGGCACCGCACCATTTACACGCACGAGCCTGGATTCTTGAGTGAGAACGGAGGTCACAAACCGTTTATTCCCGCCTTCAGTCGACACATTGAGAAATGTTTCAGTTGCGCCAGTTCCAGTGTCGCGAACCGTGAGGTTAAACAATGTGTCTGCACCTTCTCCCGGTAGCACTGGGCGTGTATTGTGATCAATACGAACGCGCAAAGCCTCTCCCCATAATCCAGGGTTGGCGGCAATCAGACCGAGTCCACCAATCGTCACCGATGCTGCTGTGGCACCGTTATGTACCCGAATAATGAGTGCGTCAGCTCCACCATTCAGAAAAAAATGGCTCACCGCATAGCCGAGCGTGCTATCTCGCCACAGTGTGCCAAAGCTACGGATGAATTCGGCAAAGCTCTGTACACGTACAGGATCATCAACTGGCCCCCGTAATGCTCTGCCGATGAATGCCGTGATCGAGGTCGCGACTCCCGTGATGGTGCGGACGCCGCTTGGAATTTCTTCGATGTAGACACCCGGATAGGTTGGTTGCACTGGCATGTTTCATCCTCCTCGGCTGAAGAACTCAGCTCATCGATCCGTGTTTGGCTAGAAATGCCCGTATCGCCTTGAGATGGGCATGGTTGAGGCAGTACACCGTCTTAGTCGTGGCTTCCCGTCTCATCACCCATCCACGCAAGACGAGTCCATTCACGGCTTGCTCCACTTCCTGTTCATCCAGCGCGTCTGGGCAAATCGGTCTAACCCAATAATGCAGAATCCCGTCGAGTGTGTCCTTGGCGTCTTGATGCTGAACCAGATACTCAAGGATCTCGCGGGCGAACACGTCCTTGCCCGACGCCATTACGTAGACTCCATGACGCTATCCTAATGTCCATGAGCAACCATGGTGCCACCTCGATCGTCGATGGACTCTCATGTTTTCAGAGTGATCGAATCCTGGATGAGAGGGGCTGCGGCGGAGTTACCGCATAGGTCTGTAGAAAGAACAGCCATAGAAACGGGCTAACCTGTTGAGAAATCTGCTGCGGCAAAAACGCCGCCTCACCTGTAGGAACTACCCTGCCGGAGGATGGGAATGTATCGCTGGAGGAGTTCTATCGCTATGCAGATCGGTCTGCGCATATATTTGGCGGTCGATTCTATACTTACGAAGAAGGCGCTGAAAGCTTCGGCGTTCCTTTCCTGCAACCCTCGCCGCATGTGTCACATTTCCCTGGCACTCGGCGAGCGTTCTGATGAGGTACGCCCGCTCCACATTCTGAACCGCCGAGCTCTTGGCCGCACGAAGGGACGACTCCTCGGCAAGATGACCAATGCTGGTGGCGGCGAACTCGATCTCCGATGCATCAATGGTCTCGCTCTTACTGAACACCACTGCCCGCTGCAACGTGCTTTCCAGTTCGCGGACATTCCCCGGCCAGGCATAGCCAAGGAGTTTTTGCAGCGCGGCCGAGGACAAATGGTGCGGTCGCGTGCCATCAACCCTGCGATGCCGCCGGATGAAATGCGCCGCGAGCAAGGGGATATCTTCGATGCGATCACGCAGGGGCGGCACGATCAGGGAGAGGACGTTGAGTCGATGAAAGAGATCTTCACGAAACCGCCGTTCAGCAACCGCCTGCCCTAGACTTCCATTCGAGGCGGCAATGAGCCGCACATCCGCCACTTTGGTCTGGGCGCTCCCCAATGGTCGATACTCTCGATCCTGCACAAAGCGGAGCAGTTTTGCCTGTACCGACGGACTCAGCGAATCGACTTCATCCAAGAATAACGTCCCCCCTTCCGCTTCTTGCACAAGCCCACGCTGCTCCGTCGACGCACTCGTATACGCACCACGCACGTGTCCGAACAATTCATTCTCGAAGAGCTGGTCCGGCAAAGCGGCACAATTGATCGGAATGAAGGCCTGACCTCTCCTCGCACTTTTGTAGTGGATCGCTCTGGCAAACAACTCCTTGCCGGTTCCCGTTTCGCCTTGCAGCAAGACAGCGGCATCGACTTCGGCAAACAGCTGGATCTTGTCGACTTGAGTCTGAAAACATTCACTTTCTCCGACGAGTGTCTCAATCCTGGTTCGTCCCAGCGGCCGCTCGGCGGTATCTTGCCTGCCGAGGTAGTTGCGCAACACTCGTCGGATTCGCAACACCAACTCTCCCTCATCAAACGGGTAAAAGAGAAAATCATCCAGATCATCGGTCCGGAATCGCCCCCACATTCCCGTCCCTTCAGGACTCACACGCACGAGCCCCAGCAAGGGTACGGTCGGCCACCGAATTCTCGCTCCACGGAGCAAGGTTGAAGAGCCTTCTGTCAATTCCATGTCAAGCAGCACAACATCCGGGTTCATGAACTTCCCGCCGTCAATATCAGTCACCGTGTAAAAATGAATTCGGGCGCCGATGATCGTGTGGGCCAAGACTTGATTCATCTGACCCACGTCGAAGGTCGTACCAACGGCAACGATGGAAACTGACTCGGACATAGAACCAGTGTGTACCACCGATCAAACAAGACGACAAGGGGATGCACAACTCATACCCTTTTATTTTTGACACGAGTGGTCTTCGCCAAGCATTCCAATCTACCTTGTTTGCAGCACAGGCTGTTGGGAAGGACAATTATCGATGACGTGATTGTAATTTCTAAGGAAAGTGTTTCCTAGGTGTGACCGCGTTCGAGGTAGCTACTTACAGTAGGCACGACTTGTCTATGCCATAAGACTCACCCCGGGGAGTTTGTCCACAGTCTTGGGCAAACGGACCACTGTGCCATCACGTAAGCGTCACGCACTCTTGAACTTGCTGATTTTGGCAAACAGGATGGCGGTGAAGGGCAGGGCCAGGCCAATGAGAAGCTGCACGATAAGGAGTTCGCCAAGCTGGCTGTAGTCGGCTGGTGTTTGAACGGCGCCGGTCGCTTGGTCGCGTACTTCCCGCGTGATGACGAAGATCTCGTTGAGATACTTCGTCCCGAGCTGACCAAGCGAGAGTGCGAGGTTCGTAAAAGAAGCCATCACTGCGAAAAACGTGGCCTTCAGATTAGTCGGAGCCGAGTTCGCGATCCACGCCAACATCGGAATCATGGAGATCTGCACGAGCGGCGATTCCAGCGCGGTATCAACTAAGGCGATGAACCGTGCGTCGACGATTCCGCCCGTCATGCTCGCCGTCCATTCATGCAGTCCATAATAGAGCCCTGCAATCGGCAGAGCGAGAATCGTCCCGACAATGGTTAAAAACCCGACGACATAGGTAATGGAGCGTTCGGCCATAAAGCGCCTGAACACAAACATGCCCGCCAATGCGACCACACCGCCGATCAAGGAGAGGATAGAAAGAAACTGTTGATCAAATTTTAGCTGGTCGATCATCCACCAGGTCGCGCCTGGGCCGCTTCCTGGAATCGCGCGCAATGAAAAGACGACCGCCGCCGTGCCGACGAGGATGAGCCGCTTATCTGGCTCGAGCTCCTTCATCAGCCTCGACATCAAAAACAACACGATGGCCATGGAGCCGGTGAAGACGATCTCTTCACGGTAGGGAAACCCACCCAACCCAACCGTCAACGTGAACAGAACGAAAGCCAGGCTGCCACCGAGAATCCACCAGTTAGGCTTCGTCGGTTCACCCTCCGTATCGCGCACGTTCACCATCTGCCGGGCTTGCTCCAGCGAAAATCCATCTTGCACGAGCCGGCGTTTCTGCTGTCGTTGTAGCCACCACGCTAATCCCACGCCCATCACCGAGACGAAGGGAATCGCCATGGCCATCAGATAGATTCGTTTGTAGAGTTGGATGAGGTCAGCCTGCGGCATGCCTTCAGTTCCACTGAACACATAGACATTCACCAGTGCGACAGCAATCCCTCCACCGACAATCGCAACTCGACCAAGTGTCTGCATGGTCGTATGCATGAGTTTGCGCGTCGGATCATCAAATGGTCGTCCCTGCTCGTCGACACGAGGGACGGCCTCGACCGTCATGGCATCCGCGACCGCATCTTGAATGACATACCCGATCGGAGCCAGCAACACGCTGAGGACATACCAGACTTCCGCCGGGAATATGGCCGTCATCGCCTCACGGTTGCCGATCAGCAGCGCCATGATGCCGAGGCTGATGGTCAACAATCCGGCACCCATCCCGACAAGCCAGCTCTTCCATCGCCACAACAGATCGACCGTATGGCCGATCGGCATCTTCAGAGCCCAGGGAATCCCGGCCCAGAATCCGAGCGAGGCGAGGAATGCGGCAGAGAGGCCGATATAGTCTTTGACAAAAAACGTTCCGACAATGCCGGTGAGGCCTGAGATGCCATAGGCCACGTAGACCATGAGCGGCGGCAGATAGGAGAGCCGCATCTCACGGCCAAGCGACAAAATATTCCGATCGATCCAATGGGCAAGAGATGTCAGCATCGTCAGCGCGATCGGCTCCCCTGTTCCCGACGCTCGATCAATGCCTGGAGATGTACTCTCATCTCAGCTAGGGGGAGTTGTACCCGATTTCCATGCCCGGCCAATACCCATTCGAAGCGGTAATCGAGGAGTTTCCTGATGGAATCGATCAACGTCCATTTCCTCCAAACCAGCCTGGTGGGAGCATCGAGTGACCTGGTGTGCGGATCCCACCAGAGGTGATCGCCGGTGAAGAGGAATCGATCTTGATAGAGCAAGGCCATACTGCCGGCGGTATGGCCTGGGACAGGAATGAAGTGGAACTGTGAACCGACCTGAATCGTCTCTTCTCCATCGACGATCCATTCTGCGCCTGGTACGGCCGCCGCATCCTCTCGATGAATGATCCGCTTGGCTCCAAAATGCGCCGCATATTTATCCGCATCGGCCACGTCGTCTTCATGCGTGAGAAAGATGTGGGCGATGCCGCCTCGCTGCTCAAAGCTCTCGATTAGATGTTTGATATAGCGAGGCGAGTCGATCAGCCAGTTACCCTCCGGATGCTCGATAAAAAAACTGTTCGCGCCGAATGATTTATCCGAATTGAAGCCACAATAACTCACGCTCCCTTCAAGACGGAGCGGGAAGCTTGTCATGGCTGTGTGCAATTGCGACTTATCGCTATGCTCCGTCCCAATGGACCCGACCGGACAGGCCAGCAAGGCCTGATAGGCCTGATGAGTCTGTTGCTCATCCACCGGCTGACGGCTGACGGCGGAATAGTCGCCGATTTCCTCAAAGCTCAGCGGTGCCAACTGCCGACACGTGTCACAGTTGATACAGGTGGCATCCACGTAAAAGTTTCCTGTCACGTTGGAATCAAGACGCTTGGTTCGATCAGCCACTACAGCACCTTCATCGCTTGCTTGTTTCGATCCGCTGCCCGCCAAAGATACCACGAAGCGGTGGTTCGATAGGGTTTCCAGCACCGCCCATATCGTAACACCTGCGCCGGTGTCGGCATTGAGTGGCGCCCATAGACAATCCGAAATCCGTTCCGTACACCGAAGTCATCGACCGGAAGCACATCCGGTCGGCCCAACTGGAAAATCAGTAACATTTCCACCGTCCAACGTCCGACACCTCGCACTTCGGTCAGTCGTTCAATAATTGCCTCGTCATCCAATGTGTTGATCATGCGACTGGTTGGAACCGTCCCGTCAAGCGTTTTGGAAGCGAGGTCCCGAAGCGCCATAATCTTTGGACGCGAGAAGCCAGCTTGCCTGATTGCGCCCATATTCATGGCCAGGAGCTGATCGGGACGAGGAAATCTCCGGCCGGGAAAGAGAGCCATGAACCGCCTTAGAATACTCTCCGCAGCTTTGTCATGCAGTTGTTGATAGGCAATTGCGCGGGCAAGCGATTCAAAGGGAGAGCGGCGAACCTTAGGCTTCAACAAGCAGGGGCCGACCTCCTCTATCAATCGCCCCATGACCGGATCAACAGTGGCCAGATGAGCGACGGCAGGATGGTTACCCGATAACGGCATCGGCTTCGATTTCCACGAGCATGTCTGGATCGATCAGCCGCGTCACTTCAACCATGGTTGTCGCTGGTCGGATGGATCCGAACACTTCTCCATGCGCCCGTCCGACCTCCTGCCAGTGATCGATGTTCGCCATGTAAATCCTGGTTCGCACCACGTCGGCTAAGGACGCACCGGCCTGCTGAAGGGCCGCTTCGATCGTCTTCGGCGTTTGAGCCGTCTGCGCGTAGGGATCTCCCTTGCCGACCAAACCGGATGCAGTCATCGCGGTTGATCCCGACACTGAAACATAGGCGCCCACCCGCACCGCTCGTGAATACCCGATTTTCCCTTCCCATGGTCCGCCGCTTGAAACATTCTGTCTCGCCATGACGCCTCCGATGAACAGAATGTTCAAACAAGACGCCAGCAAGGCCGCAGCGAGCGAAGGGGTGAGACGTACTCTGTTCTGTACGTTGAGCCCCTGAACGACGCTGGCGGCCTGTTTCAACATCCTGTTACATGACGATCCCGCCGCCGGCCTGGATTGTCTGCCCTGTCAGCCATCGCGCCTCTTCGCTCACGATGAAGGCGACGACATCCGCAATATCTTTCGGAATACCGAGGCGTTTCATCGGCGTCAGCTGAATCCCGATCTGCCGATACTCCTCCGTCATCATCCCGGTTTCCGTGAAACCAGGGGAAACCGTATTCACCGTCACGCCCTTCGCAGCCAGTTCTTGCGCCAGTCCTTTGGTGTACTGTTCAAGAGCCGCCTTGCTCCCAAGGTAGGCCGTGGCACCAGGAAAGTGGAGATGCGTCCCACCGGTCGAGATATTCACAATTCGCCCTCCCTCTTTCAGCACTCGAGCCGCCTCCTGCATCGCAAAGTACGGTCCCTTGGCGTTGAGGGCGATCACCCCATCAAAGTCAGTTTCCGTCGTGTCCTCAAGCGGCTTGGGCATGAACTTGCCCGCGTTGTTGACGAGAATGTCGAGACGGTTGAACTGTTTGACCGTATCGATCACCAGTCGGCGCGCGTCCATTACCTGACTCATGTCGGCCTGGACCGCCAGAGCCTTACCTCCTTTGGCTTGAATTCCCATCACGACTTGTTGTGCTTTGTCCGCACTCTTTGAATAGTTCACCACGACGATCGCGCCTTCATCTGCCAGTCGTTCGGCAATCGCTCGACCGATGCCATTGGACGCTCCGGTTACAATCGCCACTTTTCCGCTCAATGATTTCATCCGAGCAACTCCTCCTTCTTGAAACAGGTCCGCTACTCCGGGATCGAGGCGCCCCACGCTCCCATAAACACCTGGTCGTCAATCGGCCTGCGGGTCCTGGGTTGTCGTTCACGTTCCTGCAGCCGTTCCGGAAGCGCGATGGGATCGCCTGGATACCCGACTGCGATCATCACCACCGGTTCATACCCCACAGGAATCTTGAGATCCATCCGTGCTTTTTCGACATCAAAACCTGCCATCTGGTGCGTGTTCAACCCACTGGCCGTCGCTTGCAGGACAAGATTTTCCGTGGCCAATCCGACATCGTGGAAAGCATGGCGATTCGGTTGTCCGTTGCGCTGAAAATTCATGCTGACGACCGACAGAATCAGCACCGGCGCCCGAAAGGCCCATATACGGTTGCCTTCCATCAGACAATTGAACAGGCGAGTCCATGCGGCCTCATGATCCTTCGTCGCGACAATAAACCGCCATGGTTGCTCGTTGTTGGAAGACGGTGCCCAGTGAGCCGCTTCGAGCAATCCCTTCAGCGTCACCAGCTCAACAGGGCGTTCATCGAACGCACGGGAACTCCACCGGCGAGCCAACAAGTCATGAATTGGGAATTCCGTCTGTGCAGGATTCTCCATCCCTTACCCTTTTGTAGGCTCCCCAGTGGTCTGCTTCTCAGGAGACCATCCACCACCGAGCGCTTTGTAGAGTTGAACGGTCGACGCGAGCAAGAGCCGCCGTGTACTCGTGAGAGCCAACTCCGACTCGAACAGATTTCGCCGGGCGACAAGCACGTCCAGATAATTCGCCAGTCCCCCCTTATAACGAAGTTCCGCCAACTTCAGCGCCGATTGCAACGCCGTGACCTGCTGTTGCTGGGACTCGCTCTGTGTGCGGGCTGTCTGCACGGCGACGAGTGCGTCTTCAACCTCACGAAACGCGACCAGCACCGCCTG
>DCZN01000037.1:0-120 GCA_002331625.1 Nitrospira sp. UBA2083 | reverse complement strand
CGCGGCACTGAATACGCCGAATGATGACGGATCCGAGATGATCAAGGAGAGTTCAGGATGAGCCACACCGAGCAGACCGGTCAAGGTGATCCGGGGAAACCGCTCGGCCTTGGCCGCGCC
>DCZN01000018.1 GCA_002331625.1 Nitrospira sp. UBA2083 | reverse complement strand
CAAAGCTGCTTGTGGGCAATGACCGACCGGTTATTGCACAGAACGTCTGACTCTCCACAAAACCTTAAAGATTGCCTACCCTTAAGCTCTAAAATATGAGCCCGGTGAGATTGGCAATTCGCTTTGCCCAAAACGGACAGTATATGGCCATTTTGCGACCGTCGGCATCCGGCCAAAGTGCGGAAGTTCGGCGCCGAGATCGCACCGCCATAAAGCGGTCCTCAGCCCTGCCGCATTAACGCCAGGCGTTCACACGCGAGTGTAAGCCGTCGCGTGCAACGGCTTGTTGGGCCATGTGTCCGGAACTACAAATGCAACGCTGAAGCGTGCACGAGTTACAGCGACATATAGTTTCTCGGGTGTCTTTAGTTTGGAGGCATCTCCATCCGCTAGATATACAAGCATGGGTCTCGTGGGGAAGATGATGACCCGATCGTGTGTGCTTCCCTTGGCCACCCCAATGTTCATGGCAGGTAGACCAAGGGTATCAGCGGTTTTGTCATATCGCAGCGCGGTTACCGGCCCATGATCGCGAAGATAGTCCCTGAGAAGGTTCGCTGGAAGGGTAAAGACACCATCGTGTCCGGTCTCAGGAACATCACGAGAAATCGTTGGTGGCAGATCGGGGAAAAGTGTGTCCGCGAAATCGCAGATTGCTTGATTGCACCGGTAGCTGTAATTGCGCGATTCAAGTGTGCATTGGTCTTTACGTTTAGAGAACCACTGCACTAGTCCAGCGCCACAATAGCTCTTGTTCCTTGGGCCAAGGTTGGTCGAGAACGTGTGTTGCCTTGGATCTCCGACGACCATGAGGTTGATCCGGGACGACAAAAGTAGGTCCAGCACATCCAAATCGTAGCCAGCGAGATCCTGGACCTCATCGATAATGAGATAAGAGTAGATGCGCTCAAGACGATCTACGACAGCCCCGTTAGTCTTGGCATTAAGCTGTATTGCAAAATCCGACACTCCGTCACGGTACAGATCCGCATTTCCGTCGACGAAGTATTGAAGATCGGACTTCTTCGTGAAACGGTTCCTCCGACCTATGAAATTGAGCCCGCCTATCATGAACGGGTGACCTGTGAGAGCTCGCTGATACGGCTTAACGCACTGCGTAATCAGAAAGCTGAACCATCCCATGATGGTGATGTGCTTGGGCACAACTCCCACCTTCTGCTCAATCCGGTGCACGATGTGTCTCTGATTCTCATCCGTGTATGTCGTTATCAGTACTCTGCCGTTGTCCACGGCCAAGGCGGCCTCTACCACGCACTCGGTCTTGCGCGAACCTGCCGCCGCTAGAATGGCGGTGTTGTACCTATGCGATGACATCTCGGATGTACTTTGGCATTTTGAGACTGGTCCCAGATTCGAAGATGGCCAGTGCTGAGGCGGTCTTTTCGGCTAGCATGGCCCTTAGCACATCTTCCTTAGTTGGGTGCTCCGTTCCCAAGGCGCAATTAAGAGTGGAAAGCTCATTTACTGCAACGAGGTTTGTTTCCAGGGTATTCAGTTGAGGATCGTCGGCGGTATGAAGAGAGACCTTGTCGCCGAGGAATTCCGAGAAGCGTTGCGTCACTTCCTCTGAGGACTTTCCGTCATTGTCGGTGACCAACCACACGCGGCGGCCAAGTCGAATAGCAAGTGCGGCGAAACGCTTATGCGAAAGCCCCACACTGATCACATCGATACCGTCATCAATCGGCAACCGACCATGGGTGTCACGATAGGCTCTCTGAACGATCAATTCGTCGGAGGGACCTTCTACGAGAATGGCTGCTTCGGCAAGGGCGAGTCGGAGAGTGTCGAATCCTGGGAGCTTCTTGAAAAATTCAACGGTATCTGGCGAAAGATCGGTGATGCGTGTCGGTTCTGCCATTCCCAGAAGCACAAGATTCTCGATGCCGAGCTTGTTGAGCACGTAAGTGCTATGTGTTGCGATGACGACTTGCTTGCCAGCGCACTTGGCGTCAATACGGGTGATCAACTTCCGCAGGGAGCCGAATGAGAGATGATTCTCAGGCTCCTCGACAAGAACGACATGCGCATCGTCCGCCTTCTGTCCAATTGCGAGGAGCGTCTTCAGCGCGTTCTGGTCGCCCTTGCCAATTAGATCAAATGGTAGATCGTCTAGGTGAGCGACCAAGTTGGACTCCCAGGTAAATCGCTGCGATATGTCGATCGACAGGCTGAGTTTCCGGTCGGTGAGCTCGTCGTCTGTGGCCTCAAGCCGCTTGTTGATCGCCTTGACGGGCTCCTTTTCGCTGAATTCTTCGCGCAAACTGCGGTACTGACGCGATAGCTCAACGCGCTCCTTGGGATCAAGATTCCCGTGGATGATCTGCTGCAGGTGGTAGTCGACCCCAGACTGAAGTCGGATAGTGGATGCATCTATGACCCGAGCATCAATGGGAACACTCCTACTCGTGATCCGATTTCCATGGAAGCCGAACATTTCAACGGTGTAGTACTCGGTAGGCACAAGTCGCACAGAGTCAGGCTGTGAAATGAAGCTCTCGTATTCATCGGTGAAATCTGGCGACAATTTGGCTTGTAGCCGAATGCCGCAGGAGTTTTCTCCGCTCAGATTGTTTGTACCACGCAAGGCCTCGGCAGCTTCTGCATCGCTCAGGAAAACCTCGATCACAATTGCCGGAGGAATAGGGGCGGTGCCACCAAATCGCAGGGCTGCGACGTACTCCCGTGTAGCATCCCGGTTGATCAGGTGGGGGGAAAGTACTTGCTCAAACGCGCGCCCATGTAGGCGACCTGTCAATGCGAGGGTAATGGCTTCGATGAGTGTTGATTTGCCCGTATCATTCTGCCCGACCAAGATGTTCATGCCCGGTGAAAGGTCGAGGTCGAGCGTGCGAAACAGCCGGTAGTTGCGTACCGCAACTTTTCGTATCACGCGATTTGCTCCTGTGAATTACGTCTTCATCAGGCCCAACAATGTTTAGGCGGATCCATATAAGAACCGGATCTGCCATTTTCTATCCGCGTAATATACCTCCAATGGTCGTAAACAATATCCCATCATTGACGGTGGTGCAAATGGCCGCTTTTCAATTCGGTGATCGACCGGTTTGGGTCGAAAGCGGTCGTTTGACGCATGTACCAGAGTTGTTCGTCACAGCGCATTACACAAGGGGAAACCA
>DCZN01000094.1:29200-29321 GCA_002331625.1 Nitrospira sp. UBA2083 | reverse complement strand
AGAAATCGACTCGCCGCATGAGCGCAGCATAGGCCGGTCTGTTCAGGGGAATCTGTAAGCTGGATCACAAGGCAGAAATTGGACTTCCCAGACTTTTGCGGACACCTCAGTAAGCTCGACC
>DCZN01000094.1:0-28957 GCA_002331625.1 Nitrospira sp. UBA2083 | reverse complement strand
CCGCCACGCATCACTGCCTAATTGAGACCCTTGATCGGAGTGAATCAGGACAGGCTGGGGCTTGCGTCTGGGAACAGCCATGCGGAGCGCGTTCAGCACGAGATCTTGAGCCAGCGTGGGCTTGGGAGCCCAGTCAACAATGCGGCGAGAGTACAGGTCCATCACGACGGCCAGATAGAGCCAGCCTTCCCAGGTGCGCACGTGTAAGCTCCCCCGTCAAGGAGACAGTTTCAATGGAGAACTTCTGGCCGGGCGTGGGAAACGGCGAGGGAGAAGACGATGAATCAATTACGATTCGTCATCGTCATCATCGTCGGGCTCGTCATCTTCTGCGTCGACGGCCATGGCGTCGACATAGTCGCGTCTGACATTGCGCAGGGAGCGGCGTGAGGCCTGATCAACAAGAAAGAACCACCATCCGTTAGTGGGCTTGCCAGCAATTTCCGTGGCCGCTTTGGAAGGGCTTTCAAACAGAACGCCGCCCACTTCAAGGCGGCCGTCCGGGAGCAGGGTCGCAACGCGGTCTGTAAACTTCTTGCGACGGGGAAAGAGAAGGATTCCCGGTGTAAGTGCACCGCCGTTAATAAGATCCGCGAGGCGTACCTTCTTGCGGGCGCGCGGTTTATCCGGCTGGTAGCCGGAACGATGATTGGGCGGGACAGGCCAGATGCGGATAATGATTTCGGCCATTTGCCGGGTGCGGGTTCTTATGGCTTCGTCAGTCCACTGGGTAGGGGCGGTTTTCAATATCTCGCGGTTCATGAGCAGGACATCGTGCTCTTCGAGACCGTCGCGTTTACCGGGCGTTCCGATCCAGGGAGCATGAGAAACTTTTGAGTTCAGCTTGCGCGTGAGCAAGGTAAGATTCCCGAGGGTATGTAAGATGCGATCGCGCTCGGCTTCATCAGCGCCCGGATTGTCCAACGACCAGTGGATATGCCATTTCCTGGGCATGACATGTTCAATAGTAAATTTTCCGCGGGGCACGCGTTCATCGCCAAGCCCCGATTGACCTTCTTTCCAGCCGCGGAGGTCATCCTCAATTGCTTCAAGAATCATGCGGAGGCGGCCTCGGCCGAGGCGGCGATAGGCGAGCAGATCTGCGAGTTCGGCGCGTAATTCCGCGTCATCGGGCCAGTAGCGGCTGCCACTGGCTTGACCGGCCAGATAACTTTCAGTGATGTCGCCGGCCGCCACCCGGTCGGGCTGGCGCAGCAGGGCGATAAGTTCGGCGACAACCTGGTTGTAGTTTTTTGTCGTCGCCCGTACCAGCATCCGGTGGACCATCCAGCTTTCGATGACCTTCAGGGCCTTCGTGAGTTGGGGTTCGGGGATCTTCGGTAACTCGGGATCAAGAAGGCAAAGAACGAGAGGCTTTATGACTTCGCTCTCCAGGACGCCTGTCCGGTAGCCAAAGAGGCCAAGACGATCAATGGGACCGGTATAAGTGGTGGCGGCGCTGATGAAATCCCTGTAGACCCGGGACGCATGATGAACTTGCGCGATGATCGTTGTCATCGGCAGACCTGACTCATGATCGGCAAATCGCTTGAATCTGTCGAATATTTCACGGGCGACAACTTCCTGCCCAGTGCTGGCGATAAGCCAGTGGTTGAGAAAGATGGAGGAGCGGGGATAGAGAAAGCGGCCGACGCTGATCTCTGTTTCCCAAAATCCGGTTTCAAATTCCTTCCAGTATTTCTGGTAAGCGTCCTCTACATCGGTCCCCTTCTCAAGAAGGCGCTGAAAAATAAAATTCTTGATCAAATCGGCTGCCGTGAGCTGGGCGCCGCGGGCATTCAGGGTTTCGAATATTTCCTGCGCGTTCTCATCAATCGTGAGGTCAATGACGACCATCTGAAGCAGCTCGCGGACGGTCGTCTCAAGTGCGGCGGCGCGGGCCTCAACGGCACCGGGCCCCTGCCGGCCAAGCCATTCACGGGCTTGTTCACCGAAGTAGCGATGTGCCTCCGTCATACGTTCATCGCGGTAGCCAATGGCATCGTAATCGACGGGGGGCGTAGCGCCCATGACGGCATGAAAGGCAGGACGGTCGCGGTTTGTGGGCCACACTTTGAAACGGTCTTCCGGACGGGAACAGAAATGCTCAGCATTAATCACGAGCGGTTCAATACGCTTGGCCGGGGCTATGGCGTTGACGGAGAGGAGTTCGGCATGCAGGGCATCAAAAAGCAGCTGTAATGTGGTAAGCCGCTGCTGGCCATCGATGATGGTGCGTTCCTGCATCTGGCCTGTCGGCTTTTGAACCTGTTGAAGAACAACGGCCCCAAGGAAGTGTGGTAATGCTTTTCAAAAGGGCGGGCAAGGAGTCGGTCGGCCATGCGGGCCACGTCATTCCATAATGGCTCCCATTGATTTTCTTCATTCCAGACGTAAGGGCGTTGAAAAAGCGGCACAACAAGCCGTTGCGGCTGCGTGAAGACCATCTGGGGAGTGCGGACCTGGGTTTCCACGGCGGAGGAATATCCTTCTTTTCACGGCCTGAAGAGGAACCGGCGGCCATTGTAGCGACAATACGATGTTTAGGAAAGAGATGGGTGTAACGAGGGTGGATCAGCGATTGCCGCGGCGTCAGGCGGCTGCAGGCCGTGCGGAGGAACACTTGCGTCCGGCATAATCAACGACTATGGGAAAAAACGGCATGGACGAGACGGGAGGGGCGGGCTGTGATTTATTGAGAGGCATGGCCTATGCCGCAGCATCTGCGAAAGGGTTCGGGTAAGGCTGTATTGCTCTTGCAGAGGGTATGGACTATAAAAATGAAGCGTTTAGAACGTACCGGGAAGGGGAAGAATGAACGCAGTTGAAATTGAGGAGGCGATATCTGTCCTAGCCGAGCAGACATTCGACGCCCAGGAGTTCCCGTTCGCCTTCCTGCAAGCCTTCGGCAACAAGGAAACGACCCTCAAGCGCCTCCGTAAGGGCGAGTCCAATAAATCGGACCTTGGCGGAGTCCTTCAGAGCAACAATATCCATATCGCTATCGCGGCGCCAGGCGAGGTCACGAAGACCTTGGCCGCTTTGAAGGCAAGTCCGGCGACCGTGCGCGGCAAGGCCAAGTTCGTGCTGGCAACGGATGGCGAGACCTTCGAGGCCGAAGACCTAGCGAGCGGCGAAACAGTCGCCTGTGCGTATCGTGACTTCCCTGACCATTTTGGTTTCTTTCTGCCGCTGGCCGGTATTACGACCGTCCAGCAGGTGCGTGAAAGCTCGTTCGACATCCGTGCGACCAGCCGTTTGAACCGGCTTTATGTAGAGCTGCTAAAGGACAACCCGGAATGGGGCACGGAAAAGCGCCGGCCGGACATGAACCACTTCATGGCCCGGCTGATTTTCTGTTTCTTCGCCGAGGACACCGACATCTTCCCGCGAGGGGGGGCCGGTAAATCGCTGTTTACATCGACGATTGAGACGATGAGCGCACGGGATTCGTCAAATACGCATGAGGTGATCGGGAAGATATTCCTGACAATGAACACGAAGTTGGTTGATCGGGAAGTGGTCGGCATCCCACGCTGGGCCGACTCCTTTCCCTACGTGAACGGTGGTTTGTTCTCGGGCAATCTGGACGTGCCGCGATTCAGCAAGATTGCTCGGTCCTATCTTTTGCACATCGGCAGTCTAGACTGGACGAGGATCAATCCGGACATCTTCGGCTCGATGATCCAGGCCGTCGCAGAGGACGAGGAACGCGGTGCGCTCGGAATGCATTACACGAGTGTGCCGAACATCTTGAAAGTCCTGAACCCGCTTTTCCTAGATGACCTCCGGGCGCGGCTTGAAGAAGCCGGTGACAATGCCCGGACGCTGCTCAACCTCCGCAAGCGCATGTCGCGTATCCGTGTCTTCGATCCGGCCTGCGGCAGCGGTAACTTCCTCGTCATCGCCTACAAGGAAATGCGGGGCATTGAGGCTGAAATCAACAAGCGACGCGAGGAGCCTGACCGCCAATCAGAAATCCCTCTCACAAACTTTCGTGGAATCGAGTTGCGCGACTTTCCCGCCGAGGTCGCGCGTCTCGCCCTCATCATTGCCGAGTATCAATGTGATGTTCACTATCGCGGGCAAAAGCTAGCGCTCGCCGAATTCCTGCCGCTGGAGAAAGACAACTGGATTACGTGCGCTAACGCCTTGCGGCTCGATTGGCTGAGTATCTGCCCGCCGACCGGAACCGGCGTGAAGCTGCAGGCCGATGACTTGTTCAGCACGCCACTCGATCAAGCGCAGATTGATTTCGAGAACGAAGGTGGGGAAACGTATATTTGCGGGAACCCGCCGTACCGTGGCAGTAAATGGCAAACCGATGAACAAAAGGCCGACTTAGCAAACGCATGGACCAAGCACCCGAAGTTAGCCAAGACTACCGACTTCGTAACCGGATGGTTCTCACGTTTCTTCGACTATGCCGACAAAGTTCCCAATGCGGTTGCCGCGTTTGTGGCAACCAACAGCGTTTGCCAAGGACAGCAGGCCATTGATGTGTGGCCGGTAGCCTTCCATCGCGGCTGTGAAATCCGTTTTGCACACACTTCGTTCAAGTGGGCGAACCTAGCCAGCCACAACGCCGGGGTAACCGTAGTAATTGTTGGCTTGGGCAAGAAGTCGAATCTGCCGAAGAAGATCTACCAAGATGATTTGGTAAGACAATGCTCCGCCATTGGTCCGTACCTTGTTCCTGATAGCCTTGCTTATGTCCAGAAGACGAAGTCGCCGGTTAGCGAGCAGTCTCCGATGCTGTTCGGCAATATGCCGCGTGACGGCGGGCATCTGTTTTTGGACACCGATTTGGCTGAAAATCTCACGACCGAAGATGTTTATGCTCGGCCCTTCATTAAGCGATTTGTCGGCTCGGATGAACTAATCAACGGTCGGTTACGATACTGCCTGTGGATTGAAGACAAGGATGTGGACGCCGCCAAGACAAGCGCGTTCATCGCACAACGATTGCAACTGGTGACCGAGAACCGAAACAAGTCGGATGCGGAATCGACGCGCCAGTACGCCAAACAGCCACATCGCTTCGTGCAGATAGCGGGCGTCGCGAAGCAGAACCAGATACTTGTCCCAGGTGTTAGTTCGGAGAACAGGCCGTATTTGCCCTGCGACTATTTGACAGCGGATTTCATCGCCTCTAACAAGTGCTTTGCACTCTACGATGCTCCTCTCTGGAACCTTGGTCTCATCGCATCACGCCTTCATTGGGTCTGGATTGGTACTGTTTGTGTTCGGATGCGTACGGACTTCTCTTACTCAAACACATTGGGTTGGAACACATTCCCCGTCCCGACTCTCACCGATAAGAACAAGGCAGACCTCACGCGCTGCGCGGAAGACATCTTGTTGGCGCGGGAGGCGCATTTCCCCGCGACCATCGCCGACCTCTACGATCCTGATAACATGCCCGCCAATCTGCGCGAGGCGCATGAGCACAACGACGAAGTGCTGGAGCGCATCTATATCGGACGGCGCTTTCGCAATGACACCGAACGGCTTGAAAAGCTCTTTGACCTCTATACAAAGATGACGGCGGCCCAGGCTCCAAGCAAGAAGAAGGGAGCTGTCGCGTGAGTAACTATGTGTTGTTTCAGATGTGGGGGCCGTTTCGGGAATCGTTGATAAATGGGCACTTGTTCTACGTCAAGCAAGCGCGAAAGCGTCTGCTTTCGCAGTTTGACGACATGGAAGCTGAGGCCGAGCGTGCATCTGAGGAATGGCTGGAGCAACGCGCTCAGCACTTTGACCCCGACCGACATGACCCCGGCGACTTCTATGAGGCAGCGAATGATGTCGGCATTGAGTTCTATGGGCTCCTGAGCGACATGCGTGAGCAAACGCGCTTAAGCGTTCTCGCCGGGATGTTCCATGAATGGGACAAGCAACTACGGGATTGGCTGGCGCGGGAAATTCAGCATTGGCATCGCGGCGACAGCGCCACCTTGAAAGTCTGGTCAGCGGATTTCAGCCAGATCGCCGACCTTCTGGAAAGTTTCAGCTGGAATCTCCACAGCACGGACTACTTCCGTGCACTTGATGCGTGCCGCCTTGTGGTCAACGTGTATAAACATGGTGAGGGTAAATCTCTCGACGAATTGAGAACAAAATTCCCCGAATATCTTGACGACCCTATCAAAGACGCTGGTGGGTCATTATTGGAACCGAAGTACCGCGACCACACTCACCTCAAGGTGAGCGACAATCAGCTTCAGGAGTTCTCAGACGCAATTGTGGCGTTCTGGCGCAATGTGCCAGAGAATGTCATCAATTCCAGGCTTACAGACCCGCCAGACTGGTTTGAGAAAGCCATCTTGAAGGACCGCACGGACCAACAACAGACGAGCAGGAAATGACAAATAGAACCAATAAGTCAGTCCCGTCGATCTCTGTTTCTTATGCAAGGAACGGAACGACAACAAAGGCTAATGCCCTCGGGATGCGCCCGATGCAGGAACGCGCCTATGAACGGCGCGGGGAGCAATACCTTCTCATCAAGTCGCCGCCGGCGTCTGGTAAAAGTCGCGCGCTCATGTTCATTGCGCTCGATAAGCTCCAGAACCAGGGCCTCAAACAAGTCATCATCGTCGTGCCGGAACGGACTATCGGGGCGAGTTTTCACAACGAGCCGCTGACCAAATACGGCTTTTGGGCAGATTGGAACGTTCAACCCAAGTGGAACCTCTGCGATGCACCCGGCGGGGATAACGGCGGCAAGGTGAATTCCGTGGGCACCTTTCTGGAGAGCGATGACAAGGTGCTGGTCTGCACCCACGCGACGTTTCGGTTCGCCGTTGATAGGTTCGGGATCGAGAAATTCGACAACCGCCTCATTTCCGTCGACGAGTTTCACCATGTGTCGGTAGACGACGAAAACAAACTTGGCCGCCACCTGGGCCAGCTCATTACCCGCGACAAGACACATATCGTGGCCATGACGGGTTCGTATTTCCGGGGTGATGCGGAAGCCGTCCTTGCCCCGCTCGACGAAGCCAAGTTCGATACCGTCACCTACACCTATTACGAGCAGCTCAACGGTTACGAGTATCTGAAGCAGCTCGACATCGGCTATTTCTTCTATTCGGGGTCCTATACCGACGACATTCTGAAGGTGCTGAACCCTGAAGAGAAGACGATCATCCATATCCCAAGCGTCAATTCGCGGGAGAGCACGAAGGACAAAATCAAGGAAGTTGAGCACATCATCGAAGAGTTGGGCGAATGGCAGGGTGCCGACCCCGTCACTGGGTTTCAGATCGTCAAGACGGCGACGGGCCGCGTCCTGAAGATCGCCGATCTTGTTGATGACGATGCAGCTAAGCGCGACCGTGTCTCCGCTGCCCTCAAGGACCCGGCGCAAAAGAACAACCGGGACTATGTGGACATCATCATTGCCTTGGGCATGGCGAAGGAAGGCTTCGACTGGATCTGGTGCGATCACGCATTGACCATCGGGTACCGGTCGAGCCTGACCGAGATTGTGCAGATCATCGGCCGCGCCACGCGCGACGCTCCGGGGAAGACCCGCGCGCGCTTTACCAATCTGATCGCCGAACCTGATGCGTCAGCGGAGGCTGTCACCGAGGCCGTCAACGACACGCTCAAGGCAATTGCGGCGAGCCTTCTGATGGAGCAGGTGCTTGCGCCGCGTTTTGAGTTCAAACCGAAGAATCCGGGTAGTGGGCCGACGCCGGGCTTCGATTACGGCGAGGGCGGGTATGACCCGAACAAATGCAACGTGGGTTTCAATGGCGAAACCGGGCAATTCCAGATCGAGATTAAGGGCCTGTCCGAACCAAAGAGCCAGGAGGCAGTCCGCATATGCCGTGAGGACTTGAACGAGGTCATTGCGGCCTTCGTTCAGGACAAGACAGCCATTGAACGGGGCTTGTTCGACGAGGAGCTTGTGCCGGAAGAGCTCACTCAGGTCCGCATGGGCAAGATCATCAAAGACAAATATCCCGAACTAAACGAAGAAGATCAGGAGGCGGTGCGACAGCATGCTGTCGCCGCGTTGAATCTGACCCAGCAGGCCAAGCAGGCGGTTCTGGGCGGCACGGGCGGCGAAGAGCAGCAGAGCAGCAATACCGCTCTGATCGACGGCGTTCGGAAGTTTGCAATGGATGTACGCGAACTCGACATCGACCTGATCGACCGGATCAATCCCTTTGGGGAAGCCTATGCCATCCTGGCCAAGACCATGAGCGAGGACAGCCTGAAACAGGTTCAGGCGGCTATTTCGTCAAAGCGCGTCAGTCTCACCATCGAAGAGGCGCGGGAACTTGCCAAGCGCGCCTTGAGATTCAAGCAGGAACGCGGGCGCCTGCCATCCATTACATCGCCCGATGCGTGGGAAAAGCGCATGGCTGAAGGCGTGGCGTACCTTGCACGGATGAAAGCGGAGGCGGCGCGTGGCTAAATTCACCGACGAAGACGACGCTCTCCTTGAGGAGCTTGGTGTCGAGATTGAGGCGAAGGCTACGGGTGGCCGTACGCCACGCGAGGAGCGCATCATTGCCGGCTTCGAGGAAGTTCAGCGATTCGTTGACGAACACGGGCGCACGCCCCAGCACGGGGAAGATCGTGACATTTTCGAGCGTCTATACGCCGTGCGTCTGGATCGCCTGCGTAGCCTGATGGAGTGCCGAACTCTCCTTGGGCCTATGGATCGCCAACGGCTACTGGATGGCGTAGAACCGGTACCCATTAAGGCAGCTGACGACTTGGATGACAACGCGCTTCTGGAGGCACTTGGTGTTGACAGTTCTGGGGAGGGGGTCACAGAGCTTCGGCATGTGCGTTCGACCGCAGAAAAGAAAGCGGCCGAAGAAATCGCCACGCGCAAGAAATGCGATGACTTTGAAGAATTCAAACCGATGTTCCTTCAGGTCAAAAAGGACCTTGAGACCGGTATCCGGCAGACACGCCCGTTTCAAACGATGGCCGAAATCCAGAAAGGTCAATGGTTCATTGTGGGCGGCCAAATTGCCTATGTAGCAGAGGTTGGTGAGCAGTTTTTAACCGACTATGACCGGCGCGACAGCAGACTCCGCGTTATCTATGACAACGGCACGGAAAGCGATGTTCTCTTGCGTTCCTTGCAGCGGGCCCTTCACCGAGACAATGCAGGACGGCGCATCACCGATGTGGATCAGGGCCCGCTTTTCTCCGGCGAAATCGAGGAAGGCGACGAGGCCAGCGGCATCATCTATGTTCTGCGGAGTAAGTCAGACCATCCCGTGGTCGCAGCCAACCGGGACATCCTGCACAAGATCGGTGTGACTGGCGGCAGCATTGAACGTCGGATTGGCAACGCAGAGCTTGATCCAACATTCCTTATGGCTAATGTAGAAGTTGTTGCCACCTACAAACTGTCCAATATCAATCGCACCAAGCTCGAGAATCTCATCCACCGGATATTTGACCCGGTAAGGCTTAATATCGAGATCAAGGATCGTTTCGGAAATCCGGTTGAGCCACGCGAATGGTACCTCGTGCCGCTATTCGTGATCGACGAGGCTGTTAGCCGAATCAAAGACGGAACGATTACAGACTACCAGTACGACCCCGGAACGGCATCACTACAGCGCGCGGTCAGATAGAGGGCTCACATCGCGCAAATGTACCAAGTTTCTCCTGCCATCCCTGTCTGGAGGGATCGGTTTGTGGCATACGGTGCAGGGAGTAAGAGGTATCCTTCGGAGGACGAGTAAGGCAACACTGTGATGCAGAACAGACCGGCAATTTTCATCAGCCACGCTAATCCCGAGGATAATGACTTCGCGATTTGGCTCGGTTCACACTTGAGCGGCGCAGGATACGAGGTTTGGGCAGATGTCCTGAAACTCCGCGGTGGAGAGGATTGGGCGCGAAAGCTTGAGAAGGCATTACGGGAGAGGACTTTCAAGATGCTTCTGGTCGGAACACCGTGGGGTGTTGAGAAGGACGGGGTGCGGAATGAAATCCAGATTGCTACAGATGTGGCAAAGAAAATCGAAGACAGAGAGTTTGTTATCCCGCTGCGGCTGCAACAATTCGACTCCCCTTTTCAGATTGTACGGGCTCAATACATCGATTTCATGAATGGTTGGGGGAAAGGTCTGAGTGAACTATTGGAAACAGTGGAGTCTTATGGCGTCCCGCGCACACTATCAACGAATGGCGAGAGTCTTGAGAATTGGCGGGGAGCCTTCCTTGCAAAGGCAAAGGCGGTTCAGGATGAGCCGGAAGAATTGATTTCGAATTGGGTGGCAATCACGGAATGGCCGACTGCGATCGCATATTTTGAGTTTCAGGGCGCAGGAGCTGAGGAACGTGCCGCAACTTTGAAGGCAGGTTCGAGGTGGCCTGTCGCGCTCCATGGGCGTGGCTTTTTCTCCTTCGCGAAGCAGACTGATTTTCAATTAGAGGAAGGATCGGTTCTGCCGATTTCGCGCGAGAAAGAGTGGTGGTTCCCTCACTTCCTTGAGAATGGAGACCAGAGGCAGTGCATCGGCAGGAGAGAAGCGCAGAATATTGTGACTCAACTCGTAAAAAACGCGCTGGAGAACAAATTGCGGGAAAGTAAATTGTCCAGGTGCGACTTTTCCACAGGGGTTGCCGGATGGTGGGTGCATTCGGGATTGATACCGGATGACAAGGTAGCCTTCAAATGGAGCGAAGGGCTGAGTGGCAGAAGACAGCTCGTAGGGGACGCAAGTGTTGGAGTATCGAAGTACAAATGGCACTTTGGCATTTCAGCCAAAGTATGGATCGGCGATACCCCACATATAAAGCTGATTTCCCGAATAATCCTGTCCGAGGATGGGAGCACAGCGCTTGACGATGCTAAACGGATGAATCGCCTGCGCCGATCCGTGACAAAATCCTGGCGGAACCCCCGATGGCGGGACATGTTGTTAGCATTCTTGTTCTGGCTGGCGAAGGGAGAAGGCTGCATCCGGCTGGAGACTGGATCTGAATCAGGAATGTCGTTGAAGGTGCCGCCACTGTCGATGACTTCACCGGTGTCCATCTTTAAGGGGGAGACGGAGATAGCAGAAGAGACGGAGGTTGAAAGTGATGACCCTGCTTTTTTGGAAGAGTACGAAGACTATGAGGAAGAAAGCCCTTCCGAAGGGGAGGGGGATACTGTAATTGAGGAAAAACTCGATCCGGGGGCGACCGGGGGTCTGGTTCCATGAAGCTGGATTACATCAAAGAGCCGAAGCTGGAGTTTGCATTCGGCCAGCACGAAGAACACCCAAGGGACGGGCTGTTTCTGTATGGTCCTATCAAGGATAGCGCGGCGCCTGAGACGCTGCGTTATGGAGTGATCGGCACACCGCAGGGAATTGAACGGTTCAGCAGGTGGTCTCAAACGATCAGCGGCTATATCAAGCGATTTGAGTCAAGGCTAAACCCGGAGGCGCAGCATCATACGTCGTTTCCGGGGTTCGAGAGCGTCTATCGATCGAAATGGCCATCTGAGCCATTGGCTAGAATTATCGTGCCAAATACCGAAATCGAACGGGCGATGAAAATCGCCAATCGCTTCGAGGCGATAAAGCGCGCTGTAGACCAATACGTGGATCCATTGATCGAGTATTCACAGAAAGAGGAGGCCGAACCTGCATTCTGGTTTGTTGTAATACCTGAGATCGTCTACCGTTTGGGAAGGCCAACCTCGAAGGTTCCGAAAAGCGAAGCGATTCGAGGCAATGTGATGATTTCGCAAAGAAGGGCGAAATTAATAAAGACGGCACCAACGCTGTTCGGGTTGGATGAAGAAGAAGCGGAAGTTTACCTTTATGCTAAGAATTTCCGGCGGCAGCTCAAGGCAAGGCTGCTCAAGGATAAGATTGTCACGCAAATCGTTCGAGAAACGACACTAGCCCCGGAAGACTTTAAAACCTCTTTTGGTGGGCTTCAGCGAAAGGTGGAAGATCCTGCGACGATAGCCTGGAAGCTGTGCACCGCAGCCTACTATAAGGCGGGCGGGAAACCGTGGAGATTGTCAGGTGTGCGCCCAGGGGTTTGCTATGTGGGCTTGGTGTACAAACAGACAGATCCAGACGGCGAAGACCCCAATGCCTGCTGCGCAGCGCAGATGTTTCTTGCGTCCGGGGACGGAGTCGTATTCAGAGGTGCTGTTGGTCCTTGGTATACGGCTTCGAGCAAAGAATATCATTTGAAACAAAGCCCGGCAGCGCAATTGATGTCTTTGGTTGTCTCGGAATATAAGCGGTTGCACGGCAATGAAGAGCCAAAAGAGCTTTTTATCCACGGGCGATCGCGATTCAACGAAGAAGAATGGGCAGGGTTTCAATCGGCCGTCCCCGCTACGACGAATCTGGTCGGTGTTCAAATTCGTGATGCGAAATCCGAATTGAAGTTGTTCAGGCCGGGAGCATTTCCGGTGATCCGGGGAACCGCGCTCAAGGTTTCTGATCGGGCTGCGTATTTGTGGACAAGTGGATATGTTCCAAGACTAAACACTTACCTTGGACCTGAAACGCCGAACCCGCTTTTTGTGAATATTCAGAAGGGTGCCTGTGACCAGAACACGGTGTTGGCAGATGTCATGAGATTGACGAAGCTTAATTACAACACATGCCTGTTTAACGACAGGCTGCCCGTGACGATAAAGTTTGCGAATGCGGTGGGAGAAATTCTTGTGTCCGCTCCGCAGACGGAGGAACCGAAGCTACCGTTCAAGTTCTATATTTGACAGAGAGAGTTGTCACTTCGCAATCGCTGAGTGATGTTGCGTCAGGAAAGTTTCGCATCGAAATATCGGAGAAGTGAGCGGGCAATATTTATGACGAGAAGGGCCTCGTCCTGACCGAGAAGTTCCTCGTTGGGATGTGCAAGGCTGGCCCGATTCCGCAGGGTTCCGAATGCGTCCACTATCGCGCCACTTGTCCGTAAGATGCGTTTGATGTCATCCGATCTTGGCCCGAGATCTCTCAGGGCAGAATGCTTTTCGAGCATCGCCTTCAAAAGATGGTTCGCCGTCGCATCGGATGGATATTCAAGATCTTCCTCGTCGCACGCGGCACGAAGAAAATCATGAAGGCCGGTATGGATACGATCGACGGCACTGACGGGCCCCCGGCTGCGTAGCAGCTCCTGTGCATCAGCAAGTGCCAGAAGGCCGGCATCGGTTGCCGTCTGAGGGTCAACATGGGGAACATCCCCGAATCAGCTGACCTCAGCCTGTAGTTCCGAGAGGGCACCAGGCTCATGGTTTTTGAGCCACTTGACGATGGGCTCATACTCCACGAGTATTTTCAGATTGGCAGGGTCTTGATCCAGAATTCTGGCCACAGCGTCCATGGCGTGGCCCTTGTAGTCTGGATCGCCCCAGTTGAGGCTGCGGAGCAGACGTGGATGGTGATCAATCCATTCATCCAATCCTGTGAGATAGCCTATTTCAGTCCATTCTGAGGAGGTAAAAGTATCTTGCACTGCCCGAGAGAGAACGAGAATCTTTTTTCCGCGTTCCAGCATGATAATAGATTCACGGTTCGGTCAATCCCAGAGCCAGTTTTTCAATTAAAGTAAGACATTCTCTCACTGCAGCTTCGCGAATGACCACACGCTGTCCGATTCTGTACGAACTATCTCCCGTACGAGCGATGTAATCGTCGTCGACCATCCCTTGAGTGTGGGCGAGGAGATGACGTTGCTGAAACAGAATCGCAAGGGTCATTGCTTCTGCCGCGGTGAGATAGTCGACGTAACGCTTGCCGGAAGCGGCATGCCAGAGATCACTGCCCTCCTTAAGATTCTGAAATACATTTCGCCGTGGTGGCGTTACCGCAGGGAAGCGGTTGTATAAAGCTTCGGCATAGCGTTGGAATGCGGTCACAGCATTTTGCAGCCCATTTTCCACAATAAGACGTGCGGTGTTTTCGGCTGAGTCCTTGTCTGAAATTGCGGCGCGGACAGATGGTAGCGACGCAAGGCTATTGCGAATCCCTGAGATCGTATGGGCGAACATTATGTCGGCAGCATTGTGTCCGCAGGCGGGACAAAAGAAAGCAGCTCCGATGACGGCGTAGCGGCAAGCGCAGGCGGGACAGGTAATCCTGAGACGCATTGGATCTGCGGCCTGGGGTGGGACAAGAATCTGTTGCGGAACGCTGTTGGCGGTCATGGTAATGCGGATAAAACTGTTTCTGGGTTGACGGCGGTTCCAGTTATCGGCATCAAGCCTCATGGCTTGTCCAAGGTGCGCGTTGAGATGGTTGAGCGCTTCCTTTGTAAAATATTCAGTTTGTTCTGGTGTGGACCAGTTGGTGGAATCAGCCGTGTGGCCACAGAAAGCGCAGAATACTTCTTCATCACGGACTTTGTTTTTCCAATCCTCCGCATGAACCTTAAATTCGAATTTGCATTCAGGTGACGGGCATTGTCTGTCAAGGTATCCTTCAGCATCTGTAGAAACGGAGACAGGAATTTGGTGTGTATCCTGGAGGCGATCTAGTTCTCGAATTAATTCCTCAAACATTTGTTTTTCCCTTCATGCAATGCGCGACGGATTTTACGTTTATAGGAGATTCGCGAAATCGCGAAGCTTGGCTACAAATTCGTTCAGCTGTTGCCTTTCAAGGGCTTCAAGATACTGCTCAACATTTTTCCCGGGATTGCCGAGTCTTTTCCGATGCGTTTTGACAGCCACGCAGACGTTACCGGGTGCAAGGTCAAGAACGTGCGTGAGAAATTCATCGGGATGCTGAGCCGCAATTCCGTATTTTGAAAGGACCTCTTCAGGAAAATCTTTAACATTGTATGTGACGATGACATCAGCCCTGCCACGAATCGCAGCGGCGAGAACGTGATTGTCTTTGGAATCAGGCAGTTTAAGCGCAGGGATAAGGTCTTCAAAATGTTCGACGAGACAGTCACGGACATGGGCATCCATGAGATCGCGGGTACGTTTGAGTTTTTCAGCCGTCAGATCGGGGCGGTTTTTGAGAATGGCGCGGATCCACTCATCGTGAATCATGTGTGACCATTTGGCGCGAAAGAGGTCTGTAAGCGCGAGTTCCATGAGGAGGTCACGCAGGGGAGCGGGGTAAAGAACGCAGGCGTCGTATAGGGCAGTGAATGTAGCCAATGTCAGTATCCCATGTTCAATTTCTCTGATTCTTTGACAAGTTCATCGAGCGCTTTCTGGCGATCCATGTCGATGTTCTTCTTGTAGCGCATGAGGTCCTCGAAGAGGACACGGCGATGCGTACCCACCTTGATATGAGGGATTTTCCCCTGCTCAAGCAGGCTGACAAGAAAAGGCCTGGAGACGTTCAGAACATCAGCAGCCTGTTGCGTGGTAAGCTGAGCGTGCACCGGAATGAGCGTAATGGCATTCCCTGCCGCCATCTCCGTAAGGAGATCGAGAAGCAGCCGCACTGCAGTTGCTGGCAGCAAGAGTTTTTGGGTGACTTTCCTCTCCTCCCCGACCTGAAAGCGAAGACTCTCCAGGTGTTCGACATAAGGCGCCAGCATACGGCTCGCCTCACGTGCGATCGCAGCATCCTGGGCGGTCGGCACAATCGGTTCTCTCGTTCTAGTGGTCATCGTGGCCATGGATTGTTCTCCTGTGGTCTAACACCAGACTATCAGATAAACGCAACAAGCGCAACAATCGAAATAAACAAAACCAACCACCTATTTTTGCTTTAGATAAAAGCCAAAATAGGATAACATGATAAAACAATGCTTTACATTCATTTTATGATATGCTATTTTTGCTTTTATGAGCAGAAAGAAGAAAGCCAAAATTGAGAACGAGCCCTGGAACAAGGATAAAGCCGTTGGCCAGATGGCGCCGTTCGTGCCCGAGCAATGCGCCCTGATCCGTACCCTGCTCGCCGCAGAAAACAAAATCCGGGATCTGGCGTTGTTCAACACGGCGATCGATACCATGCTCCGCGCCTCCGACCTGCTTCCCTTACGAGTCATCGATGTCACGGATCACAACGGCGATGTCGTCCATGAATTCACGATCCGTCAGAAAAAGACCGGCGCCGGCCATGTCGTCGCGCTCTCGCCGGAGACCCGGAATGCCATTGCCGACTGGTTGCTGATCTCCGAGAAAAACAAAGACCCGGAAGCCTTCCTGTGGACCAGCATCGGCAACCGCAAAACCGGCCGTCATCTGACCCGCGAACAATATGCCAACCTGGTGAAGAAATGGTCGTCGCTTGCCCGCGTGGATCCCCGGCGGCACAGCACGCATTCCATGCGCCGGACGAAATCGGCGGCAATCTATGACAAGACGCAAAATCTCGCCGCCTGCCAGCACCTGCTGGGCCACAAGAGCATCGGCAGTACGGCGCACTACCTGGGGGTAGATCAGCGCAAGGCGCTCGATCTGGCGAAGAGGATTAAAATCTGAAAGGAGGAACCATGATGAACGAGACATTTCGGATCAGGCTTGAGGCGAAGAACCCTGAAAAAGGCCACCTGCGGGCCTACAGGATCGATGCCGGGCATGACCTGTTTGGCCGGTGGTGTATCGAGGTGACTTATGGACGGATCGGCCGTCGCGGGCGATCGGTCACCTACTCCGCTGCGGATGATACAGCGGCTGCCGCCATCGTCCGCAACTGTCTTCACCGGCGGGCGAGCGCGCCGAAGCGTATCGGCGTCCCCTACCAGATCCGTGAGCTGTGCGACCCGAAGGAATGGGCGGGTGTGAGGCTTTGAAAGGTAGGTTTGCCACTCTATTCACCCAGCAATACCTCAACCAGCTGCAAGATCCTCACAAGGTCTCCAGCACCCATTGTGACTCGGTTGTGCGTGAAGGATCCAACGAGGTGCTCAAAGGTTGTTATTGCGAATCACCTCCATGCCCACTCCTTACTGCCAGCCGAAGCGGTGGGTGTACAGCCCCTTCATCGCCTGAGTCAGTCCCATGTAAGCCAGCAGGATCATTGGCAGGAACAAAAAGTACAGCGGCGGCAGCGCTTGCAGCTTGAAGTAGTGAGCCAGCGGCCCCATCGGCAAGAAGATGCCAATGGCCATCATGAAGCCGGTTGTCACTAAGAGTGGCGTGGCCGCTCGACTCTGGATGAACGGAACTTTCGGCGTGCGGATCATGTGCACAATGAGTGTCTGGGTCAGTAGGCCCACGATGAACCAGCCGGACTGGAACAGCGTCTGTTCCTCCACGGTGTTGGCGCTGAAGATGAACCACATCATAGCGTAGGTGAGGATGTCGAAGATCGAGCTGATCGGCCCGAAGAATACCATGAAGCGCCCAATGTCGCCCGGCTGCCAGCGCTGCGGCTTCTTCAGGAGTTCTTCATCGACGTGGTCGAAGGGGATGGCGATCTGCGCGATGTCGTACAGCAGGTTCTGCACCAACAGATGCATCGGCAGCATCGGCAGGAACGGGATAAACGCACTGGCTACCGACACCGAGAAGACGTTGCCGAAGTTGGAGCTCGCCGTCATCTTGAGATACTTGATAATGTTGGCAAAGGTCTTGCGCCCTTCGATCACACCCTCCTCGAGCACCATGAGGCTCTTTTCCAGCAGGATAATATCGGCGGCCTCTTTGGCGATGTCCACCGCCGTATCCACTGAAATGCCGATATCGGCAGTGCGCAACGCCGGGGCGTCGTTGATACCGTCACCCATGAACCCCACCACATGACCGTTGGCCTTCAAGCATCGCACGATGCGCTCCTTGTGGCTCGGGGTGAGCTTGGCGAACACGTCGTGTGTCTCCACGACGTGCGCCAGCTCCGCGTCGCTCATGCGTTCCAGGTCCGAGCCGAGCAAGACACCGTTCGGCTCCAACCCCACTTCCTTGCAGACCTTTGCTGTCACCAATTCGTTGTCGCCGGTCAGCACCTTGACTGCCACGCCATGCTCGGCGAGCGCCTTCAGGGCTGGCGCGGTGGTCTCCTTCGGCGGGTCGAGAAAGGCGACGTAGCCGATCAGGGTCAGATCGAACTCATCGGGTACACGGTAGTCTTTCTTGACCGGCGGGAGCTCCTTGACTGCGACAGCCACGACACGCAGCCCTTCCTGGTTGAGCGAGGCCGTGACCTTGCGGAGGCGTGTGAGAAGTTCGTCGGTCAGCGGCTCGTCCAGCTCGCCATGGCGGACCCGGCTGCAGACGTGGAGCACCTCCTCGACCGCGCCCTTGCAGAGCAAGAGATAATGCTCGTCCTGCTCGGTCACGACCACCGACATGCGGCGGCGTTGGAAGTCGAACGGGATCTCGTCGACGAGCCGGAATGCGGTCGTCACCGCGAGTTTCTTGTGTAGCTCAACACGCTCCAGCACGGCGACATCCAGCAAATTCTTCAGGCCCGTCTGGTAGTAGCTGTTCAGATAGGCGTATTCCAGCACCGCGTCGGATTGCGCGCCCCAAACGTCCGTGTGGCGTTCCAAGACAATCCTGTCCTGGGTGAGGGTGCCGGTCTTGTCCGTGCACAGCACGTCCATCGCGCCGAAGTTCTGGATGGCGTCCAGCCGCTTCACAATCACTTTCCGACGCGAGAGCAGCACTGCGCCCTTGGCTAACGTCGACGTCACGATCATCGGCAACATTTCGGGAGTGAGTCCGACCGCGATGGACAGGGCAAACAGCAGCGCCTCCAGCCAGTCGTGCTTGGTGAGGCCATTGATGAACAACACCAGCGGCGCCATCACGAACATGAAGCGGATCAAGAGCCACGCGACCTGGTTGATGCCGGCCTGGAACTGGGTGGGAGCCCGATCCGTGGTCGTCACCCGCTGGGCCAGCGTCCCGAAATAGGTATGGTTGCCGGTGGTCATTACGACAGCAGTGGCCGAACCCGACACCACGTTCGTGCCCATAAACAGGATATTGTCCAGCTCCAGCGGATTTGCCGTGCTCCGGTTCCGTTGCTGGGCGTACTTCTCCACCGGTAGGGATTCGCCGGTCATTGCGGCTTGGTTTATGAAGAGATCCTGAGCGCGTAGAATGCGGCAATCGGCCGGAATCATGTCCCCGGCGGAGAGCATGATCACATCGCCCGGCACCAACAACGTGATCGGAAGTTCGACGCGACGCGCCGGCTTGATGTGCAGATGCGCACCGTAGTGTTGCTCAAAAAACGGCGCGGCCTCTTCGGAAAGGTCCCGGCGTATGACGGTGGCGGTGTTGCTCACCATCGCCTTCAACTTGTCCGCTGCCTTGTTGGACTTGGCTTCCTGCCAGAAGCGGAGCAACGTGGAGAGTGCCACCATGGCCGTGATTACGACCGTGGCCTTCATGTCCTCCGTCATATAGGACACGATAGCCAGCACGGTCAGCAACAAGTTGAAGGGGTTCTTATAGCAGTGCCACAGGTGCAGCCACCATGGGAGCGGCTTCTCATGCTCGACCTCATTGAGGCCGACGCGTTCGCGCACGGCATCGGCCTGGCCGTCCGTCAGGCCATCAGCGTGGGTGCCGAGCGTCTGGAGGAGAGCCTCGGGGTCGCTTTGGGCCGCAGTCCCCAGCGTGTGTGCCAGCGTGGCGGGCACTTCGCGGCTGACACTGGTCTGGACCAGCGTGTCCAGCAGCGCCAGGCGGCGGAAGTGCCGGGCGATATGGCGGGTGCGAAGAAAGCCCGCAAAAAACTCTTTCAACCAGGCGAGCTTCATGGTGTGCGCCCCGCCGCGTCCGCAAATTTCAGTTTCGGTACATCGAAGGCGTATCGTAGTTGCACGGCCCAGTACTCCTGGATCAGGGTGCCAGGGCGGTCCAATGCCAGATCCTGCTCTCGATACAGGCTCAATTCATAATCATCCTTGAAACGGAAGGCGAGGCCTAGAATCCAATCCAATTCGGTGGGGCTGAGCTTATTATTCTGCTCGCGATCCGTGAACATATTGAAGTCCCCGAAGAACACGAACATGTTCTTGTACAGATCCGCATCGAAGTGCGCCACATACCGGAACAGAGCTCGGCCCGTGTTATCCGGTCGCGCGAAATAGTTGCTGTTATAAAACAACCAACCGAAGCCGGCATAGGCATTCAGATTTTGATTCGGGAACTGCTGGCGCCACCACGGCAAGTCATCGCTGGCTTGAAACCGTCCGGTGAGCAAGCTGTCCCCATAAATTTGCTTGGTCCCACTGCGATCCAGCGGGGCATCCCGTTCGTATTGAATGCGCCAGCCCCAGCGATCGATCAACCCGGTGAGCGCGTATGCCATATCCCACTCAGTCAATATGATCCAACCGTTATCCCGGTCGGAGAAAAAATTCTGATCCGTGTAAAAGGTCAGATATTGTTTATAGAGATCCGTTTCGAGATGCATCATATGGCGCAAGCCCACGAGGCCGGTGTTGTCCGGACGGGCGGCGAAAGTCGGATTGGATACGAACGCCGCTGTGAGGAAGTATCCCCCGAATAAGGTCTCTTCGGCTTCCCGTGCCGCCTTGTCGTCCGGCTGCTCCATCGACGGCAACGGACGACCGTACTTTTCCAACGCCCACACGGGTCCGAGTGGCCAGGCCCATATCATCATCCCAACCCAGCCGCACATGAAGACACACCGGGGGGACACGATGGCGAAAAGATTCAGCCTGAAGAAATGTCTGGTGATGCACACGATGGCCATGATGTTGCCCTCCTCGATCCGTCCTGCGCGGACCGAACAAGAGCCACCACCTGGCCGATTGGCTTACACAATGCGGCGAGAGCTCGGAATGGAGAACGCGTAGGACTGTTCAAACCTGAATGATACGAATCTTGTTTGCCTACTACCACCAGGATCCATAGATCTCACCTCCGTAAAAGTTCCTGTCCCGACGCGAAAACACATTGATTGATGATTGATGTTGCCACCAGAGGACTTGTACGCAACGGGTGGAGACCTGTCAAGCAAAAACTTCCCGGGCACAATGTTTTTTGCGCTCTGCCGGATCGGATGGTTCGACAGGACCAGCAAACGATCGCTAAGGACGACAGGCTTGAAAGATAGCTTCACAGTGGTCGAAGGCATCGATGCTCGGGGGAACAGATCGGTAGCCAATATCTGTGACCCGGTCTCCTTCCAACAGTACGCTTGCCCAGCATCCATGGTGAGGCCGTGGAAAACTTCCTTTCGTTCCCGGGAACGATTCCTCCATCATCGGTGCTTCCTTATAGTAGCGGAAGATGGCACTCTGGTTCTGACCCTCTTCACGAATAGGCTGGCCGGCACATTGCAGTAAAGTCGCTTTGGTTATTCCAATGGTGGCATCACGATTCGGCAACACGGTCACTCGCTCGGGCAGTGCGCAACCACTCAAATAACAAAATCCTAAGATAACAGCGAACTGTACAATTTGATGGCAGTCTTCCCTCATCCAACCGCGCTCGTTTCTCATCGTGGTTGCCCTGTATGTGTTGGGATGCAATTGTACCGGCCCCAGAGCCCGATTCAAATCGATTTTATGGGACGACCTTCCGAAACATCGAGCCGTTTTAGTGTGAGCATTGGGGATGACAGTGGATGCTAAAAGTGTGTTCGTTGCAGGGTGTCTCAACCGAGGGGTTCACCCCAAATCTTAGTGTGAATGGGTCGGCAATTGGTCATGGGTGTGGTCAGAAATGAGATGATGACGTTCACCAGAGGCCGTAGCAGGATCAACATGGATCGTGACATTGGCAAGGTACGGCAGGTGGTGCAAGAGTTGATGGCGGACTTCTCGCGCAATCTCATGACCCTGTTCGACTGAGAGATCCGACTGTATGGCAATATTGATGTCGGCCAAGAGCCGATGTCCTATCCAGCGGACCCGCACTTCTGTCACCTCTAAAACTTCTGGTACATGCTGGGCCGAATGAATCACCTCGTCAATGACTTCCGGATCAACCCCATCCAACAGGCGAGTAAAAAGCGATTTTCCAGACTCCCAAACGATCTTAAAAATTACGCATGTAATGACAAGGCCGACAACTGGATCAGCAAGAGGATACCCCAGCCATACACCAACCGCTCCAAGAAGCACCCCTAAGCTCGTGAGGGCGTCAGTTCGAGCGTGATACCCATCGGCTACCAGGGCCGCGCTCCCGATCTCTTTGCCAACACGAAGCCGAAACCTCGCCACGAGCTCATTGCCGGTGAAACCAAGCAGAGAGGCAGCGGCTACCACAAAAAGCTGGTGAATCTCCTGAGGCTGGAAGAGTCTGCTGATGGAGGCGTATGCGGCCAGGACGCCACTCACAAGCATGATAAACACAATGATGATGCCGGCAAGGTCTTCGACGCGTCCGTACCCATAGCTAAATCGTTTCGTCGGTAGCTTTCTCGCCATGGCAAAGGCTACCCACAGCGGGATTGCGGTGGCCGCGTCGCCAAAGTTGTGAATGGTGTCGGCCAGAAGGGCCACACTGGAAGTAAACGCAACGACAACGGCCTGGAACACAGCCGTAATCAGCAGGATGAGCAAGGACCACTTTACAGCCCAAATCCCTTTCTCTGATGTCAAAAGGGTTGGATCCAGCGTTCCATGGGTGTGATTGTGGTTCGCAGGGTCATGCGCATGCTCTGGTTCATGGTGATGTGACTGATGATGGTCAACCATAGGCGCCTAAGCCGGATAGGTTAAAGGACTCCCGTATAATATTAGTTAGATGACATGAAAAAGCGAAGAGATTTCTTCAGGATTCTAAAAGGTCAAAAATAACTAATTCTGAACTCGGAGAAGTGAAACAAATGTTTCAGTGAGCACAGCAAGGCTCAATCTCCGTTTGACGAGTTTCTGCTTCACGATCAATCATTCCGCGGCCTAACCACCTCGAACATGGTTTGGTCCAAGACAGGAGCACGTGCACTAGGCATGCCGGTCTAGCTATGGTACAAATCCACCCGGAGACTGGGAGTTTCGAGCGCGACCACGGCTTCAGTGGATCCATAGAACAGCAAAGATGCGTCAGACGACGAAGCCTCATTCCCTCTTGGCGATGCTAGGAGCCCTATGGGCGCTGAGCCTCCCCGGCTGCCTCTCGCCAATCACCTTGAACCGGGCGGTGGTGGCCTATGATGAGGCGATCACAGATGCCATCTCCAAACAACTGCTCATCAACATCGCCCGCGCCCATCAGCATCAACCGATTCACTTTACCGGCGTCTCGAATATCGCCGCGACGTTTGATTTCCGTGTCAACGCCGGCGCCACTCCGGCACTCACAGGAGAGGCCAGCAGGGCAATCCTGCCGATCTTCGGCGGCAGTGTGGCGGAGAACCCCACCATCAGTATCGCGCCGATCGAAGGGGAAGAGTTCACCAAGCGGCTCTTGACCCCCTTTCAGGAAACCAAGTTCCTCCTCCTGCTTCGACAGCGATACGACATCGATCTACTGCTCCGGCTGATGGCCCAGGAACTGCGGATCACGGAGAAAGGCCAGGAAGTCGCCTATCGCAATACACCGGCAGATCGGACGGGCTACGAGATGTTTCGCCGGGTGGTGACGCACCTTTCGGCCATTCAAGACCAGAACCAGCTCCATGCCGAACCGCTCATCTACATTCGGACCTGGACCATTCCTGCCAACTCGGTCACAGCCGAAGGTTTTCAGGCATTACAGAAGGAGTATCACGTCACCTACAACCAGAAAGACAACAGCTACACCCTTCAAAAACAAATCACGGGACCAATTCTCATCACAAACTATGACCCCTACACGCTCTCACCAGAGGAACGGGCCAGGTTGATCGATGAAACGGAGGAAGGGTACCTCAACGATGTCTCCTTCGACATCCGGCCGGGGCATATCGGAGGGGAATTTCCACTCAAGGGAGATTTCCGGCTACGGAGCCTCTATAGCATTCTCAACTTTCTGGGCCGATCGCTTGGAGAAGACCCCGAATACAACGTCGACAAAGATCCGCGGACTCCAGCGGTCCCCTATAATCCCGTCAACGCAATGGAACTCCTGCTGTCAGATCGAGCGCCATCGGGAGCCGACCTATCGATTCAGTCCCATGGGAAATATTACTCGGTCAACACCACGGGGCCGCTGGCACGCTGGAACCGCGAGGCCTTCCAGACGCTGTACCTCTTGTTCCAGATGACCGTCAGCGAAGTGCCTCGCGTCGGAGTCCCCAGCATCACGATTGCGAAGTGACCAGCCCCCAGCGACTTCATAGCTACGGATCGGCCGTCGCGGGCGATCGGTCACCTACTCCGCTGCGGATGATACAGCGGCTGCCGCTATCGTCCGCAACTGTCTTCACCGGCGGGCGAGCGCACCGAAGCGTATCGGTGTCCCGTACCAGATCAGAGAACTATGCGATCCAAAGGAATGGGCGGGGGTGAGGCTGTAATTTAGGCAGGGGAAGGAAGGAAAGATTGACAGATGGACGATGCAAGATAATTCCGAAGAAACCGTGCTATTTAATCCCAAAAATAACAGCCACTGAGTTCGCTAGACAGTTTGCATTGACCAGACATAACGTATTCGCTATTCTTAACCCATGTCCACTTGGCGTGAAAAGCAGATGCCCCTCTTCTCTTTGGGGCTGCTTGTGATCTGGCTCTTCTTCGGCAGCGTGGCACTGCTGGAGCAACTGGCCCCAACAATCGAGACCAGTGCGCAAGATGAGCAAGCCTTGATGAGGTTGACCGATGCCCTTAAGCCTGACATATCACCCGGCCTGAATGCGCACGCTGATTCTTTCATCCCGGTAGTCACTGATAGGCCTTGCACGATCCCAAGGGTCGACTCTCAAAATGGATCCATTGTTCCTCTAGCTCCTCCTTCACTCAGGCTCCACCAGTCCCTTTCAATTTATCGCATCTGATCCCCGCCTCAGGCTTCCAAGGTAACGTGCGAAGCCTATCGCCAGACTTCGCACAAGCCATTTCTGCTTGAGCCTCTAACTTCGCATTCTCGATAGGTTGCCAATGGTCGGCTATCGTACGCGCTGGTATCAGAGCGTCTGTTTGATTGTGTATGGGTGTCTTCTATGCGGCATATTGGGCGGTTGTGCCTGGTTCCAGGCACGTCCGCAACAGGAAATTCCCCTGGAAGAGCGTCCGTATGTGGTCGTTCTCCCCATTGGCATCGAAGTGGAGATTACAAGCCTTTCCTATATTAAAAGTGTTGAGGAGGATCTGTCCCCGGAAGACGAAGCCCGGCAACTCACTGAAGCCCTGCAAGAGATTCGCATGGAGGCACGACGGCTCCTCCAAAGCCGACTGACAGCAGGACAACGATTCCGATTTGTGCCTGATGAACAAGTCGCAACTGCGGTGACGCAGCTAGAACTGAAGCCCGGCGTCGTCCCGACAACCGGCCAACTGGCTGATCTGCGCGCTCAGGTAGGCGCGGATCTCGTCATCGTGGGCAACGTCTTGGACTACGGCAAAATCCGTTGGCAATACTGGGTTCCTGGTTTGGTTGTCTCTATGTTGACCGAAACTCTGATTGTTGGAGCGGCAACAGGATTCAATCCGGCCTTGATGGCCGCGACTGCTGCAAGTGAATTGTTAACAGACGTGCCGTTCTGGTGGGGCGGCGCTTATATCGGGGGATGGGCATTTCGACCTGTGCGGGTAGAAACATCGGCATTCGATCCCCTCGACGGGGCGGTGGTCTGGGACGAGACGGAGGCTGCGGTCTACCTGTGGGGACGTTTGAAGGAGGTTCTGGAAGAAGAGCGAAAGAAAAAGGAAGTCCAGCTTGGCCTGAATTTGAAGAAGGCGATGGAGGACATCGGAGACTCTCTCATCGACGCCGGTTTTACAAAATCCGTGCTTCGCAATCGACGATCGCCCGATCAGCCGATTGTAATTAACAGGTCGTTAGGTCTTTTCTGGTAAAGCTCAGAAGGTATTGTCAGGATTCTAAAACGGATGAGGCGGGGGCTAGGGAATGAACACGAAGCTGCGCAAAGTCGTTATTCTCGTTGCGGTTCTGAACCTGGGCTATTTTGGAGTTGAGTTCGCGGTGGCCGTCGCCATTGGCTCTGTCTCGCTTTTTGCGGATAGTATCGACTTTCTAGAAGATGCATCGGTTAATCTCCTGATCGCCATCGCGCTCGGCTGGAGTGCAACCAGCCGGGCTCGTGTGGGCATGGCTCTCGCCGGTATCCTGTTGGTACCTGGCCTCGCTACATTGTGGACGGCGTGGGAGAAGTTCATGGTCCCGTTGCCGCCTGCCCCTCTTCCTCTAACGCTGGCCGGTGTCGGCGCCATGGCCATCAATCTGTTGTGCGCGTTCATGCTGGCGCAGTTTCGGTCACACAGTGGCAGCCTGACGCGGGCGGCGTTCTTGTCAGCTCGAAATGATGTCCTGGCAAACGTCGCGATCATCGCAGCGGGATTCGTGACGGCCTATACGCTTTCCGTATGGCCAGATCTAATCGTTGGGCTCGGTATTGCGGCGATGAACGCCGATGCCGCGCGGGAAGTCTGGAGCGCAGCGCGTGAGGAACACAGGACGGCCAACTCTTGAACAGATTTGAGCCGTGAATATTCTGGTTTTGGCGGGCAGGGCCCGAAGATTTTCGGGGCATTAGGTAGACGTGCCAGGGGATTCCCCTACTTTCCGCGGGCGGTATTAGAAGATTACTCCTGTGCAAGGACTTGAATAATAGGGCATCCTTTCGTAGGCAGCCCGACGTTGCATTGCTGAACCAGACTAGCCAGAGCTTCCCGCATTGCCGTGAGTCCCGTCAATTTCTGGTCGATCACGTCCATCTTACGGACGGCCAAAGCGCGGGTCTTGGCACAGGCGCGAGCTTCCTCCAAACGTAATAGTGCGGCCACTTCATTGAGAGTGAACCCAAGAGCTTGAGCCCGCTTGATGAAGCGGATGTGTTTGACGATGTCTGCCGGATACCGCCGATAGCCCATGTGCGGCTTGTCCGGCTCGGCAATTAGCCCCCGTCGCTGGTAATAACGGATTGTCTCGACATTGACCCCGGCCAGCTTGGCTACACTGCCTATCGTCAATTCCTTAGCCATATAAGTTACCCCTTGATTCCGTACCTTAGTACGGGGTTTAGACTGGATCAATAGGGCAGGTTTGGAGAAGAAGGCATGGCTTCGAGGAATGGAAGAGGAACACTTATAGCGGGCGTGCTGGCCGCCGTTGGCGCGTCCGTATGTTGTGTCGGGCCGCTCGTGCTGCTGGGGTTCGGCATCAGCGGGGCGTGGATCAGCACCTTGACAGCGCTGGAACCAATTCGTCCCATATTCATCGGTTTGACGCTGCTGTTCCTCGGCCTGTCGTTTCGCAAGCTCTATCTGATGCCTACTGACTGCGCGCCCGATACAGCATGCGCTGACCCGCGCACAGTCAGGCGCCAGCGCATCATTTTCTGGGTTGTCTCGGGGCTACTAGTTGCGCTGCTGGCGGTGCCGTGGGCAGCACCATTGTTTTATTGAAAGGAGATTCCTGTGCGCCAAGTAGTAATGATGTTGTTTTTCGCCGTGCCGCTCTACTGTTGGGCTACCCTGGCGCTGGCCGCTCCACCACAGTCTGTTACGCTCGTCGTAAAGAACATGACGTGTGAAGTTTGCCCAATCACGGTCAAGAAGGCGCTGGAAAAGGTGCCGGGGGTGCAGAGCGTCAAGGTCGATTTCGACAAGAAAACGGCCACTATCACGTTCGATCCTGACGAGGCCAAACCGGAGATGCTTACAAAGGCCACGACCGAAGCGGGTTATCCGTCGGTCGTGGGAAAGGAGTGACATGCCTGAAGCAAGGCTTAAATCGGTTCTTACTTGTCCACAGTGCCAGCGCAGCGCAGAAGAAACGATGCCGACCGACGCATGTGTGTACTTTTACAAGTGCCCGCAATGTAACACGCTGCTGCGACCAAAAACGGGAGACTGTTGCGTTTTCTGTTCCTATGGCTCTATAAAATGCCCGCCAGTCCAGGTGCAACGGCAGAGCGCGTAGGTAGCGCAGGAAGGCATGAACGTGTCCACTAGCCGTTCACACAGAGATCGCTGTTCATCCCTTGAAGGTCAGAAATCTGCTCGCTCACCATTAAGCCATCGCATCGTTCGCATGTCATGGCGTACCTCCTTGTGATTGATCTTTGCGGTCACACCCCGAGCGCGATCCTACTGGCTTGTTCGTCAAGCTTCTATAAGGCACCCCACAAGTTCAGAAAGAAATCGACAGCTCCCTTTTGTATCCAGCCCACAGAATGGCCGAGTTCCTCTCTGGTACAAACACAGCGTCGTTCATCTGCCAGGAGCGCGATGCCGGTTGGAGTGAGGCAATATAATTCAACGGGAGCGAATCTGATCTGCGGCCAGCCCCACGGGCATAAGCAAGGGCCGCAAAATTACAAAGCCTATGCGATCACGTTCGATGGAAAGAAAATTCCGGTGGCAGAGTGAGTGTGGGGTGACTCGGTCGTTTCAGACGATCGATCTCCTGCTCCCCTGCCCTATTTGGTATTCGTAAGTTCTTGCAATGTTTCCATTATATCGACCAACGGAGCAACAGTCAGATTTTCAGAAAGAGAAAACTTTTCCTTGCCGGGATACACGACAAATCGGTGCGTAGCTTTTATATCCTCACATCCCATATAAAATCCCTTAGCGGGTTTTGGCACAAGAGAGCGTTTAATTTCGATGGCGATCCGGCGGCGTGTGCCTTGCTCAATCACCAGATCAATTTCAGCGCCCGCCGCTGTGCGGTAAAACCACGGAAGCGCATCATCAGGCAGCACGCTCAGAAGATTCTCAAGCGCAAAGCCTTCCCAGCTTGCTCCCGCGATGGAATGACCGAGGATATCTTCTAGCGTGGACAGTCCCAGCAACGTATGCAACAGGCCACTGTCACGAATATAAATCTTTGGCGCTTTGACGAGCCGTTTCCCTATATTGCCGTACCAGGGCCGAAACGTGCGAACGAGCAGCAAATCCTCCAGAAGCTCTACATAGCGTTTCGTTGTACGTGCCGACAGGTCAAGGCTGCCGGCCAGCTGGGCAATATTGACTTGGCCGCGCTGATTATGCGCCAGCATCGTCCAGAGGC
>DCZN01000009.1:7350-7532 GCA_002331625.1 Nitrospira sp. UBA2083 | reverse complement strand
ATATCGGCTACGAGGTACATGAAGACTCCTTATATAACCGGTTATGCAGTGGCTGCTGCAACGGGCTCTTCCGCCCGCTTGACATCGGCCGCGGCCCAACCATGATCAACGGCATAGTTCCATCCAGCCCGCATGACGGCGACGTTTTTCTCGATCAGCTCCTGTTTCTTCTTGAACTTCCG
>DCZN01000009.1:7133-7264 GCA_002331625.1 Nitrospira sp. UBA2083 | reverse complement strand
CAGCCCATCAGCGCCATGTTGGTCGCGAGGTCCATGCCTGCCACTTCCAATGAGATCTTCGTTGCGGGGAAGTAATACAGCTTTGCACGTTTCTCTTTCAGCTCAGCTGCCTGATCCCTGTGAAGATTCAT
>DCZN01000009.1:0-7091 GCA_002331625.1 Nitrospira sp. UBA2083 | reverse complement strand
ATCCCGTCTTCCTTCAGGCCGAAGTAAAACGGCATCGTGTAGGACTTGCCGTGCGTAATGACTTGGGGGTGGAAGATAATAATGATGTGCGGGAAGGTAATTTCACCGATCTCATAGATCGGTTCATCAGAGACTCGGACATAGCTTTCGACCGGCGCCATCCGCTTTTCTGATCCATAGAACGGCACAATCGTACTTTCGCCGCCGGCATTGATGACGGCCGTGCTTAGAATGTGAGACCCAGTCACGACACCCTGTCCACCGACACCTGCCATTCGGATATTGAAGCGTCTTGCCATTGTGGAATCTCCTTTGGTCGCTTAGGCCTTGTTAGGAATTGCAGCAGCCGGCTTGGCAAGAAACTCCTTGTAGCCATAGCGCTCAGTGAGGTATTGCTTCGCTTCGTCGCTGACGTATTCGGTGAACTGATACCGGTCGTTTTCAACCGTCTTCGCATCTTCCATGACCTTGTCGGTCGGAATAGCGTACTCGATGTTACAGGACGTGTAGGCCTGAATGTAGGTCGACCCGACTTCGCGTGCAATCAGGACCGCTTTCTTGATGACGCTTTCCACACGACGGGGATTATTCGGCACCACGGTCGCCACATAGGCACAGCCCGCAACCTTGGCCATCTGCAACATATCCATCTTCTCAAACTTCTTGCCGAGGGGCGCCATCTTCAGCACGGCACCGCGATTGGTCATCCCACTTTCCTGACCGCCGGTATTCCCATAGACTTCGTTGTCCAACATGATGGTCGTAAATCGTTCCTTGCGGAACCACGAATGGAGCACCTGCTGGAACCCGATGTCTGCCGTCCCTCCGTCCCCGGCCATCACGACCACATCTTTCGGCTTATCACCGAAACGAAGACGGAGACCACGTGAGAGGCCGCTCGCGACGCCGTTTTGGTCGCCGTAGTTGCCATAGACAAAGGGGATCGCAGCTTGTGAAATCGCCAGACGACCACACCCGGCCGTCCCGACGGTAATCGTATCTTCTGGATTGGGGAACGCGACCATGGCCAAGCGAATGAAGAGCGTCATCGCACAACCGGCACACATGGGGTGCTCTTCCAGCACTTCCTTGAAACTTCCTACCTGTGAAACCGAGACCTTTTTCCCAAACGGTCCGTGCTCCACCAGGTCTCGATATTCCTTCGGCATGAACTTTTCGAATCCATTTGAAAACTTGACATAATCAAGACTCATCAGACACCTCCCTATATCGTTAGCAACGGCAGGCCGCTGCTTAATATGTGCTACACCCCACCGACTTGCATCGAAAAACTTGAGGGCTAGATGGTTTGGACAACCAGACCACGTACGCCGTGATCACCGAGAGCCGTCATCCTAGCAAAGCGGAAAAAAGGCTGTCAATCATTGCGTGGCCTTTCCTCCATCGTCGACATCATCTACGTGCGAACAGACTACCTATGTCGGACTCATGAAAATAGTATAACGTCACGAAAATCAAAGCAACTTCAAAGAGGGCCCAAGGTATCCAGAAGAAGGCCTAGGTCCGGCTTCTCGAATAGGCCATTCGCCCCAACCCCATAAAATCCGTATCACTCCTGTACGCTGAATCTTTTCTGACGATTCATGTTTAGAGATTGCCGATCGGCCACAATCTGTTTACACTGCAGTCCATGCCAATACGAGTCCTCATCCCGGGAGAAGACGAAACCGGTACCCATGTCGGTGGCGTGCATAAGCGCCCCCCGATTCCGGACGGTTCCCTCAAGGCCGAGTGCCCCAAATTTATGGCCTATGGGCCCTGTGGTGGGGTCCGCAAAGGTGGGCTCTGTGAAGTCTATCCTGAGATGAAATGTCCATGGGTCTCGCTGTACATCGAATTGGAAAAAATCGGCCAGACCGACTGGATGAAGCAGCTGTAATAAGACGTGAGGCGTGAAACGTGAGGCGTGAAACGACAGGAAGGAAACCGAAAACCACGAAGTTAGGCTACAACGAGCGGCATGCGAAGAGCGGCATCACGGCACCGCTGCCGGAGATTGAGACATTCCCAAATCAATATAAGGGCTATGAGATTACGATCGAGATACCAGAATATACAGCGATATGCCCCAAGACGAATTTGCCGGACTTTGGCACCATCACACTCCACTACATGCCGGATAAAGAATGCCTCGAATTAAAGGCCCTCAAGATGTACATCCATGCCTACCGTAATCTCGGCATCTTCTATGAGAATGCCGTCAATAGAATCCTGCACGATGTTGTCACAGCCTGCCGCCCTGTGTGGGCTACAGTCACCGGCACCTTCACGGCACGCGGCGGGCTCTCAAGCAAGATCGAAGCGAAGTATCCATAATCGGCCCTACCTGGTTTATCCTGAGATATGGCCACCTACGCGATCGGAGACGTGCAGGGATGTTACGAACCTCTGCAACGCCTTCTCGACCTAATCCAATTCGATCCGAGCACCGACCGACTGTGGTTCGTCGGCGATCTGGTCAATCGTGGCCCAGATTCGCTGAGCGTCCTCCGCTATATCAAGAATCTTCGAGATCGAGCTGTCGTCGTGTTAGGCAATCACGATCTGTTCCTGCTCGCTGTGGCGGAACAGATTGCGACGGTTCGTCCGGAAGACACCTTACACGATGTTCTCACCGCACCGGATCGCGAGGACCTTCTCGTGTGGCTCCGACATCAACGGCTCTTCTATCGAGAAGGCTCTTTTGCCATGGTCCATGCGGGCTTGCTCCCGCAATGGTCGATTGATGAGGCAGAGAAGCTGGCCCGTGAAGTCGAGGTCGGTCTGCAAAGTCCCACGTACCAAAACATTCTTCAGGCTTTGTATCCCAGCAAACATCTCCAGTGGTCATCAAGCCTGACAGGCCCCACTCGGCTTGCGACCATCCTCAAGGTGCTCACCAGACTCCGCGCCTGTTCCCCCAATGGTCGGATGGAATCGTCCTATAATGGGCATCCGGACCGAATCCCTTCCGGATACTTCCCTTGGTTTCGGATCCAGGACCGGAAGCATCGCGACACAACAATTGTCTGCGGCCACTGGGCTGCTTTAGGGCTTCACTGTGAAGACCATCTGCTCTCGATCGATAGCGGCTGTGTGTGGGGACGGCAACTCACGGCGGTGCGCCTGGAAGATCGGAAGATCTTTCAGGTGGAATGTGCTGAGTCAGTAGCCGACGAGCGGTAAATGTCCGCCCAGTATGTACTGAACAGAGATCTCGTTCAGCTCACAATTGGGAACCACACGAAGGATGCTACAGCCAGAGGTCGCTGAGGGGAACGGTGAGTTCCGAGAAGTGAGGGTGGGTGATCGTGACAGGCCCCTGTCCTTCGGCACACAGGACATACTGAGCGCCTTGAAGCACGTAGCACTCCAGCCGTCGGGTTTGGGGGTCCACAAGCCAATAATGGCTCACGCCTAGATTGCTATAGCGGCGACCTTTGATCGTGCGATCTCGCTCTCGAGTACTCGGGGAGAGAACCTCCACGACCATCAAGGGGGCGCCTTCTATGCCACGCTCCGAAACCTGGGTTGGCTGAATGACGACCACCAAGTCCGGTTGCATCACATCATGAGGCGTAAGAATGACATCGACCGGCGCGTTGAAGACTTCGCCCAGGCCACGTCCCTCAAAATATGCCTCCAGACAACGTTGGAGTCGCTTGGAGATCCGTTGGTGTAATGGGCTCGGTGCGGGTATCACCAGGAGATCCCCGTCCACCATTTCATATCGGCAGCCATCGTCGGGAATAGCGGCATAGTCCGAGTAGTCGAGCTTCTGTTTCAGCCCGATCATAGAAGCCTCATTTTCATAGACTGAATGATATCATACCCACGCTCTGAGGGAAGGGCAAGACAACCGCACGATTGGCGGAGCACGGGGCCCTGTCCCCTGCCCCGCCCGTCAATTTCGCTTCACGTTTCGCGTCTTCCCAATACACCTCCGCACTCATACCACCACAGACACACCAGACAAGCCAGCTCTCTCCTTTCACAGCAGCACTCACCACCGCAAGTTAGAAGTTCACGAACCAGGCAGACGTGGGATCATCGGCGACTGTGGTTGCCGGCCACTAGTGCAGCAGAACTTGGGACGGTTCAAAGCTGAAGAGATGCCCCCGCCTGGCTACCGACCTTTGTTAAGTGAGTTAGGCCGCTCGAAAGATAGTGAACAGGCTAAGGGTGAGAGTACAGGTCGCGTGGAGAGCTTTGATTCGCTGAACATAAGCCTCAACCTTGACCTTGGCGACGCTGGTGGAAATTTTGACATCCTGCTAGACGCCCAGCACCAGTCTAAGGGGTGGCACCTCCTCGTTAATCCCGAACGACAACTCTCCTTTCACGGACTCGGGATCCACATAGGTCCCAAACAACCGGTCCCAGACGGTAAACAACGCCGCCAGATTGGCCATGTAGTGCTCCGGCCGATCACTGTGATGGATGTGGTGATACCGTGGGGTCACGATCGCCCATTCGAGCCAGTTGGAGCGCCACACAATGTTGACGTGCATCCAGTCGTTTTGCAGATTGTTGAAGAGGCCGATCGCGAGCTCCATCCACCAGGGCGAAAGATCCAGAAAGGAATAGGCAAACAGATAGGGAAGATTGACGATGACATCCTGCGGGATCGTCGCACGAAATCCTGCAAGCCAATACATGTGGGTGGGCGAATGGTGCCACTTATGAATCCGCCAGACATGCTTTGTGTGCATCAACCGATGAATCCAGTAATGCCCGAAATCCGCGATAAGAATGTAGCAGAACAGGCGCAGCAGCAACGGCATCTCGTGAATGACCTGCGGCAAGTGTGGACGGATGGCGATGAGCCGATCGATAGCCTCGGCGACCGGGACCATGCCGAACCAATAGACAGAGATCAGGAGGATATCCCGCCCGATCAGCTTCCGATAGGGAACCCTTCGCGCCGGCCGGAGCAGTTCGAGCGTGGTCACGACGAACAGGCGCAGGACAAACACGAGTGGATAGACCAGATGGTGGTCAAACACAAACTGTCGAACGTCCCGATTGACGAGCCAGTCAATCCAGTCCATCCCGGCCCCCGCCTCGGAGAAACATTCCGGTAACTTTATCAAACAGTCGGGAACCAGTCTCTCCCGCTTTCGGTGGAGCTTAGGAACGAGCCACGAAAACTGCTTATGGAAGGAGACTTGTCGGGGGTAGAGCGCAGGTGGGAACGGGCTTAATGATAACTTTCCGAATCGGTTGGAAATTTCCCTCGTTCAACTTCTTCTTTGTACCGACTCAGCGCTTGGAGGGCATCGGTCTTGAGATGCGCATAGGTCTTCACGAATTTTGGAACGAAGGTATCGAAGAGTCCGAGGAGATCGTAGAGCACGAGGACTTGTCCATCGCAATGTGGCCCGGCCCCAATCCCGATGGTGGAAATCGAAAGGGCCTGGGTCACCTTTCTGGCGAGCTCGGCCGGGATAGCCTCCAACACCAGAGCGAAGGCTCCAGCCGCTTCGAGCGCTCTCGCATCATCCAGCAATCTAGCGGCTTGATCTTCCACCTTGCCCTGGACTTTGTAGCCACCGAGCGCATGGACTGATTGGGGCGTCATGCCCAAATGGCCCACGACAGGAATCCCCATACTGGTTATCGCTTTCACCCGATCGGCCATAACGGCGCCGCCTTCGAGTTTGACCGCGGCCGCTCCAGCCTGGAGCAATCGACCTGCATTGCGCACCGCGTCCTCTGCATTGACTTGATAGGACATAAACGGCATATCACTGATGACCAGGGCCCGTGGCGCCGCACCAGCCACCAGCTTGGTGTGGTAGAGCATGTCCTCCATCGTGACCGACAGCGTGTTGGCCTTCCCCTGTACCACGACGCCGAGCGAATCTCCGACCAAGATCACGCGAATTCCAGCCTCCTCGACGATGCGCGCGAACAGCGCGTCGTAGGCCGTCACGACGGCGAGCTTCTTCCGGTCTCGTTTGAATTGTTGGACTTCCAGGACTGTCATCAGCCTAATTCAGCCTTGGTGATGATCTCAGCCAATCGATGCGTGGCCTTGATCGCCATGATATGCACGCCGTCACAATGGGGCCGCACCGCCTGGATCGTGCGCACGGCAATATCGACGCCGACATCTTCAGCACGATCTCCGGCGGCCTTGAGTTCATCGATCATCTCTTTCGGCACCGACATCCCGGGGATGTTTAGGTTCATGAATTCCGCCATCTTATGGTTCCGTAACACGAGGATCCCGGCCAGCACCTTCACCTTGAACGGCCGAACCTGTTTCATAAAACTGGCGAAGATCTCAGGATGATAGACCGCTTGGGTTTGGAAAAATTGAGCGCCGGCTTTCACTTTCACTTCGAACTTCGCCAACACCGGGCCGACCAGATCAGCCTCCGGTGTGACGGCTGCGCCGATCGTGAAGGCCGTGGAGCCGTCCAGTTTGTTGCCGACCATGTCCTTGCCGCTATTCAATCCCTGGACCACCTTCATGACTTGAACCGAATCGAGATCATAGACTGGCTTGGCCTCTTTATGATCACCAACCGTCGGATAGTCCCCTGTGAGACACAGGATGTTCCGAATCCCGAGCATGTGCNNCCTGGACCAACTGCATCACCTGGACGGAGTCGAGATCGTAGACCGGCTTGGCCTCTTTGTGATCGCCGACCGTCGGGTAATCGCCGGTCAGACAGAGAATGTTGCGAATGCCGAGCATGTGCGCGCCCATCAGATCCGACTGCATGGCGATCCGGTTGCGATCGCGACAGGTCAATTGCATGACCGGATCGTGGCCTAACTCATACAAAAGCCGACAGACCGGAAGCGATCCGGCACGAACCACCGCGGCGGTGTTGTCGGTGACGTTGACTCCATGAACCCGCCCGACTAGCTGTTTGGCATTGTCCAGAACGGAGGAGATATTCGTTCCCTTGGGAGGGTTGTATTCAACCGTGACGGCGAACGTCCCTCGGTTGAGGACATCGATAAGACGCTGTGGCTCTCGGCTCATGGCCGACCCCTCACTTGATCCCTGCCGTCCGTTTGGCAGATTCCACGGTATTTTCGAGCAGCATGGCGATCGTCATGGGCCCCACTCCACC
>DCZN01000137.1:16886-17011 GCA_002331625.1 Nitrospira sp. UBA2083 | reverse complement strand
CCGGGGGCCTCACCATCGACGGCGAAAAGGGAATCACCATTAGCGGCAATGAGTTTGTTGGGGCACGGCTACTAACGGTGGACGCTCCTGGCGTGCTGGCACTGCAGCACCTGACTATTACCAAC
>DCZN01000137.1:824-16718 GCA_002331625.1 Nitrospira sp. UBA2083 | reverse complement strand
TTGGCAGCGGTATTCATAATGGCGGCACCATGACGATCAGTAACAGCACTGTCAGCGGCAACATTGTTGGAGGCAAACCAGCCTTTGAAGGAATTTCTGGTGGCGGCATCTACAATGGGAAGGAGGCCACCCTGACGATCAGTAACAGCACGGTCAGCGATAACAGCTGCGGACGCTTTTGCACCATCGTCAGCGGCATTTATAATGAGGGCACCCTGACTCTTATTCACAGCACGGTCAGTGACAACGGCCCCGGCATCTTTAATAGCGGGACCCTGAAGCTGTACACCAGCCTCATCGCCGATGGGTGCGTGGGCCCCATCACTTCGCTCGGCTACAACCTGGACCAAACCGGTACCTGTGGGCTCACCGGCCCGGGCGACCAATCCAATCTCGATCCCCGGGTGGACCCGGCCGGGTTGAAGGACAACGGCGGACCGACGAAGACCATCGCGCTCTGCACCGGATCCGGTGCTCCCACCGGCTGCACAGGCAAAAGCCCGGCGATCGACGCCGTGCCGCTGGCTCAATGCACCGGGACCGGAGGGCAGCCGCTGAGCCTCGACCAACGAAGTTTCTTCCGCCCCGCTGATGGGGATCGCAACGGCACAACCCTCTGTGACATGGGAGCACTTGAAGCCACTTCTTCGCCACTGACGACACTCAACAACCTGGTGACCTTCACCCCGCTCCCCGCTACCTATCGCACGAGTCGAGACACCACCGGGTGCCCCGCCGGCTACGTTGGGAAGTTTCACTTCACTGCAGACCTGGCCAACAAGCCAGGCAGTCCGCCGGGGAAACACCTCGTCACTGAGGTGACTACTCTGACCAGGGGCAACCTCGTGCTGAACGCCGATGGCGGATTGGGCGGGGACGGCGCGACGGTCACGTTTGGTCCGAACGGGCAGTATACCGATGGGGTCCTGAGCGCCAAGGAACATGTGGCACTGCCCGTGACGCTGTGCTTGAAGACGTTCAATCAATTCACATTCTTTGTGGATGTGCTGGGGACGCGGTAGAGGAGACACTCAGGACATTTGGTCGCAGTCGTGTACCGCACAGAGCAAGGAGAAGAAGCCATGACGCCATTGCTGTGGACTCACACATTCACGTTTCGCATAGGAGCGCCACTACCATCCGAATTGCTCAAGCAGGACAAACAATCGCAACAATGGATGACTGCAAAACCTAAGCACTAAGATTTTTCCCTTTTTTGAAGGAGGCATGGAGATGCCACAGAAGGGATATGGCAAGTTGATAAACCGCATAGCCTGTCTCGTCATTGTCATCAGCAGCCTCCTGGGGCAAGTTCCGTCTGCTCAGGCCGCCGACCTGCTGGTTCTCAATAGGGCCAGCGCTTCAGTGTCGCGCTACAATGGACAAACGGGGGCTTTCATTAACACCTTCGTGCCCGCTGGGAGCGGCGGATTGAGCGTCCCCTACGGCTTAGCCTTCGGGCCTGACGGCAATCTCTACGCCAGCAGCAGCGGCAGTAACTCGCTTCTGCGCTACAATGGCCAGACCGGAGCCTTCATTGATGCCTTCGTGCCCCCTGGCAGTGGGCTCGCCTTTCCTGAGGGCTTCGCCTTCGGACCTGACGGCAATCTCTACGTCAGCAGTCCCAATAGTGACGAGATATTCCGCTACAACGGACAGACGGGCGCCTTTATTGATATCTTTGTGCCCGCGGGGAGCGGCGGATTAGATAGGCCTGTGGGCATACGTTTCGGACCTGACGGCAATCTCTACGTCAGTAGTTTCTTCACCCACCAGATTCTTCGCTACAACGGACAGACAGGCGCCTTCATTAATGATTTCGTGTCTGCTGGCAGCGGAGGAGTATTTCAACCCACGGGTTTAGTCTTCGGGCCCGACGGCAATCTCTACGTCAGCGGGAGAGGCAACGATGCAGTTCTCCGCTACAACGGGAAAACAGGGGCCTTCATCGATCACTTTGTACCTCCTGCCAGCGGTGGGCTGCTTGGCCCTCATGAGCTAGCCTTCGGGCCAGATGGCAACCTCTATGTCTGTGGCCAATTTTCCAAGCAAATCCTCCGTTACAATGGGAAAACGGGCGCGTTCATTAACGCCTTCGTGCCCGCTGGCAGCCCCGGGTTGGATGATCCCATAGGCCTGGCCTTTACCCCGCCTGGTCCCCTAAAGATTCTGAGTGGCAAAGGCTGGCTTTCGACTGCTAATCCTGGCGCAGGTTTAGACTGGACTACCGTAGGGTTTGATGACCGTGGCTGGATCCCAGCATTCGCGCCCTACCCGAATTGCTGTACGACAGCGGATGAAAATGTTCCGGGCACGAAAGCTTTGTTCATGTGGTATTGGGATAGCCCAAACCCTCCTGATGGAACTTCAGGACCGGATGTGGCCTATTTCCGTTACAAGTTTTCGATTCCACTGGGGGCAAAAATAGTCAAAGGCACCGCATTTGCTGCTGTCGATGATGACTACGAGCTGTACGTGAATGGCAAGCTCGCGTTCAAAGACCAGCCTGGCATTGTTCTCGATTCAATCGATTTCACCCAATTCTTAAAACCCGGTGAAAACGTCATCGCAATCCGGGCAGTAGACACCGTGGGCGCCTTTGAGTGGGTGTTCTTTGATGGCTCCATCCAGCTCGCCACGCAGGAAACTATTAATGACCTCGTGACCTTTGTGCCTCGAACATCAACTTATCGGACTATTTCTAATACCGCGGGTTGTCCCTCAGGTTTCTTAGGGAAATTCAGCTTTGACGCACGGCTTACAAACAAGACCAGCACTCCTCCCCTTTCCGACCTGGTCGTGCAAGTGAAGACACTGACGAACGGGAATCTCCTCCAGAATGCAGATGGGGGAAATGGAGGTGAAGGATCAACTTTAACGGTCTTAAAGAAGAATGGGTATTCAGACGGCATCCTAAGTCGTGGAGAATTTGTCGATGTCAATTTCAGTATTTGTTTGAAGGAGAATAAGCCCTTTACATTCTTCGTGGATGTGCTGGGCACGCGCTAGAACAGCTTGAGCGAGGCGGCGTGAGCTCCACATCCATAAATGAACAGGATACACGTTGAGACGAGCCTGGAAGTGATCACCAGACTTTTTGCAAGGGAGGAACTGACCATGCGACCAATGCAACGCTCCTGGTCTTCGAGGATGACCGTCCATGTCGTGGGACTGATCCTGGGAGGAATACTGCTGACAGGCCTCGCGGCGGCGCAGTCGACGTCCCCACAGTCGTCATCGTTCCTGGCCTCCGGCACCTATCGCCTGACGGTGACCGAGCGTGACCTCTCGCTGGATGCGTCCGAGGCGTCGCTCGTGGCTATCCTGGCTGAGATCGAACAGCGCACAAAGATTCCCATCATCATGATGTCTTCCGCGGTGGACGAGCGGATCACGATCCATTTGAGCCAGATGCCGCTGGACAAGGCCCTGAAACAGTTGGTGCCGAGTGTGGCGATTGCCACGGCGCAGGGGCCGAACGCTCCGGCACATCGCATTGCCAAAGTCTATGTGCTACCCAAGGGCCAGAGTAAGCTAGCGCAGCTCGATGAGCGCCCCGCAGCTGGGCCATTTCAATTTACGTTTGACCCGTCGCAGCACTGACGCCAGCCCAGTCGAAGGGAGAAGGTGCCTCAAGCCGTGCGGCCCCGCATTGGAATGTGGTACAGAGTTAGTGTGAGGAGCATCCCCTGAGACGCTGACGAAAATGGCTGATGGCTGATAGCTAATGGCCTATGGCGTAAGACCTTCACGGCCACAAGGCGAGTGTGATCTGGACTGCTTCATCGACCGCAGCCAATTCATCCTGACTCAGTGCCTCTATCCTGGAACGCAACCGAGACTTATCCAGCGATCGGATCTGGTCGCCCAAAGCCCGAGACCGCTTTCCCTTCACCGTGACCAATGCTTCGCCAGGATGATAAAGAGAATCGACATTGCTGGTAAGCGGCAGCACGACCACGCGTGATCCGTAGGCGTGACAGGAGTTATTCGAGACAATCACAGCCGGTCTGGTCTTCTGAATCCCCGACCCGAGCGCTGGGTCCAGCGCAACCCAGTAGACGTCGTCCCGCGTGGGCACGCGCCTCACATGGGCCATCCTTCGTCGTCAAGATGCTTCCAATCCTCAGCCAACCCAGCCCTCCACCGCTCCTTACTGGCAGCTCGGTAGGTAGCATCCAGCGTCTTGGCATCCAGATGCAACCTGGCTCGGACGGCCCCAGAGATAAAGGCGCTCAGCTTTTTCGGAGGCACTGCTTTTTTCAGCCTCGCGTAGACATCCTCATCCATCGTGATGTTCAATCGAACCGACATACGCCACCTCCATGAGAGCCTCAATGTTGTATTGTCTACAGCATCATACGATCTAGCAAGCCTGGCCGTGGAAGGCATCTGGTTCAAAGTTCGTTATGTAAAGAACCCCAATCCGCAGGCGTTGCTCGCTTGCAGACGTCTAAGTCATAGGGGTGCTCCTACACGACAACCCGATCAGTGCCAGCTTCCACCTCTGCATCACCCGGCTCAAGACCGGCAGGTCGGACAAACGAAGGTCCAGGAAGGTCGACCAATGCGCCAAATCAACGCTCTGGAGATCCGTAGGTATCTGGTCACTGTCGCCATCCGAATCTAGGAAGCGTGGCACACAATCGCAACTATGCCTTATTGCGGGACCGAGGTCACCAGCTGGTTCTGATATTTCTACTGCACGGTCCATCCTCTGCTATACTTATACTGTCGACCAGAGTCATTTCGGATGAGGAGCGTATGGAATATCCGATCGTCATAGAACAGGATGCAGAGGCTGGGGGGTATGTCGTCTATTGCCCAACGCTGAAGGGATGCGTTTCCCAAGGCGACACGGAAGAAGAGGCCCTGGAGAACATCAAAGACGCCATCAAGACTTACCTCGCCAGCGTCGAAGACCTGAAACGTCTTAAGAAACTGCGGACTGTCGAAGTTACAGTATGACAAAGCTTCCCCAGGTCTCTCATGAACGGGTCGTGAGAGTCCTGAAGCGCGCCGGTTTCTATACACTGCGAGAAGGGAAGCACATTGCCATGACGGACGACAAACATATCGTGATTGTCCCACGCCATCACGTGATCAAACCTGGCACCTTGAAACAGATCCTCGATGCCGCGGAACTATCCCCCGACCGATTTCGAGAACTTCTCTAAACAACGCCCCTTACTCTGATCCACGACAACAATGTCGTAATCCTTACGAGCAGTCTTCTCGCCCGCTCTTTTCGTCAGAAGATGTAAACGCCCCAGCCGTGATGTTCGTCAACACCCGCACGGCGGGCAATGCACCCGCAACAACAAAGGCACTCTACTCGAAATCAATTCACCTTCTGCCGTCCTCTTGTTCAACCACGACAGCACAACACTTTGGCATTGAGGCACTCTGCCACGGAATCGGCACGGCCCCTTTGCCACATAGCCTCGAACTCAAGCTACTCACACGAACCATGGTCGGACAGTTGAGCAGTGAGCACCCCACCAATCCTCATGGCTCTAGTTATGCATAGGTCTAACTGTATCTATACATAACCGCGAATATCCCTAATCCAAAGATGGATTGTATGGTCTTTTGTCCAGGACTAGAGTCGCGGCCATCATAGAACGAAAGCATAGCTTTCGTGAGGCGCTGACGGGTCGGGATTCTTGAGGTGATACCACACGACGACCCGATGAGTGCCAGCATCCTCCTCTGCATCACCCAGCTGAAGGCCGGCAGCTTGGACGAACGAAGATCCAGGTATGTCGACCTATGCGCCGAACCAACATACTGGAATCCCCCAAGATCCTATCTTCCCTCCCAAACAAGGAGTACAGGCCATGAAACCATTGTTGGGGAATCGCACGTTCTCTTCAACACGGAGCATCTACGCTCTGTGCCCTATCGCAAGACCTGAACCAACATGGTTTGTTCTCAGGAGAGGTGTGAGAATATATATGATTCTCGCATGCCTCGTTTCATTTTTGTGGTCTACCGTGGCTTTCGCACGTGATTTTTCCAAAGAAGAGCTACGCCAAATTCTTGTTGGCCATCTTAATACAGGACGTGTAGTCGGGCCAGTAAACGATTCTAATGAGGTGGCTGCAGTTCAACTTACTGGAAAACTTATTCAAGGATCTGACTTGTCGTTTGGCACACTCAAAGCTGTCGGCGCTGGCGTAGGCGTTGTTGTGTCAGGAGCCGCGGGCTGTATATTTGGAGGGTTTTTTGGGGTAGGCCCCCCCGGGTGCGCAATAGGAGCGGGTATTGGCACTGCCGCGGGGGCAGTCCTTTTCAATAACCTAGCGCAAGCAGCAAACCGCCCCCCTCCAGCAGGAGGAGACCCTTTTGTAGAGGATCTTTCAGTATTCTCCTCTCTATCTATTGCGGGAGAAGGTGATGTCACCGACCGTCTCACTACCTTGGCTTCTTCGAATATTCAAAGTCAAACAAGACTGAACTTACAAGACCTTACTATCTCTTTTGTAGATCCTGACGTCTTTCGTCCACGTCTTTTGGATAGTTCAGGTCAGATCATATCCCAAATCTTAGGAACTGATATTTATATTTTAGACGGACCCGATGGCCGTGCCTTAGGATTTGTTTCCTACAATGATCCTATAAGAACAGGTAGGGCAGTAACAGCAACAGACCAGTTTGCGCTAGATCTTTCCAGAATAACGAATCAACCACCAGGGACTACATTTACATATGTCGCCACGCCGCTCGTAACGGGGGACACGGTCCAACCCGGCTTACCCCTGGTCAACGGGAGCTTCGGCGTGTTGGAAACAACGCAGACATTGGACCGTAATGTTTGTTCGCCTGATGCTCCCGCTGGAACATTGGTTGTGAGGGCTATGTTTAGGAATTTCTCAACAACTACTTTTTCGAACCTTGTTGTTGATGTAAACCGTCTTACCGGGGGAAATGTGCTATGCAACGCGGCTGGTGGACCAGGGCGTATTAAACCGACTGTGTTGCCTCCACTGCAGGGACAGTATTCAGATAGTCTGCTTAGCAGAGCTGAGGCTTTCGCTGTAGAGTTCAAGATCGGTTTGGCAACTTTAGACCCGTTTCAATTCGTTATAGACATGCGTGGAAAGGCGCAAAAGACACCATAAAGAGCAACAGGCTTCAGCTGAGGCTCGGCTCTCTGCAGGAGGCCATCACCACACCTATCCCGCAGAGGAGATGATGCCCATGCAGCTCCAATCTTGTTCGAGAATGAAAGTGTATGTTGCAAGTTTTATCCTTGGCGGTCTGATCCTAGCGGACCTTGCGGTGGCGCAGTCCGTGCCATCCCAAGCGACAGCGTTCCTTGCCCCGGGCACGTTTCGCCTGACGGTGACCGAGCGCGACCTCTCGCTGGACGCCTACGAGGCATCACTCGCCACCATCCTGACTGAGATCGAGCAACGCACGAAGATTCCCATTGTCATGATGTCTTCCGCGGTGGACGAGCGGATCACGATCCATTTGAGCCAGATACCGCTGGACAAGGCCCTGAAACAACTCGCACCGAATGTGGCGATTGCCACGGCGAAAGGTCCGAATGCTCCACCGCATCGGATTGCCAAGGTCTATGTGTTGCCCAAGGGCCAGAGCCAACTGACACAGCTCGACGAGCGCCCCGCAGCTGGGCCATTTCAATTTACGTTTGACCCGTCGCAGTACTGACGCCACTCCGGTACCGTATGGAGGATAATGAACAACATCGACGGTAAATACCGCGTTCCTAAGTAAGTCTTTTTGACATGCTCGCAAAGGGGGTCTATGATCGGGCCCGTTACGCGACCAGCTCCCTCCCATGGGGGAGTGATGATCGATGTAACGTCGAGATATGACGTTGAAGAGATGTGAGGAAGATATGCCCGCACGGTTGCAGGCGGTCTTTAGCAAAGTCTCTGCCCTTCGCTTGCGCGAGATGTGGCTACTGATGTCGAGCGCGGGCCTGCTGGTGGCCCTCCCCATTTTGCAGCGGGTGCTTCCGCTGCCAGCCCTCGTCACCTTGTTTGGGACGAAAACAATGCCAACGGTGCTACCGCCAATCGAACCTGAGCGCCTGCTGTTTCTTATCAAGGGTCTTCTCCATCAGCGCATCGGCATGATCCGGCCCAACTGTATGAAACAGTCGCTGTTGTTGTTTCACTTTTTACGGCAATGGGGTGCCCCCGTTACCCTCCATTTTGGCGCGACCAAGCGAGGCGACGTCCTCGAAGGCCATTGTTGGGTCGAGTTGGCAGGCCAACCATTTGGCGAGAGGGACAACCCACAACGTGCGTTTACCACTGTGTATACGTTCCCTACGGACAATGATCATCAAAGAAGGAGGTTCGGATGGATACCAGGATCTCGATCGAAGATGCCAAACCACGCCAAGGCAATCATGTAGACCAGTCTGGAAATGAACGGACAGAGAAGAAGCCTTTCGTGCGGCCTGTTCTGACACGCCACGCCACGCTGCCGGCTGTGACCGCAGCCTTTTTCGGGACATTTCGACCGAAATAAATGAAATTATGGAGGGACTCTCCCGCAGAATGGGTAATGGGCCAATGCCTGATATCGATGCTGTGGGCACCATATATTACAACCTGCACGGCACCTGGCTCGCTGTAGGCTGGGATGCCGCAGCGGTAGGGGAACAGCTGCAGGTTCTTAGTGCCTACTTTGGGCTTGAGGCTTGCCCTGAGGTCCCTCCGGAGTGCCACGTACGCCTGACCTTTCTTACCGATACACCACCGCTCTCTATTCCGACTCATGCCAGCTGTGTAGCACAGCAGCACGGCTTGCAGGTCTGGCAAGCAGACTCGCAGCTCTATGTGCGCGATGGGGTATGCGTTGTCCATCTCGACCCCGCGTCACGCACGGGCCTCGGCACACTCCCGCCCACGGATGAGCAGGCCTCGCCTACGCTCAGCATGGACCTCCTCCTCTATAGCCTGCTGCTCTTACTGCGCTATCAAGGGTTCTATCCCGAGCACGCCGCGTGTGTGGCACAGAACGGCGTTGGTTGTCTCTTGGTCGGCGACAGTGGGAGCGGGAAATCCACCCTGACGCTTAGCCTTGTCCAGCAAGGCTGGCAGTATCTGGCTGACGATGCGATCCTGCTCAGGAGCTGTCGCGACGGCATAGAAGCCATGCCCCTACGCCGGGAATTGTGTCTCGCGCCAGAAGCCACGCGCGCCTTCCCAGACACTCTGGCGCACTGGCAACCTGGGCCGTGGACCGGTGATCTCAAGAAGCGCCTCGACGTGCAGGCGCTGTATCCTGCGCAGGTCTGCGAGACCTGCCTCCCAGACCTGCTGTTGTTCCCGACTATCATCGACGCGCCACAGAGCCAGCTTAACCCGATCGGAAAAGCCGAGGCGCTCTTCCGGCTGATTCAGCAGAGTGCCCTGGTGATGGTGGAACCCCAGATGGCGCCTGGCCATCTCGACGTCCTGGCTCGCATGGTGCGCCAGACTCGGCACTACCAACTTCTGGCTGGTCAGGATTTGGCCCGCGACCCGCGGCGCATTGCCTCGCTCCTAGAAGGGGTACAACAACCAGCGCCTTGCATCTAGTTAGGAAGAGACTGATGGAGCGACGAGCCATACCACTGACGCCCGGGACGATAACCCCGTTTGGTGTCAAACTCATTTTCGAGCTGACCAACCGCTGTAACTTCGGCTGCGTGCACTGTATCAGGTCGGAGGATGGGCCGCACCACTACCTGCCTGTGACAATCGTGGAGAAGGTGCGGAGGGAGGTACAAGCGTACCAGCCAATCAGCCTCGTGGCATTCACCGGCGGGGAGCCGACTCTGCACCCACAGTTTGTCGACATCGTTGAGCTGGTGACCACCTCTGGGTATCCCTTCACGTTTGTGACCAATGGCTGGAACTTTTCACAGACGTTTGCAAAGATCCAAACCTGGAAAAGTTCCCTCGAACGCGTCTCGTTCAGCCTCGATGGCGCCAGTGAGACGACGCACGATGCCCTGAGGCGTCAGCCCGGATCGTTTCGCCGTCTGATGCAGGCGATCAGTCTCTGTCATGTGCATGGCGTTCCCGTCCAGCTCAACATGGTAGTCACCCGTGCCAATCGCAACGAGCTGGAAGCGATGGCCATCCTGGCCGGCCGCCTGGACTGTGCAGCGCTCGGCTATGGACACTGCCAACCGACTCCAGATGCCCTTGCCGCCGATCTGGTGCTGAACGCCCGTGAACGGCGAGATGTGGAAACGGAGATCGCCGCCCTGCAGCAGATGTTCACGATGCCCATCGTCCTGGCGGGCGACCACCACACTGCTTCTCGGTTTGCTCAATGCCCGCAGCTGCAGATGCAGGAGTTTAACATCGACTACCGTGGCTACCTGACAGCCTGCTGCACGCTCTCGAATTACCGTGGAGGCACACCGGAAACGGACGTGTTGGCGGATTTACACAAGGTCAGCTTTGTCGAGGCCCATCGTCGCCTCATCACCACCATCGCCAAGATCAACCTGGGAAAATTGGAGCGACTGGCCACCGGTACCCCTACGGAAGCCGAGCAATTTCTTTGCACCCACTGTCTCTTGCACTATCAGAAAGTGCCGGAACTGGTTCATATCCTAGAAACACCACCACAACGATCGGCCGCGCCCACGGAGGAGGCCTCCCATGCTCGCGCCTGAGACTATCCTGCATCCTCATCCCAGTCTGGTGTTCACCAGGCTCGATGATACCGAAGCGGTTCTGCTGCATCTCGACACGAAACGCTACTATACGTTGAATGAGACAGGGACCCGCATCTGGGAACTGTTGCAACAGGGCCGGTCTGCACAGGACATTCTCCGGGCATTGCAGGACGGCTATGCCTTCACGGACGAGGACGCTATGCCCGCGCTGCTGGACTTTGTCGACGAGTTACAGCAGGAAGGCCTAATACACCTAAGCGCCCCGTAGACTGCTCCATGCGCCCTGAAGTCGAACTCCTGCTCTGCTGCTCGGGCACTTCCATTGATGCGGTAAGAGCTGAGCGGATCAGGACGCTCCTCCGCACCGATTTCAACTGGACCTCTCTGCTCAAGACCGCAGACCGACACGGGGTCTTGCCTCTCCTAAATCGCACCTTGCGTACAATATCCTCGATCGACGTCCCGCAGGCTATCCTGGAGCAACTCCAACACCACTCCCGCGCGAATGCCGCCCGAAACTTGTTCCTCACGGACGAACTCCTCAAACTTCTCACCTTGTTTGAGGCCCACAACATTCCTGCACTCCCCTATAAAGGTCCGCTCTTGACCGCCACCCTCTATGGCAATCTTGCCGGCCGAGACTTTGCCGACTTGGATCTGCTCGTCCACGAGCCCGACTATGAGCGGGCGCAGGGCCTCCTCAGCACCAGTGGCTATCGCCTTATGAACGCATTTGAATGGGAATCGACCTATCTCAATGGCACTGGGAGAGTCACGGTCGATTTACATCGGCGGATGACCTCCCGTGAATTTCCCTCTCCTCTCCAGTTTGAGCAGGCATGGGAACGTCGACAGCATACCGTCCTACTGGGCACCCAGGTGCCTACCTTGTCTGCGGAAGATACCCTCCTCATGCTTGCCGTCCAAATCACTAAAGATGCTGGAGCTCCCTATTTGCAGCTGTCTAGAATCTGCGATATTGCCCAACTTTTGAGCGGGCATCCAGATCTTGATTTGACCGAGGTACTACGACAAGCAAGCGGACTGGGCGGTGAGCGGATGGTTCTGTTCAGCTTATCCTTGACACACAGTCTTCTAGGGACGCCGCTTCCACATGAAATCCTCGGTGAAGTGCGCGCCAACCCAACTATCGAGGGCCTTGTGGAGTTTGCTCGCCAGCAGCTTTTTGATGACCGCGACGCGAGCGCTCGCGATCAGCATTCGATTGACCAGTTTCGCTGGCTTGTTCGAGAACGTCTAAGGGATAAACTCCTCCCCTACTATCTGCGCTACATGTACGATGTTCTGGTGCCTTGCAGCCTCGACCGGCAGCTTGTACCCCTGCCACAGCACCTGTCGTTCCTGTACTACGGTATCCGCCCAATTCGGCTGGTGTGCAAATACGGCTTGCTTCTCTGCGGGCGTCGTCTCGAAAGGAACGTGCCAGAGGACGGCTTCACATCATACAAGTCCCCACTAGGAAGGAATGGAAATCTCGGCGAGATAGTTGACCCAGAGACATCGCGTAAGCCTCCGCACGCGCCTTAGCTCACTGCGTCACCGTGAACCCACGATTCCTGAGAATGGTCCGGATGGTGCTCACCTGCGACGAAGGATAGCCGAGCCCGATGGCGGCAGTGACCAGCGCATTGGCCGCCTGATTGAAGGACGTATCAGCGGTCAGGAGAAAATGATGCTGAAGAATGACGGTGTCGGCCTTGGTCCCACCGAGCGCGGTCCGAATCTGCCACAGAGCGGCCGACCACATTTCTCCATCGTCGTGAACCTCGCTGACGACCGATTCAGGGTAGTGCTTGGTCCCGTCTAGCCTGCGAAGGCATGGGGGTATTGTTGATGAGTATGATGTGGCATCCCACTCCGCAACACAGGCATCTTGAAACCCGCCGCTGAGCTGGGCCCCAAGACTTCCGGCTAAATAGTCGCCGAATCCCTCCCCGATCGAATCCGCTTCTAACGTGGTGCCGTACCCCGGCACCTGGTTATCGAGAATTGAATGGCCGTACTCATGCCACACGACATCCGCATCTTCCGCATCATCGACGCCACCGGTCCCATAGGTAATGTTCTTCGTGGACGGCTGATAGAAGGAATTATCCTTCTTGTAACGATCGACGCTGAACACCTGCTGTCGGTTGTTCACGTTGGTAAATCCCAGGGATTGGATATACCGCTGGGCATAATCCAGATAGTAATACCCCATGGTTTCGCTGAAACCATCGGCGCTGCGATCGAATACAAACGTCTGACTCGCCGAAGATACCCGCCGCTTCGAAGCACTGCTGGAGGCATAGGTGCCGTCGAGAAAACCGCTGCCGTCCAATCCCAACAGCGTCACGGAACGGTATGCAGCCTGAGGGACAGCGGTTGCGATATCTTTCTGGTCACTTAAACTGTTGTCCCGCGTGGCTACAATGGCGTTGACCAAAAAGACTTGTCCCGTGGCATAACGATTCAGGTCTCGTACGGGCGCTAATGCCTTTCCTGTCTGGGCATGCACAAACACCTGCCATGCTGGCCCATCGGTATGAATAAGAACCTCCCATGCCAGCGTCGGGGTTCCCGTGTCTGCATATATAACTAGCTTGGCCGACGATCCTGGTCCATTTACTCCCTCCTCTTTATCGCTGAGGCCCGGAGGAATGTGTCCCTTGGCTGCCTGGATTGCCTCCTCAGCCTTCAGAGAGGGAGCCATCACAGTCAGTTTCGCAGTCGGCACGGAGGTGTTGGTCAGACCGACGACATGGCCATCGCGATCAAACTGAACCTTCAATTCACCTCCATGCACCGGTACGCCAGCGGCCGACTGCGTGAACACATAGACAGGACCCATCGGCGTCTTCCTATTGCTCGCCAGAACAAAATCAGGCAAGGAAGGATCAAGCTTGAGAAGAGCTGCCTGTGAGGAAAGAAACTGACGTGCCGAGGCTTCGGATGGCTCCATCGGACTTGATAGTGTGCCATATACAGCTTTCGGAGTGCCCCAGAGATGGCTCCAGGTAACTGATACGGGCCCTGAGGCCTTACCAGCTAAGGCAGCCCAAAGCGGAAGGAGGTCTGGATCAGGCTGGCCTTGCGGTTGAGATTCGGATGGGCCCCCATGGCGTTTGAGATGCACATCGCCAGGAGCGGCAGCTTGGGCAATCCCAATACTGGCGATCATCAACACAACAATCGAACGAAGGAACGGTCGGCTTGAAGAATGAGTGGTCACGCGCATCTGATCTCCCTCCCTAGGTACACACTTTATAGAAGGATCGGGATCCTAGCAATGGAGGCGGAGGACGTCAACGGGAGGAGCGCAGTCTGGAGATATAGAAGTCTTTTTTACTTCTTATTGCGACAGAGCAAGCCGAAAGAGCTCCCTAGGGCGAGACCACCGAGGAACGTCAGGCCAAGGATGACGCCCAGTAGAGAGGCCGGTGGCCCGGCTTGGCGACGGATATAGCGGCGGGCTTGAGAACCGACGGTCGCTTCACCTCCGATCCACGTGCGCGGATCATCCGTCTGAATCTCTGTCCCATTGGTGACTGGCTTCATGATTCTCTCCCTTCATCCAGCGCGATACTTTCGTCGATGAGCTGTTCCAATTCATCCAATTCCTGTGCTGACATCTTGAGAAACCTGACGCCGAATGTGCGATCCACCGCCCACTGAACCTGGGCTTGCTCGATCACAATCGGGGTGTCGTCTCCAGGAATCACGAGTTTGACGCTGATCTGCGTTCCTGGTTCGACCACGAGCGAGCTTTCAATCCGAGCGCCGCTGCGCGAAAGATCGATCGTCTCCCCTTCTACCTCATGCGAGTTCGCCCGGACGAGGCCTTTCACTCGGGCTGCCACTCGACGGTGCTGACGCCGCTCCATAGAATTTAGAATACTCTATTCTGGCAGAAAAAAGCACCAGGCATCCCTCCAAGTCTCTGATTGTTCACGCATTCTCTTGCAAGTCATCGAATCTTTTGGCTAAGGTACGGCACGATGGACGGAGCTCGTTCGAGCCAAATCTTCTTTGCCTGCGCAAGTGGGCTCTTACTACCGTTCTGCTTCCCCAATTTCGACCTCGGCTTGCTGGCGTGGATCGTCCTGATTCCGCTCCATCTCGCCCTCGATCAATGTTCCAGACTGCGAGCCTTTTGGATCGGCTGGCTGAGTGGCCTCATCGGATTCACCGGCATTATGGCCTGGGTCGTCACCGCCATNNACGGCCATGACCACCTATGGCAAAGTTCCCGAGCCAGTCAGTTACGCCATCTTACTACTGCTCACCAGCTATCTTGGGCTGTATGTCGGCCTCTATGCCCTGGCCGTTGTCTGGCTGCGTGAACTCATCCCACGGTATGGCATTTTCTTTGCGCCCTGCTTCTGGGTGGCCCTCGAGTTGTTCCGTACCTACCTGCTCTCAGGTCTGCCCTGGTGTCTGCTCGGCTATTCGCAATACCGCGAACTGGAGTTGATTCAGGTGGCCGACCATACGGGCGTCTACGGGATTTCCTTCCTCATTATGTTGGTCAATCTGGCATTGGCGGAATTGCTCTTATGGATCATGCCCTTCTTCAGAGGATTTCACCCAGTAAAACTGCCCTGGGAACTCCTCACGACCGCCGCTGCATGCATGGTGCTCTCGTGGGTCTACAGTTCAGCGGTCCTCAGTGATCGAGATCGACACAATCCCAACACCTCAATTTCTGTCGGAGTCGTCCAGCCGAATGTCGATCAGGCCGTGAAGTGGGACTCGTCGTTCCGTAAGGAAACCATGCAGCGATTCGATCGTCTGACCAGCCAGCTGGGATCCGGCACCGACTTGATCGTGTGGCCTGAAGCTGCGACACCGTTTATCCTAGAGCGGGAAAAGGAATATCAGCTGCAACTGATCGCCTGGGCGGAACGGGCACAGGCCCCGATTCTTCTCGGAAGCCCTGCTTTAAGATTCTACCCCGATCGCCGGCCCTATCTGCTGAATAGCGCCTATCTGCTGGGAAAAGACGGGACACTGCTGGGCCGTTATGACAAGCAGCATCTCGTCCCCTTCGGGGAGTACATCCCCTTGAAATCATCGTTCCTGTTTTTTCTCGACAAGCTGGTGGAAGGGATCGGGGATTTTGAAGCCGGACCGGGTCCCACGACACTGTCGTTCAGCCCGAAATCATGGAGCAAAGAACGTTCAACCGGCGCCAGGTCCGTTAAGTTTGGTGTGGCCATCTGCTACGAAGTGAT
>DCZN01000137.1:397-523 GCA_002331625.1 Nitrospira sp. UBA2083 | reverse complement strand
CTGTGTTATAATCTGCGCGCTTTTGTGTCTGTTCGGGTATTTCCGCACCAAGGAACCAGCCCTGACGGCCATCACACCGGCATGACCGAAGCAAGGAGGATCGTGGCATGTTAGAGGAAGTCGAAG
>DCZN01000137.1:0-236 GCA_002331625.1 Nitrospira sp. UBA2083 | reverse complement strand
CGGAAAAAGGCGACGATCGAGCGAGAGCTCGAGCAGTGGCGCGACATCGAGGCCAAGATCGGTGATTTGGGCGCGCTGTTAGAGCTTGCCCATGAGAGCGGCGACGCCGGTCTGGAGACCGAGCTGGCCACGGAGTTGAGCCAGCTGGAACCACGGTTGGCGACGCTACGCGTCGAACTGCTCCTCTCGGGTGAACTGGATCCGAACAATGCCCTCCTGGCAATTCATCCCGGTGC
>DCZN01000061.1:137690-137941 GCA_002331625.1 Nitrospira sp. UBA2083 | reverse complement strand
TCATAATCTGAAGCGGGTCGAGCCCTCGCTGAAACAACCACGCAGGGGGCGTCCACGATATGGTATAGGGCGATCCTCCACGGTGACCCGGGGCCGAGACCTGAGCTGGCTTTTCCCCTGTGGAACATGCGCCCGACGGCGGAGCGCTCAACCTGCTCTCAGATGCGAGGTCCCGGGTGAACCGTTCCACCATCTGGTCATCAATCGCCGCACCGGTCTTCACCGAATCGATCAGCGTCTTCAGGCAATCC
>DCZN01000061.1:137159-137546 GCA_002331625.1 Nitrospira sp. UBA2083 | reverse complement strand
AGCGAAAGATCTTATTAAGGAGATCTCGATCCTCCGGTGATTGCTCCAACTGCAACAGGCCTTCCTCGACAACGGCCAGATGCTCGGCCGCCTCCTCGAAGAACGCATCTTGAAACTGCGCGAAATCGTTGCTCATGATTCCCCCGTCAAGCGTTATTCGTCATGCGTCATGGGACGGATGCTCGGTACATCTTCGGTTACGAATGACGAATGACCATTGACGATTGACATCGTTCACACCGGCATCACCTTCGCAATTACTTTGAGCATCAGCTCAGGATTGAACGGCTTGACGATCCAGCCTGTTGCGCCGGCATCTTTACCGGCTCTTTTCTTCTCCTCCGCGGATTCTGTCGTCAGCATGAGGATTGGGGTGAACTTGAACGG
>DCZN01000061.1:121960-137125 GCA_002331625.1 Nitrospira sp. UBA2083 | reverse complement strand
AATGCCGTCCATCTCCGGCATATTCAAGTCGGTCACCACGAGGTCCACTTTGGATCCGCCGGACACTTTAGCGACGGCGTCTTTCCCATGCTCGGCCTCGATGACAGTGAATCCGGCATTGGTGAGCGTGAAGGACACCATCTGCCGCATGGTGATTGAATCATCGACAACGAGTGCTGTCTTGGTGGCCATCTTCTCCTCCGCCTTTCGCATACCGTGCCCGCGGTCCGTCGCTGGTCGCCCTATGCGCCTTCAAAACAATGTGACCGAATCCGCCTCCGTTCCCGCTGACTTTACCTCGACCGGCACCGGCTCTTGATAATCCGGGCTCGATGCCTCGGCATGGAGCCGGCGTTCCTCTTCCATGGTATAGCTCTGCTCCATCATCTGTAGGGTCGCGATCGTGCTCCACGCCTCCTCATTCTCTGGGCCTTTCAGCAGGGCTTGCAGATGAGCTTGGAGGTGATCCAATGCCGATCCGACATGTTCAAGCTTTTGACGTGTGATGTCCTGGAACTGCATCGCCATGACGACCTTTGCAATGCTCGCCGATCGCTCCTTGGGCGTCATCGTTCCATCTGCAGATGCCAGGGTTTGTAGATGTACCAACAGATCCATGGCGGCTCGTTCTGTTTCTTGCGTCACCGCGGCCATCTGCGCCTTCAGCGCTGGAATCATTTGGACCGCTCCTTCAGCGAAGGCTTTCCAGGCCTCTTGGTGCGCCTGAGCCCTCGTCACAGCGGCCCGGTCGGCCACAACACCTTCTTCCGTTCGTCCGTCCTGCGCCTTTCGTAATGCCATCGTGTGCAGTCTTATCTTGTCTCGTCGAGTCGCATCGGGGAGTCTGGGGTGAGCCGCTCCATCCGTGTCCATGTGCCGGTTGTGTTCAAGCCGGACATGGCCCCTCGTCACTCGCTGAGATGATCGTGAAAACCTAGTTGTTTGAGCTTGGCCTGTAACTCATCAGGAATGCCCGTCACAAACATGCGTCCCTGCTTTCGAGCCGACAGCATCAACTGAATTGCCGCTGTGTCCACCCGATCGACGCCGCCGAGATCCAGTGAGACTAATCCATCGTTGGCAAACAGCTTGACCAAGGACTCCTTGAACTCTCCCGCCTCAAAAATCGTCAGATCGCCCGTCGGGGCCAGATGTCGGGCATTAGGTCCGCCCGTTCCGCCCGCCTGAGATCCGGCTGGTTCCGTGGTCATCGCCCTTGTACTCCCTTCTTTAGAATCACCAACTCCTATCGGCCGTTGTTCCACGGACTTGAGAGTCGGCTGAACATTCCTCTTTCCCTTTTTCCTGTGCCTTGACTGCCCCACGTCTTCACTACTCCGGACCCACCTGCAGCCCGTCGTCCGTCGGCGACTCTGAGACACCCGCCTCTGTTTCAGCCTGAAGCTGCGGTGGGGGGGGCGCTTGCTCCATGATCACTACCTCCACCCGGCGATTCTTGGCTCGCTGTTCCACATCTAGATTGGCCGTGATCGGCCTGGTATCGGCATGGCCCACGGCCGCGAGATGATCCGACGGCACGGCAAACAATTCGGATAACACCCTCACCACCATGACGGCACGCGCGGCAGACAATTCCCAATTGGACGGGAACTGCGTCGTCCGTATGGGAACATTGTCCGTGTGTCCCTCGACTCTGGTATGCCGGTTCAATTCCACGATGGCCGTACTGAGACCTTCGAGGAACGGCAACGCCTCAGACCGCACCGCCGCTTCTCCGCTGTTGAAGAGCAATTGATCCGGAATGGTGATCACAATATCGCCGTTCACCTTTTCAGTAACCCGTACCAACGCCATTTGCGGCGATGCCTTGATGCCTTTCACCAGATTCCGCAGTTTCCGGATGGCCACCTCTTTGCTGCCAGGGGCATCCGGCGCCGTCAACGCCTGCTTGTTGGTGCTCAGTGTCAACGGGGTCGGTGAAGACGGTGGGCTGACGATCGGATTCAGCGCGGCTTTGATCGACTCACTGACGGTGCGATACTTTCCGACATTGACGGATGAGATCGAGTACATCACGACGAAGAACGCAAAGAGCAACGTAATGAAGTCGGCGTAGGAGACCAGCCACCGTTCGTGATTCTCATGCTCTTCGTGTTTATGCTTCGCCATCTAGAGACGTACCTCGTGAAGCATGAAGCGTGAAGGGTGGCGACTATCTCCGCGTAGGGCTCCCCCGAGATCCGAACGACGCTTCACAAACGACGTCACTTCTTCCCTTCCTTCGTCCGTTCGTTGTGGGGAAGAACGCCCTCTAATTTCTCCTGCAGCAGCCGAGGATTCTCACCTTGAGCCAGCCCGACCAATCCCATGATGATGAGGTTGCGGGATCCAGCCTCTTCCTTCAATTTCAGCTTGATCTTATTGGCAAGGGGTAAAAAGAAGAGGTTGGCGGCGCCGACTCCATAGACTGTGGCGACGAATGCCACCGCGATACCGCCTCCGAGCTTGGAGGGATCAGCCAGGTTTTCCATCACGTGAATCAGCCCGAGTACCGCACCGATGATCCCGACGGTCGGCGCGTATCCACCGGCCGCTTCCCAAACCTTCGCCGAGATCACACCTTGCTCCTCATGATGTTCGACCTCGATCTCAAGAATTTCGTGCACGGCTTTCGGGTCGGTTCCATCGACGATGAGCTGAATCCCCTTTTTCATAAAAGGATCCTTAATGTCTTTCAGTTTCCCCTCCAGCGCCAGCAAGCCTTGCTTTCTCGAGATGGTCGCGAGATCCAGAATCAGCTTGATCGTGCCCTTGTTGTCGATGTGGGGGCCTGAGATCGCAATCGCCAACGCGCCGAACGCCTTGATCACTACGGAGAGCGGATTTTGTATGCAAATAGCGCCGAAGGTGCCGCCGATCACAATGATGAAGGCCGTGAGCTGCATGATCGAGCCCACATGCCCGCCTTCGAGTATTTGGCCTCCGATAATGGAGCCCAAGGCAATGACGATTCCGAGAATTGTTGCGATATCCATTCGTCATCACCCTCATGAGTGCGGCGTGACCAGGCCTGACCGGTTTGTGCTTGGACGTTTCATGTTTCGTGTTTCAGGTTGCAGGTTCTCCGACAACCTGTAACGAGCGCCGTGAAACATGACACCTCCCCCCCGCATCGCCTATCGGAACCCGAATTGCGCCAGGATATCGTCGGCCACTTTCTGCTTCATGACGCTGGTTTTGGAGGCCTCGAGTTGCTTCAAGAGATGCCCCGCTGTGCCCTCTGTCGCCGCCTTCTCTCCATTCTGTTGCAGACCGAACACGACGACGAGCTCCACCAACTTGCTTTGCACTTCATCGAGAATCGCCACCAGCTTCTTGACCCGTTGCGCCACTAAGTCTTGGAAGGACAATGCGGTCATGATTTCCGTCAGATATTTCCCCTCTTGGATCACGACGGAATTGACTGTGCCCAATCGCTGCACCAGCTTCGTACAATCCATCGCCTGCAACACCTCGACGACTGCGCTCAGCTCTTTGGTGATGCGGCTGTGTTCATCCTGAATCAATTCGGTCAATCGCATCACCTCAAGCGTACCTTCTTCGGTCATCTTGTTGAGATCACTGAGATGCGACGAAGCCGTCGGCAGCTGCTGGCTGCTGGAGACGATCTGCGGCCCTGCATCGGAAATGGTTTTCATCGCGTTTTCGACGAACCGTGCCAAGTTGCCGAGTTCTTCGTAGAGTCTATGCCCTCGTTTCTTCACGCGTGCCTCCCTCGAATCCGCGCGCCCCCAATGACCCACAGGCCCCGTGCTACTTGAATATCTTTGCGAGTTTTTCCTGCATGGTTTCCGCCGTGAACGGTTTGATGATGTAATTGCTGACCCCGGCCTGCACCGCCTCCACCAAATTGCTTTGCTGGGCCTCAGCCGTCACCATCAAGACCGGGATAGCCTTCAACTTCTCGTCTGCCCGGATGGCGCGGAGCATATCAATCCCCGTCATCACCGGCATATTCCAATCCGATACGACGAAGTTGAATTGTCCGGCTCGCAGCTTCTGCAACCCATCCTGCCCGTTTTCGGCTTCCTCGATGTTCGAGAAGCCCAATTGTTTCAGGACGTTCTTCACGATTCGTCGCATCGTGACCATGTCATCGACCACGAGAATTTTCATGCTTGGATCGGCTGGCATAATGCCTCCTTTTTCTCAGCCTGCTGCAGAACCGAATCTCTACCGCTGTTGCGCTGAATCACTCCGGCGATACCTGTTTGGTCCTTCGCCACATATCGGAAGATTTGTTGGGCGACCTGAGCGTGAACCCAGCAGCCGGCGTTGATGTTTACCGGGAAGGAAGAGGTTGATCGATGTGCGCGGAGAGGAACTCACTCGCTTGAGGACGGTACGGGCAGACACAGGCCCACCGGTCATGCCGTATTCCTCTTTCAGAGTGAGCCCCGACACTGAGTGGCCATGGTTCCGATGAATCTGGCAACGCCCGACACGTCACGGAGTTTGCTTGGACCGGCTGTGCATCCAGTCATGAATATCCCGCCGCAGGAAGCGCCAATGCTTTCCGATTTTGGAAGCCGGCAGCTCTCCCACTCGTGCCAGCTTGTACACGGTGGATTTGGGAACGCGGAGGAACCGGGCCACTTCCATCACGGTCAGGATTTCTCCGTCCCGCGTAGTGTCTGTTTCTGACTGAGTTGCCGTTTCAGTAGGTACATCACTATTCATAACGACTGACGTATCGGCGTATCGGCTGGAAAACTTAAGCCGCAGTTCAGACCACCTTTCCATCATCGCTGCTCGTTCCTCTCCGCTGTGCGCCGATCGAGGCCGGTCTGTTCAGATTTCACGAGGAGCGACCGAAGAAGACTGTGACAGTTATTTCAAACCAACAGGAACGGATCTCAATGGCACAAATCATCTCTGTCGCGTCAGGGAAAGGTGGAGTCGGCAAGAGTGTGGTCGCGACCAATCTAGCCCTGCTCTTCGCCAAAAAAGGGAAACAGGTGGTGCTCGCAGACCTGGATGTCGGCGGAGCTGATGCCCATATCCTGGTCGGCCTCCACAACCCGACCCTGACCTTGACCGACTTTCTCAATCACCGGGTCGAACAGTTGGATGCCCTAGCTCAACGGCTCCCACTGCATCCCAACTTGCGCATCATCCCCGGCACCGGCGATACGTTGGCCACCGCCAACATGTCCTATTCCCAGAAAAAACGTCTGATTCGTCATTTCCAAGACATTCACGCGGATATCATCCTCGTGGATATCGGAGCCGGAACGAGCTATCATGCGCTCGATTTTTTTCTGATGGCCGATCATCATGTCGCCGTTGCGACTCCGGATCCGACGTCGGTCTTGGACCTCTATCGATTCATCAAGCTGGCGGCCATTCGCCGCGTCCTCTCGATGTTTCTGATGCGAGACGTGGCAGCCGAAGGGCTCGCGAACCGAGACTACAGCAGCGTGGAAGAAGTGTTAGACGTGGCAGGCAAGACGGATGAATCCGGCCGCAAGATCGCGGAAACCACCTTGCAAGCCTTCCACCCGGCGCTCATCCTCAACCGCACCTCCGGACGTGCTCGCGTGAATGTGCCGCAGCTCAGAAAGCTCCTCAAGGAATACGTCGGAGGGGATCTCAGCTTGCTCGGAGAAATTCCGGAGGATGCTGCGATGGAACAATCCGTGCGGGCGTACGTCCCTGTGATTCAGCAGAGCCCATCTTCGCCTGCTGCACTCGCCCTGGGACGGATCGCGGATGCTCTGTTGGCCATGCTGACAACGCCCACTTCATCAGCCGCTTAATGTGTGCTTCATGGATGTTTCGTACTCGTGCAGCAGCCAGCACTATGGCTTCTGGGCGATCACCGCATACCATCCCAATCCGTCATATTCTTGGTAGCCAAGCGTCTTCGCAAAGGCAATAACTTCCCGATCGGTATTCACGTAATAGCCCTTTGACTGTCCCTTATGCTCCAGCATGAACGGCTGAAGCAGCCCCTTGTCGTCGGACGATGCGATGACTCGCAGATGGTTGTCGAGCAGCATCACACGACTGCGAGTCCAGGTTTCGGCTGACATCGTGACTTCTTTCCGGACGATGGTTCTGGCCTGAGTTTCCCAATCGAATACCACTCCCAACACTCCGATGATCGGTCCGTTTACCTTCGCAGCCTTCCGTACGGCCGTCGCAAAGACTGCGACCATTCGACCATCGTGCGCGGCATCGTTGGCGATATCATCGACGGCATACTGATCGCCGGCCGTCGTCGCCATGGCTTTCTTAAACCAGGCAGAACGGGCGACGTTCGTCCCGACGACTTTTGTAAATTGGTTAGGACGCGAGCAGGCGATGATCTCTCCGTTCGTCCCCACCAGCACCAGATCCAGATACACTGAATAGAACTGGTTGATGAGACCGAGCCGCTCCCCGGCATGCCTGATGGCCGTCGCATCCAACGATTCCAAACACTGAACCAAGGCTTCGTCCGTAGCCCACCACCGCACATCGGCGGTACGCTCATACAGATTGCGGACAATCAGTTGCACCAATGTTTGTGCGGTATCGGACAGTCGATCCCATTCTCGTTCCGTGAACTGCTGCAACAACTCGTTCCGCAAGCTTCCGAGATCTTCCGACGCAGCAGCCGCCTGGGATGCCAGCGACCGCACCTCATTCGCCACGACGCCGAATCCCCTCCCTGCCTCGCCCGCTCTCGCGGCTTCGATCGTCGCATTCAATGAGAGAATCGTGATCTGGCCGCTGATTCTCGCATTCACATTTCGGTATTCATCGATTCGCTTTTCGACCTTCCCGATGATTTCTTTGATGCTCGATCGACTCATGCGTACACTCCTGGCACGGGGACAGTCTGCCGAATGGTCGCGCGCTCCGATTAGCCTGGTTGACTCCGGCCTGCGCGCAATCGCTGGGCTTGTACATGCAGAATGTGGCGGATCACATGCTCCTGATCATCAGGTTTGAGGTCCACGAACTCGGTGGCGATCATGAATCCTTGTCCGTCGGATGATGGTCCCGCCCGAATAACCTTCGCAAGGGCCCTGATCAATGTAAACGGAGGCAGAATCAGTTTGAGTGCCACATGAGCACCGGCGGGGATCTCGTGAGCCGACACGAATCCGACACCTCCCCCACTCAAATTGACCGTGGTTGGCTTGGCCATCGAGACACTCTCCGGATGCGTCGTCGCCAGGGCATTCAGGATGACTTCGAGCAGGTAATCCACCTTCATGATCCAGGGCAACACCGGTGACTCGACCAACGCCTCGCCGGAACGGGCAAGAAGGTCTGCGGTTGGCTTCGCGACCGCCGCAGAAATGACATCAGCCGTCGCCTCTCCCGTATTCGTCACACCGGCATTCCCCGCTTCCGTGACGACCCGCCATTCCATGAGCACGCGATCGTCGATTCTGATCCATTCGCGGCGTTCGTCGGAGATGGGAGGAGAGGGAGCTGACGACGAGGTCATGATCGATGACGCCATGAGACACCTTCCCATCTGAGGCGACACAACTCCGTTTGGGAATCCACTGAGGACCGATGAACAGTGAGGTTGCGAGAGGAAGGGGTTGTGAGTCGCAAGACGTGAAGCGGCCTACTCCTCCACACTCGAGCATGGAATCGGCCGGCACTGCGGTGACCGCTGTTCACCTCGATGGCCATCGCCCATTCCTACCCCCGGCTAGGCTTCTCTCGACACAGACTCCGGTGTGATGTTCGACTGACCGAGTCGATGACGGAACCCTTGTAACCGCTGTTTTGTGGCATGCGCTTCAGCCAACAGTTCGGCCAACAACGCTTGCAGCGTGTTGGCATGGTCACGGACTTGCTCGTCCATCTTCCGCATTTCATCGGCGTCACTCGACGATACCGGTGAAGAAGCCAACAAAACACCCCGCTCGCTATACCGCTGTATCACTGTATCCCACTCCCCCAGCTGAGCAGCCTCAACGGCCGCTTTGGTCAGTCGGACAAGATCAGCTCGTTCTTCCTTCGTCGTCTCGCTCATCGGGCACCGACCAGCCGACCCTGTTGTTGCTGGGCCGCCACCTCGCGCCAAGCTTCGCGCAGGGTACTCAGGCAGCGCAGCGGGGCGTCCAGCTTCTGCTCATTGTTTCGAGCATTCGCCTCCACCAGTTCCATCAACATATAGTCGTACAATCTTCGGAGCGAACGTGCGATCTCCCCACCCCGCTCAAGATCGAGCACGCTATTCAGCTCACCAATGATGGCAATCGCCCGCCCAAGATGCCGGGCTTTCTCTCGGACATTCTTGTCTCGGATTTCCCGTCTAGCCACTTCAATCGATTGGATCGCGCCGTCGTACAGGAGTACAACCAACTGAATACCGGAGGAGGTGACGACCTGCGTCTGTTCATACTGACGGGCGTACTGAGTAATCATGGAATAGGTTCCTCGTTCTTACTGTTGCGTTGATGACAACCGTGCTTCAAGGAAACCGCTTTGAGTCTGAAGCTGCCGCAAGAGCCCATCCAATGCCGCAAACTGCCGCCGCAACCGCTCTTCATATCGGCTCAGGGCGTCTTCTTGCCGGGCGATATCGTCTCCCATTTTTGAGATCTCACTGGTCAACCCGTTCTTTCGAAGCGTGAGGGGACCGCCGACGACGTCGTTCAGCGCGTCAACGGCAGAGACAAGCGACTGGGCGAGGCCGGTGACCGCTCCTTGATTGCTCACAAGCGCCTTCACGCCGCTGTAGCTTGTGCTCAGGGCGGTGCTGAGCTGGGCATCATCCACGGTCACTGTTCCATCACGCTCCGTCTTGAATCCAATTTGCCCGACGCTGGTATACACCGTGGCACCACTGACCGGCGCCGTGAGTGCCGTTCTGAGTCGTGACAAGACGGTTTTGACCGACGACTCGTTAAAGAACACTCCGCCTTGCTTCGTTGCCAGGTCGTAGGTGCTCCGCTCATTGATAAACTTCACCACTTCGTTGTACGCCGTGGCCAAGGCTTTGATATTCGTCTTGACCGCATCCACGTCCTGGGACAGATTCACCTGGACCGTCCCTGTTCCCGTCGTTTTGGTCAGCGTCAACACGACTCCTGGCAAGGCATCCGAAATGGTATTCGAGCTTCGTATAATCGTCAGCGGGTTCAACGTCTGATCCCCGATCTCGATTTCCGCATCCTGCGCCGCTGCGAGCGTATCGACTCCGCCCGTTCCGCTGCTGTTCAAGAGATCTATATCGGTCCCATCAGCCACGATCGTAATCGCGTTGGCAGTCCCTGTGTTCGTGGCTGATAGGGCTACACGATAGGCCGGCGATGCCTCGGTTCCGGTATTGATCAGGGATGCCGTAACACCGGCTCCGAGGTCATTGATCTGATCTCGCAGATCGGTCAGTGTACCCGTCGACCCAAGCGTGACGGTTTGGTTTGATCCGGATCCCACTTTGAAGGTAAACGTAGCAGACCCGCCGCTCACAATGTCTGCCGTTGCAGAGGACACCGCTTTGGCTGCCTTGCTGACAATCTGGTGAGATTGTGCCAGATCGACCACTCGAACGCTGTAGGTTCCTGCTGCTGCTGATGACGATGCCGTGACGGACAAGACCGTTTCGTCCGTGACGGACGCACTGGTCCGATCAAATGAGGTCGACAGTCGCAGCGCTTCAGCGGCACTCTGAAATGCCGCCACCTTGGTACTGACCGTGGTCAGGTCCGTGAACTTCGTACTCAGATCAGTCTTCTTTTTGGTCAGTCGATCAACCGGCAGCTGTGCCACCTTCACCAGTTGATCGACCACCTGCCCAAAATCAAGCCCGTTACCGAGTCCTCCGAAACTTATCGTCGCCATGCCACATCCTTGTGCGCCAAATTAGACATGTTCTCCGAACAACGCCCCTTTCGCCCCCGAGAGATTCTTGGCCAGATCAATCACTTCTTTTGGGGGAATCTGTCGAATCACCTCTCCGGAATCCCCGTTGAGAATTTTCACGATGACCCGCTCAAGATCGGGGTCGACCTCGATCTGCAACTGCAAACCCGATTGGTGAAACGCTTCCTTCACTTTACTCACGGCTTGCTCAAGCGCTACCCGATCCGTGGGAGAGGCAAACGAGAAGTCAGCACCTTGCGTGTGCTCAGCCACAGGCTTCGTCCTGGGTTGAACCGCGGGTTGACTTCTGCTATTGGCAGCGGCCGGGAGATCCACCTTCGATGTTACATTGGTGATCATAACGTCCCCCTTTGTATCACTCCGTTCACCGGGCCCCTCTCCGGTTTAGGAGAGGGGCGGTGGACGGCGTGCTGCCGTTATCCTCTGAGTAATGCCAGTGCTTGTTGCGGGAGCGTATTGGCCTGCGCCAATGTCGCAATACCCGCCTGCACCAAGATCTGGTTCTTCGTAAACACCGAGGTCTCGAGTGCGATGTCCGCATCGCGGATCCGCGATTCTGCGGCCGTGAGGTTTTCGCTCGTGACCTGCAAGTTGGCAATCGTGGCCTCGAACCGGTTCTGAATCGAACCGTATTCGGCTCGTGCCGTTGCAATCGCGCTGATTGCGTTGTCCACGTTCGCTAATGCGCTGGTGGCATTGGCGGATGTTGAGACGTTCACACTGGACAGTCCCAACGACGTGGTGGTGATATCGTTCAGGTTGAGGCTGAGTGTGTTGCCGCTGCCGCTCCGGAACCCGATCGCGATGGAGAAGCTGATCGAGCTTCCGCTGGTGAGCGCCTGCCCGTTGAATTCGGTTACCTGGGCGATACGGTCGATTTCCGAACGCAGGGCCACGAATTCTTGATCGATGTACGACCGTTCCGTGTTCCCGACCGTGCCGCTCGCCGACTGCGACGACAGCTCTCGGAGACGGGCCAGCAACGACCCGATCGTGGCGGCGGCGCCGTCGGCGATCTGCGTCAAGCTGATGCCGTCCGAGGCGTTTCGCGTCGCCTGGTTGATGCTGCGAATCTGCGCACGCAAGGACTCGGACAGCCCGAGACCGGCCGCATCATCCGCCGCTCGCGTCACCCGAAGGCCTGAGGACAACCGTTCCACCGAACGGTTCAAGCTCAAGGTGTTAATATCGAGGTTCCGCTGAGCCGCGATGGATGCAGGATTGTTGTTAATGATAAGAGCCATTGCTCTTCCTCCTTGAAACTAGAACATCACTCCGTGTTGCGCTTCCGACATCCGTGTAGAAGCCGTATTCCCTTACGCCTCGATTGGCGTGCCTGTCTTATCGGCCAATCCCCAAGGGACTTGAGTCTTCCCACGAATCCGCAGGGATCAGAGCTACCCTCCCACAACGGAAAAGAATGGGCATCATGCGTCACAGCGATAACCTCGGCAGGATTTCATATTCGAGGAGATCAGCCATCCGAACCGTATCCCGGACCTGCCTTGCGCCGAGCAGTTTCTCGACCCACTCCACAGTCGCCGGCAGATCTGACTCGCCGGTTGAGTTGGGTTGGCGGTGTTTCATCAACTCTAGGATATCAGCGACCTTGCCCAGCCAGCGATCCAACACTGCCACATCCGGCATCCCCGAGCGCAGCAGACCGACCAACTGGTTCCCTTCCGCCACGACCTGTTCACTATAGCGACTGATGGAACCACGGGCCGCCTGGATAATGTCTTGTTGCGTGGAAGACGTCGCGACCAGATCACTGAACCCGGACGACGGCGTCTGAAGCAACTGGGCATCTATATCCCGGTCGGTGATTTGACGATGATCGAGCCGCATCGTCGTGACAATACGGGACTTTGCAAAGGCGCGCTCGCTGAGATCAGTAAAGATGTCTCGAAGTGTCGCGTCCTTGGGAGCTACCCACTGCTCATCATCGAGTGTAATGTGCATGCTCAGTCTCCTTCTCAGTTGACCGCGGTTACGCCGCCTGTCGCTCCGGACGAATGAGGATCCTACGCGCACTGCAGGCAGACTCACCGTCGGTTCCTGCAGCACCTGACCGGAAGATCCGATGATCGATATCGGTCACTCGCTCCAGCCAAGATCGGTAGGCCCGTGCCTGATGGCTTGCCAGCCGATCCAATCCCATGACGTTATCGTTCTGAAGCTGTCGGTGGAACGCCGCCGTGACCGGCGCGGTCGCCCCCGTCTTCATCCCCATGAGAAGCAATCGTTCCTGCTCCGCACCTTGCTCCTGCTGCAGCCGCTTCAACTCGTGAACATTGATCGACATCCGACTGACTAGCCGAGCAATTTCGTCGGCCTTTCGGCAGGCCACCTCGAGCTGCGGGATCAGCCGTTGCAGTTGTTCTTTCACCCCTGAATCGTCCGGAGGAAGACCCTCCGGGGGAGGACAGTTGCTCTGCAGTCCCGTGTGGACTTCATACCAATAGCGACGCCAGAACGCCGCGTACCAGGCAGTCAGAGGCGACTCCACTCCCCGCTTTAACCGAAAGGTACCCAATCCATCCTCATCCACACCGGACTCATAGAGCCTCGCTCCGGACACCTTCGATGGGCACGGCCCGGCCCCCAACACATGACCTATGAGATCCGCCACCAGGTCTGGCATGAGACGATCCTTACAGGCATGGTGGGCACAGACCTGATCGAATCCACAGGGTGCACAATCCAATTCAGGCTGGACAACCCAGTGCCCCCGACCATAGGGTCCGGTTTCTTGGAAATCGACATGTCCCACAGAAAGGTCAATGACCGCCGTGCCGGCGGCCACACCGATATGCATGGGGCCCGTATCATTGGTCACGAGGAGACGGCATTCCGCCAGCAGTCCGGCGAGCTGACCCAACGTCGTGCGCCCGGCCATGTTCTTAATCGGATTCTGCCCTCCCGCCTCGCGATAGACCCGCGTCACTTCTGCAATGACCGCCTCCTCTTCCTGACTGCCGATGAACAGAATTCCGCCTTCCCAGCGCTTGCTGAGGTGAGCCAACGCCTGACCAAAGAGATGCGGACGCCAGGCCTTCATCGCGTCACTCGCACCGGCCTGGACCGCAATCCATTTGGGAGTTCCCGCTACCATCTGCTGGGCCCACGCTCGGGCCTCGCGAGAAATTGTGAGCCGGAGCGGAGCAAAAGTTCCCGGTCCACTTCCACCCAGCGCATAGATATCGACGAGGTTAAAGCGATTGAACCGACGGAACTGATGAAAGTCGCAGAAATAGGCCATCCAGGGATTATCGACAACCAGACCCCCGTCCCATGCGCTGCGCGCGCCTCGAATGTCCGGAGCACCGATGAGTCCGGACAACAGCGCACTGGGCTTGTTGAAGGTCAGATTGATCACCCGATCGTACCGCCGCTCCGTGAGAGGCTTGACCCACGCCACCGCATCCCGATACAGCGACACCACATCCTTCACCGCAACACGGCTCTCATCAATCAATTCATGAAAATCGACCGCGATCACCTCACGCAAGCCACTCAACAACGAGGCAACGGGAGCGAAGCGGCGATCCACGACAAGGTCCACGGCCGCTCCCGGCCATTCCTGTTGAAGACGGTCCAATAGCGTCCCCGTCTGAACGAGATCACCCATCCGGGTAATGTTCACAATCAATACTTGTTTCATGTTTCAGGTTTAAAGTTTCAGATTCAACGTGAAACGAGAAACGCGCAACTTGAAACTCTTCGTCATACCAGATCTTTCGTTTCCGCCCGATAACTGTCGAGCATGAGGACCAATAACTCCTCTCGTGCCAGCTGGCGACCCGGAGCCCGCGCTCGAATATCAGCCGCGAGATCCTTCAGCTCGACTCGTTGCCCGGGCGGAAATCGGTTCAATAGCGGAATCAGCTCCGGCACCCCCGCGGCTCGTTCCTTGAGTTCTGTCGTGAGCCGATCTCCCCGTAACACCGAGCCGATTCGATCAGGTTGAGAGAGGCCGACCGTGGCCAGCAGGTCTTGCACGCGATGATGATAGGTGTGGTCACGCAAGACACGACGGCGCGAGGCCTCCGCATGGTCACGGCGCCCCTTCTCGTCCTGCAACCATCGCCGAATCAGGTGGGGAACGTCATCTGTTTGCCGAAAGGACACTACTTCATCCGTTGTAAAGAGCTCGGGGAGGAGCGTCCTCTCATCTACCAACTGGAACGCGCCGCATGCGGCCAATTCAAAGGTGCGAGGGTTGACGAAATCCGGCTGAGCATCCAAGCCCCGGCCCGAACACGAATGCAGATTCAGATTCACGGTCGTGGCATTAAACACTTTCATACAGGTGTCGGTATCGATACGGGCGCCATTGCGCTGCAGCACACCTGAAAGATCCGTGGCACCCTCCCACTCATTCCCCCACAGTTTCATCGTCCATTCCTTCGACATCCACTGAGGCAACAGTGTTCGCCGATTGGCATAGCCGGCACCGACAAACGAGACGTCGGCGCCATATTCCTGTTGATCGGCAGGTGTCAGCGCGAGCGGACGATGCAAGTTGGGATCTGCCGCCATGGGAAGGTACTGAACGTGAGGCGCCCCGGCCCGCTTCAGCGCGTCGAGACAGTCCCCTTGCTGGATGACGAACCAGTAATCGTATCCTGCCGCCAACTGTTGCCAGTAGGTCAGATGTCGATAGTTTTCTACGAACCACATCGCCGTGAGAAACTTCTTCTTTCGCAAGTGTTGCAACACCGCAAGTGTCAGTGGCGCTTGGGCAATGGCCAAGACCAAATCCGGTGGATCCTCGGCGAGATGCGCCATGGTGCTGAGGCTCAGCACATCGGCAAATCGACTCTGGAGCGTCAGGCGGTGTCGTTCCTCGCGATAGGAGCCGAAGGCCTCGTAGCTGGCCTGATGCATATGGTGGTCGAGCCAGCTGACTCGGTGACCTAACTCGGTCAAGGCCGACACGACATAACGGGCAATCGGAAGCGATCCCCCGTAGATCGGGCCAACCACGGCTACATGCAGTTGCCCCCCGGCTTTGCCGGCCATGATTCGGCGCAAGCTCGCTTCAAGTCGGTGATGGGACTCGGCATGTAATCGCGCCGCCGGTCCATACGTGAAAAACCGCAGTGGAAACGACTGCTCCGCCAACTGTACGGCGATTGCATCAGGGCTGCCGATGGCCCATTGAATCGTGTTGACCCACGATCCGAGCGGCCTCGCACCCATGGCATCCTTCAAGACAGACGGATCTGGCACCACGACGATTATTCGGGCATCGGGATGGTGCGAAAGTGCGAGGGCCTCCACGTGATAGAGCAGTCCAAT
>DCZN01000061.1:36963-121905 GCA_002331625.1 Nitrospira sp. UBA2083 | reverse complement strand
CTTGGCCTCTTTCTTGGGGTCATACGCACTATGGATCCATTGCCCTTCATGAGTAGCGGAAGGAGCACCCTCGCGTGAGGGGACAATCGCCAAAACACCACCAGGACAGTCCTGCACAACGCCCACGATCGCCGGGAAACTCTGGCGAAGCGTCTCTAGATTTTGATTCAGATATTCCACGGCCTCCCTCTCACACTACAGTGGGATGCAAATCCTTCCAGATTTGTTCACGTTGAAGTGGAGCAACCGGTTCATGACCTGCCTGAACATAGTAGGCGCCCCACCGATCTCGATGACTATTCCATAACGACCAGTTTGGAACCGAGGCGACTGGATCATTGGTCAGGAGACCGATGGTCTCCTCGACCGGCCAGCACCGGGGAGTGATGGTCTCTCTCATCTCACTATCTCCACTTTCTGCTTGCCAGACCCAATGGTTCAACCCATAGGGCCCCGTTTCATGAACCCGTGCTCTGGCAAAATACCAGCCAATCACCTTGGTCCCCATCATCACTGCCAGATGAAGCGGGCCGGTATCGGATCCGATCACGACCTGACATCTGGTCAGGGCCTGCGCCAGCTCTGTCAACGACAGACGGCCGGTGGTATCCCACACACGACCGAGGAGAGAGGAAGGAAGCGAAGCCTGAATTGAACCGGCTTGTTCCTGTTCTTGCTCGCTTCCGATCAGGACAATTCGACAACCCTGGAGACGATCCATGCAGGCAATAATCAAGTGTGTCCAGACTGCGACCGGAACGACTCGTTCCTCGTCGCCTGCGCCCACGAGCACCCCGATCCAGGGCGCATGAGATTGCCCGATCGCATTAAGATCATGGGGAAGCGGGGCAGAAGGCAGCTGCATAGGCCTCATGAATTGAGGTGGAGCGACGCCACACATCCCACAAAACGCATCGGCCAAGTGAACACGGTTCTCTCTTCTGTCGCTGGCGATGGCTCTGACATACGTGGCCCAGGGTGAGAATTTCTGCTCAAGCGGTCCACCTGCAATCGCTCCGGTGCTTTGTCGCGCCAAGAGTGCACCGGCCAGAATGGCACGAGGGTGCTGGTTGAGTACAAAGGCATGATCATACGGCGCATGTGCGATCTCACGAAGGTCGGCATCGGCTTCGGCCACGTGCTCGGGCCTGAACTCTCTCGCAGCCAAGGACGCACGTCGATTCCATGCGGCGCCATCCCATTTCACGACCGTCGCAATTCCTGGCAGCACCCGCCCGATGCTTTCCAAGTGAACTGGGCAGAGAAGGTCCAGAGTCCAATCCGCATGCGCGTCTTTCAGTGCGGCAATTGCCGGAATCGTCTGAACGAGATCACCGAGTCTGGCTAACTGGATCAGTAGCGCACGCTGTGTCATCGGACTAGGATGAGGCGGCTTCCATGGCAAGTGCCGCCTCCCTTCCGCCAATGGCCTGGCCGAGTTGCCCAAGCCCGTCATACTGTGGGTCGAGCTTGCACAGGGCATCATATTCCCTGCGAGCAGCCTCGATCTGCTCACCACGTAACAGAACACTGGTGAACGCGAAGCGTGCTGCAAGATCCCCTGGATTTCTGGCCGTATAGAGGTGCAAATGCTCACCCAACTCCTGCCAACGATTTTGTGCCGTACCAGCACGAAGAAGCCAATGGATTGCCTCGGGGTCGTCCGGATGCTCGACCAGCACCTCAAGAAACCGTTCCCACGCTCCTTGGGTATAGGCTCGTCCCATAGCAGCCATACCCATTCCCATGAGACATTTCCTTCGTTCAACTCCCGCATGAAGCGCCGAACTGAATGCCGTCTCTGCTTGTGCATACTGCTCTCGCTGCATACAGAGAATGCCTTTGAGCAACAACCCTTCTCCGTGATCGGGTGAGACCCTCAGGAGGCTTGCAAGGTGTTCCTCGGCGCCCGACAGGTTGTGCTGTTCGAGAAACATACGGATCAATTCGAGGCGCTTCACTGGCTCATCGACCAACGCCACATAGCGTGCGAGAAACTGCGCCCGATAGACTGGCTCTTGTAGCCGCTCGGCTACCGTCGCACCCCAAGACAACACATAGGGGTCGTCCGGCCAATCGTTCACCAACGCCAGCTCTCGTCGGACCGATGGCCAGTCTTGTTTCAGCGCTGCCGTTTGTGTCGCCGCGACATGTGCCCATGCGGCACGGTCTCTGATCTCCTCGATTAACTGTACATGCCCCACATATTTGCCAGTCGCTTCGCTGCCAACCATTTTGAAGCCATCGGCGTGATAGTGCAGATCTTCGTCTGCCAGCCACCAGTGTTTCTCCCAACGGCTCAAGAACAAACGCATATTATCCGCGTCATGCGTCTTCCTACCCGGCGTTTGCTCCTCAAGATGGATGACGACGCTCCTCGGTTGATAGACGATGCGGTATCCCTGCTCTCGAATCTTTAGACACAGATCCACGTCCTCAAAACCATTGCGATAGGCTTCATTGAACCCTCCAACTTTCTCAAAGGATTCACGCCGGACCAACATGCAAGCGGCTGTCACACACTGAAATTCACGACGCCGATTGACGGCTGGCGATTCACCTGGGAGACGTCGATACAAGTGATAGGGAATTCCGCTAGTCCGAGAAAACACCACACCCGCATGTTGTGTGGTCCCATCGCCATACAGGAGTTTGCTGCCTACCACAGCAATCTCTTGGTCTTGCTCCACTTCCCACACCAGGGCCTCCAACCAACCCGGCCGGGGTATCGTATCGTTGTTTAGGAAGACCAGATACTTCCCCCGAGCCAACGCCGCGCCCTGATTACAGGCTTTGGCAAAACCGACATTCTCGGTATTCGTGACGATGCGAACGTCACCGCCCAACTGAGCGAGAAACTCCGCGGTTCCATCCGTTGACCCGTTATCGATCACAATCAACTCATAGTCCGGCAACCCGTTAAGTGTGGCCAAGGTAGTCAGACAGTCTCTCGTCAGTTCGACTCGGTTACACACGGGCATGATGATCGAACAGACGCGGGTTCGTTCGATCCTTGCAAGTCTCAGTTTCTGGAGACGCTGCTGTTGGGCCCCCAGCATTCCGTCAATCTGTTCTGCATGGGGTCGATACTTGCGGTAGATGATTTCCGTGGTGCGCCAGTAGGTTTCTTGCGTCGCACTGGTCATGGAGGAGCCATCGGTCCGCCAGCTATATTCGGCGGTGGTACATGGCACGTGTTTGAACGGAAAGACAGTCGCCATGCGAATCCACAGGTCCCAATCCTCATGCGCGTAGAGCGATTCATCGAACCGACCAACTTTTTCAAGGCAATCCCTCCTGTGCATCACGCACAGAACGGGGAAATAATTGAAGATCAACAGGTGGGCAGGATTGAAGTCATACGAATACGCTACGTCCCTTCCGATTTCAACGTGACGATCGTCCGACAACTGTTCGTGGACCCGCCAAGCATCGCTATACGCGACCTTGTACTCACCCTGCTCCAATACGGTCACCAGTGTTTCCAAATGGTTCGGTAAATATCGATCGTCGTCGTCGAGGTACGCAATGTAGGTCCCAGATGCCGCCGTCAATCCGGTATTGCGCGAGGCGGCAAGGCCACGATTGCGATCGTGCTGAATGTAGGTGATGCGCCCGTCATTGAGGGCCGCCACTGTTGCGGCCACGTCGAACCCTCCATCGTTGACCACCACGATTTCGAAGTCCTGACAGGTCTGTCGGAGAATGCTCTGAAGGGCCTCTTTCAAACGGTCCGGCCGATTGTACGTCGGCACAATGACTGAGACTTTTGGTCGGCGCAGGAAGGTCGCCGGTCGACTCTGCCCCACTCGCTGACAGGCCCAGACCTGGTAGATCGGCAACAGATTCATAGATTCGAGCTCAGCCGGAGTCGGTGCCGGTACATAGCGCAGCCCAGGCACTTCGACATGCACTCGCTCCAAACCGAGCACAGCAAAACCCTGTCGGCGAAAGAGCTTCTGTACGTCTCCTTCCGTCACCCAGTCTTCTACCGGCTGATTGGGCGGTGCAATGGTTTTCCACTGCTCCCACATTTCACCGCGAGGGGTGGTCAGGACCAGATATCCTTCCGGCGTCAACAGCAAAGCAAGCTGAGCCAGGAAGAGATCTTTCTGCCCGTGTGGAACATGTTCGAGAACTTCCGAGGTTACGACAACGTCGTACGGGGAAAAGTCCGGCCGTGCTAAGATTTCGTCGGCCGTGCCGGCTTCAAACCGCAGGTGCGGAAACAAACGCCGCGCATGCGCCACCACCTCGCTCACCGGCTCGACCCCTTCACAGTGTCCGTACATCGACACGAGATTCGTGAGCCACCCGCGCCCACATCCGACATCCAGGATACGTAACACCTTACCAGGACTGTCCTGGCGAACCTGCCGAAGGATGCATTCCAGAAACGACGCAATTTTGCTCCAACGTGCGGCTTCGTCGGCATTCGGATGAGGTGTCGACCAGGCTGGCGCGTTGATGAAGAGATTCACGTAGAAACGATCCGACTCCATCGATCCCTCCGGTGCAGTGTAAGGAGGCCGCACTGCGGCCGATGTAATAGTTGGCTGGCCCACATCTAAGCGAGACGTGAGAACCCTCTGGGCTATAGCACCCACCGTCTGCGGAATCGAGAACGCCTCCACCTTCAACTCCACTGACTGAGCGAGACCGTACTCCGGACGCTCGCCTGACTCGATCCAGCGGAGCGTATCCGCCAATCGTCTCTCGCACGTATGATAACGCCGCATCTTGCGTTGAGCGTTCGCCGCAATACGGTGAGCCAGAGTACGATCGTGCAGCACTCGCTCGAGACAAGCACTGAGCGAATCTGGGTCATCCGGAGCAAAACACAGAACCTCCTCGCCTTCGACAAACAACGAGTTATTGAATGGATGGTCAGGCACGTGGTAGGTGAGCACAGGGCGACCAGCCGCCATGCCTTCATATACGCGACCCCCGTAGAACTTGGCCAAACTCGGCAAATTCACAATCGCGGCCCACTGTGGGAGCTGCGCCATCCATTCCCGAAATTCACCTTCCCGCACCTCCTGAAGCATGGCCATATAGCCTGCCATCTGCCGAGCTGTCATGGCCGCCGTCGCGGCCCAGCGTGTGATGGCCGAGGTTTGTAGCTGGTCAAACCAAATCTGGTACCGAGTCGGTGGAGCACCGGACCCCACAAACGTCATGTGTGCCAGCACCCGTTCGTTTTCTATCCATGCTCGACGAGGCCCGTACGGATGGCCGTGGAACACGCCGGTTGACACACGCGGCTCCGACGTAGCCGGAACAATGAACCGTTCAGGCACCATCGTCGGCCACCATAAGGACTGAACGCCGGCACGCTGGGCCAATGGTTCAACATCCCGCTCGTCCGGCACCAGCACGTGCGTGAAGGCGCGAGACTGCTCTGCCACCGTTTGCATCCTAGCCCGAAGATGTCCTGCCCAGGCATAATCGGCTTCATCATAAGTCAGCGACTCCATCACGATTCCAACCCGGACCGGCGCCAGACCGGAAATCCACTCGAGTATGGACGCATTTAAGGGCGAATGAACGAGCCATACCCACACTTGATCGAACCGTTGGCCGTCGACCGCAGCTCGAGTCTGTTCAAGCCATCGTTCCGGCGACAGTGACGTGTTCGCAAACAACGGCAACGTGGTACAGGTTGCACCGGCGGCGCGCAATCCTTCCCCCACACCGAAACAGGCCGGATAGGTCCACGCCCGCGCCTGAGCCCAGGTCGGGAACTCCAATTGCAGCAGTAACACGTCTGGCGAAGTACGATGATTCATTCGCACTCGTCTCGTCTGCGCTCAGCCATTAGGCCTGGCCGGCGATCCATAGTGACCAGCTGGCGCGACAAGTTCACTCTCTCGTGGTTCGATCTGCAGCAGATCTGGCTCTCTGGCCACCGGAGGCTGGCCAGCCACCATCGCCGCCGGCATGTGCTGAACACTCCCGAATCCACCATCGCCAAGGCTGATCAGTTGCTCACTTGGCCGTTGACTGGATGACGCAAACAGCTTTTTCGACAGAAGTCGCGCGACTCGTATCAGCATGAGCGATCCGCCGATCACACCGTGCTTTTGCAACATGGGAATCCAACGCCAGGGTGCACTGTAGATGCTGACAAAGCCTTCGTTCTGCAGATCGATCAAATCTTGTGGGGTCAGGTCCCCGACGGTCGTGACCGCGGAACCATAGCGTCGATATTCGGAAAAATCCTTCGTCATCAACTTCACACCCTTATCCCCTTTCACCGCCAACTCGTGAAATTCAGTGCCAGGATAGGGCACGGCAATAGCAAAGTTCGCCTGTTTGACTTCTCGTGCGTTTCTGAGAAATCGTAGCGTGGCTCGAACCGTTTCCCGCGTCTCGCCAGGCAACCCGATCATTACACTGTTCAGGGCTTCAACACCGTACTTGTTACAGATACCGTTTGCCCGGACGTAGTGTTCCAATGGCACCTGCTTCTTCATGGTTCGTCGGATCTCAGGATCCACGGTTTCCAGTCCAAACGACAGTCGAATCAAGCCACTGCGCACCAGGCGCGCTATCACCTCATCCTCGACTAGATTCGCCCTCGTGCTACCTTCAAATGTGATGTTCAATCCTTCTTGGTCGATAAGGTTACAAATTTCCAGGATATGTTCCTTCCACAACGTCATCACGTCATCGACAATATAGAAATGTCTGGTCCCAAACTGCTCAACGACCTGTTTCATTTCGTGGACCACCGAGCGTGGTGAACGAACCCGCATTTGGGTCGTCTTTAAGGCTTCGGACGCACAGAAAATGCATTTCCAAGGGCAGCCTCGCATCGTCTGAATCGATGTGAACGGCAATCGACCACGAAGTGTGCCTAGTTTGTACAATGGCATTTTCAGGCGATGCCTAGCTGAAATCGGAAGTACATCCAGATTGGTGATATCTGCCGGCTGTCCCGTCGAGACCACCCGACCTTGGTCTCGGTAGATAAGCCCTGCTACGGATGAGAGATCTAGTTTCATCTCATACCGTCTGAGGAACTCCGGCCATGAGTGTTCAGCTTCTCCAATAAACACATAGTCAAATGCGGCAAGCAGCGCCCGTTCCTTCATGATGGTGATGTGAGGACCACCCACGGCAATTGGAATGTGCGGGGCGATGCGTTTGATTCCCTCCGCAACTGCCTTACTGATGTGAAAAAAAGGGCTTGTCGCTGTAAATCCAATCATGTCAGGCTTGAGCGCCACGGCTCGCTGCGCCATGTCCTCAAGTGATGTTTGCTCGGCTTCACCGTCCATGATGGTCACCTCGTGACCATGCTGCTCGGAGATCGCAGCCAACAGTGCCAGATTCAGCGGAGGCCAAGTCGAGTTCCGTCGCGCAAAATGACCAAAGAGTCCGTAGGATCCCGTCCAGCTTGGATACAGGAAAAGCACTTTCATCACACACCTCCGGTCCGTCCTGCTCGAATGATTACGAACCTCATCCTCACGGCTCCATAGGCTTCACAACATCCGGATACTCTGGACTCATCCAGCCTGCTTCCGGCTCGATCAGCATGTTGTGCTTGAATTCGTCACGCGAGAGATAGGGATACATATCCTCGATCGGCGTCTTCCATCCAAAGATTCTTGGTTCATAGGTGTGGTACTCGTGCATATCCACATCGCACACTACTGGCCCATCGAACCTGAGCACCTCATCGATCTTGGCGTCCATCTCGGCATGATTGGTAATGGCCACTGTCTTGATGCCATAGGCCTGCGTGATCTTCAGGAAATCTGGAGGCCGATAGCCTTTGGGGCCACAGGCTTCGGCGCGGCCTTGAAAATTGGTCTCTTGGTACGCTTTGGTGATGCCGTAAATATGATTATTGAGGATGAAGGTTTTGACTTTGACACCATAGTTCACGAAAGTCTGCATCTCCTGAGAATTCATGTTGAACCCGCCGTCGCCGATCGTGCAGACAACCTGCCTGGATGGGTCGGCAAACCACGCACCCATAGCCCCGGCAAACGAAAAACCCATCGGCGAGTTACCGTTGTTCGTCAGGTTCCGCTGACCGTACTTCGTCTCGAAGGCGTGATTGCTGACGACGATATTGCCGCCACAATCCCCTACCAGCACATCGGTGGCACCCATCTTTTCCGATAGCCGACGCATAAAGGCGTAGGGGTGAACCCGATCGGTCTGGGCGAAAAACTCCGGCCTGACCGGATCGTAGGCCCGCTTCCACCCCATGACCCGGGATGTCCATGAGGACCAATCCGGACAGGGCTTCTTTGCCCGGTCGAGTACCGCCAGCATCCGTTGGGCAAACACCTTCGCATCGCAGAGAATATTGACGTCGAAGGGCACTTGCTGAAACTTCCGTTGCACCATGGCCGGATCGATTTCGACGAGATATTTCTTGGCCGCTCTCGCAAAACTGTGAACGTTCCCACCGGTGATGCGGCCTGAGATTCGACTTCCAATTGAGAGAAGGAGATCGCTGTTTTGAATTCCGAAGTTGCGGCCCGCCCCACCGTAGGTGCCGACACGACCTCCATAGTACTCGTAGTCCGATGTGATCACGTCCAACGCGTTCCATGTGGGGAAACAAGGAATTTTGAGTCGTCGGCCCAACTCCCGCACGTCGTCTTGCGCATCGGCCAGGCGTACGCCGCCGCCTACCAGGAGAACCGGTCGCTCAGCTAAACGCAGATCACCGAGTAGCGTCTGGATCTGTTGGTCTACAACATCAATGTCGTAGCTGGCCGTGGCGGGTGGCTCAAACCCGATAAGTTGCTTCGCATCAATCGTGACTTTTTGAACATTGAGCGGAATGTCGAGTAAGACAGGCCCAGGCCGTCCGTGCTGACAGAGCCACAAGGCCTTCTCCAACTCGTACCGCACGTCCTCCGGGTTCACGATCATCTTGGCATACTTCGTCACGGGCGCCGCCATCGCCACGATGTCGGTTTCCTGGAATCCGATCTGGCGAATTGATGGATCGGGACGCAAGAACCGAGAGTTGATTTGTCCCGTCAAAAACACGCAGGGAATCGAATCGTAAAAGCAGTTTCCCATCGACGTGAGCAGATTCATCCCGCCGGGGCCGCTTGTCGCGATCGCCACGCCGGGAATCCCTTTCACCTTCGCATAGCCTTCTGCAGCAAATCCGCCGGCCTGCTCATGCATGACGGCGACGTATTCAGTCGAGGCCGTCCTGGTAAACGCGTCGATGAGATCCCCGTTCGCCGCGCCATACACGACGAATATCTTGTCGATTCCACGCTCGGCCAACGTATTGATGATGAAATCTGCGACTTTGATCATGTTCTTCTCCTCGTGGAATCGTCAGGCCGCCGAAACGGCCGACTCATGGTGGCGGCGCCGAACCTTGTGAGCACACATGTCGCGTACGTGCTCGACCACGGCGGAACCGAACGTCCGCTGCATCATCGCCAGATAAGCTGAGCTGGTGAAATAGTCCAGAAACGCTTTATCCCGAAAATCCAACACTTGTGTCGCCGAAAGAGCTTCCGTCGGCAACGGCAGACAGTCGTAGGCATGTTGCGAATAACCGATCCACCCTGGCCCATCCGGACCGTCCGGTAGGGCCCACCCTTTTTCTTTCGCCATGCCGTATAGGGGGGAGCCCGGATACGCCATGGCACAATAAAAATTGGCCCACTCGGTGTTCAGTTCGAGGGCAAGATCCAGTGTGGCCCGCATACTGGCGAGATCGTCGTCCGGCAGACCGAAGATATAGTTGGCAGCCACATGAATCCCGTATGACTGAATCTTCCTGACGGCCGAGACAATTTCCCGCTCACCAAATCGCCCCTTTTCGACGCCATCCCGCACATGCTGGCTCCCTGATTCGATACCCACTCCAAGCCAGTTGAACCCTGCGGCCTTGAGTCGTTCAAGTACCTGGTCCTGCACCGTATCCACACGGGCATAGGCCCAAATATTCAGACGATAGCCGCGCTCAATGATTCGGTCGCATATGCCCAGCACATGGCGCCGGTTCAATACGAACATCTCGTCCGGAATTTTGATATTCGTGACGCCATGGTCGAGCACCAATCGATCGATCAGGCTGATGACATGGTCCGGGCTCCAGGTCCGAAGCATGGGTGTGTCAAACGGCGCATTGATGCAACAGAATGCACACTTGAAGGGACAGCCGAGGCTCGTTTGCAGAGAAGCATAGGGGCTGCGCGCGTCAAGGTGGTCGAAGCAATGCCAGTTATGAGCACGATACCGGCTCATATCGAGCAAGGCCCATCCCTGGCCTGGCAACTCCTTATCGAGATCGCTGATCAACGACGCCGGCGGGTTGCCCACCGGGTGGCCATCCTCGAAATGCCACAGACCCGGCACATCACGCAGCGAACCTTGGTTGTTTTTCAGGACACGCAAAAGGCCCAGGATCGTCTGGGGTCCCTCTCCTTGGCAGACGTAGGTGTAGGGCTCTTCTAACAGCGTCCGCTTCGGCAACGCCGACGGATGGGTGCCCATCACAAGCGTGGGTATGTCGGCGAGTGCGTTCAACTGCTCACAAACCGTGCGTCCTGCCGGCATGCATTGCGTGGAGGCTGACGGCTGTTGGCCATAGATGACAAACACAACCAGTCGTGGCCTCGCGGAAACTATTGCTTCAGCCGTCTGCTGGTGATTGAGCCCCTGCGCCTCGCTATCGAGAATGGCAGCATCGTATCCACGATTCCGCACGAACATCGCCAACAATCCGGCCCAGACGGGAGGCTCGATCGCGGCCAAGTCGCGGCTGAGATCTTGATAGACTTGCACACGACTCGGCGGGGTCACAAAGAGGACGTCGCTATGCTGCGACATGCATCCCTCCTACGTCATGAGCCAAGGCTACGACACGTCGAACGCCTTCCATCACATCTTGTTCATGACCGCAGATGGCGATCCGGATGAAAGACGAGCAGAAGGCCCCAAAGCTGCGTCCAGGCGTCACCGCCGTATGCCACTCTTCAAGCAACTGTTTGCAAAACGTCATATCGTCCAAGCCTGTCGCTCCGATATCGACGAACAANNAACAGATAGAAACCCGATTCTGGTGTGGCTGTGCGAAGAATGCCCGTTCGATTGACCGAAGCGGCGCACGCATGTGTCACGCGGCTGCAATGTGCCTTGACCTGTGCCACATACTGGTCGAGTACCGTCAGACCGGCTAGACATCCGAGCTGCGTAAACGCCGGCAGGCAGGAGATCAGCGTGGACGATGAGAGGGCCAGCTTCTCTACAACGGCAGGATGCGCAATCGCATAACCGATGCGGTATCCTGGAATCGAACACAGTTTCGAAAAAGACGAGATCACGACGACCTGAGGCATCTCACATGAGGACAAACTGAAAAATGGCCACCCGAACGACAACTCGCCGTACGTTTCATCGCTCAAGAGCCAGATACGCTCTTCATCGCACCGCTGCGCCAGCAGTTCCAGCATCGGTCTGGTATAGACGGCACCTGTCGGATTGTTGGCGGAATTGACAATGATGGCTTTCGGACAAGCAGCGATGGCTGCCTCAATGTGTGACTCAGATAGATGAAACCCATTGTCTTGCGTCAACGAAACCGATGTCACGTCAAGCCCGATGTGCGCCGTAGCCGCCCAATACGATGGAAACGCCGGCGTGAACAGCACCACTCGGTCGCCAGGATTGCACGTCAGATCCAGAAACTGACTGATCAACAAATTCGCCGGACTGATGACAACATGACGCTCGTCGAGAAATCGCCCTGTCATCGACGCATACCGGGCAGCGAGCGCGGCTCGCAGATCGCGCAGGCCGGCCATGGGAGCATAGCCCAGCTGCCTCTCCCGAATGGCTTCCACGGTCGCCTCAACAATTTCAGCGGGAGGCTCCATACGTGGGTTGCCGAGCTCAAGGTGATAGACATATTGCCCGTCTAACTCTAGTCGCTGAGCGCGATCCAGCACCTTGAACATCTCTTGGCCGATCAACCGTTCACCTCGAGACGAAAACGGCAACGTCGTCAGTGTGTGAGAGTGCGCCATTGACCTCCTCTGCAGCTCACGAGCTCTGCTTCCTGCCGGTTCCTGTTGTCGCCTCATTCGGAACCTTCCACGTCTGCCCATGCCGAGAGCTTACGAACGCTCCCAATCGTTCCGGGGTACCGATGTCGTAGAGTGAGGTGTCGCAGACAAATCCAAACACCCCTCGAGGAAGCAGCGCCGGAAGCACATCCATCTCGAGAGACACGGGCTGGCGTTCCGGAATCTCCCTCAGCACGGCCTGTCTGAACACGTACAAGCCGGCGTTGTGGTATGGCAATGCCGCACCCGGTTGCTTTTCAGCAAAGGCCTCGACCTGACCGTTGGGATCGAGCGTCACAAAACCGACATCGTTCCGTGCGCCAGCTGGGCCCAGCGTGATCGTCGCCCATCCGTGTTTGGCCGTGTGAAACTCCAGCAATGCATGTGGGTCCACGTCAATCAGGGAATCACCATTCACAACCATGAAAGGATCGCTCCGGATCAGCTGCTGCGCCTGCTTGATTGCACCAGCCGTACCCATCAGAGATGGCTCACGCGAGATCACCAGCTCAAAGGAATGTCGGGAGCCGGCGTAGCGCTCGTCGATGCAATCGCCCAAATAGCCGGTGCACAGAATGATACGCGCCACGCCGTGCTGTACGAAGTGATCGAAAATGAAATCGAGAAAAGGGCGGCCATTGATCATGGCCATCACTTTGGGACGGTCGCTCACCGCCGGACGCAGCCTGGTGCCAAGTCCCCCGCACAGCACCACGAGATCACAATTAGCGACGGACGTACTGGTCATGCCGCCTTCTCCATTGACACTGAAGGACGTCCGGCAGCCGACGTTGGCTCATCCGCCCACCCAAAGTCACGCACGATCGGCGTCTCCTGTTGATAGAAGACGATCTGGCTGCCGAGTCCTTCGAATCGGAAGGGTACCCGAAGCAGCCCTGGGAGGGCGGCGTTGATTTTTTGATGGACCTCCGGCTTGGCAAAGAACAACATGAATCCTCCACCACCAGCCCCAAGCAGCTTGCCCCCAAGCGCCCCGGCCCGCCGCGCCGCATCGTAGATGTCGTCGATCATCGGGGTAGTGATCTGCGACGTCAGGTTACGCTTGACCATCCAGGCCTCATGCAGCAATTCGCCGAACTCGGAGAGATCACGCTCACCAGCTATAATCGAGACACCCTCTTGAACCATCTGCAACATGGCAAACAGCTCGACGCGCCGCTGCTTCGTTTTTTCGATTTGTTCTTTTGCAATTTCCGACGCCGTGCGGGAAAACCCTGTGAAGTACAGCTGCAGATGATCCTGAAAATCCGCCAGCCGTTCCGGCTTCATCACGATCGAGGTGTACCCGATATCGCCGCTTGGAGAAAACGTGACACGGCACAACCCGCCATGTGCGGCCAACACCTGGTCCTGACAGCCGACCGCTTCATGGAGTACCTCCTGTTCGATATGAATCGCCGCCTGGGCTAGTTCCATCTTGCTCGGCATGGTGTGCTGCAAAGCATACAGGGAATGTAGTAGACCGACGGTGAACGATGAACTCGACCCCAACCCCGTGCGGGCTGGCAAATCACCGTCGTGATGGATCTCGAGACCGTCGGTAATGCCCATGTGCTGGAGCACGCCACGGACCGCAGGATGTTTGATCTCAGTATTCGATTTGGCCTGTTCAATACGTGAATAGGCGATGCGCGTGCGATGTTCGAAAAACGGCGGCAGATATCGGCAAGAAATGTAACAGTACTTATCGATCGTCGTAGCCAACACGGCGCCGCCGTGTTCTTTGAACCAGACCGGATAATCGGTCCCTCCACCGAAGAACGATATCCGAAACGGTGTGCGGCTGATGATCATCGTGCTGCTCCATCGGTTGGTCTGCCCACGCCTCTAGACATTGCCATATCCCGTCCCATTGACGATGGTGTAGCATTTGATCAATTCCTGAATACCCCACTCCAACGACCAGTCTGGTCGGAATCCTGTCGAGAGAATCCGCTGATTGGATACGATGTAATCACGTTTGTCCGGATCCTCCCCGATTGGTGCTTCGGAAAACACAAACCCCGGCGCCATACGCTGGATTTCCTGACACAGCTCCAGCTTCGACAAGTTGGCATCCTCCAAGCCGACGTTATAGGCCCGATCTTTCATAGTTTCGAAGTGGTCGATTGCGTGGAGGAACGCCTTGACAACGTCGCGGATGTGGATGTAGTTACGCTTGCAGTGCCCTTCGAAAACCGTAACCGCTCGATCATGAACCGCTCGCCAGACAAAGTCGTTCACAAGAAGGTCCATTCTCATCCGCGGTGACGCTCCGAACACAGTCGCGAGCCGAAGCGTAATGGCATTGCCTCGATCAAGCACAACCCGCTCAGCTTTAACTTTGGTCTCGCCATAGAGGCTGATGGGACGGAGCGGCGACTCCTCGGTACAGGAAACCCCTGGTTGTCCGATCCCATATCCGCTATTGGTGACGGGAAAGATGATCTGCTGATCCTTAGACGAGAGCTTTGTGAGTAGTTGAACGGCTTCGAAATTGATGGTGTAGGCTCCGATCCGATCGCGATTACAGAGCGGCGCCCCAACCAGCGCCGCAAGAGGAATCACGATGTCGGTATTCCGCAACAGTTCCGTCACGACTCGCTCATCTCGGCAATCACCCCGCACCACCTGGAACAACGCTTCAGGACAGCAATCCAGAAGGCTGTTCTGCCGGTACATGAAATTGTCGAGCACGGTCACCCGATAGCCATGATCCAGCAGCTGCCGACACAGCACCGAGCCGATGTAGCCCGCTCCACCGGTCACGAGCACATGGGCAGCCTTTTTGAGTGTCGTCATGCTCGCTCCCACTTATTACGATTGGCGGCACAAGGGCGATTCACCACACGCGGCCGGTTCCTCTGTTGGCAGCTCCATTCGGAACCAACGGATGGTCGCCTCTATCCCTTCCCGCAACGGGGTAAACCGATACGTGGGGAATCGCCGGAGGAAGGTCTCGCTCCGCAGCCGTTTGACGAGTACCCCCTCTGGCTGACTGCGGTCGAAGTGGATGGGCCCTCCGTAGCCCATGACCTGCGCAATGATCTCCGCCAAGGCTCGAATCGTCACGCCTTCGTCAGGCGCGACAATGGTAGTTTCCGGTGGTAGATCATCGGCAAACGCAGCAAGGGCCAGGCGTGCCACGTCCTCGACGAATACAAACTGGCGGACCGCCAGCCCATTCCCCCACACAACGTATGGCGTGCCCTTGATAGATGCCTCCCAACAACGGCGGATCAGGGATCCGACGACATGCCCGCGTTCAGGATCAAACGAATCGTGAGGCCCATACATGGTCACGGGCGCGAGCGTGGTCCAGCGCAATCCTTCCTCCTTCGCCACCAGGCGCACATGCAGATCCAAGAGACGTTTGGTCGAGCCGTAGCCGGCGTTACCGTCGTAGGGGAGCTCAGACTGAAGGTCTGTTTCGGTCGTCGCACGGTTAGGGAACAACGGAAAAGCGCAGCTCGACAACATGGCCACCAACTTTGGCACACGCAGCAAGCGAGCTGCTCCCAAGACCGAAACGTTCAGCAAGGCATTGTCTTCCAAGAATTGACAGTTGTCTGTTGCATTGGCCTTGACGCCGCCGACCAGGCCAGCCAGATGCAGCACTTGCGCAGGTCGAATCTGCTCGAATATGCGTCGGACAACGGAGGGTTCACGCAGATCCCCGTCCACACGGGAGAGGAACACGGCATCCGGACGGATCCGCCGAATAGCCGTTCCGAGTAAACCTGTTCCCCCCGTGACAACAAGCGGCTGTGTCATACCGCCTCCAGCACCACGCGAGAAATGGTGTCGATATCCTCGACGGTCAAGGCCGCGTGATTCGGGAGAAAGAATCCGCAATGGTGGATACGGTCCGCCACGGGGAAACTAGCCGGGCCATATCGATTTACCCAGAACGGATGTAACCCCAAATTGCCCGCAGAAAAAATGCGTGTTTCAATTCCGCGCCCAGCGAGGGCTTGTACGACGCGCCGGCGTTGCGGTGAAGAATCGGCCAAGAGCCCCACTGAAATACTGGCAACCTGGCTGCCGTCGGGCGGGCGCTGAACATAGAAGCTCGACGAGAGCCGGTCGAGATACTGCGCATGGTTCGCCCGTCGCTGCTCCGTCATCCAATCGAGCTTCTCCAGTTGCCCAATGCCGAGATATGCATTCAAGTCGGTGGACCGGAGGTTGAATCCTGGTTCATAAAAGACAAATGGGGAATGAAAGTCATCGATGCCGTATTGCGTCACGAGCGTGTGATGTGTCGTTCTGTCCAAATCCTTGCTCCAACCGTGACTCCGGAGCATGAGCAGCAGGTCATTCAACGCTTTGTCGTTGGTGGACACCATGCCGCCTTCGATCGTCGACATTTGATGGCCAAAATAAAATGAGAAGCTGCCCATATCCCCAAATGACCCAACTCTCCGCCCCTCGTAACTCGCTCCAATTGCGGCACAGGCGTCTTCCAGCAAGATGAACTCATAGCGGGCCTTCAGCGCCATCAATTCCCGCATTTTGTGGGGCACTCCCAGTACCTGAACGAGCATGACGGTCTGGGCTTGATGTTGTTTGAGGAGCGTTTCGAGATGATCCAAATCGAGACCGAAGGTCTCCGAATCGGCTTCGCACATGATGGGTTCAAAACCGAATTGGATGGCCGGCGCAATCGATGTGACCCAACCGACACTGGGAACGATCACCTTCTTGTTACGCAATCGCCCGGAGACCAGCAATGCGTAATACATCAAGAGATTGGCGGACGATCCGGAGTTGCAGAAAATGGAATGTGAGGAGTTCAACCAACCGGACCACCGCGACTCAAAATCACACGTGACAGCCCCCTTCGTTAATCGGGGATACGTACGGAGCCACTCGATCAGGCGATCAGTGTCGTGACGATCGATCGTGTCGTAGGCTAAACACCACCGAGGATCCAACTCACGTTGCGTAGCACCAAGACCATCCATGGTGTGCACTCCTTCATCAGCCTGACTTCCTGTTCAGGCCTAAAGGCAGTTTTCAAGATATGTGCCAGGGCTGTGAGCTAGTTATTGAGCCTTAAAATCGGCTGTTTGCCTTCGCGCGCGAATAACTCAGCAGAATTTGCCGAGTGGTGCGGAAAAAACTTCTTCGACCGTCGTAACGGCGTGATGAACTACGAAATCAGATACGGGGTGCTGGCTCTCTGAAAGACACATTGTTCGATGGCGTTGCGAACCGATCCGCCCCACCCTCGATACTCAATGTATTCCATTTCGTCGAACCGGAACGCGATGCCGATGGTCTCGCTGCCCTGCCGAACATCAGCATTCTTCACCAGCCCGGTGAGATTGGTGATGTGTCCCAACCCTGGCAGCTCAAACTCCAAACGAACCGTCGTCCCAGGATGTAACCACGCCGGTCGTCGGACCAACGTGACGCTGCACCCGCCTTCACTGAGATCCTTGAGCAACCCTCCGAAATAGTTGCTGTAAGGAAGCGCTGATTCAGACGGCGCCTTGTCGTGCTCGGCCCGCATCAATAAGATCGGCTCGTTGGCGGACACCCGCACATGCTTCCGCAGATGCATCTCTTCCACAGTTTTTGGGTAGGATACAAAGAGTAATGGAACCGGTGAGGTGATGAGATCACGAATTTCACTCCGATACCCGACGAGCTTCCCCTCATGGAGATAACTGACGGTGCATGGAGTGCCTGCGGCAATGTGCTGATCATGATCGAGCTGGAGCGGCCATTCGCAGACCAGCCACGCATGATCTTTCCATCCCAACAAGGTAGAGCCGTACATGACTTTCTGTTGATCGAGCGCGAGGGAAATTTTGAGCGGGAGTCCGACCGCTAAAAACGATGCTGCGGGGGGGACAGCCACGACGATGTCATTCATGATGATTGCTCCTAAGACACTAGTCGATACCAACCGGCTCTGATGAGCTCTATCGGCGCATCATGAGCAATTCTTGAGCATGATCAGCCAAGATCGACTGCATCGGTTCCGAACGAATTACAACTCGTTTGGTTGCACAGCCACCGATCAAGTTCGACGCATCCTGTGCCGATAACACACGCGAACCAGCTTCTAGCGGAGAATCAGGCCGGCGACTGTTCTGATCTGGAGTCCATAACCTATGGCGACCAAACGCATCTCCATCGACAAGCTCACCCCTGGCATGTTTATCGTCGAGATGGATGTCCCCTGGTATCGCACCCCGTTTCTCTTTCACAAACGAGCCATCAAGGATCAGCAAACCATCCAGCTCATGAAGCAACATGGGATCAGGATGGTGACGATCGACACGAGCAAGGGATGCGATCTCCCGTCCACCTCTACCGCAAGTCCAGAGCACAGTGCACGGCGAGAATCCACTTCTCCAGAACCCGTCCCGGTTCCGGCTACACAGCCCACGCCCACACCGGCCCCTCAGACGAATGATCACCCTGCTATGGTCATCTATGCCCAAGCTCAAGAAGCAGTGGAACGCATCTTCGACGATCTCGAACGGGGCATTCCCCCGTCACCCGAGGCAACGAAGGCCGTTGTGTCGAACGTCCTTGCACAAGTGCTCAGTGATCGCACCGCCATGACCACGCAACTTGCCATCCAAAAGATCAAACAGTTCGATCGGTCACTGACCAGTCATGCATTGGATACCTGCGTCTTATCACTCATCGTCGCCATTGAGAGCGAACTGGATCAACCGACGCAGGAACTGGTGGGGATGGGGGCGTTGCTCCACGACGCCGGGTATGTCCGGTTACCACGAAATCTGGTCCGTAAACGGGATGAATGCACCGGACCGGATAAGACACTGCTCGAACAGCATTGCAAGCTTGGTATCGCCCTGCTTTCAGAACACTCCGGCATGCCCGAAGATGTCTTGCGCATCGTTCGGGAACATCATGAACGAACCGATGGAAGCGGATTTCCGGGTGGCCTCTCCGGCAGCAACATTTCACAACTTGCGCAGATTGTCGGCATTGTCGATTTCTACGACGGTATGGTGAGCCGGCGCGGCACACGTCCCGCCATGATTCCACATGATGCGGTCCGGCAACTGTTTCTGACCGGGGAACGAGGACAATTCGACAAATCTCTCGTGGAACTCATGATTCGGAGCATCGGCGTGTACCCGGTCGGGAGTCTTGTCAGACTCAATACCGGTGAACAGGCTGTCGTCGTCGGAGTGAATCCCCAACAACGGCTCAAACCGCTTGTCAAAGTCACGACCGATCCTCATGGGGGAAGTTATCCCACACCCATCGAAGTCGATCTTGCCACACCGTCGACCGATCACACCGTGCGTTCAGTCTTGCGTGTGCTCGACCCGACTCGGGAACGGGTCAACATCGGCATCCATCTGGACGACACTCAGCCACGAGCCGCGTAATGAAGCGATCCCGTAGGAACCATGGGCCGTACCGTCGTCGGACGGCAGCCTCGCCGACCACTGTTCCCGCCGTGGTTGAGCTGCTCGAGGGACTGCCCCTCGCCGCCATTGTCCTCAACCAGGATCTGACAATCCTGACGGCAAACCGGGAAGGTCTGCGGCTCCTTGGATTGCGAGGCACGTCGCGCGCGGAACAATCGTTTGCAGACCTATGGTCGGCACTCACAGACTCCGACTCACCCATCATCACAGCCCAGCTGACTGGAGTGCTACGGCACTGCCGTCCTACTTCTGCGACCCAAAAACTCCTCGTCAAGCGGACAGGGAGAGAGATCCCCGTAGAATGGACGTGCTCCCCCAATACCTTCAATGGGAAGAAGGTGCTGATCGTCTGCATTCGAGACCTGTCTCATGAAATGGAATTGGAGCAGGAACGTGACCGCCTCGCCGCCATTGCTCATGAAAGCCCCTCCCCGATGATCGAGCTGAATCGGCATGGAAGCCTGTTATACGCCAACCCTTCCATGATCTCGTTGCTCTCTCGTTTCGGCTATAGTGTCGAAGGATTTCCCAACGTCGCCCCACAACGGCTCATCGATATCATTCAACGATGTCTGACGACCGGGCACGTCCTGCAGGGTGAAGACGTCATCCTTCCGGAAGCCAGTTTTTCATGGACCTTTTGTCCGGTGCTCCCACACGGAGTGGTTCGTGGCTACGCAACGGATATGACCGACGTCTATCAAACGCAGAAGGCGCTTCATCTGTCTGCCGAACAACTTCGTCACAGCAATCAGCGGCTCGATCAGGCACTCGAGGAAGCGAAAGAATCCGCCCGCGTCAAGACCGCCTTCCTTGCCACCGTCAGCCATGAGCTCCGGACCCCGATGAACGGGGTCATCGGTATGACAAGTCTGTTGACCGAGACATCGTTGACGCCTGAACAGCACTCGTACACCGAAACAATTCGCCAATGCGGAGAAGCCCTGCTGCAGCTGATCAATGATGTGCTCGAATGCAGCAAGATCGAAGCCGGCAAGCTGGAACTGGAATGCCTCGACTTCAATCTGCGCACGACGGTGGAACAAATCTTGGCACAATTTGCTGAGCGAGCCGAGACAAAGGGGCTCGAACTGATCGGGCTGGTGCACGCAGCGGTTCCGACTGGGCTGAAAGGCGATCCGGGACGCTTACGCCAAATACTAACCAATCTGGTAGCCAATGCCGTGAAGTTTACGGACAAGGGAGAAGTGACGCTCCAAGCCTATCTTGAAGACGACCTCACCGACGCCGCCGTCATCCGGTTCGAGGTCACCGACAGCGGCATCGGCATTAGCCCTACGACACAAGACAAGCTCTTCCGTCCGTTTGTCCAGGCGGATAGCTCAACGACGAGAAAATACGGCGGCACTGGTTTGGGTCTGTCGATTTCGAAGCAACTTGTGGAATTGATGGGAGGCCGTATCGGAGTACGCAGTACCGAGGGACAGGGCAGCACGTTCTGGTGTACGGTACGTCTCCTGAAACAGGCCGACTCTCCGCGCGCTATTCTTCCGACCGGCGATCTCGCCGGCAAACGAGTCTTGATCGTCGATGATAACGAGTCAAACCGGCTGATTCTCCATCATCTCGTCTCCGGCTGGGGGATGGTTGACGACCTTGCCGAGAATGCCGACTCGGCCTTGCACCGTATCGCTGACGCCCAACAGAGAGGCATGCCATACGATCTCGCGATCCTGGACGTCATCATGCCGGGGAAAGATGGGTTGCAGCTCGCACGCGAGCTGCAAAACCACCCAGGCGGGTCATCCATTCGCCTTGTTGTCATGACCTCCATGCTCCAGCGAGGACATGCGGAACAGGCCCGGCAGGCCGGTGCAATGGGCTACCTCCCCAAGCCCGTTCGTCACGACGAATTGCGCGACTGTCTCCGAACCGTGCTCGGCCTCGTGGAAGGTCACCGGGAGAACAGCACTCAGACCCTTGCGGTGGTCCCTCAACTTGTCACGAGACACACGGTCGCGGAGAATGTTCAACACCAGCGCGTGCTGATCGTGGAAGACAATATCGTCAATCAGAAACTCGCCGTGCGCATGGTTGAAAAGCTGGGGTACCAACCGGACGTCGTAGATAACGGTCAAGAAGCCTTAGCCGCACTGGCCAAAGGACACTATGCAGCCATCTTGATGGATTGTCAGATGCCCGTCATGGACGGCTTTGAGACAACCAAACATATTCGTGAACGCGAAGCGTCCAAAACAGTTTCACGTGCGGAGTCCCAGGCATCCATTTCAGGGTCCGGCAGTTCAAGCAGTCAACCCCACATGCCGATCATTGCGGTCACTGCCAATGCCATGCAGGGAGATCGCGAGCGCTGCTTGGCAGCCGGAATGGACGATTATCTCTCCAAGCCGATCAAGCTCGATGAATTGCGCAACGCCCTCGCCCGTTGGGCGACCGCACTGCCCAAAGAAACCGCCGCCACAACGCCTCGGCCTGAACCGAGCACGACCGACGCCACCAGAGGTATCTTCGACCCTGCCAAGATGTATCAGAATATTGGGAACGACAACGAGTTGTTTGGCCAACTTGTCCGCCTGTTTCTCGATCGCCACCAGACGATGCTGGCCGATATTCGAACGGCGTTGGCCGATGCCAACTCATCCGCAGTCGAGCGGACGGCCCACACGTTCAAGGGGACCGCGGGAAATCTTTGTGCCTCAGAGGTCGGCCTCACTGCCAGTCGTCTGGAGGCAGTCGGGCGTCTGCATGCCCTTCACGATGCCCCCCCTGTCTACGCACAGCTTGAAGTCGAAGTCGAACGACTCGTCCGTGTCCTGGAATCCTACCGAGATGGGTACCTCCCCATCGCTCGAGCCGCCTAGCACGATCGTCTCCAATCGGGCCGGGAAGAATACGCTATGCCGGGCACTCGGCCGTGGGCTCTACTCTTGGAGAAGTGTCACCGGCAGGTGGTGCGGACGGAAATAATGGATATCGCGTAGGAAACTCGTCCGAGAGCACCAATTGTTTTCCAAGTTTAGTGGTGTGGCTGATGACCAGCGGCCCGCGTAGATTGGCGGTGATGCGGCCTGGATCATCGGATGGAATGGTTAAAATCACGACCACCGCCACCTGTGGTTCTTCTCCATCCTGAATCTCGGTCAAGGCATCGACCGGGACGTCGACATGATAGTCGGCATGGAAGATGGTCGGATCCAGAATCACAAACGCGAGTCCAGGCTCGTCTACTGATTGGAGCCATTTAAACGGTGCCTCGGAATCGTGATCCAGGATGACATACTGCCGTGACTCTGGGAAACCAAGTAAACCGGATGGAAACCGTACAATCCGGTCATCAGGAACTTCGAATGAGCCAAATCGAGTCGATCTGCACTTCATCTCGACATCCTCATGAGGCCGTCCGGCGTTTCGCCGGAATCAGTCGGCGAAAGGCATCGAGGGGAACCGCTTGGGTTTTGGCAGCCAATCGATTCTCTTCCTGAATCCTCGCGTACACCTCTTCTCGATGAACGGCAACGGCGGAAGGAGCTTCTATCCCCAGTCGAACTTGGCCGCTTCTCACGCCAAGGACGACGACCCTGATATCGGGTCCGATCGTGACACTCTCTCCGCAGCGACGGGTCAGTACCAGCATACCTGCCTTCCCTGGCCAAACAGTCCTTCACAGGACTATCGGCCATGCCACGAACAAACTTGAGAGGCAGTTCTAACGCAGATATTTGAGGAGCGTGTTGTCGAAGATCCGACCCAGCGTGGCACCTGCCGCTTGGATCGCGTACTCCTGCAACGTTAGGTCAGAGATCGTCTTTGCCAGATCAATATCCTCGAATGACGACAACGTGTTGGTCGCGAGTTCTTTGGCTTGATCCAACGCAGAAGCGGTAGACTCCAAGCGGTTCGTTAACGCACCAACCTCTCCCTGCGCGGCAGACACCTGACTGAGAGCTCGGTCCAACTCACCTAAGCTCTCAACAATTCCGGCTTTGAAGTTCCCACGCAACGCGGACAGCAGCCCTTGTACCGCATCAAATACGTTCACGGAGGGACCGCTAAAGATCTGTCCACCGGAAACCGTGGTGGCAATGACTTGCCCATCAGCGACTTCAATCTCCGGACTCGCAGAGTCTCCCGTGTACTGTGACTGACGCACGACATGAAACAAATCTCCCGCAGCAGGAGTCCCCGTCCCATCGCTGATCTGCAGCCGAATTCCATCGACGTTGATCGCGGCACCCGAGGTGTAGGCCTGATTCGCCAGTACCGTCGTTGGGGCTACGGCCACAGTGAATCGATCTCCGACGCTAGGCACACCTGGTGGTCCGTTTGACAGCACCACACGAAGTCCATCGAATTCGATGGCACTGCCAGACACATAGGCATTCCCGCTTGAGAGCGTCGTGCCGGTGGTCGTATTTCTGACGGAATACTGGGATGCCGATGTAAACTGGATTTCGTACGTGTCGAGCGTGATCCGTTGGGGGTCGACAATACCGGCATCGGATGCGCCTACCCGACCTACATTTGCGGACTGCGCGGTGACCGCGACTGGTGCCGAAATGTTCAGCACATCAAACGTCGTCGGTCCCGTAAATCGAACGGCGTAATTATCGTACGAGGTCGTACTTGGGCTCAGCACTTGCCCCTGAGAGATCACAGCGCCCCCACTGTTGGTCGAAGCCGCGTGTGTCGCGACCGTCGCCGCAAACGTCGCACTGCCATTGCCCGCACTGCCTCCATTGAATCCAAGCAGCGTGCGTGCCGATCCACCGAAGACCTCCACCATCGAGTTTGACCCTTCAGACTGCGAGATGATGACCAGACGCGTATTCTCATACGTCACAGACACGCTCTTGCCTGCCGCCGCTAAGGTAGAATCCGCGTTGATCCGGCTCTGGACACGGGCGGCTAGCTCGGCCCCGGTCAGCGTCTCGGTGCTTCCGGTCAGATCGATCGTGCCGGAAGTCACCCCGTCCACTTTGACCGTCAACGTATCTGTGGCAGCATTGGTCAGGGTCACAGGCGTCGACAGCCCCAACCCCGCGGCAAATCCATGGCGACTTGTCCCTCCAAATACCGGTTGGTTCTCATCGTATTCGGCATTCCCCAATTGCAGCAGGTGCTGGAGCAAGGCTCGAACTTCCTGCCCACCGACGGCTCGCTCTGAGGCACCATTGGTATCCGATGCAAACTGAACCGCCAATTGTCGGATGCGAGAGAGTGTGGACGTGGTGCCCTGGAGCGCGGTATCCGCTAAGTCCAGTCGCACCGTCGCGGTCGAGACGTTTCGAAGACGCTGGTCAACCTTTTCCAACGTCGTTTTTTCTCCGACGATCCGATGGAATCGCCCGGGGTCGTCAGACGGCTGCAGCACCTGCTTGCCGGTGGCCAGATGCTCCTGCAATCTCAGGGCGCGCGAACGAGACCGTTGATAATTGTTGACGAGAAATCCAAAGACTTGTTGTTCAGTCACACGCATGGTGTAGTTCTCCGTCTATCGCTTGAGCGAAATCAACGTTGACATCATTTCATCCGCCGCAACGATCATGCGCGAAGCGGCTTCAAACGCGCGTTGATACTTGAGCAGATTGACCAGCTCTTCATCGAGCGAGACGCCGGACACCTGAGCATGAAAATTTTGAAGCTGCTCATGACGGACTTCTTCTGTATTGAGACGTTGCCCTGCGACCTGCGACGCAACGCCCAAATCCGTCGTCGTCTTGCGGTAGGAGTCGAGCAGCGTCGTATTATCGAGACTGGCGATGGCTGTGGATTGGAGCGCGACCAGATTCAGGCCGTTCTGGTTGTTCCCGGGAACACCGGCCCGCGTCGACGAGAGCGCGAGCTTTGACGGATCCGACAGGGCCACAGCGAAGTCCCTCGCAGCGTTGTCACGCGAGTTGAAGGCCAAGACATCGTTGGCGGCCGGCACCCCCGAGACTGTCACCGCAATGCCGTCGACATGAAATGTTTGCGGACTGCCATAGGTACCGGATGCCGCGGTGCTGGTTCCTCCAGATAGTCCGAGACCAGCCCTTGCGGTCCCCCCTGTCACGTCGACAGCACTCGTACCGCCGGTGGTATTGGATCGAAGTACCAACCGATTCGTCGTGCTGTCAAAGCTGACTGCGACCCGCCGTCCGGCTGTCGCGAGTGTCGAGTCGGCGTTGATCTTGCTCTCCAGTTCAGTCGCCAGCGCCGCACCCGAGCTATATGGCAGTCCAGGAGACCCCGCACCGGACAGTGTAATGGTTCCTGACGTGGTTCCATCGACCGACACAACCAACGTGTCATTGACTCCAGAGACGATATTGAATGGGGCATCCACGGTCGGAGGAGTAAGAGCCGTTCCGGTGTAACTTCCCCTGATCCCGCCCCCCGTCGTCGAATCGACGATCGCATAACTATTTGCGCCGCTAAACCGAATCTCGTAGTCATGAAAGGTCAGAAGGCTTGGCGCCGTCACGGCCCCATTGCCGATCGAACTGGAGCCCGTGTTTGTCGAAGGGGCCTGGGTCGTGACGGAGAGACCAGAGAAGAAGTCGTTTCCGGTGGATCCGTCGAGTCCATACCCCACGCGGTGCAGGCGATTGACTTCATTCACAAGTGATCCTGCCAACGCGTCGATTCCGCGTTGAACATCGGGAATCGATCCGTCCCGAACGTCGAGGAGGCCCCGAAGGCGTCCGGTGGAAATCAAATCACTCACGATAGCCGGCTGAGTACCACCAATATCATACCCGATCTCTAGAAGACCTTGGTTGTCTGGCGATTCAACCCCAATCATCTTGCGTGTCGTTTCCTGATCAACCAATACAAGACCACGAGCGGTAAACACCGACACGGTACCGTCCGAACGATCAAGCGTAAATACTTCGACTCTTGTGGCCAGCTCATTCACTGCGAGATCACGTTGATCACGGAGATCGTTGGCGTTTTGGCCGCTCACTTCGGCAGACTTGATTTGGGTATTGAACTCGGCAATCTTTTCCGTCAGGGTATTGATCTCCTTGATCGTCACCCCGACTTGCACATCGATCGCCCGTCTGGTTTCGACCAAGTCGGCATTGATCTGATGGAACGATCCAGCGAGTGTCGCGGCTCTTCCCAACACCACCGAACGAGACGTGACTTGTGACGGAGTGGTGGTCGCATCCTGAAGCGCTTTGAAAAAATCATTGAGTTTTCCCGACAAGCCGTGACCTCGAGCGTCTCCGAAGAGACTCTCAAGCCGACTCAACTCGTCCCGCACGACGGTGAACTGCCCCAGGTCCTCGTGGGACTCTCTCACCTCTCGATTAAGAAAGACATCCACGGCCCGGCGGATTTCGGCGATCTTCACGCCGGTACCGGCTTGCCCCGGACTTCCGTCGACCGGACGCTCTTCAGTCAGAATGACTTGCTGTCTGGAGAAACCAGGAGTGTTCACATTGCCGATATTGTGGCCCGTCACGGTCAACGCCTGTTGCGCTGTGAAGAGGGCGGTCTTTGCGATATCGATCAGTGCATTGATGCCCATCGATCGTCACCCCTGCCGCCTGATCACGGCCGCCGGCATGCTGTGCTGCTGTCGCCCACCGGATTCTGAATACAGGTCACCGGCGGGCAACGACTGGCGGTGGACTTCCATTGCCCGAAGGAGAAACGACTGAACATTGTTAATCAGCACCTGATTAACGGCGATATCCTGTTTGACTGCACGGACCTTTTCTGCAAGTTCCTCATACTGCCGGAGAATCGTCCGGGCCTGTGGGCCTTCAGCCCGCTGCAGAATATCAGGCACCGTTCGACTTGATGGTGGCATATGATAGGCCTGTGCAAAGTGATCCAGCAGCGTATCCCGCTCACTTTTCAGCTGATGCAGGGATTCAAGGATTGCGATGCGGGACTGGTTGATCGAGAGGAATTCGCTGAGCGCCATCCGCTTGATGGCGTCTCGTTCATGAACGATGTTGTGTGCTAAGCGATCACACTGATCTGACTCGCGGTCGAGCACCTGAGTCAATTGGTCGAGAGAAATTGAGGCATTCACGATCGAAAACCTGCCCATCCATGGACGAGATCGAGCGCCCGTTTGCAGAGATCACGCCTCCGCCGCCTAGAGTATGGCGTCGGTCAGAACCTGTTTAATCAGAGCATCTCCCACTGCACGACCGCTGATATCGTAGGTGCCGGTATCCAGGGCACGTTTGATGCGCTCGACATGTTCCGCTCGTGCAGCATCCGGTTGATTGACTAACTCTCGAATCCGTTGCAATTCCTTTGCTTGAGCCGAGATCTGAACCTCATCCTTACCCACCTTCGCTTGGACCGGCGCCTGCCGAGCACCTGAGTTCTCAGCTTCATGCACCCCAAGCAACACCTTTGCGAGATGGTCAACTTTTCCATGACCTGAAATCTGCATGTGCCTACTCCTTCCGCCGACTCCCTCAGCCGCCAACGACTATCCTGAACGATCAGTGACCTTTACCCCCGTCGAGTTTCTTATCGGCTCCTCACAGGAAAACTTGAGCGTTCTGCTGGGGGGAGGGCTGAAAAAGATTTTTCTGCATGGTCTTGGACCATCTGGGCAATGCCGATTCCTCCCGATTCAGCCGCTCGTCGTCCGATCTCCTCGTCATAAAACGAATAAAAATACGCCCCTTGCTTATTTGCAATCGCTCCCTCGGGAACCGTATCTCTCATCACCTTGAGTAAATACGAGATAAAATAAGCCTCGAACTGCTGTCCAACCTCAATCATCTTCTGGCGATCGCTGGCAATCTCCTTAAATGTCAATGGATTAGGGTGATTTACCGTGAGACCGGACGCGAGGCGTGATTCAGGATCAGCATATAATGGTGACGTCATCACCACCATATTCTTTTCAGTCTCTATACTTATTATATTGTTCATATAGATACCTATATAATCTCAAGATTAGCTTGAAGTGCTCCAGCCGATTTCAGCGCTGAGAGAATAGCCACGAGATCCCGAGGGGTGACCCCTACTGCGTTGAGTGCCTGCACGACCTCTCCCAAGGTCACCGTCTCATCAACAACGATCAGCCGGGATTCCTGCTCTTTGACTTCGGTCTGGACATCCGGAGTCACAGTAGTTTGCCCGGCAGCATTCCCAACTACCGGTGCCGAGGGCTGGGACACATTCAATGTATTCTTGACTGAAATCGTCAGATTGCCGTGGGAGATGGCACAGGTTGAAATTCGAACGTGTTCGCCAAGAACAACCGTTCCGGTCCGTTCGTTCACGACAACTTTGGCCACCGCATCTACCGTCACGTCGAGCCCCTCGATCGAGGCAATATACTCGACGACCCGTCCCTGAAAGGCGACGGGGATCGTCGCTCTGACATATCCGGCATTGACGGCAACCGCACTTCCTTTCCCAAAGGTGCCTTCAATCGCCTCCGCCGTGTGGATGGCGGTGGTAAAGTCGGGGTGCCGGAGAAGCACGGATACGGTTTCCCACGAGTCAATGTTGACCAGCAGTTCCTTTTCAATAATGGCTCCGCTGGGAACGACGCCGGCGGCCTGATGATTCTTTGCCACGGTCGCCCCGCCGGCACCTCCGGTCCCACCTAAAAACCCTCCGATTGATACCGGTCCCTGTGCGACCGCAAATACTTGTTGGTTCGCCGCCTTGAGGGGGGTGAGCAATAGCGTCCCGCCCTGCAGACTCTTGGCATTCGCCATCGACGATACCACCGCATCCAGGGTCATGCCCGGCTTTGAAAACGGAGGAAGTTTTGCCGTCACCATCACAGATGCGATGTTTCTGGTGAGGAGCTGAATGGGATCAATGACCAGATTGACGCCCATCTTGTTCAACATGGACATCATCGCTTGGATGGTGAACTGCCCGCCGATCACCCGGTCACCGGTACTGTCCAGGCCGACGACCAAGCCATAGCCGATCAGCTGGTTTTCTCGCACACCCTCAATAACTCCGATATCCTTAATCCGCACAGCATCGGCATTCATCGGAGCGAACACGGCATGTGCGAATACGAGCGAACTGATCAATGGTGCGATTCGTAAGCGCATACGTCGGTGCCCCATCCTGTTTATGAACGTTTTAGAACAAGGGACTGCAATGTTCGTCCCAGAATACCTCGCGTCAGCCAGCTCTGCTCCGACGAGGTGTCATGTGTGGAACCACTCGCTTCCGATTCAAGCCGGGAGAATCGTGTGCGATACACAGCCGGGAGAAAACCGAAATCTGCCCGTCGAACCACTCCACTCTGCACCATCATGTGAAGACTGTGAGGGCTCAACGTACGCCGGATGGGCACGACTTTCCGACCCGCCTTGCGTCTCAACGGTCCGGCCATAGCAGGTCCCTTCATCAAAACGGATAGACCCAATCGAGAATGCGTATGAACCATCCCGGCCTCTGCACATCGTCCAACACCCCAAGACCGGAATATTCGATTTTGGCATCTGCGATGGCAGTCGAGGACACGGTGTTCTTCGTATCGACATCCACACGTCGCACGATACCCCCGATGGTCATCAACTGCTTTTCGCTGTTGACAGTGACCTCGCGACGTCCTTCGACGCGCAAATCACCGTTCGGCAACACCTCCGTTACAATAGCCGAGATGGTGCCGGTGAGAGTCCCTTCACGGTTCGTGGCGCCTTTCCCATCAAATTTGTTGTTGGCGCTGGCATCGATCCCCAGCCCACGTCGCGTTTCGTCACTGAAGCGTATCCCCGGAATACCGATATAGCCCATCGCGCTCCCGATCAGACTGTTCTTGATGGTCGACTCTCGTTGAGCAGCCGTGTCGGCCGACTTGGATCCCTTGTGTTTCTCGGCAATTTTGACGGTGAGAATGTCACCGATCCGCATGGCCCGCATATCTTCATACAGATAGGCACGCCCGTTTTCTTCCTGCCAAAGCGACCCAGTGGTCTTGGGCGGAGGTAAGGGTGGAACCGTCAGCTTACTCGACACGCTGGGGGGAGTCGAACAACCATACAACAGCATGAGCGCGACACCACACCCGAGCAGTGCGCGACAAGCGTCCGATGTGACATCCACAATGGGTGCATTCACGATTTCGTTAGAACTCCACCTGAACAAGATTGTGGGCAACGACTTTTGCTCGGAGTTCTCTCCCTGAATCCAGATTGGCGACCATGATGGTCTGCCCAAGCTGCCCGCTGGCCTTCGTAATCCCATAGGCATGAATCGAGAGGCCCCCGCGGCGCGCCTCGATCAAGACTCGGTCACCCTTTTTGACCAGCAAGGGGGCCTTCACAAAGGCTGGACGCAACGGCGTATCCGGCGGGAGAGGTCGAGCCGCGCTCTTGCCTATGACCTCATCTCGATTCGTGAGATAGGGATGGTTCACCTGATGAATACGAATGCGCACCGTCTTGAGATCGCCCCCATCAATGATCTCCTCCGATCTCAACAGTCGAGTCGGAACAATGGCGTCGATCATCGCCGACACATCCGCCAACACCGGCAGGGTTTTCCATGGTTTCCCATTCACGGCGACCACGACGTGAAACAACCGTCTCCCAAGGCCGTCATCCGTACCAGTGGGAAGCACTTGAAACTCGGCGAGGCCGGCCGGCATCGGAATCGCCTCGGAAGGATCTAACACTGTCACAGAGATCGTCTTGACTTTCTCGGCCCATGAATGCTCCAAGTACCGTTGGATGGCTCCTTGCAGCGATTCAACGTTCAACTCACGAGGCGGTATTCGCTCGAAATCCTTCTCAGCCGATCGAGGCCCCTGCCCTGCCGGCACCATGGCGATCGTGCGAGCATCGTGGCGTGTCCCGGCTGATGTCACAGGCAGGGAGAACAACAACCCTTCCCACAACATCAGCAGAACGATGAAGATCCTCACCATGCTACCCCCTATCGGCGCAGATTGTTGGCAATAGCCATCATCTCATCAGAGGCCTGGATAGTCTTGGAGTTGATCTCGTAACTCCGCTGAGCGATGATCATATTGACCATTTCCTCGGCCAGGTTGACGTTGGAACTTTCCAAAAATCCCTGTTGAATCGTGCCGAACCCGGTCGTAAAGCCTCCGGTTCCTTGTGTGGGAGGGCCCGACGCAAAGCTGTCGATGAACAGATTGTTCCCCATGGCGACCAAGCCTGAAGGGTTGTCGAACCGTGTGAGCTGAATCTGGCCGACTTGTGACGCTTGGGTCACACCGGGGAGCAAGACCGAGACGGTACCGTCCTGACCGATATCGACCTTGAGCGCACCGGACGGAATCGTGATGACCGGATTCAGAAGATCGCCGTCGCCGGTCACAAGATTCCCGACGTTATCCCGTTTGAACGAGCCGTTCCTGGTATACATGATGGTGCCGTCAGGACGTGACACTTGAAAGAAACCGTTGCCATCGATCGCCAGATCCGTCTCGTTATTCGTTTGGCGCATGTTTCCTTGCAACCACTCTTTCGCTACGGTCGTGGGACGTACCCCAGTCCCAACCTGGATGCCAACGGGGAAGACCCCGACGTTTGATGCATTCGTGCCTGGAAGCCGTTGGATTTGATAGACCAAATCAGCAAACTCCGCACGGCTTCGCTTAAAGGAGTTCGTGTTGACGTTGGCAAGGTTGTGCGCGATGGTGTCGACATTGATCTGCTGTGCGGTCATGCCCGTCGCTGCGGTCCACATGGCTCTGATCATCTCACCCCTCCTCGGTCCTCATTACTTCACCCGGCTTTCGGTCACAAGTTTCGAGTTTCAAGTTTCAAGAGTGGTCCTTACTCGAAACCCAAAACACGAAACATGAAACTCACAGGTGTTACGTCACGCGGCCGATGTCTTGAATCGCCACCTCGGCCATGCGATCGAGCGTCTGAATCAGCTTCTGCGACGATTCATAGTTGCGCATACCCTGAATCATCTTCACCATCTCACCGATTGAACTCACGTTCGATTCTTCGATATGCCCGGCCTGCAACTGCGGGTTCTTGACGGGTTTGCCTTTATCGGACGCAAACAGCCCCTCAGCGGACTTGACCGGCATTGCATCGTCGTCAAAATCCATAATTTTGATTGTCGCGACTGGCTTATCATCCACCCGTATGTCGCCTTGCCCTGAGATCTCCAGTTTGCCGGCCGGAATCTTGATCTCTCCCTTTGTGCCCATGACCGGATAGCCCAGTCCATTCACTAATCGTCGTTGATTATCCAGCGACAGCATACCGTTACGTGTGTACCGAACTCCCTGAGGCGTTTGGACTTCAAAAAACCCTCGCCCCTGAATCGCGAGATCCAGCGGATTACCGGTCAACCGGATACGACCCGCTTCGAACGTCGTCTTCATCGTATGCGGCGCAACAAAAGCGCGTTCGGTTGCCCCAAAGGGTCGAGCCATAATCTGCTGCGCCAATCCCGCTGTATGACTGACCGTCGGAATGACCGCCTGGTAGCGTGGGAAGATGGATTTGAAGGCCTGTTCGTCCTGCTTGAAACCGGCGGTATTGACATTCGCCATGTTATTGGCAAAAACTTGCATCCGCCGCTCGTGGGCCAGCGCGCCGGACAAGATGGGATAGATTCCTCGATTCATAGGTTGAGCTCCTTCACGATTCCAAGAGATAGACAGCAACCCTTGTGCCAAGTTACTCCGTGCAGCATTTTCGTAAGGCGGGATTCAAAACCAGCGAAATTCAGGCATATAGGCATCTTCAGAGGTGGGACACCTTACGAGAGCCACTCACCGAAACATCACCGTAGGATGGAATCTACCCAGCAGGGTGAAAATTTTTCCTACCGGTGACAGGGAAGATAGCTCAATGATGAGCAGCATCTTGATCGGGCACCCCCTCATCAGATCACGCCATGACCGTGTGAAGCCGAAGCCCACGGTCTGTACGGATCATGCGCTGATCGCAGACTGCTTGAGGGATACTTAACGATGACCATGCACTCGTGAAATGGTCAGGCAAGATCGCTACTGTTGAAGCTCGTGAGCAGGCTCTTCACGCTGACATTCTAAAACATGTCCGCATGTCCCCACCGGAACCAAAGGGAACTCGCATCGTGTCGATCCATCGTATCACAACAGGTCTCATCACGAGCCGGGACCGGAGAGAACATGACCGGCTTAGCTCGTCGCTTCCAAGTGTGCTTTCAGTCGGATAATGGCCTTAGTATGGATTTGACAGACTCGCGACTCAGTCACTTTCAACAGCTCTCCGATTTCCTTCATGGTGAGTTCCTCGTAGTAATAGAGCGTCAAAACAAGCCGTTCCTTTTCAGGCAACGATTGGATGGCGGAGGCGACCGATTCGCGTTCTCGCTCATTGACTAAGGACGACAGCGGATCGGGCGTATGCGTATCGGCCAGCATCTTCACTACTTTGTGGCCGTCCGGCTCATGCAGACTTAAATCGTCCACACTGATCATCACCGCTCCCCGAGCCCGTGTAATGAACTCGTCGAGCTCTTCCAGCGACATTTTCAACTCAGCCGCGACCTCTTCATCCTGAGGCGGTCGACCGAATCGGCTCATCAGCATCATATGGGTCTTTTGGAGTAAGCCGATTCGTTCATGGACCGACCGTGGAATCCAATCCATCGCGCGGATCTCATCCAACATGGCTCCTCGAATACGAAACTCCGCGTACGTCTTGAACTTTGCCTCCCTTGTCGGGTCATACTTGTTCATGGCATCCATCAGTCCGATGGTGCCGACTGAGATCAGATCTTCAGCGTCCAAATACGCTGGAAGCCGAAAGGCCAACCGGTGCGCCATCGCACGAATCACGTGAGCGAACTCTTTGATCAGTTCTTCTCGCCTGGCCCCTTGCGCTGAAAATGATTTCCGCTCGTGTGGTAACGCTGCCTTACTCATAATAGATCTTGTCTATCCTCGTGTTAGTGACCGGCATGGATCGTTGACCGTTGCCAGATTAATTGCACAGAACTCTTCGGAAGATCCGGCTTCGGCCACTGGATGATCTGCTGCGCGAGCTTTCTGAAGGCGTGAGAAGCCGGGGCATCGGGAAACACCTCCAAGACCGCCTTCTGCCGCATCACCGCCATAGGGACATAGTCGTCATAGGGAATGGCTCCGACCAATTCGATGGCCACATGCAGAAATCGATCCACCGCCACATCGAGTTTTCCAAACACCTCGGATGCTTCCCGAGGACTCTTGGCTTGATTCACCAATATTTTGAAACGGTGTTCTCGATACTGGCGCGCCAGCACCTTGATCAGCGCATAGGCGTCGGTCAGCGACGTTGGTTCCGGTGAGACCACTACGATCGTCTCGTCGGCCGAAGCGGCAAAAAATGTCACACTCGGGGAGATACCTGCGCCGGTGTCGATCAAAAGCACGTCCATCTCGCCAGTGAGCTGTTCCAGCTGCTCTTGGATCACAAGCTGTTGGGACTCCGTCAGGGTCGTCAGATGCGGCACCCCGGAGCTTGCCGGGAGCACAGAGACGCCTGCAGGGCCTTTGAGCACGATCTGGTCCAGCGTATGCGTCCCCGCCAGCACATCCTCGATCGTGTGTTGTGGGATCAGCCCGAGCAGGATGTCGAGATTACCCAGACTGAAATCGGCGTCCAGAATCAGCACCCGTTTGCCGAGCTTGGTGAGCGCGATGGCCACATTCGCCACGACGTTCGTCTTCCCGACTCCCCCTTTTCCGCTGGACACGGCGATCACCTGGGTGGACGACTCTCTGCCGGGAATGATGTGATCCGAGATAAGGGCCGACCGTCTGGTTCTCAGCTGCATAGCATGACCTCCAACCAAGTTATCCGTGGTGAATTCCCATCTCTGTCAATGCGGAGAGTGCATCCGCTGACTGCTTCCAATGACCGATCCGCTCCTGACCTTCCACCGGACCGAGTGTCCCCAGGCGGGCTGCCAGGTGTTCTGGTGAGACGACCTCTATGTCACCTGGAACCCGCCGCCCAGTGCTCCAGTACGACAGCGGTACACCAGTCGCGTGCATCACTTCGAAGATTGTTCCCACACACTCCGCCTCATCCAGTTTCGTAAAGAACAAGCAGAGCTTCGGCAGATCTGCCAGGCGACGCGTGATCCGACAGGCCTCTTGCTCTCTGATCGATGCTGGAAGAACGAGGTGTGTCGTCATCGTGTCGTTCTTCAGCAGACGACGCAGGTCTCTCGCCAGCACGAGCGCATCTGGTCCAACCCCCGGCATATCGATCAGGACCAGGTCCATCTGCGCGTGACGACGAAGTCCTTCCTGGACCTGTCGAGCCGACAGCGCGCAGGCAAAAGGCACCCCGACGATCTTGGCAAATCGCCGTAGCTGCTCAACAGCAGTTTCTCGATACGTATCAAACGTAATGATGGCGACAGACTTCCGATGCTCCAGACGATAGTAGGCGGCGAGCTTGGCCACAGCCGATGTCTTCCCAGCCCCGCTCGGTCCGATGAGGAGGCCAACGGCAGGACGCCCGTCTCCGTACGGTACGGGTCCGGTGGTGCATACACGCCGGGCAATTTCCTGTTGAAGCACACCTGTCACCGACCGATCAGCAGGCACGTCTGCCACGGCAGTAATCTTCAGTACCTCGTGCAAGAGCATCTCGATCGTGGATGGATTCATCCCCTGCTCCAACAGCGAGCGGCGCAGCGGTGCAAGATGAGTCACTGACCGATTTGCTGTCGACTGCCCTTCGTCCCGCGACAAGTCTTGCAGCAAACGACTCAATTCATCGCACGCCGTCCGCCAATGTCGGAGCCGGTTCTGCTTCGCCGCCGCCATGGCTGGCTTCAACGACGTCTCTCGTGTTTCACCACGTGAGGCGACCGGTTCCTGATTCGGACCGAGCAGTCCCCGCAACGTCTGTTGGAACGTATTCACGGGATTCGGCGATAACGCCTTCGCACTTGATGGGTTCCCCTGCCCATCGGACTGCTGAGCAAGTCCTCCGATCCGCGAAGTCTGGGGGACATCCTGATCGGATGCCGCCATCACTTCTAGGACTGGGCGATTAAAGGCACGCAGGAGCCGTCCTCCCTCACGCACCTCTTTGGAGGACAAAATAATGGCCTCAGGCCCCAGTTCTTCCTTAATGGCCCGCAGGGCATCCTGCATGGTGAGGGCATGAAATGTCTTAACCTTCATGACTACCCCTAGGATGATTGCGCCAATTCAAAATCGATCCGAACCGTATCAAGAGACTGCAAGCGGACAAACGAATCGACTTCGTTGAATCCCATGACAGGGACCGAATGAAGAATGCGATCACTGTGCCGACGAAGATGCCGCCGGACGACCTGTGAACAGAGCACGATCGGCTGCTGCCCGCGAGCGGCAACCCGTTCGGCCGCTTGCTTCAAGCCCGTGAGGAGTTTATGAGACAGTGTGGGATCGAGATTCAATGAGGCGCCAGGCGGCAGGGCCGCGACTTGATCGGCCAGCGACCGATCCAATCGTGGATCTAAGGTGATCACTTGCAGGCTCCCGTCGGACGTCTGGTACTGTTTGGTGATGGTTCTCGCCAAGGCCTGCCGTGCATACTCCGTCAGCACCTCGGGGTCCTTCGTATTCGTAGCCTGATCCGAGATCCCCTCAAGGATCGATCGTAAGTCACGAATGGGAATGCCTTCCTTGAGGAGGTTGCCAAGTACGCGGACCACGGTGCCCAGCGGTAACATCGTCGGGATCAGTTCCTCAACCAGCTTTGGATGCGACTTGCCAACTTCATCCAGAAGCGCTTGCACCTCCTGCCGTCCTAACAATTCATGACCATATCGCTTGACCAACTCGGAAAGATGGGTCGCGATTGCGGAACTCGCATCAACCACGGTATAGCCGGCAATTTGCGCCTGTTCCCTGGCATCTTCAGGAATCCACAAAGCCGGCAGACCGAAGGCGGGTTCTTTGGTCGCAATACCCTGCACGAGTCCTCGCTGGCCGGTACCGGGGTCGATCGCCAACAGATGGCCCGGCAGGACGTCCGCTTTGGCCACCTCCACACCCTTCAAAATGATGGCATATTCGTTCGGCCGCAACTGGAGGTTGTCACGGATATGGATGGGCGGAACCACAAATCCCATCGATTCCGCAAACTGCCGCCGAAGGGCTTTGATGCGGTCAAGGAGTGCCGTGCCTTGCGTGCCCTCCACAAGGCCGATCAATCCATACCCCACTTGCACTTCCATGAGATCCAACGGAGTCACACGCGTCGGCGCGTCTTCGGCCTTCGGAGCAGTAGGAGGCGGCGGCGTGGTTGTTCCAAGCTGTTCCTGTTGGTGAAGATGGTAGGCCATCCAGGCCACTCCGCTGCCTAACACCAGAAACGCCAGATGTGGAAGTCCCGGGACTAATCCAAGCGCCAGGAGAATTCCCGCCGCGACCCCCACCGGCTTGGAGGACATCAGCAGCTGTTTGGTCATTTCCCCGCCCAAATTTGTTTCCGAGGCAGCGCGGGTTACGACGATACCGGCTGCAGTCGAAACGATCAGGGCTGGAATCTGTGCCACCAACCCTTCACCGACGGTCAGGACCGTATAGGTCTGAGCCGCGAGTCCCGGACTCATCCCCTGTTGGAGAATACCGATCGCCAATCCACCAATGATGTTGACCAGGATGATGATCACGGCCGCAATGGCATCTCCTCGAACAAACTTACTGGCACCGTCCATCGCCCCGTAAAAATCCGCTTCTTCTGTAATCTCCCGCCTGCGGCGACGCGCATCGGTTTCATTGATCAGACCGGCATTGAGATCCGCATCAATGCTCATCTGCTTGCCGGGCATCGCGTCCAAGGTAAAGCGTGCCGCAACCTCCGCCACACGTCCTGCGCCCTTGGTCACCACCACAAAATTGATGATGACAAGAATGGTAAAGACCACCAGACCGACCGTATAGTTTCCTCCGACGATGAAATTGCCGAATGCGCGTATCACTTCCCCGGCAGCTCCAGCCCCTTCGTTGCCATGCAACAGAATGAGTCGCGTCGACGCAATATTGAGCGACAGTCGAAACAGGGTAATGATCAAGAGAATGGACGGAAACACGGAGAATTCGATCGGGCGGCGTACCTGCAGCCCGACCAACAAGATGATGACTGAGAGAGTAATGTCGAAACTCAGCAACAAATCGAGCACAAACCGTGGCAACGGGAGCAGCATCACCATGATAATGGCGACGACACCCACGGACATGACGATGTCCGGATGCTTGATCAGTGGTGTGGGACCCGCTGGTTCCGCTGCTGCTGCCATGATGCTCCGAGATTACAACCGACTACGCCGTGATGCCCCTTGCGCGATACACAAACGCCAGGATTTCTGCCACCGCGCGATAGAGATCATTGGGAATTTCTTTGCCGATGTCGACGAGTTTGAACAGCGTTCTCGCGACGAACTTGTTTTCCACAACCGGCACGCTATGGTGCCGTGCCAACTCACGGATTCGTTCCGCGATCAANNCCTGCGCCCTTGGCGACAACCACCGGAGCGGCCATCGTGGCTGTGTCATACTTCAGCGCCACCGCCAGGTGCGTGGGGTTGGTGATCACGACGTCCGCAGTCTTGACGGCAGCCAACATGCGCTTCTTCATGAGTTCTCGCTGCGCCGTTCTGACTCGACTCTTGATGAGAGGGTCGCCTTCCGCTGCCTTGTGTTCTTCTTTGATCTCCTCCTTCGACATCCGGAGACTTCGTTCCCATTCGTACCGTTGATAGAAGTAGTCGAGCACGGCCAGACCGGTGATCGCTCCCGATACGGCCAATCCAATCTTGAACGCGAGACTCCCTGCGACTTGCAAGACCGCCCCCATCTCAAACTGAATCAATTCCGGAATCCGCAAGATGTCGTGACGGGCCATCCAGAGACCGACTCCGGTAATAATCGCGATTTTGAGCAGCCCTTTGATCAGCTCCATCACGGACCGCAATGAGACGAGGCGCTTGAGCCCTTTCCCGGGATTGATGCGGCTGAAGTCGAGTTTGAGCGCGGTCGATCGCCAGAGGAGTCCTGTCTGCGCAAGAAAGGCGCCGCTTCCCATCAGCACAATGCTCACCACGATCGGAAGACTCAACGAAAAGACCGTCAGGCCCGTCTGAATAATGATCGAGTAGACGTGATCGACCGACATCTCTCTATAAAACTCCACGGGAAACGAGAGCGTCAGACCTTGTCGGGTCATCTCGGTCATTCTCTGGAGGCCGACCGGCAACGTGGCCGCCAAAAGTCCGATCCCTCCGACTAGGACGGCTGCCGTCGACAGGTCTCGGCTCACGGCGACCTGCCCCTGTTTACGGGCCTCCTCCTTGCGTTTCGGGGTCGCGGGTTCTGTCTTATTTCCCCTGTCTTCAGCCATGTCCCAGCGCTTTCATGAGTCCGAGGATCGTGAACTGTAACCGTTCGATTTCCTGACCCAGCAATTCAACCGTAAACGGCATCGAGAAACCGAGCACCACCAACCCTCCCGCAATGGTAATCGGGAAACTCAGGACGAACACGTTAATTTGGGTAACGGCCCGTCCGAGAATGGCCAGCAGGATGTTGATGATGAGAATGATGATGAGCACCGGTGCCGCGAGTCTCAACCCCACGATGAACATATGCTGACAAAGGCGAAGAAGGTCGTCCCCCGCCCCACTCGGGAGCGACGCGCCGAATGCCGGAATGGTGTCATAACTGGAGACGATCGTGGCCACGAGGAGCATGTGTCCGTTCAGCGAGAGAAAGACGAGGGACGCCAACAATGTGAAATACTGGGCCAGGATGGGAGTCTGACGGGACGTGGCCGGATCCAAGAGTTGAACGACACCGAACCCCATCTGTACTCCGACCATTTCTCCTGCGACCTCAAGCGCACCGAAAAACAGACGAACGGCCAAACCGATCGCCAACCCGATCATGATCTCACTGACAAGTCCCGCCGCGAGAACAAAGGGATCGTAGGGCACGACCGGGAGCCGCACCGATGGAGCCAGCACCACGCCTAAGGCCAGGACCAGCGCGCCTTTGACTTTCAGAGGGACCGCGCGTCCGCTCAACACGGGCACGGCAGCCAGAAGCCCCCCAATGCGAGAAATGAGGACCAAGAATGTTTGGAACTCAGGAAGAAGAACCTGAATAGTCTGCGCCAATGCCATCGTCGCTTTCTAATGCACGTAGTTGGGAATATTGATCAGGAGATTCGTCATGAACGTCGTCATGACATTCAACATCCACGGAAGAAACAGTAACAGCGCCCCGAAGAGCGCCAATACTTTCGGCACGAACGTCAACGTCGCTTCGTTCAGTTGGGTCATCGCCTGGAACGCACTGATCACCAGACCGACGAACAAACTGAGCCCCAGAATGGGGGCAGATACCAATAACGTCGTTTCAAGTGCTTGCCTGCCCAGTTCAGTCACCATCTCCGGCGTCATACTCGGTCCCTCTTCACATTCCCTCCGCTCACATCTCCGTCAGCCGACTCATGAAGCATCCGGCGACACGATGCACACGGAGGAGAATCGGTTATTGAAAGCTGCGGACCATCGAGCCGACGACCAGATACCAGCCGTCGGCCAGCACGAACAGGATCAACTTGAACGGGAGGGAGATCACGACCGGCGGCAACAGCATCATACCCATCGACATCAAAATGCTCGCCACCACCATGTCGACGATCAAAAATGGGATATAGATTAAGAACCCAATTTGGAATGCGATCCGTAGCTCGCTGAGAATGAACGCCGGAATGATGGCATGAGTGGGGACGTCTTCCACCCGGTCCGGCTTCGGCATGCGGCTCAATTGAATGAACAGTTCCAGATCCTTGTCCCGCACCTGCCGCAGCATAAATCCTCGTACCGGCTCAATCCCCTTCTTCCAGGCATCTTCATACGAGATCTGTTCGGCGATCAGCGGTTGCAGGGCATTGTTGTACACGGCCTGCCCGACTGGGGCCATGATGAACACCGTGAGGAATAAGGCCAATGACAACAGGACCTGATTGGGCGGAACCGCCTGTGTCCCAAGTGCTTGTCGAAGAAACGACAACACGATGACGATCCTTGTAAACGACGTGACCATGATAAACAGGGCCGGCGCCAAAGACAGGACCGTCAGGAGAATCAAGATCTGAATGACCACGGCCGTCTGCTTAGGACCACCTGACCCCAAATCAATACTGACGGACGGTCCCCCGGCCACCGCTTCCGACGATGATGCGATCAGGAACAGGATCCCACCGGCCACGATGGTCCACAGTACGAGTCGGCGTCGGTCGCGATCAGTGGCCATGGTTGCTCGTGTTCTGTTCAGCCGAGGTGAGTGGCAATCGCCGAAGCCAAGAGGAAAAGACCGCCGCCGGTTCCGATGGACCTTCCGGAGAGGACTTCTGGCCGGTCAGTGCGAGCACTTCACGCAAGTGCGTTGAATCGCTGACTCGTCCTAGTGGAACCAAATCGTTTGCAGTCGCCCCAACGATCAGATATTCACCGGCGACCTCCACCAGACTGATCGTCTTCCGTGGAGCGATGTACCCACTGGCCAGGACTTGGACCAATGGACGCCCCCCGGCGATCCCTAAACGGGGCCCCATCAATCGCCGAGCCACGATGGCGACGAGACCCATGAGCACCAATACGATCGCCAACGCGGAGACGGTGCGGATCAAGCTTTCCCACAGATCGATCACAAACTCCCCCTCGACTCAGTTACCGTAGTTGCTGGACTCGCTCCGCTGCACTCACCACGTCCGTCAGGCGAATGCCGAATTTTTCATTCACGACGACCACCTCTCCGCGGGCAACCAACTTGTTGTTCACCATCACCTCCATCGGTTCACCGGCCAGCTTATCGAGCTCGATGACGGACCCCTGAGCCAACTGCAAGAGGTCTCGGATCGCCATCTTGGTGGACCCGACATACACCGCAACACTCATGGGAATATCCAAGATGAAATCGATGTTCTTCTGACTCCCTGCTCCTTCGGAGCCTTGAACGGACGGAAACGAAGCGGGCTGCGGGGAAGCACTCCCGCTGGCTTGGAAATCGGTCGATGTCGTAGATTCGGTGTCAGCCATGGTTACTCTCTTCGTGTATTCAAGACTAGGTGATGACTTTTGTGACACGGCACGCGTGATTACCCTTATAAATTCCTGGGCTCCCCTGAAATTTGTGGTAGCCTTCGACGTAGCAATCAAGCGGATCGCCAGGACGCTGATCAAGCAGGATCACATCGCCCGGCGAAAAGTTCATGACGTCCTTCACAGTCACGGCGGCCGTTCCCAGACGGACAGAGAGAGAGAGCGGACAGTCGTGCAATCGTTCTCGCAATCGTTGATTCCAGTCTCCGTTCTGATCGACTTGGTCTGAAACCAGACCGGAGTACAGCTTTTCTTTGATCGGCTCGAGCATCGCATAGGGATACACGATGTAGAGCTCACGCGTGGTTTCGCCCAGCACGACCTGCAGCGTAACGACCAGGACGATTTCGGAAGATGTCACGACCATGGCGAACTGAGGATTACTTTCCGATCGCAGATATTCCACTTTGACCGGTATGACGGCATGCCAGGCTTTTTCCAAATCAACCAGGGCCTGAAGCAGTAACTTTTTAATCACCCGCAGCTGGACGGGTGTAAAATCTCGCCCCTCCGGCTTCACATGTGTTTGGCCCTTCCCACCGAAGAAATAGTCCACGATGAGATAGACCAGAAAGGCATCCATCACATAGAGGGCGCTGCCGCGTAGCGGAAGCATATGAAACACGTTCAGTGAGGACGGTTGAGGAATCTTCTTCAAGAACTCCCCAAACTTGATCACCTGCGTTCCCACGACGACGAAATCAACGGCGTCCCGAAACAGATTGGTCCAAACGACGGATTGCCGGCGAATGAACCGATCATTGATCATCTCCATAGTGGGCATTCGCCCGCGGATGATCCGCTCTTGATTGAAGAGATCGTATTGTGCCACTCCTTTCGCCGGCGCGGCGTTGTCCTTGGGAGCCGTATCGACCTCTCCCGACACCACTCCCTTCAAGAGCGCATCGATTTCGTCCTGTGAGAGTATTTTTTCCATGGCGCAGGAGTTTACTGAACGACAAAATCCGTGAAATAGGCTGAACGCACGCCCGGCTTAGGCAGGAGGCCGTTCACACGTTGGGTAATCTCGTCGCGCAGTTGAAATTTCCCTTGTGTCGTCCTCACCGCGTTGACATCCTTACTGCTGAGCAGAACCAGCACCGCGTCTCGAACCTGAGGAACACGTGCGGATAGCTCAGTTGAAACCGCCTCACTCTCTACTTCGAGTTTGACCGTAAGCTTCAGATACCGAACCTCCGGTACGTCGGCAAGATTCACGATGAATGGATCCAGATCAAACATGACCCCCGGAACAGCCGTCTGTCCGTGTTTTCCAGCCGCTCCACTTTGCGCTTCCGGCTTTGCCGCCGCCTCGGTCTTATGCTCGTCCGTATGCTCTGCGCCCTTATCGGATCCGCCCAATAGCTTGACGGCCACGACTGCCCCCCCGACGCCAAAGAGGAGCGCCACGACCGATACGATGATGAGTAATTTAACTGGAAACGAGGGTGCGGGAACCGCTATTGGGGCCTTTTCATCTGCTGCGGCTGCATCTGCCATAACTCCTCCTCGAATGACTGATAGGCCAGGTGGGGAGACTGCAATGCATATGCCATTTTCCTACGAGTCGGGATGGATCGAGGCGAACGCCAATCAACACGCCTAGCGCGTGTTTACATACTGAGCGCTCAACCCGATAAGACGTAGATTCACCGGTCGTCAAGCGATCCGTTGACGGCGTCAAGAAACTGACGTGATGAGGGATGGGGTTTGAGTGGTAGATCCATTGCCCTGCGACGAAATGACGGCAAGTCCATGGCCCGGGAGGATGGTCCCCCCAGGCCAAAACCGATTAACCTATCGCTTCAAATTGACCAACTCCTGAAGAACTTCATCCGAGGTCGTGATGACCCTTGAGTTCGCCTGGAACCCCCGTTGCGCAGCGATCATCTCGATAAAACTCTCTCCAAGATCCACATTGGATAACTCAAGCGTATTAGCAAGGACTCTGCCGAGGCCCGCAGACGTCGCGGCTCCGATCAACGGTTGTCCGGAGGTGCCGGATTCGGCAAAGGTGTTCTTCCCTGTTCGTACAAGACCCAGCGGATCGGGGAAGCGTGCCAATGCCAACTGGGCCAACGGTCGAACCTGCCCATTCGAGAATCGCCCATTGATCATCCCGTTGGTCTCGACCGAAAAGGTCTGAAGCGCTCCCGCACCGAACCCGTTCTGAGATTGCTGGACCAACCCTGAAGCGGCACCGAATTGGGTGGTGAGATTCATGCCGTTCCCTCCATCGGTCGTCACGCTTGTACCGAAATTGAAGGTAATGGCCTGGTCCGCAGTCGCGCCGACAAAATCGATTTGACTTTGTCCGACCGTGCCCCCGGCTGTCCCTCCGGCAGTGCCGCTATCATAGCTGGTCACGACGCTCTCCGTATCTAGGGCGCCGGATGTCGTGAATGTCAGGGAGCCGGAGGCCACCCGTACAAGCCCGAGGGCGGTATTCACGTTCGATGCGTGGTAGTTGCCTGTGACGATCTCATTCGTGCTTCCCACGACGTTATAGGTCCAGGTATTGGCCGCCGTTTTCGTAAAATAGCTCGTGAGGAGATGACTATTGCCGACGGAGTCATAGACGGTGATCGACGACGAAAACCGAGACGTCCCGGCCGGATCCGCGAGGGAGAAGGTACCGGTTGTCGATTGCGAATTGAGATTGGCGCCGATATCGACGGTGCTGGTCGGATTCGGAGGGGCCGTCGTCGTCGGAAGTGTCACACCACTGATGCTGGCGGTGATGAGCCCGCTCGTATTGACCTGAAAGCCCTGGAGTAGAAATCCGCTCGGGTCGACGATGCGGTTCTGCGCATCCAGATGAAACTGTCCGGCTCGAGAATAGTATGCTGCCCCGACAGTGTCACGGAGAACAAAAAATCCGTTGCCGTCCACCGCCAAGTCCAACGCGTTGCTGGTCGTGCTCAGCGACCCCTGGCTAAAGTTCCCTTGCACTCCATTGAGCGCGACCCCTAAACCGGTCTGAATCGCTCCCCCCGCCCCTCCCAGTGACGAACTGATCAAGTCCGCAAAGACGGAGCGGCTGGATTTGAACCCGACCGTGCTTAAATTCGCGATATTGTTTCCCACGACCGATAACGCATTGCCGTTTGCGTTCAGCCCGCTGACGCCCGTAAAAAGCGACGACAGAATTCCCATCGGTGCAACCCTCCTCTTTGTTATCGCAGCTCGACAATCGCAGATGGATCGATCGACAAATCTCCGACTAACAACTTCGCCTGCCCGTCTTCCATGCGCACACCCGATACCGTAAGCGTGGCGCGTCCCTCTACCTTCACCGACTGTCCTTCCGCATCCGTTGCAGAAATGACGTACCGATACAGTCCTTTGGGCATCTGAACGCCGTTCTGGTCCTTCCCATCCCACTGAGCGGTGTGCGGTCCCGCAAGTCGATCGCGATACTCCAGAGTCCGGACGACTTGTCCTTGCTCATCCTGAATACTGGCAAGAACCTTGGCCGCATTCTTCTCGAGGGTATAGCCGAACGGTGCCGGTCCCTCTCCGAGCTGCACCAGCGGACGACCGATCGTCACCGTGCGGCCGATCATGGGAAGGAGCGTGAACTGTAAGGACGCCGTTTGGGCGTCGAGACTCTGCTGGAGCAGCTGCGCCTGTTTCGCGCTCTGCTCCAGCTGACTGAATTGAGCGAGTTGCGACACAAATTCCGTATTATCGGTCGGGTTTAAAGGGTCTTGGTTCTTGAGTTGGGTCACAAGAAGCTTGAGAAAATCATCCTGCCCCAATGCCCGAGGCCCTGTCTTTTCCGGTGCTGATGTCGTCCCCGTCGTGCTGAGTCCTGCTACATCGATCATGTGAGTCTCCTCAGTCTTACGCCACCACGTTCAATCGTCCCTGGAGCGAACGGCGTACATCATCTGGCCGCCCTTGCACCTGCTTCTCCCCTAGTTTAGGCGATCCTTGATTCCAGCTCTGCCCCTGCTCTTGAGACAACCCCTGGTGAAATGAACGCCCGCCATGTTGACGATCGATGTCGACACGGAATTGCCCCATGTCCAGTCCATTCGCTTGCAGCGTCGTTTGAAGTCGGTCCTGCCCGTTCATGAGGTACTGTCCGACCTCGGCCCGATCGGTCGAGAAATGAGCGTGAACGGAATCGTTCATCATGGCGACGCGGATGTTCACATGTCCCAGATCCGGTTGAGCGACATCCACCACCACCGATCGCAACAGTGAAGCAATTGGCTGCTGAGCAACATCCGTCATCGGGTGAGCTGGTTGCGCCGGCGGCACGAAGAGGCTTGGGGTACGTGCCGTCGGAACTGAAGCGGTCTGGCCTTGCGCAACGGCCGCATACTGTTCTGTTGTGCGTCCGTTCATGGATTGAAGGTCGACGGCCGTCCCCTGAAATATTGGTGTCTCATGATTGCCCTGTTGTCGATCATTGCGATCCTGCCCCAACTGACCGAACTGCTCCCCCTGATCCATAACCGGCTGTTGTCCATGAGGAGTGAGCACTTGCGTCGTTGTCGCACTCTCCTCCCGACTTCCCAGAGCCAATGCCACGAGGGGCGCCTGTTTGTCGGTCGCGTGACCACCTGATTTGTCGCCGCCTTGATCCGGAGTGACCAGATTCCTGTCTGACGGACCAGCCGGCAACAGCATCCCCTCATGGGCTGATACGATCTGAGGCGCCTTCGGATTGGGAGCTATTGCTGTTTCGCCGGTTGGCGAGGTTGGATTCACAGTTTGAGCGTAGAGGTGATCGGTTGTCACGACTCTTGTGTCTTTCTTGCCTTCTGGTGTAGCGGACTGCTTCGCTGGTGACTCAGTGCCTTGCTGAGTCCCCGATACACGCGCGGTCTGTTCCGGCACCTGGATCGGTAGCACAGTGGTACTTTTCTCGGACGAACGGCTCTCGGTGGGTTGCGGTGGAACACCACTCACCACAGGGGCCGGTGAGGTCTCTGGAGCAGAACCTTTCTCACTGTCGGACGCGTGTGGATCATCGTATGTCACGAGAGTTTCTCCTGCAGTTGCTTGGACACCTGCCTGCAAGATAGTCGCGGGCACGATCGACATCAGCCCTTGTCCTTCGGGTTCTGATCCGGCATCACTCTGCCGCACTGAGGATTCAAGGTTCTCACTCGAACCTTCTCCGGTCTCATCCTGACCCTCGCGAATTTTTCTACCGCCTGAGACAGACGCCTCTTCTCCGTCAGACCGCTCGGATCGAGACGTCGACGAGTGAAGCCCTTTTGCCTCCTTCAGATCGGACCGATCCGACACCTTGTTCGACGCTCGAGTGCTATCGGTTTCGTGAGTGTTTGCTCTGCCCTCTTCACCCCGAACCCGCTCAAGCACTGCGGAAAAGCTCTTTCTCGTGCCAGACGTACTAGAAGACGCAGTGGACCGAGTAACCCGAACACCCTCATCCATGGCGGGGTGAGCCGCAGTCGAAAGCAGATCGGGAACCATGAAATCCATATCGGACTGTCCTCGTGAGAATCCGGCTGGAGTGAATACAAGCCCCATGCCACGCCGACGATTCCTAAGAAGCCGAAATATCAAACGCTTGTGATTCGGCTCATAATCACCACGAGGGGAAAAGGAAATTTTTACTGGGTAGTAGGCAAAAGAGACCGGAAGGAAACAAACGATCGATTCAAAACTTTTTAGAGCGGCATGTCGAACTGTTGAAGAGACGGCTTTGTCTGATCGTCAGGCAACTTGAATCTGAAGTGCCAATCTAATTGGCCGGAGTCTGGAATGGATCGGAACCATCCTTCCGCACTGAGATGCCGATCAGACTTCGACTTGCCATCTGGATAGAACTTGAACCGGAGAGATCGCGATTGGTCGGCTTTCGGATCACCCTCTCTGAGATTGCTGTAAATTTCCACGTGGTCGTCCAACCGATCGAGCGCCTGACTCAGCAACGACCGAAGCAGATCGATGCTCAGGGGCTGCTGGAACAGTTGATCGGGGTGCAACGAGTCGGCTGCCGTCGTCGCGGCCGGCACACCAAGACACATCACCGAAAACAGAGCGACCATGACGAGTCGTACCATAAGCTTATCCTATAAGCCTATCAGTGGATGGTCAATACGTGAAAAGTGAGCCTCGTCTACTCTCCACTCTGCCGGAGTACCGGGTCAGCATGAACAGCCGCTCCTTCACAAGCAATCAGATTCATGGCGTCCACTGACCGACGATCGTGAGCTGACCGGCCAAAATACTCGTGATGTGTCCGTCTTCGTCGAGAATCGCGATCAGCCACCCGCTCACATTGCCCTTCCCTTTGGCGCCGTTGAGAAAGTTCATTCTGCCGTTCAGCAACAAGCCAGGCACGAAGGTGCCGACCGGTGTCTCAATACAGGTCTTTCCATCAGGCAGGTCACAGGGCACCGGCGTGGGACCGACACTGGATGCCATGGTTATGTTCGCCTCATACACACCGGCGACCATTCGGGCATGGATGGGGCCAGACTGGGTGGCAAGAGGGACATTGGTATCATAGGAGATAGTGAAACCACCACTGATGTCGCCGGCGAACGTGCCTGTGACGTGCCGATCTCTGACGATAAATCTTCCGCTTTTCCCAGCCGGCTTGACCTCGCCCTCATCGATCGACCAGGGCGTATGCTGTGTGTGTGTACTCGTGACAATGAATGGTACCTTCTGCTCGGCCAATACCGGTTCCGAGATAAGGCCTAGCGTCACCATGATTGCACAGACCACCGCTGAGCACCGAGATGTTCGTAACGACCGATTGCCAGTGACACTGTTCCGAGGCATACCAGGTACCTCCTAGCGATGAAACACCCTACGGACTCTGATTCAAGTAGTGTATCGTATTACAATTGTCTAACGAGTGCAAATGTCAAGGACACGAACAAACCGTCGAGTGCCATGGGGGCTAATGGAAAGAGGGAGGGACATGGGCTAGGCGGGAGAAGCCCAGGCACTCTGGAGTCCTATGGCATTTGCGCCAACAACTGCTCGGTGAGCTTTGCGGCTCGGTCCGGCTTGACCTGCGACAGGATGGCCCCGGCTGTTTTTGATTTTACAAGCCGTAGGATTTCGATCGCCCTCCTGTCCGGCATCCGTTCGAGACGTGCGGCGGCGTCTTCCGACGGCATGGCCTCAAAAATTTTAGCGAGCTGCATCCGTTGCTCCTGCGCCACACGGTCCTTCTCCGCATGGAGCTTGGCCTGTTGAGGCGTGGGCCGCTCTTCCTTCGCCTGGGCATTCTGAATACGCTTTTCCAGCGCCTCGTTCTGCTCGAGCAACTCCTCGATCCTGGTCCTCACAATCATCAGCCGTTCCTCGTTTTGATGAATGGCCTCTTCCCGCCGATCCAGATCGCGTTTACGTTGGTCCAGCATATCGAGCACCTCGCGGGGAATATCGATCGAGGGCCCCTGCGTGGCCGGTGGGGCCAACGCCTTCGCCCCGTCATCGGCACTGGCCCCAGAATCCTCCCCTTGAGGGAGACCGGTTCGCCCGTCTTGTTGTACGGAACTCTGCGGCGTCGGAGACGGTTTCTGCTTGGGATCTGAAGAGGCTTGTCCCAATTGCACCATGACCCAGAAGAGAATCGTCGAGCCGACGACTCCGCCGGCCATGGTCCAGAGCGACGCGCGTCGATTCATCCTCGGCCGCGGCACGACCCAACGCCAATAGTCGCTGAAGTTGACGCGAGAGGTCTTGGTACGAGTGGATCGTTGACTCATGTCTCGCGTGTACTCCCGGCGGAAGGTCGACGACTTGCGGCCTCGTCCGTTGCCAACTGCTCCTGACGTTGACCGGCGGCTCGGACCGCTTCCTGACGCTTCTCAGCAACACGGTCAAGCAACTTACATTCCTGACTGGCCTCAACAAGCCGTGCCTTGGTACGCTGCCATGACGCTGCGGCTTGATCAATCTCATGGCGGACCTGCTGCAAGGCCGCACGTTCCGCATCCATTCGTCCCTGCCATTCCAACAAGGCTTCTATCGTCAGACCTTGCATGGTGTGTCGCGCATAGGACTCGGCATCCGTCTGAATCTCAATTTCAATGGCCTGATACCGTGCTTCGCTGCCGGCCATTGCCTGCGCAATCTGGGCCAATTCCATCATCAGGGACTCGACGGCCTGTGCACGCACTTTCCGTAAGGAATGAAGACTCATGTCGTGTGCTGTGCCAGCGCCTCAAGTTCTTGTATCGACGATGCCAAGCTCGCAGGCTGGTCAATGGCTTGCCGAAGATACCCGTTGATCGGGTCTTGAGCTTGAACGGCCTTATCGAGGACGGCGTTCATTCCCGGCTTATACGCCCCCAGCAGGACGAGGTCTTCGGATTGCCGATACCGAGCCAACAACTCGAGTGCGTGCCGGGCGGCGTCATAGTGAGACTGCCCGACAATATCCCGCATGACCCGGCTCGTACTCTGCAGGAGATCAATGGCCGGAAAATGATTGCGTGCCGCCAATGTCCTTGAGAGCACGATGTGGCCGTCCAAGATCGAACGGGCCGTATCCGCGATCGGATCATTCAGGTCATCTCCGTCCACCAACACGGTATAGAGTCCCGTGATGGTTCCGGGGCCTGGCCCTGTCCCCACACGTTCCAGGAGCTTCGGCAAGAGTGCGAACACGGAAGGTGTGTACCCTTTCGTCGTCGGTGGTTCTCCAATGGCAAGGCCGACCTCTCTCTGACTGTAGGCTAACCGCGTGAGTGAATCCATCAGTAGTAAGACCTGTTGCCCGGCGTCACGAAAGTATTCGGCAATCGTGGTCGCGACCAACGCGGCCCGGAGCCGTACGAGCGGGGCCTGGTCGGACGTTGCGACAACCACGACTGATCGTCCGAGCGCGTCCGCACCGAGATCGCGATCCAAAAACTCGTTCACTTCTCGGCCTCGTTCTCCGATCAGCGCAATGACGTTCACGTCCGCTTTCGTATACCGACTGATCATCCCCAACAATACACTTTTCCCCACTCCTGATCCGGAAAAAATTCCGACCTTCTGCCCACGCCCGCAGGTCAAGAAGCCGTTGATCGCCCGGACACCGAGATCGAGCGGATCTCGAATACGGGCCCGTTGGAGTGGATTTGGAGCTTCCGCGTGCAGCGGGTACCGTTGACTCGTCATGAGGGCCCCTTTGCCATCAATCGGATTCCCACAACCGTCAAGTACTCGCCCCAATAACCCGGGGCCAACACCCAGATGCGCCACTTGCCCGGTCATGGTAATACGGCTGGCCGGTCCAATTCCGCGCATCTCGCCAAGCGGCATCAGCAATACACGGTCTCCACGGAAACCGACCACCTCGGCCGTGATCGGCCCATCACCGACTTCCCTTGTAATTCGGCAGAGCTCGCCGACCGTCGTCATTGGACCATATCCTTCCACGACGAGGCCGACCGCTTGGGCGACCCGCCCGGATACTTCAATGGGATCAATTTGGTCAAGGACATGACTAAGACTCATGACGAATCCTATTCTTCAAGCCCTCACCTAATCGGGCCAACTGCGTATCGAGCGAGGCATCGATCAATCGATTCTTGGTATGGAGCAGACAGCTTCCCCGCGGCAGCGAGGGCACCGCTTCAACACTGAGTGTGAGCGTCATATCCCGTTGCCCGGTCAGCTCGGCTCTGGCCGCCTCCAGGACGGCCACATCGAGTGGATGCACCTGTATCACCACGTTTCCTGCGTCTTGAACGGCGCCGAGCGCCGCCTTCACCTGAACGATGATCTGCTCGCGACAGGACTCGGCTGACTCGTGGAGCACCTTGGACACCGTTTGAAATGCGAGTGCGATCACGTCGTCTTCCATGGTCTGCTGAAGCACGGATCGAGCCGTATCAAACTGTCTGGCTGCGGCAGTCAGCACCGTCAGATCCTGACGCCGCTCTTCCTCCGCGAGTCGTCGTCCATCGGCCAATCCACGTTCGTATCCCCCACGTCCATCATCCGCTTGAAGGGTGCCGCCCTCTTCAAACGTGTGAAACGGCAAGCTCTGCAACCGGACGACACCAGACCGTACGGCCGCGTGCTTCAGAACCGTATTCCCGGTGCGCACCCGATGCAGTTCCAGTAAACGACGTACGGTTGCAATCACAACCTCACCTTGAAACGGCTTAAGCAAGAACTCAACGGCGCCTGCCTTCATCGCTCGGACAGCAAGTTCCACGGTTGCCGCGCCAGTCATCACCGCTCCAATGATCCGATTGTCGATCTTTTGTGCTTCTTCTAAGACGGCCACCCCATCTCCGTCCGGCAGCAGTACATCGACGATCAAGAGGGCCGGCGCCATCTGCTTGACCATCGCAATTGCGTCTTGCCCGGAACCAGCCACACGGACATGCACTCGTTCCGGGCGCAACAGCTCAACGAAGAGGTTCCGGATCCCTTCTTCATCATCGACGATGAGGACTGTCCCCCGAAGTCGGGAGAGTCCTCGTTCGGGACCGGTCATCGCCGACACCGCCGTCCCCGTCACTACAGCATCTCCTCCCCCACACCGGCGATGACGATACGCCCTTCATCCTCGAGCTTTCGACAAACTTTCAGGATATTTTGCTGAGCCCTCTCAACATCCGACACTTTGACCGGCCCTCGGGCCTCCATGTCGTCCTTCAGCATTTCCGCGGCACGGCTCGACATATTTTTGAAGAATTTCTCTTTGACCTCTGGATTCGCGCCGCGCAGCGCCACAGGAAGATCCTCTTTGCTGATTTCCTTCATCACCTCCTGTATCCCGCGATCGTCGACTTTCACCATGTCGTCGAACACGAACATGAGCCCCCGAATCGTGTCGGCGAGCGTTTGGCTCTTTTCCGAGATCTTGGCCATAATCCCGCCTTCACTCGACTTATCCATTCGCATCAGGATGTCGGCGATCACCTCAGCTCCACCCACACTATGGGCGCCCACTCCGTTGCCGGCCAGCAACGTTTCTTGCAGGGTCTCACTCAGCTCCTCCAGTACGTTCGGTTGCACCTCTTCCATCGTCGCGAGTCGAAGCGCCACATCCCCCCGCATTTCCTCCGGCAACGCCGACAGGACTTGACCGGCTTGATCACTCTCGAGATGAGCCAGAATGACGGCCACCGTTTGAGCATGCTCCACCTTTAACATTTGCGTGAGGGTTTTCACGTCGACCCACTTCAACGCCTCTAACCCAGGATAATTTTTCTGCGTCATCGACTCGATGATCCGCGCCGCCTTCTCGGGTCCCAGTGCCTTCGTGAGCACGGTCTTAATAAACTCTCCCCCTTGGAATTGAACGCCTCCCGCGGCGCTCGCCTCTCGAAAGTCAGAAATGACCGCATCTTCATCGTCTCGAGAAATCTGGGCGGTCCCGCTCATGAAGCTTCCCAGTTTCTTGATTTCCTTCGGATCCAGTTGCTTCATGACATGCGCCGCCGCTTCCTCTCCGATCGCACGGAGGAGAATGGCCGCTTTTTGTTCACCGGTCAGCGTCTTTGCCATAGGTACCTGTTATGTTGGACTCTTCAGCCACTCTTTCACGACCACCGCCGTCGTATCCGGGTTCTTTCTGGCCATATCGATAATTTGCGCCCGGTCCGGAGCATGCGTCAGGGCGGCCCCTCCCTGTCCCGCAGCGCCTGGCAACGCAGAAACCCCGGCCTCTGCATGCATCTGGGCTTGCATCTGCTCCGTCGTTGATCCCAGCATGGCCAGCAAGGGGCGAACAACAAAGAGGAGAATGACCGCAAAGAGGAGAATGCCCACTCCATAACGGAGGTAGGGCAACCACGGTTTTGCCCCTTCTGCCGAGGCCTCCGCCGTCGTCGTCTGCGGCTCTTCTGGCTCAGTCCCGAATTGCACATTGACGACTTGCACCTGGTCTTGTCGTTCAGCCGAAAACCCCATCGCTTTTTTGACGATGTCCTCGATGCGCTTTAATTCCTCCTCGGAGCGAGGAGTGTATTTGCGCGCTGCCGCCGGCGCATCCGCCGACTGGCCGTCTGCAGCCTTCGCCGCTTCATAGATCCCATCGACCAGGACGGCGACGGACAATTGTTTTACGACACCGACCGGCTCCACGATCTTTGAAATGGTTCGGCTGATCTCGTAATTCACCGTCTCGTTCTTCGTTTGGCTGCTGCTCGAACTGGTTTGTGCCGGTTCCTCACCCGTACCAGGCGGTACGTTTGACTGAACACCGGGGACACCACCGCCGACTCCGTTGGAACCATTGGATTTTTCCTGGCCTCGCTGTTCACTCCTCGCCACCTGGCTGTTTGGGTCATATCGCTCCTCTGTCGTCTCGACCTTTCTGAAATCCACGACGCTGGAGACCCGTACAACCGCCTTGTTTGGCCCAACGATCCGCTCCAGCATCGTTTGGATGCGTGTCTCGACATCCTTTTCAATGCTGCGTTGATAGTCGAGCTGGGTATTGCTCAGCCCAGCAGTCTCATCCGTGACCGTCGCCGACAACATACGCCCATGCCCATCTACCACGGTCACATCTCGAGCCTGGAGTCCTTCCACACTGCTTGATACGAGATGAATGACGCCTTGCACCTGCGACTGGCTCAGCTGCTGCCCATTACGAAGCGCAACAATCACGGATGCTCTCGCCTTGTCCTGTTCGCTGGCAAACAGCCGACGTTCAGGAAGAGCCAAATGCACTCGTGCTCGTTCCACTTCCGGCATCTGGGCAATGGTCCTCGCTAATTCCCCTTGAAGCGCACGACGATAATTCAGCTTTTGGACGAATTCGGACATCCCGATCGAGGTCTTGTCGAAAATCTCAAACCCCACTCCACCTCCATGTGGGAGCCCTTGAGTCGCCAGTTGCAACCGAAGATCGTGGACCTGATCGCTGGGGACCAGCACGGTTGATCCGCCGCCGGTCGTCTCGTAGGGCACCTTTGTTTCTTTGAGCTTGTCGATGATGGCCGCGGCATCTTCACTGCCCAGGTTGGTAAACAACACCTGCATGTCAGGTTGTTGCGTCCACAAGGCGATGGCGATCAGGCCTGCAATCGAACCTGCCAGCGCCACGAGGATGATCATTCGTTGGTTGATCGAAAACTTGGACAGCATACGACTCCTTGCCTTCAGTCAGCCCGATCAATCAGATTTGCATCCGTTGAATTTCCTCGTACGCGGTGACGAGTTTATTTCTCACCTGCATCATCAATTGAAAGGACACATCGGCTTGTTGCAGCGCCACCATCGTGCGATGAATATCCTGTGTCTCACCCGTCATGAGCGCATCCACAGCGCGGCCTGCCTCCATTTGCGCATCGTTGACGTTGCCGATGGCTGACTTGAGCGAATCGACGAATCCGGCATGTCCTGCAGTCCCGCCCGTTCTTGCCGACCCGACGTGTGCCACGTCTGCGATCGGAGCGACCCCGGATGTCACACCCGTAATCTGCCCCATCATCACCTCCCGATTTCCAACGCCTTATTCCACATGGCTCGTGTCGCATTGATCGCTTGGACATTCGCCTCATAGGCGCGTGACGCGCCGATCATGTTCACCATTTCCTCCATCACGTTGACATTGGGAAGGCGGACGAACCCTTTCGGGTCGGCATCCGGATGATGTGGATCATAGACCACCTGTCCGGGCTTCGGATCTTCCATCACTCGCGAGACAGACACCCCTTCGAGCGCATGTGCCGACGGCCCAAACACCACCTGCCGAAAGGACCGTTGAAACGCGCTGGGAACCGCCGTCGACCGAAACACGACATCCCGACGCTTATAGGGGCCGCCGGTCGGCGTTTGGGTCGACTGTGCATTGGCGAGATTACTGGCGATGACATTCAGCCGTCGCCGTTGAGCGTCTAACCCGGAAACTGAAACTGCTAAACTGTCGGACATCTCCATAGTGAACCTCCTCCATCTCAAGAATCACTCATCAATCGCCTCCCAACCGTGGAAGGCTCAGGTATCCATCATCTCCCCTCCCGTATCGCATTCAATAGTCCGTTAAACTTTTTGGCAAGGATCGTGGCCGCAGCGTTGTACTGCATGACGTTCTCAGACAACTTGGCCATCTCCAGCTCAAGGTTCACGGAGTTGGCATCCAATGGCAGATCGCCCGCCGGAACTTCGGTGAGCTTTCCGGTGACAGCCTGCATCCCCTGTGGCCCATGCAGGCCGAAATGCCGAGGTTGCGTCGCCGCCAACGTGATCGGCAGACGTCCTTTGTGCGCCGACTGCAGTTGATCCATGAAGTTCAACTCCGACGCCCGATAGCCGGGGGTTTCCTCGTTGGCAAGATTCGACGCAATCACCCGTTGCCGGGCACTACGCAGATCGAGGGTTCGCTCTAAGAGCCGCATGGTTCGGTCAAAGATCGTCATCCGTCTTGCTCCTTTCGGTGTGCCCCACCGTCGTCTTTGCAACCCTAGTGCCTACTGCACTGCCCAGACACAAACAGAAACTACCGCTTCGATGCATGACCCTGGCGCTCCATGCTGTCTATGCACTCGTCCCCTGATCAGACATCCAGATCGGTCGGTACAAATTTGCCCATCGGCAAGAGTTGCCCTCATCATGGCGCATTGATGGATGCAGGGCGTTCACCCTCCCGATACTCCCGAAGTTTGTTCCGCAAAGTGCGGATGCTGATACCCAACTCTTTCGCCGCATGCGTGCGATTGTCCTTCACGCGAGCCAAGGTTTTAAAAATCAGGTCCCGTTCCATTTCCCAGAGAGATCCGTTGGCCGGGTGTGGGTCGCGTACCGGCGGGGCCATCGCCTCATGGCTCCGCTCCAACGGACAATGTTCCGGAAGAATGGGGCCATGGCCTGCCAACAACACCGCTCGCTCCATCACATTTTCCAACTCCCGCACATTTCCCTTCCAGACCAGCCGTTGCAAATGCGCGATTGCGGCCTCCGAGAGGGCTGGTGGAGTCAGGCCATTTCGCGTCGCCGACTGGCTTACAAAATGCCGCGCAAGCAGGGGGATATCGATCACACGCTCGCGCAGCGGCGGAACCGTGACAGGAAATACGTTCAGGCGGTAATAGAGATCTTCCCGAAAGCGGCCCTGTTCGACCTCCCGGTAGAGCGCGCGATTGGTCGTTGCGATCACGCGGATATTGACCGAAACCGGATCGCGTCCACCGATCCGATCGACTTCGCGTTCCTGCAGGACTCGCAGGAGTTTTGCCTGAAGCGTCAGATTCATTTCACTGATTTCATCCAAGAGGAGTGTGCCGGTATGAGCCATTTCAAACTTGCCGATTTTTCGGATCACAGCACCGGTAAATGCCCCGCGCTCATGGCCGAAGAGCTCACTCTCAAGCAACCCGTCAGGCAGTGCAGCACAGTTCACGGCAATGAACGGTCGATGGGCTCGTGGACTTCGCATATGAATGAACCGAGCCAGGAGCTCTTTCCCTGTCCCGCTCTCCCCGTGAATCAGCACGGTGGCTTGGCTGGAGGCCACTCCTTCAATCGTGCTCAGGAGTCTCACCATGCCCGGATCTTGACTCAGGATGGCCCGGTTTTCCGTCTGTTGCGCGGGCAGTCCGGTTCCGATCCCTTCGTCGCGTCCCGCTCTCAGATTCATGATGACTCGCTCGAGCAAATCCATCGAAAAGGGCTTCAACACATACTCACTGGCACCCAGCTTCATCGCCTCAACGGCAGTTTCGATCGTGCCGTAGGCCGTCATGAGCACGATCGTCGCGTGAGGGGCACGCGCCTTGATCTCCTTAATCAGCTCAAGGCCATTCAGACGCGGCATCCGCAGATCGGTGAGAATCATCCAGGGACGAAATCGGGCGATCCGTTCCAGCGCATCCATTCCATCGACGGCTCCTTGCACGGAATAGCCTAACCGCTTGATCGTCTCCATCAAGGCGGTTCGCATCGACGGGTCGTCATCGACGATGAGAATACGTTCACTTTCATCACCATTCTCCGAAAGCGAGACCTGTTTATCACGGTCAGTCATGAGACCACTCCTCTACGAGCTCCTTGTCGGAATTCTCTCGCCCGGTTTCACCGACACCACATTCCAGATCTCCCTGGCGATGCCCCTTGCTCGAGTCCTCCGTGGCGATGGGATGAGGCAGAATGATCGAACATGTCGTGCCTTTCCCAACTGTACTTTCGACATCTATTCGTCCCTGGTGAGCCTCCACAATGGAATGAACGATCGCAAGCCCAAGGCCTGTTCCCTCTTCCTTTGTCGTAAAGAAGGGATCAAACATGCGCGATCGATGCGCCGGATCAATCCCCACCCCCGAGTCACGAACGGTCAACCGAACGGCAGGCATGGCCAACGTCTGTGGCGGTTCTCGATCGAGACTGATCGCCAAGTCTCCTCCGTTCGGCATCGCCTGAACCGCATTGACCACCAAGTTCACGATGACCTGTTTCAACTGTCCGTCGTGACACCACAGCAACGGCACCTCCGGACTAAGCCTCACCTGCATGTCGACGGGCACTTTGGTGATCGCATGGACCGCCAATTTCATGGACTCACGGATCAACGACTCAGCCTCATGCCATGCCCGGGCCAAATGAACCGGGCGCGTATACAGCAACAAATTCGCCAACAGGCCGTCCATGAGCTGAACCGCCTGCGAAATCTGCTGGGCATACCGTTTCCCAGCCGTGTGTTCTAGGAGATCACGTTGCAACATGGACGCAAATAGCTCCACGCTGCCCAGCGGATTTCTGATCTCGTGTGCGATCCGACTGATCAGTTCTCCCATCGCCGCAAGCCTGTCCTTGCGTTGCAATTGCTCCTCAAGTTGATAGATACGAGTGATGTCCTGGAGCAGGATAAGGTGCTCGGAACAGTCCCCGGAATCATTGTGGAGTGGAACCTGACTGATCGACACGACGGTCTGCCCGATGCGCTGAGGCTGATCACCCACAGTGAGCCCCGCCCTGCTCAACACCTCAGCCGCTTGCCGGTGTTGTAACTCCACATCAATCACCCCAAGTACCTTCTCGGCGGCCCGATTGCTGCGCCGAATCGTCTGGCATTCGTCCACCACCAAGACTCCGGTAGACAACGACTCAAGAATTCCGTCCAGTCGCACACGCATGGCTTCGTTATCACGCAGCTGCCGACGAAGTGCCTCGTTGGTGTGGGCCAGCTCCGCGTCCATCTGCTCCACCCGTGCCGTGAGTGCACCATACGATTGCTGCAAGGTTTGGGCAGCCTCATCAAAACTTCTGAAGGCCGCGTACAACAGTTCCCGCTCTTCGGGGTTTGTCGGAGCACTCGTCATAGCCCCTCCACTTTTCCTGAACGACGAACGGTGTTCAAACTGGTCTTGAGTGCGGCTGACAGCCGATTAATCGTGTCGTCGTCCGTGACATTGAGCTCCGCCAGTGCAACGATGGCACGATCGTATTGTTTCAACGCGGCCCAATGCTGTGCTGTTTGCAAATGCGCCCATTCAGCGTGACGCGCCTTCGGTTTTTTTTCCAGCACCGCCTGATAAGCGGCGATCGCGCGGTCATGCCGATTCAATCGAGATAAGGTATCCGCATAGGATAAGAGCGTGTCGGACGACCGTGCGGCTCCGGCCTTGAAGGCCTCTTCGTAGGCAAGTGCCGACTCGTCGAGTTTTTCTAACTCCCCCAGTGTCTTGGCTAACTGTAGATACATCGCCGGACGTTCAGCATGAACCGGGTGGCGGACGAGCCAGGTACGACACAAATGGAGCAGCCCTTGCATGTCTCGTTGTTGCCGCATCGTACGAACCAGGAGATGTACCACCTCCCCGTCGTATTTCCCCAGGGGAAACTGAAATCGGTATCGCTCCAGCACTTTCCTCGCCGCCTCGGGATCGCGCTGATCAAGATAGAGCTTCCCAAGCCCGATGAGGGCCGGCTCAAGCAACGCCGAGTCCTTGTGCGCTTTGAGTACTTGTTGATAAAGGCGGATGGCTTCCGATGCAAATCCGAGCCGACGATGCGATTCAGCAATGTGCAGCAAGAGAGGTGCCCGTGCGTAGTGCTGTTGGGCCGTCGCTCCATGACGGTAGAACAAGTTGACGACCGTCAGATCGTCACGCGACGCAACCGCCGCTTCCATCCACGGAGCAAGAAGGGCGGTCAGGCGGTCCGAGGCCTTTATGACCCAGGGATCGTTCGGAATCGCAGTTCGGGCCGTGATCTCTTTGTACGTCTTCAAGGCACGATCCATCTCATTGGTATGCTCATATCCTTTGGCCAGGTAATAGCGCGCCTCGTTTGCCATCGGCGTTTCCGCCCCGCGAGTCGCAATCTCCTCCAATAGGGAGCGATAAGATGCATCGGTCTGATGCGGCACTGGCACATTGTGGATCATGGCGTTGACGGTGAGATCGATCGAATTGCTCTCTGCCGGCAACAGACTCTCGGCGCGAAGGACAGCAAGCCGCAGTCTGGCTATCTTGTCCAGCTGGCCGTGCGGATATAGCGTTGGGATCAGGGCATAGACAAACTCGGCGAGCGGTTGTTTGGCACCAGCCCGAAAACTCTCGGCAAGCTGCAACAGCGCCGCAGGAGCATACTCGTGGCGTGGATAGAGGTTGTAAAAGAGCAACAGCAATTCTCTCGCAGCCGCCTCATGATGCAGCTTCACTTGCGTGACGGCAAACCGCTGGAGCGCAAGGGGGTCAGCCCGCAGCAGATTGGGCCACCGTCGATAACTGAGATCGTAGATGAGTTGCGCGTCAGAGAATCGTTGCTGCCGATAGAGCGCATGCGCCAATCCCAAGGTTGCGCCTTGCAGCAATTGATCGTGCTCACTTCGCGTGCGGACCTGTGCAAAGGCATGCTCGGCATCGCTCCATTTCCCTATGGCCATAAACGTATAGCCAAGTCCGAGCAAGGCTCGAGGACCATCAAACTGATGATCGCCGGCATGGGCGAGCGCATGTTCGTAAAACGCTTGGGCCTCCTGATACCATCCTTGGTCAAAGTACAAATCTGCAATTCGCCATTCCGCTCGCCGCGCATTGACGGACTGTGGATGATCCCGAAGTAACTTCTTATATTCCTGGATTCCCAACGATCGGTTTTGCCCCGATGACTCATCACGAATCGATACCTCGACCAGAAACGCTTTTGCCGATGGTACGAGTGGGCTTTCCGGATGATCCGTGACGATCTTCCCAAAATATCGCTGCGCCTCCGACCAGGCTTGCTTCCGATACGCAGACAGGCCTTCCTGCCATGCCAATCCGTCAATTCCAGGTGAGCGACCTTCCGGACGAGGACCGTCGTCAGGCAAGGGCTGTGCGGGTCGTTCGGCCGGTGCTGGATGTCGGACCGATGTGGTTCGTTCTGGAGGTGTTCCAATGGAACGGTGAGGAGCAGGGGACGGCTCCCCCATAGCTGCTGAGTGGTTGAGTACCCATACAGCAATTGTGAGAATCAGCCGTGTATATGGCAGACGACATAGATCCACAGCCAAAGAGCATCAGCAAAGCTCATGCCCCTGACATCAGCAAAAAACTCGAATAAAATCAGTGTATTTATCGGGATGGAGTGTGAACCCCTGGGAATTGCGTCAGGGTTGGCATCGGCTAGGTCGGGAGGTCGTCAATCTTTTGACTGGAGGCACGCGGCCAGAGGGGAAGCGTTTCCACATGAGAGCGCGGGTCCACCCCTTTGCGCTTGAGCTTTTCGACCAGCGTCGTTCGGTTCAAATGGAGTAACTGAGCCGCTCGAGCAGTGACCCCGTTGGCTTTCCGCAACGCTTCCATGATGAGATGTTTTTCATACTGTTCAACTTCTCGTGAAAGATTAATCCCGTCGTCGTTAAACCGAATAAACTGTTCCTTGAATTCAGAAACCGGCTGGCGGCGGCCGATCTTCGGAGGGAGATCCTCGGCCGACAACATCCCGTGCTTTTTCAGGACGACAAGCCGTTCAATCATGTTTTCCAACTCTCGAATATTGCCGGGCCAGTCATAGTCCGCCAATATCTGCAGCGCCTCGGACGTAAAGCCGACCACCTCGGTGTGCTTGCTCTGATTGAATCGCGTGAGGAAATGCTCGATGAGGAGCGGAATGTCGGTTTGACGTTCTCGAAGAGGAGGGATCATGATCGGAATGACATTGAGCCGATAGAACAGATCCTTGCGGAATCGCCGTTCCTCGACCATCGTTTCCAAATCCTGATTCGTCGCTGCGATGATGCGCACATCCACATGAATGGTGCGATTTCCCCCGACCCGTTCGAATTCCCGCTCCTGCAATACCCGCAAGAGTTTCACTTGCAGCGGCAGGCTCATTTCGCCGATTTCATCGAGAAAAATGGTGCCGCCGTTCGCCAATTCAAACCGACCCATCCGCGAATGGGTGGCACCGGTAAAAGCGCCTTTTTCATGCCCGAAGAGTTCAGATTCCAGCAGGTTTTCGGGAATCGCGCCGCAGTTCACGGGAACCAGAGGGCGATCCCTCCTCAGACTATTGAAGTGGAGCATGCGGGCGACCAGCTCCTTCCCTGTTCCGCTCTCCCCTTGAATCATGACGGTGCTGTCGCTGTCGGCAACTTTTTGCACAAATTCGAGCACGTGCTGCATCGGCTCACTGACTCCCACCAGTTGCTCTAACCGATACTGGTCACGGACAGCCCTCCGCAACAGATGGTTTTCTTGGCGAAGGCGATAAAACTCGGCTGCTTTCCGGACCACCGCCGCAACCGTCTCAAGATCAAACGGCTTGGTAACAAAATCAAAGGCACCGGACTTCATGGCCTGGACTGCTGTTTCAATCGTCCCGAACCCTGTCATCATGACGGGAATGATCTTGGCGTCATGCTTGACCACCCGATCGATAATCTCTAACCCATCGATATCGGGTAGTTGCAAATCCGTGATCACAATATGAACCACGGAATCTTTGACTGCCTGAATGGCCGTGGTGCCGTCTTCTGCCGTCAGAACACCATGGCCTTCCTGCTGAAGAATCTCCTGCAGAACATCCCGCACGGCAGGATCGTCATCGACAACTAAGACCTGAAGTTGGCTCATTCCCCGCACCATTTGGAATACAAAATTCGTGGCGGGGTTAGAATAATGGCCCATGGCACCCTTTGCAAGTTATATCAATTACTAAGACAAAGACTGGACACACCTGGTTGAAGCGATACTCAATTTCCTTCAGATACATCGGGAAGTGATGTTTGGACACGCCCCGGTAATTGTAGAGAATGTGCTCGGCCAATGACCAGAACCCTTCGATCCCGTTGATGTGGTTCTTGGTCAGGGGGAACCGGTGCGACCGCTTTCTCTGACAGCACCGCATCAAATTCCTTACTCCATGAAACGAATCGATCAACGAGTCGATCTTTAAGGTCAGCCGAAATCTTAGCGCAATACGAAGCCGAACCCACAGCCATGGTATTTCCAGAGGGTGCGTTTTGGCCGACCAACAGCGCCGTGGATCGCCAAAACGGAATGAACAAGGTTGGATCCTCGCCGACCCAGATTCTGACCGGTGCGCATTTGAACTGATACGGGTCGGTGACATACGCGGCTGCAAGGAGGTCAAACGGAGAGAACCCTTTGCGACCGATCTCCTGCAGCCAGTACCCTAACCAGGGGCGCGCCCGCGTGGCGATCCACGCTACCACACGATTGGATTCACCAAGCCGATCAAGGTCGTCAGCGGTCATCTCGATTCCACGAGCTGCATCGTATGGAATCAAAGTGATGGGCACGTCCAAGGCGACGATTTCCGAGACTGCCCCCATATCCATCACGAAGTTGAAATCTCGGAAGACCGGTCCATGTCCGAAGAGGATTCCAGATCCGGCTCCCTCTGCGGGGTGAAAGAGATGCCCTGGGCGTCTCCCCATCACGGCCAGAACGCGGGTGATCTGTGTGCGCAAAGTTGGCCGCTCGCGGAGCACGGCAGCAAGATTTGTTAGAGGCCCCAGCGCAATAATTGTAAGTGGACCTTGCGCGAGGGCATTCGCAAGGGCGTCGTGGGCTGGAGGTTTCAACGGTGGTGAATTTTCAGTCTGAGGGCCCGGATATCCGCTGTAGACAGGCAGGGGACGACGAAGTTCTGCTGATAATCCAGATGCGAGATCGATAGTTGTTCGGTTGACGACCTCAAGCGGCCCGTTACCGAAGACGGTCGAAATGCCGACGACCTGAACATCTGAGAACTGAGCCAGCAGAGCAATGGCAAAGCAATCGTCAGGGTCCGTTCGACGGCTATACCCGCACGCGGCGTCCGTATCAATCCATAGCCTTCTCGAAGCGTTCGGTTCCGATTGAGTTGGCTCATACGTCAGGGGTACCAGCTGTTGGTCACCGGTGCGCCACTCCTCAATAGGGAGTGCAAAAGAGGAAAGCAACCCAGCTAAGATGAGCGTCGCTGCACCACCGATCCTGCATATAAACCACATGATTCACCTACGCATTGGCACGAGATAGATTCCGAAGGCATCAACCGACATTCTTTCGCATGGCATGTTCAGGGGGAGACTTGCTGATCATGGTATCGCTCGTGAAAAAATCTGAAAATGCTGACTCTCGATCAAGGTATGGTCTGCAACCAGGCGATAGCCGGCTGCTTCCATTTCCCGTCGAACATCTTCTTTCGCAGTTCCGTGGCCAAGCAGGCCTGAAAAGAGCCCATGCGGGTGAAAATCCAGAATGGCGACTCGTCCATTCGGCGTAAGGTAACGGACGAGGGAGCGGAAATAATCAATACGACCGTCCATATGATGGTACGTGTCGCAACTGAAGACGAGATCCACCGGCTCGGGAAGTTTGGCGTCATGAGGGTCGGCACGGATCGGTTTGACCGTGGTGATGCCGCGGGACGTCATCTCTTTATTGATGATCTCCAATGCGGTGTCGTCGATCTCCACAGCATAGACGGTTCCACTCGGTCCTGCCGCACTGGCTAGATGCCAAGTGAAATAGCCTCCGCCAGCGCCGATGTCCGCGATACGGATGCCGGATGCAATCGCGAGCCGCTCGACTACCTCCTTGGGTTTCTGCCAGGCATCCCGCGAGGGATCGTTCATGTGGCGGTACGCCATCTCGGCGCAGGCAGAAAGGAGCAACGATCCTAGCAGGAGGAACAGGGATCGCGAAAAGATATTGGCGGCGGCGCGGATTCCTCGTGAAAGACGACAACCGCTCGATGCGCGGTTCATGGGGCTGCTCGGTCCTCGCACGTCACCCAGCGTTCGCGGGGGCGTGCCAACAGCGGCGTACGCTGGCGAATCGTTTCCGAACCTTTGTCCTTGGCGAGGACTGCTTCCGCCTCCTCGCGACGTTGCCATTGCGCACAAGCGATGAGGTGACCAGGGGCATCCTCATCGACGAGGATTTGATGGGACAGGTACCCATCAAAACTCCACCTGTCCGACCACACTTGGCGGGTCAGTTGGAATCCCTCCGCTTCGGCACCGGATTTCAACCACGTATCCCACACGACAGGCACCATGATCAGCCTCCTTCACGTGCCCGGCCCTTCCTCTTGGAGCGAGCAAAGGCCGTGCCCGTCGTTATTGCTTCCGCGTATAGACAATCTCCATCCCCTTCATTTCTTTCTGGCCTTTGTGCGCACCGTACATTTCGAAGATCTGCGTGTTCTGATCGACGAGTTTCCAGATCGCACGATGGGTCATGTGGCCCCCGCCCGGTTCATCATGGCCTCCCTTGAGTGTGATGGTCTTGCCATCGGGGCTGGCTGTGCCTTCCATAATGAACACCCCGGTGCCCATCGAATCGATCCACGTCGACACATATTTCTTGCGCAAGTTGTCATAGCCGGTCGTCCCAATACCCGAATAGGGTTGGCCCATCATGCTGCCGGTGAATTCCTGCTGGAGAAACCGTCCGCCCAGTACCGACCTCATTTCGACGGTGCCGTTCGATTCCATCGGTGGTTTGCCGGGTTCCATCCATTCCTTCGTCTGCGTTGTCCAACTGCCGGCCAAACTCTCCAATTGCTTATGGGGTTCACCAGGCGCGGCCAACTTTTGCCACAATTCCATCATGGCTTTTTCATCCATGGGCTTCTCATGCTTCTGCTCTTTCGCGAGAACCGGGGTGACTGCGAGGGTGAGTCCCAATAAAATGACGGTCAGTCGTGTTGTAATCATCATGGCCTCCTTGTGGTTGAGTGTAGAATGGCTTCGACGAACGTCGTATGAGCTTGTGCACGATCGATCTTTACTTAGTGTCGTAATGGTAACAGTGCCCGGATTCGCTCATCTCGAAGATAAAGGCTCCCCCATATTGAGAGACCGAGCAACAACGCAGCAGTGAACGGTTCCCCGATACGGACATGACTAGCGGTTGCGCCACCCAGGTACCCAGTGAGCAAAATAGCCCCCAGGACGGCCGTCTGTGGAATGAGATACAGCGTGAGACAACTGAGCTCGATGATCCCGATCCCAAGGGCCAGGTGTTCGGGATAGCCAAGATGTATGAAGCCTTCTGCGGCCATCGGCACGTTCATGATTTTCATACCACCGCTCATCACGAACAAGAGCGTCGGCACGGCGGCCATGAGGTAGCCGATCCAGCGCATCGTTTTCGAGAGCGAAGAGGAGCTCATATCCGCTGGAATCATAGAATCCTCCCTCCGTAAATACGGTTCACATACCGGTCACGGTTTGTTGGCGTTGTTCGCTCTGTTTGCAGCCCGTCGCCTATCCCGCCTGTACATGCGCCGAGTCCATCCAGAACACTTCCCAGATATGGCCGTCCGGGTCTTCAAAGCTGCGCGCGAACATGAAGCCGTAGTCCTTGGGAGCATAAGCTTCCTTGCCGCCAGCTTGGATCGCCTTATCCGCAACCTCATTCACCTTTGCCTTATTCTCAACAGCAAGGGCGGTAAGGACCTCGGTCGCCTTATGGGCATCGGCAATAGGCTTTTTCGTAAATTCCTTCACCTTATCGTGGGTCAGCAGCATGGCATAGATGTCGTTGCTCATGACCATGCAGGCGGCGGTCTTGTCCGTAAACTGCGGGTTGAACGAGAAGCCGACCGCTTTGAAGAACGCCAGCGACTTATCGAGATCCTTCACGGGGAGATTGACAAAGATTTTGCTGATCATGGTGTCTCCTTCCTTCTGTTATTCGTCGCCTTCCCAGGCCGGGTTCCAAGCGACTTCCCATAAATGCTGATCAGGATCATGAAAATAGCCCGCATAGCCGCCCCAGAAGGTATCTTGGGCCGACTTGACTATCACCGCTCCGGCCCGGCGTGCCTGTTCCATCACGGCATCCACGTCGGCCTTCGATGCCACATTGTGGCCGATAGAGAATTCGGTAGGGCTCGGCGTCCCAAGTGGAAGGCCGGAGTCATGCGCCAAACTTTTGCGCGGCCAGAGCGCCAGCTTCAGCCCTGCCTCCAAATCAAAGAACGCGACCGCCCCGTGTTCGAACTCCGTGCCCACGATCCCCTCGGTCTTCAGCCCTAATCCGTCTCGATAGAAGCAAACCGAACGGTCGAGATCGTCAACACCGATGGTAATGACCGAAATACGAGGTTTCATGGTCGAGATGCCTTCATCATGTAGACAGGCCGGCTTCAATATGTTGTCAGGGGCTTCCATGGTTCATGGGGAAACCTTTAGGGACGCCGGGTCAGCGCACAGACCACCTACGATGCCGGCTCAAACAACTCGATGGGATTGCCATCAGGGTCTTCGATCTGTATCTGCTTGCCGCCGGGACCGACTTCCATCTCATTGCGAAACGTGACGCCCGCCCTCTTGAGTGCAGCGATGAGGCCGGGCAGATCGGTTACTTTCAGCACCACACGGTTCCATCCGCCTGGTTCCTGATGTCGCCCATTCGGCATAGGCCGCGAGCCGGATGCTCCGGGCCCGCTCAGGAGAATATGCGCGTCTCCTAGCGAGACATTCGCGAACGCTGGCGGCTGTTGGTGTTTCAACGTGAAACCGAGATACTGCGTGTAGAACGTCACTGCACGGGCCACGTCCCTGACTTGATAGCGCACTCCATGAACGCTTTTGATGAAGGCGTGTGCTTCGATGTGTGATGTGGTCTCGTGCGCCGTGGTGATGGTTTTCCTGGTCATAATGAATTCTCCCTTGATCGGGGGTGTCTGGGATTGTCTTTGCGCTGATCCGGCGCACGTGCGCACATAACGGTTCCTGGAATGCCCGTCTCGTTGTCTTCTCATCCTGGCTCATGCCCTCAACCTGTTGCGTCGACGAATTGATTGTGACGAGCCGCCTCTTCCAATTCCCTTCTTCTGTCCGCGCACCTCTCAGCGACGGGCCGAACTTCCACAACACAACCATGTTCGAGTCCAGGACACTGCTTGGCGATCTCTATCGCTTCATCCATGTTGGCAACCTGGAGATAAAAGTAGCCGCCAAGGGCTTCCTTTGATTCGGCGAACGGACCATCCGTCACAAGGTGTCCGTTCCTACCGGAAACAAGCTTGCCTGCAAGACGCAACGGATGGCCCCCCGTACATTTCCCTTCTTGTTTCAAGCGTTCAAACCAATCGGCCCAGTCGGACACGAACTTCTGAAATTGTTCCGGCGACAGACGCTTTTCCCAGTCCGTTCCGCGGAAAAACAGAATGTGATCGGATTGTGATGTTGGCGTGTTCATATTCCCTCTCCGCTTAGGGCCATCAAATGGTTGCTGGATCCTTCCCCTCCCTTACCTAGAGTCAATTCCAGTTATCGATTTTGACGTCTCTCGGAGCAGGTTTACCCTTCCCGGTTTCGATGAGTTCCTTAAGACTCAACAAGAACGTGGCCCACTTCGTGCTGCAGTGGGCGGTGAACTCGTTTGCCTCGCGCCAGTTCTTGTGACCGAAGAGCACGATGGTGTAATCCCCTTCCTGGGATAAGTTGAAGATCACGTCGGTTCCTATCCACTCATTCGGTCCGGCAGTAAAGTGCCACTGCACCTTCTTGTTGGGATCGAGCGCGATGACTTCCATATTCATGCTGCCGATTTCTTTCCCATCTGGAGAAAGGAAACGAACTCCGATCGTTCCTCCAATTTTGGATGAGCCGGACGTCTCCTTGGTCCACCAACCGGCGATGCCCTCGACTGTCGATAACGCCGCGTACACTTTCGAAATGGGTGCCTTGATCCCCACTCTATGAATGATGTCTGCCATTTGTTCCTCCATTCAGCTTTGATGAATATTCTCTCCTTATGCCTACTTTTCCCAAGGATGGTGCCGGTCTCGCGCCGGTTCGTCGTTGACCCGCGTGAGCTCCTTCTCTTGAGCAGCTCGAGCCGAGCTACCAGCCTCTCCTCTCTCGACATCATCCCGGGCAAGCTCTCCATCCTTGTCACCTTCTTTCTCCTAGCTGCTCTCGGGTTGGGTGGCACCGAGGTTGTCGGAGCGTCCGGCTTCGAGGCGTGTCCACTGGGCGATGGGACGTCCTCCCGGCCATACTGGTTGCCAAGTAGGCGAGCCGCTGCTAGTCCGCGTGTAGGTGCACTGTTGTGGCCAGCCAGGGGGCGAGTCCTCCCACGGCTCCTGACGTCCATACACCGTAAGGTCCATGAGCGTATAGCAGTAGTCCATTGCCTCTACGCCGCGACGGGTAGTCCAGTAGGTTTCGAACACCTTATCGCCCTGCCGTAGATAACACACCAGGTACATCGTGTTCGCCCGGCGCCCGGTAAGCAGGGCATCGAGGGAGGAGCCCCGCACTGAGTACCAAGGTATCTTCCAATCCATGAAGTCACGGTAGCGGGCACTCTCGTCGTAGGGGCCCTGACAGAAAACCGCATAGGTGATGTTGCGAGAGTGAAGATAAGAGAGCTCCATGACCTGGGTTGTGACCCATGTGCAACCCTCGCACTGCTCCGCCGCCGGGTGGTCGGTGTGCCACATGAAGTAATACGCGATCAGCTGTCGACGGCCCTCGAACACCTCGATAAGCGTCGCCGAGCCGTGCGGGCCAATCAGCGTGATGGTGGGGTCCACCTCAACCATAGGCAACCGTCGGCGGGCGGCTGCAATCGCGTCACCTTCTCGCGTGTGAGCTTTCTCTCGAACCCTCAATTTGTCCAGTTCGGCCTGGAAGATGCTCCGATCGACCACTGCAGGTACTCCAATTTCATTTCTCATGGTGTTTGTCATCATTCCGTCTCCATGGGTCAGTAATTTAAATCAATTATTGCTCCTCCATCCGGTTCGAATTTTTAGCGCTTGTCGTACTCGTCGTGGCGGCGGTACTCATTCAGTGAGTACGACCGTTGATTTCTTCTGCCACTATCCACGGACGTTGTTGATGGCGTCAAAGACTTCTTCGGGAGATTGGTCTACTAGAAAGGAGGTAGTGAAGTTGTGGTTGCCCATGAATTATTCTCCTTTCTATTCCATTGTTACCCTCTCGATGTTCGCAAGGTTCGTCGCCCTCTCCCACACGAAGCCCTATCAGGGGGTAGCACTCGTTCGAGCTAATTCCAGTTATCGATTTTGATATCTCTCGGAGCAGGTCTGCCCCTCCCGGTTTCTATGAATTCCTTGAGACTCATCAAAAACACTGCCCACTTCGTACTACAGTGAGCGGTAAACTCGCCGGAGTCCTTCCAGTTGCGGTGCCCGAACAGCACGATCGTGAAGTCGTTCTCATGCTTCAGATCAAAGGTGATGTCCGTCCGAATCCATTCTTCGGGTCCCTCGACGCATTTCCATTGCACCCTCTTGAACGGCTCTTGTTTCAATACTTCCATGACGAATCCACCTATGGTCTTCCCACTGGGATCACGGAATTGAAAATCAATGGTTTTCCCAATGTCAGCGACACCGCTGGTGTCCACCGTCCACCAAGCGGCAAGTCCCTCGATTGTCGAGAGGGCCCAATACACTTTGTCGGGACCAGCCTTAATACCTACGCGATGCATAATTTCAGCCATCTTACACCTCCAAATCATGCCGGCTTGTGATTAGCCATTTCAGTCTCCGGCTTGCGCTTCTTTCGCTATGCGGTGACCGCTACCGGCCCTGTTTGAGTTTGGCCAGGCGGGGGAACGTCATGCCCATCTTCACCTTGAGATCGTCGCCGACACATTCGCGATATTCGCGCGCGCCATGTTCCTGCCACATCCTCCCGGCCTTTTGGGCCATCTCTACATGGGCGTTCAGGTTTTTCTTCGGCACAGGCAAGACAATTCCATCGACGGAATGCATATCCATACTCCTGCCTATTTCTCGACCAGCGTCGATGCATGTTTGAAGACACCGAATGCAATCTTTAGCTAGAGGCACATCAGCTATGACTTCCGCGTTCATGTACCAAGATATTGATCAGCTTGCCGAAGGGATCGCGCACGAAGAATCGACGCACACCCCATGGTTCGATTGTCGGACCGTATTCGATTCGAATCTTCGCCTTCTTCACCCGAGCGAGCACTGCGTCCAGGTCATCAACCTCGATTGATAGGTCTGGCACCTCAGTGCCTGAGCCCCCCTCGGTCATGAAACTAACCTGAAGAGTCATCGTTTCCTGCGAGCCGTATGTGGTTATCCACCCCATGTCCATGAGCACTTTCAAGCCAAGGGCCCCGTGATAAAATTCTTTGGCAGTGGTTGGATCAGACACCTTGACGTTCGCAACGATACGCGTCACTTTCATTTCATTCATCCGCTTGAACCTAATCCTGATCAGACTGCAAATCTGAGAAAATATCAAAGACGGCCCAGTTTGGCCTTGTTAGCATCCGAATACGGGATCTCAAACATCACCACTTTATTTTCATGGACGTTCCCCTTTCATTGTTCAGCAACAGCCTTAAGGCCGGTTAATCCCGCCTCAAAATCCTTGCCGACCATCTTGTCGGGGTCGCAAAAGAACCCCATGATCTTCATCATGTAGGGCTGCGGACCGTACATCGCCCACGTGAGCTCCGTAGCCCCGGCCTTGGGAGTCAAGGTAAACTCGGCCGTGTTGTGCGCTTCGAACGGTTTGAGAAAATCCAATTGGATCAGCACTTTTGAAGCCGGAGTCGAGTCGAGCACTTCCATACGTCCCGTGCCCACGTCTTTGTTGCCGTCCCATTCGAGAATCGCCCCTTTGCCCTGCGGCGAGCCACTGTGGGTTTTCTTCATCGCACGGTCTTTCTTCTCCCAGGGAGACCAGGATGCCCAGGCGTGGAGATCATTGATGAACGTAAAAACCTTGTCCGGGGGCGCGTTGATTGAGGCCGACCTCTGGACACGGAATGTGTTGGGCTTGGTCGCGGCATAACCGAGCAATGCCGCAATCGCTGCACCAATTACCATCATAATGGTTGTCAGCATGGTCTCCCTCCTTCTATTTCTTCTTAGCTGCCTGCGCCAGAATTCGCTCTTCTTGCTCTCTCATTCGTTCTTCCTGTTCTCTCAACTCAGGCGTGAATTCCGCCCCGAAGTCGTCAGCCTCGAACACTTGACGGATTTCAAGTTCACTTTCTTTTCCATCGCCCGCTGGATTGGGACATCGCTGCGCCCATTCAATTGCTTCTTCTTTCGACTTGCACTGCCAAAGCCAGTAGCCGGCAACCAGCTCCTTCGTTTCGGGGAAAGGACCGTCGGTTACAGTTCGTTTCGATCCTGAAAATCTCACGCGCGCGCCTTTTGAACTGGGTTGCAGTCCTTCTCCGGCCAGCATGATGCCGGCGTTCACGAGTGCTTCATTGAACTTGCCCATGTCGGCCAAGAGCTGTGTGCTCGGCATCACCCCAGCCTCCGACTCCTTTGTGGCTTTCACGATCACCATGAATCGCATAAGGTATCTCCTTTCTCAGTTTCCTCACTTACGTGAGCGTGAACCAGACCAAAGCGACTCTGAACTCACTAGCTACCCTCCAGCCATAGCTCCCACGATGAGAAACGGCTCAGCCCCCGTTGCAACCTCATCAGGCAATGGAACATCCGGTGATGCATGCGACAGATCTTCCTCACAGGCGAAGAATCGGATGAAGGGCCTTCGCTTCAGTGTGATATGATCGCGAATCGTCCCTCGCAGCATCGGATAGCGTGCCTCTAGTGCGTCGAGCACCGATCGCTGCGTGACTGGCCTAGTGATCTCCAGCGTCACCTCGCCGGTGACTCGCGCGAGAGTCCGTAAATGTTGCGGCAAGACGACTCGAATCATTTCGTAACTCGTCGTTGCTGAAGAATGATTGTTTTACTACTCAGCACTCAGTCCTCAACACTCAGCACTTTAGGTGAACGTCTGCACTTCCACCGACAACACGGCCGGAAGATCATGCACAATTGGTTTCCAACTTTTTCCGCCGTTGGCTGATCCGTAGACCTGTCCTCCGGTCGTCCCGAAATAGATTCCGCAGGGGTCGAGCTGATCGACCGCCATCGCATCACGCAGGATATTCACGTAACAGTTCTCTTGCGGCAGACCTTTCGTTAACGGTTCCCATTCATGACCACCGGCCCGACTACGGTACACACGGAGTTTGCCCTCCGGTGGGTAATGTTCGGAATCACTCTTGATCGGCACGACATAGATCGTGTTTGGTTCGTGGGCATGCACTGCGATTGGAAAGCCAAAGTCGCTCGGCAAGTTGCCGCTGATCTCCTGCCAGGACTCGCCGGTATCGTCACTGCGTAGAACGTCCCAGTGCTTCTGCATGAACAGCACGTTCGGGCGCGACGAATGCATGGCGATGTTGTGGACACAGTGCCCGACCTCGGCTTCCGGATCAGGCAGTTCGTACTTCGACATCAGACCTTTGTTGGTCGGTCGCCACGTCTTGCCCGCGTCATCGCTCCGAAACGTACCGGCGGCCGAAATTGCCACGAAGATTCGATCGAGATGGCTCTTGTCTAGGAGAATGGTATGCAGGCACATTCCCCCGGCGCCCGGCTGCCAGAGATGGCCTTTTGCCGTACGCAGCCCGGCCAACTCATGCCAGGTCTGTCCACCGTCGGTCGAGCGGAACAACGCAGCTTCCTCGGCTCCAGCATAGACCGTATCCGGATCGGTCAACGATGGTTCCAGATGCCAGATGCGCTTGAACTCCCAAGGACGCTGCGAGCCGTCGTACCATTGATGGGTTGTCAGAGGTGCTCCGGTTTCGGAAGACGTGTCATAGACGAACTTATTGCTCTCACCTTGTGGCGCGCCGTCGGATGTTTCTTCCGGCCAACCTTCACCCGGTGTACTCCAGGTCTTGCCCCCGTCGTCGGAGCGCTGAATCACTTGTCCGAACCAACTGCTGGTCTGCGAGACGTAGATGCGATTCTGATCCACCGGTGAACCCTTCAAGTGATAAATCTCCCACCCGCCGAAGTGCGGCCCGCTCACGTCCCATTGCTTGCGTGCGCCGTCAGCCGTCAGAATAAAAGCACCTTTTTTCGTTCCAATCAGGAGTCGTACCTTGTTCATGCCTCTCTCCTTTTATAGGCTTGCTTTAGACGGTTAATGTCGATTTTGACCATCTGAAGCATGGCACTCATGACTCGATTCGCTTTTGCTGGGTCTCTATCCTGGAGCATCTTGCTGAGCGCCGTGGGCACGATCTGCCAAGAGAGGCCATACTTATCCTTCAGCCAGCCGCATTGAACTTCTTCTCCTCCGGCGGACAGCTTCTCCCAGAAGTAATCGATTTCTTCCTGCGTCTCGCAGTTCACCACGAACGAAACGGCTTCAGTGAATGTGAACTGGGGGCCACCGTTCAGCGCAATGAATGCTTGCCCATCAAGCCTAAAGGGAACCGTCATGACAGTTCCTGCTGGTCTGGGCCCAGCGTTGCCATAACGAGTCATCTTTCCGATCTTGGATCGTTTAAAGATGGAGGCATAGAACTTCGCCGCCTCTTCAGCTTGATCATCGAACCATAAGAAGGGAGTGATCTTTGGGATGTTGGGCATCGTGTCCTCCTATCGACTCGTCGATTCGTTCTACTTCCTCATAAATATCTGCGAGAGCGGTGTGCTTGGCATCGAGAGCCTGTTTCCAAATCTTTCCAACCGGCGCTGAAGCAACGGCATCGTGACTTGGGCGGCAAGCGCTCCCCTATCATGTTCCTCTGCTGTATAGTCAAGGGGTTGAACTTGCACGGCTTTCTCTTTCATTGTTGGTATATCTCGATGTCCACCCCGATTCAGCTTAATCCCCTGTCATGTTCCTCTGCTGTATAGTCGAACGAACAATCAGAAATCGACACTGCGACGATGCCGTTCGGGACTGTATTCTTTCACCGTAGCTCCAATTCACTTCATGCGGCGAAGCTCCTCAGCGACAGCTCGCCAACCCTCGCGCACGCTTGGATACATCGGCTTCCAGCCAGTCTCCATGCAGAGCTTGCGATTGGAGATCCGAATCGATCGCCCCAACATCTCTCCCAAGGAACCAACGATCTTGGCAAGGAATGCAGGCGGAAACTTCGGCGGAGCAACATCAAGAGCCGACGCCAATAACCCTGCATATTTCCGGCGGCGAACCGGCTCATCGTCCACAACGTTGTACACACCCGGTCCGGCCTGCAGCGCTGCAATCACCGCACTGGCGGCATCATCATGCGAGACGGACGACATGAAGGCAGTAGTCGATCCGAACACCGGCGCCCACCCTCGCCGAACGTACCGGAATGCGTCACGAGTGAAAGCGCTGTCCGCACCGTAGAAAAACGCAAAGCGTAAGATGACACCCGTGCCTCCACCAGCCACGAAGCGCGCGACCGCAGCTTCGGCATCGAGAATCGACCGATTGTATCGAACCGGCTGTAATGGGGTGCTTTCCTCAACCCACCCATCGCCGCAGTCGGGATAAACCGGAGCGAACGATTCCTGAATGAACCGCCGGGCCCCGCCGGCTTTCGCCGCTTCAGCGAGATTGACCGATACAGTCCGACGGATGCGATCGTTTTCGCGCCAAGCGCCGGGAAGAAAGATTCGAGAAAAAGTAGGAATGTGTGTGGCCAAATTAATCACAACATCATGGCCGACTACGACTTGACGGACTCGGTCGCCGTCGAAGAGGTCGACCTGCCGTGCCACAGCGCCCATTCGCTCAAGTGCGGCACACTTCTCGGAAGTTCGCCCAACAGCCGAGACCCGATAACCTGCAGATAGAAGGAGTGGGATCACTCGACAGCCGATAACTCCGGTGGCTCCCGCAATGAAGATCCGCATCATTCAGCTCCACTGTGCTTGCAACCAAGTTTCTTCAGTCGCCTCACTTCGTCGGTACCCCGAAGTGGAAAGCCCGTCACCAGCACAGTCATTTATTGGCTCTCCTTCATGTTTGAATCACGGGTCAGTAACTCGAGAATGTGTCCGTTCGGATCGCGGAAGTAGACGCCTCTGCCACCGTTCCAGTCATTGAGCCGCTTGTCTTCGAGATTCTGTGGTCCGCTGCCGAATGGAATTCCCATCTCTTGAACCCGAGTGAAAATCTCGTCGAACTCTTGGTCACTCACATGAAAGGCATAGTGATGGACGTCGAACCGGTCGTTGATCGAATAATCATCGTCAAAATCAAGCGTGAGGGTTTCATTGACGCGCACCGGTGCGAAATATCCGACTGCACTTTTGTCGAACGACAGTCCGAACACCTTCGCGAAGAACTTCGCCGACTCGACTTTGTCGCGCGCCGGCACGATGGTGTGATTCAAGGCAATCGTCATCGATTACTCCCTTCGCGGCTGGTCGTCGTCATTTTCAACTGTCTCTCCTTGTACACATCGTCATCATGAACTGACGAAGTTCATTGCTCATGGTTTGAGCCCGAGAACACAAAACCCTCTCTCCGATTCGACGACACTCGTGTTCGCAAAACCCACGGTCTTCAGCACGTCAGACATCCCGTCCTTCGATTGGCCAGAATAGGGAGTAAACCCCAGAGCGATCTTGCCACCTGCCTTGAGGACGCACCGCATTTCCCGAAGCCCGACCATCGCGTCCGACCAGACCTGCATCGAGTTGATCGCCAAGGCCTTATCGAATGAATTGTCCGCGAACGGCAGGTTCTCGACAGAGCCGTGCTGTAATTCAACCCGACCACTCTCAATGGCTTTCGCGTTGCGAGCGGTCGCTTGTCTGACCATTTCCTTGGAAGCATCAATGTCTGCAACAAAGCCAGTCGGAGTTAATCGAGTCATGAGTTCAACGGCTACGCCTGATCCGAAGCCGACCTCGAGCACCTGGTCCTGCGGCTGGATATCAAGCAACATGACAACCCATGCGGCACACGGCTTATTCGTACGCGCCATTATGAGACCGCCTAGTCTGCCTAGAAGGCCATGTGGACGACCAAATGCATGCATGAGAATGCCGGTTATAACGCCCATCATTCACTCCTGACCGCTCGTTCATTCCACTCCGCAGCGGCATCGACGACAGCAATGGCTTCGATTTCAATCAGTGCCTCGGGGGAATAGAGGGACGTCACCTCGACAATCGTGTCGGCCGGATACGGGGGCGTAAAGTAGCGGCCCCGCAGGGAGACGATCGCCTGAAAATTCGACATGTCCCGAAGAAAGATCGTCACTTTGATGACGTTCCTTAAACTCGAACCACCCGCACGGAGAATACGTTCAAGGTTTTGGAAGGTCTGCGCTGCCTGCGCGTCGAAGTTCCCCGCCCCCACGATCTCCCCCTCATCGTCGATCGCAGTTTGACCCGAAATGAACAGGAGGTCGCCGACACGATAGCCTTGGGCCAGGCGAAACGGTTCATATGGATCCGGCTTGATCACGATTCGTTCGATTTTCATACCGCATACTCCATTGCAACTGACGGTTCACCATCAACGAGACGCATAGTGATCGGAGGAAATCTCGGTGATTCTCGGCTTGTCCATCATCCCATTCTTCCTCTGTACAACAGTCTGAGAAAAGCCGCCCCTCGTTACGTATGAACTTCGGTGTGGTAGGCCACATCTGCCTCAACGTTCAATCGCTTGAGTACGTCTTTAGGATTAAACCCGCTGTCTCGATGCTTCGTAGTCACGACCTCCTTGGCATGTTCGACCGCGGCTGGACTAGCCCAGATTGCGACCGTCACGAAGTTGAAGACACCAGGACCACCGGTTTGCTCGAGGACAAGGTCTTGTGCGAAGCCAGGAAGCGTACGAAGAATCGCATGAGTCATGTGAACCCGCTCGAGAAACTCGCTCCGAGCCTCCACGGGAACCTTGAACTTATCTATGCGGTAAACCTTCTGAGTGGTGCGTGCGTCTGACATGGCTCGCTCCCCGTTTCAGAGACGTGGCTCTTCTTCCATCAATCGCTCATGGTGATCACTGGTTCCTGGAACCTTTTCAGGTCTCGGCTCTCGTCGCGGCCCGGCTCCGCGGATCTAGCGGCGTTGTCGATGCTGTGCTCGCGCAGCCACACCATGGAGTCGTGAGCGAACTGCGGCGCTGAGGGGAACGGACGGCGCAATTGGCGGTCGTAGCGGTCCAGATCGAATCCAGGGCTAAGTGGAGCGAGCATGAAGTCCACACACTCGCGCAGCCAATTGCCGAAGGTCTGCTGGTTAGGGGGCAGCACCGCATAACGACGCGCGATCGTCTCGAAGTCCTCAGCGGGGCGGCCGGTCACATCGAGCACGTCGGTAGTCGGTGCCCCCAGCTCGAAGGCGCCGCGCTTGTGATCATCGATGTAGTAGCGAACGCCACTCAACACATCGATCGGGTAGCCGATCATCCGTGCAGCCTTCATGAACAGCCAGATCGGGCTTGGCACGACCTTGAGCGATCGCCCAACGGCTCGGCCAATGGCTTTGGCCATGTCCTCCGCGTCGAGAAGCGCCGGTCCGGTGGGGCGATAGCTTTTTCCGGCGTGCCGCGCAGGATCCATCAGCGCCGCGACGGCGACTCGCGCGATATCTTCGTTGGAAGGTGGCGCGTTTCGGGAATTGCCGAAGATCCAGGGAAAGATGCCGAGATGTGCGGCCAATCCCATCGTCACCAGGTACGCATCAGCGAAGAAGCCTGGCCTGACGATCGTATGCGAGACTCGAGGCATCATCGAGAACAATCGATCGACGAGCCAGTGCTGGCGGGTCATGAGCGAGGGATGCGAAGGGCTCGCCAACCATTGGGTCAGGCCGACAATGTGCTCGAGCCGGGCTTCGTTGGCGGCGACCGCAAAGGCGACCGCGCCCTGAATCATATACGGATCGAAAGGCGGACAAAAATACGCGCGCTGGACGTCCTTCAGCGCGTCGGCGACCCGCTCGACATCACTCATCTCGGCAACCGCAATCTCGACCCCTTGCGCCCTCAGCCGTTCGCAGCGGTCATCTTCTCGGTGCACCATTGCGCGGACGGAATAGCCGGCCTTCAGCAGCTCGGCAACGACGACGCTCCCTGTCTTTCCAGTTGCTCCGGTCACGATGATTCTTGGCTTGATCATGATCGTCTCCTCTCTTACGGGTTGGTCAGGACGAGCACGCAACACCTGTGCACTCGGACAACGAGGGAATCAGGTACGAACGGTTCGACGCCGAGCATGCGCGGGCGACTCCTTCCTGGACGAACGGGAACATCTGCTTCATGCCCCCGAGAAAGAGCAGAGGCGCGTCGTCATTGATCAGGAAGTGATTAAATCGGAGGTTGAACTCCGGAACATAGACCGAAATTACATACTGATCAGACGTGAATTCGGTGACCCTCGTCTGTTCCATGGTGCCTCCGGATTCAAGACGGAAAACATTTCCCGAATGCCATCAACAGTTTCGGCACTCCTTTCAGGCGAATTCTTCGGGTGAGCAATGCCCAAACCAAGCTCCCCTCCTTCCGAATAAATCGTAGCCACGCGCGACTGTCAGCCACTACTCGAAGTTGAGGTCGTCCGACGTGACCGCTCTCGACGCGGATTGTCTTATCGCGAATGGTGACGGTGGCTTGACGGGTCTCTGCACCTGTGAACGTAAAGTGATACGTCGCGTCGAGACCCGCAGCCTGCTCGCGCTGGAAGGTGTTCGGGAGACCGGCCAAGAATTGTGCGATGGACTGCGGGCGAAGCCCATTGCCGACTCGCTTGAGGGTCTTCTCAGGGAATCGACGAGCCACGTGCGACTCGGCATCGGATCCCGCCACCACATATATCGTTTCCGGTTTATGTTGAAGCGGCTTAACGACCTCCTCCATGTGACGTTTCGGACTATCGAGGTAGGGCGCGATCACCTCCTCTCCGGCAGGACAGACCGAAAGACAATAGGCCGCCTTGTAGTTGGCTCCGAACGAAAGACTCTGCCACATGGAGGCGGACTCTGCATCGGAGACTTTGGCACGGTACTCCCACGCCGAGCGGCTGGAAGCAATCTGTTCCACCCAGTTTGTGAACCCGCTCATGAACTCACGATAGTTGTGGGTGTAACAGGCGGAAAAGTTGAAATGGCCGTCCGCTCCGATCGCGCCGGTCGGACAGGCAGCAACGCAGAGCTTGCATTCGACACAAGGGTTGTAGTCGAGGGACTTGTCGTAACTGCTCATGGTCGCGTCGATCAGCACAGTCCCGAGCACAATGAAGCTCCCGAACTTCGGATGGATCACGTTGCGATGGATGCCCATTTGCCCAAGGCCCGCAGCCACAGCGACGAGCTTGTGCGAAACCACCCAGATCCTGCCGGGAAAGCGATCCATCTCCATCGGGAAACCCATCGAAGGATTCATCGCACGAACGCCGTGCGCCTCAAGCGCCGTAACAACTGCGCGGGCCACGTCGTTCATACGATCGCCAGCGTGATGAAATTCCAAATTCGCCACCGAGCGCGACGGACTACGAATGGGCTCCCGATTCATCCGGCAGACGAGGCCGATGAGCGACTTGGTGTGAGGGAAGCAGGCCAGAATGTCCTGACGGTCCTTTGCCAGTTCCGGTCGGTTGATTTCGACCACGCCGACATCGTCCGCTCCTGCCTCCAGACACAAGTGACGAAGCCAATCAGCATCGAGCGGTGTCGACCACGCGACCGCTGCAGTCCGTTGAAACTCTTCCCGAACATGTCTAACTGTGGGATGCTCGTCCAACTTCACCATAGAACGTACCCTCCTCTTCAACCGCAGTGCATCACATCATCACGCCACCACCGAGTCGTAGTATTCGGTCAACTGGCCTTGGGCAACTGGTTCGGCGGATCCTCCTCATGGTTCGCGATCGATCTTGGGCTCGGTCCAACCAAAACGGTGTCCATGGCATGAAATTGGGTCCCTTGTTGCACGGGCTGATCCACGGGCGCGGTTTGAGTTGAACAAAAGAATCCCGACCCGCCGATACTTAGGCGGTCCCACGTCAACAGCCACTGCACGACCAGAACAAGAAGGAAAGCGAGTCCCACAACGTACAACCAGAAACCCAGATACAACGCCAAGAGAAGCATTTCGATGCTCGTCCGTCCGAAGAACTGGTGTGCCAGCAGTTCAAATCCGAGGCTGATGAGGAGTAACACGCCGGCGATTGCAGCAACCCAATCCATCCCTTTCTGTCTTCGATCCCGCTGTCTGTCGTCATTCATGGATCATCCCTAACAAATCTCGCATTCCCTGTTACCGTCACTTCCTTGGACGACACAGTTTCCAGAGCCAATCCGTCAGGACCCATATTCCCGTTCCAGAGAGAGAACGGCCGATGGGCCGTATCCTCGTATTGTGAAATGCCTCTACCAGCCATGTCGTCTCATGTCTTGTCGCGATCAATGTCTGGATCGAATCCCGCTCCGGAGAGGGGTACGTGCGTCCTTGCATGATGGTGCTTCCGCGCGCATGCATCACAGCTACATCGGATGCGACAAACCGCACGCCGGTAACTTCCCCCACCAGACGTGTACCTTTCAGCCATTTCTCGAAGAGCGCCTGGTGAGAGACTTCGATCTCGCGTCGACCTTTGAAATGTGTGCCGTCGAACGCAATGAAGTCCGCATTCTCCGTGAACGGCGCCGCAAACATCTCGGCACTCCCGCGGTTCCATCCTTCCATCATCTGTTCATAGAGACGACGGACGGCAACTTCGTCCTGCGATTGCGATATTGCATGGTGTTCGACCTGAAAACTCACGGCGTGTTCTCCCGTGGTCACTTTATGATGGTTCGAATCTGGCAACGGCACCTTTCATCTCCAATAAGTAGTGAAGGTCCACTGCGTTCACGGTAAGCGCACGTTCCTGTGCTATTTCGTTTGTGAACGGCCTACGAGCATGGGTCTGGGTCGCTGATGTGCGGTAATGAGTGGATCCACGATGGCTCCACAATTCACACAGCGCCAACCAACCGGCTCATCACCTCCGGAGCCGAATGCAAAATCAGCCAACTCTTCACGGACCATCAGCCCGCTGCATCGATAGCAGACCATAGCCGTCTCCTTTCCTTCTTGGATCGCGTACCCAACCGATCGCATCTCTATTTCCGCTTTCCCCTCATCGTCGATGGCAGCCTGACCTGAAATAAACAACAGATTGTCGACGCGATAGCCTTGAGCCAGACGGAACGGCTTATACGGGTCCGGCTTGATCACGATTCGCTCGATTTTCATGGTTACCTCCCGAACACCTCCCGCATGACAATCGCCAAGTCGCGCAATGCGCGTTCTCCGTCGCCCACGAACGCGGATCCATGCATGAGCGCCAACCGTGCTGGCCGGAGAGCGGCCAAGCCGTGCAAAATCGAATCCGTCATCGGCGTGTAGGGATAAGCGTTCGCGAACGGACTCTTCTGACCGTCGATCAACGCCCGTTTGGCTCGGTCGACCACATCCGATTCGGTCACCGCTTCCACGTCCCCGTTGTGCGTGAAGAGATCCGAACACAACAGCGTGCGTGTCTCTTCTTCGAACAGGACCCCAGCTTCCCAGTTATGCGGCACGTGCGGCGTCCGGCGGAATCGAAACCGGTAGCGACCGGTCTTGAGTATTTCGTCGTGGGCGAGCACGTGCGCTGGACGCGAGGAGAAGTCATTGACACTCACCAGCGCCCCGACCAAGCCACACACCGGTTGGGCACGAGGCGCCAGGGCCAGCCATTCATTGAGTGCCCCGCACTCATCGGCTTCAAAGTGACTGAACGAAATCCAACGCAGCAGGGAGGGATTGATGACTTGTGCGACCGCCTCCCGCAGCCATGGGAACATCTGCTTCATGCCGGTGTGGAACAGCAGCGGCTCGTCGTCCTTGATCAGGTAATGATTGAACCGGAGGTTGAATTCCGGCACATAGATCGAGAGCACATAATGATCTGGGGCAATTTCGGTGAGTCTGGTTTTGTCACTCATCGCATCTCCTTAGTCTGTGGAACCCAGTGGTATGTCTTGTTCAAGACAGGACGGCAGGCCAATAGACGCCATTTGTAGGACGCGAAGGCTGCGTATCCATGAGGGTCATCTGCTGCACAACCCTGAGCCCATTCTCGAGGCACCATCGGAAGAGCTCGCCGTTTCCGGTCGGGATCAGAATGCCCGGTCCGGAAAAACCGTCGGCCGATGCGATCAATGCCTTCAGATCCTCATTCGTCTCGCCCACGCCATGACCCACAAAACCGACTCCTGTGGCATAACCGGTGATTCGACCGTTGTGTACAACCACGGAGACCGTCCCTCGTGCGATGGCGTGCGCTACCTCATGGTCACGATCAAAGCCATGCACCTTTCGACATAGCGTGTTGCAGGCGCCTATGTCGCTATCGGTTGCCCTTCGCACCGTGCGTGATGGAATGTCGGCCCTGATCGGTTTGCCCGCCATGTTGGACAACAACTCGCTGGCGATGAAGCCCGACTTGGCATAGAGACACAGCGAGCGATTGTGATAACCCACCTGAATAATCTGTTGGCGTGTATGACCCTGCTTGGCCAAGAACTCCATGCCATGCCGCAGCAAGCGTCGGCCAATACCACGATTTTGGACCTTGGGATCGATGGTCAGAACACTGATGCCGCCCACTCGCGAACGACGCGAAACAAAGATACTGCCGAGTATCCGGCCTTCTTCCTCGGCCACAAAGGCATCGAAAGCGGGCGCATTCAACAAGTCACTCAGCAGTCCCTCTGCGGCCGCGGGGTCGGGAAAATCGGGAGGGAAATTGTGGCGCTGGGAGATGTCCTTGAATGCTTCATACATGACCTTCCCGCAGGTCTGAATGTCCTCCATCTGAACCGGTCGTAGTTCCATCGTCATGTCCTCCGCTCCTGCCCTGATCTGCAACATCACCGGTGTTGTGTTGGCACATCTCCTTCAGTGGAGACATGTGTCTTGATGCTTCTTTGTGTGGTGCCGTGTAGTTCCCAACTCATTCTTGATCCAGCCTTGATTGCTCTCTGTTCGATGGTGACCGAACCAAAGAATACAGTCCCGAAATAGATCGACACGCTCTTACTTATCCCTTCCCGACTTCCGACACATGCGTTGCCGGCATCTGCTGAGCTGAATCCAGTGGCGACCATCCACCCCCCAAGGCCTTGTAGAGCTGGACGACCGAGACCAGGTGTAATCGATGAGTTCCGGCCAGTGCCAGTTCCGCCTCGAAGAGATTGCGCTGTGCGACGAGCACGTCGAG
>DCZN01000061.1:31520-36862 GCA_002331625.1 Nitrospira sp. UBA2083 | reverse complement strand
GCGAGCCGTCGAGACGGCCACCAGCGCATTTTCAACCTCTCGAAAGGCAACAAGAACTGTTTGTTCGTACTGCGCAAGCTGCTCCCGCGCCTGGGCCTCGGCAGCCCTCTGTTGAAACCCTAATGCGACGGCATTGAATAAGGGGCCAGCTACACTCGGACCGATGACACCGAACGCGGTTTCGCTTGCAATCAGTCTGGAGAACTGGGGACTGGCTACACCGAGGGTCCCTGTAATGCTGAGTTTGGGAAAGCGGTCCGCCTTGGCAGCGCCGATTCGTGCTGTCGCGGCTGCCAAGATCTGTTCGGCTTGCACGAGATCCGGCCGGCGCTGTAGCAATTCTGAAGGCAGGCCGGCTGGGACAGCCGGAACCAGCACTTGCTCCGTCAGCGACTGCCCTCTTAGGATGCGGCCTGGATTTCGCCCCAACAACACGCTCAGCTGATTTTCTTTTTGCACCATCTGGCGAGTCAATTCAGCCACGCGTGCTGTGGCATTCGCCCGTTCGGCGACGAACTGATCCGCGTCGATCTTGGTAATCACGCCTTGTCGCACACGTGCCTGGGCGATTTTGACCGACTCTTCCCACGATCGCAGGGTGCGCGTCGCGATGCTTAGCTGCAGATCGAACTGCAGTAGATCGAAGTACGCCTCCGCGACTCCGCTCACAAGCTGAAGCACGACCGCTCGACGGGACTCCTCGCGAGCTAAGAGCTCACCGCGCGCCGCTTCATGTGACCGGCGAATGCGGCCCCAAATATCCAATTCCCACGCAAGATTGCCCTGCATGTAATAGTTGAAGGGGTTCGGAAAGCCGGGAAACAGAAAGTTCGCCTTTCGCCCGAAGGACGGCGCACTGGCCGTGGCATCGGCCTTCGGGACAAAATCCATTTTTGCAGTCAGCAGACGAGCTTGAAATTCTTCAACAGAGGCCACGGCCCGCTTCAAGTCTTTGTTCTCGCTCAGGGCAATCCGGATGAGCCGCTGGAGTTCCTCGTCCTTTAAGAGATCCCACCAAGGGAGATTAGCGAAGGACTCGGCCTCCTGCGTGGCGTCGGCCATTCGGAACTGCTCCGGCGGCGACAGGTCCGGACGGGAATAGTCCGGTCCGACTGCACAGGCAGTCAGGAACAAGAAACCTATGAGAGAACTCCTGAGTATCCACATGGTGAGATGCTCCTATCTCTTTTCCCGACGATCGCCTGTCGCGCGCTTCCGGGAACCGGTGATCTGCGCAATCATGGGCTTGGTGCAACATCCTGTCGCAATCAGTTCCGCTCCCTCCTGCCACATCTCTGCGAGCAGCGCCTTACCTGTCTCTTCAATGAAGGTCACGTTTCTCAGGTCTACGACCAACGATCCTTGTTCCGGTGCCGGCATGTGTCGCCAGAATTGTTCGAGTTCCTTGACCCAGGGACCGACCAGTCGGCCTTCCAACGTCAACCGTGTTGAACCCTGACTGCTATCGGAAGTGATCTTCAGCATGGTAAAAGTACTCTTCTCACTGGATATGCCAAGATGACGTCACCCCTTTGCTCCTGTGAGGAGTAGATCATCGTCTATGACGGCGATGTCCTCGCGCGTCAAAACCAGTTGATGCTGGGCGGCGATCAGCGAGTAGAAGACCGGCACGACGAAGAGCGTAAATAGGGTGCCGACCGTCATTCCCGTGACCAGCACCATCCCAATACTGTTCCGAGCTGCGGCGCCCGGTCCGGATACGAGCACCAACGGCAAATGCCCGAACACCGTGGCCGCGGAGGTCATCAACACCGGTCGCAATCTGGTCAAGGCCGCCTCACGCACTGCGGCGATCCGTGAGAGACCGTTGGCTTGCAGCTTGTTGGCGAACTCCACGATGAGGATGCCGTTTTTGGCGATCAACCCCACGAGTGTGATCAGGCCGACCTGCGAGTAAATGTTGATCGTCGTCAGGTCCAGGAAGCTGAACACGAGCGCGCCGGAGATCGCGAGGGGTACCGAGCCCAGCAGCACGATCAGCGGATCACGGAAACTCTGAAACTGCGCGCTCAAGACCAAGTAGATGAGGACGAGGGCGAATCCCAGCGTGACAGTCAAGGCAGCGCCTTCCTGCCTGATCTGTCTTGACTCGCCGGCATAGTCGAGTACGACGGGAGGATTGCTCGCCTTCGCAGCACCCTCTTCCAGCACGCGCAGTCCTTGCTCTTTCGTGACGCCCGGCTTGACTCCGCCGAAGATGCGGACGGCGTTGCGCTGTTGAAAACGATTCAAGGTGCGCGGCGCGGTGTTGGTTTCGATGTGTGTGAATGTCGATACCGGCACGAGTTGGCCGCCCGGTGTTTTGATTTTGAGGTCGAGCAACGGGCCGACCGTGGCGCGATCCTCGTCCCCGAGCTGCGGGATGACCTTATAGCTCCGATCGAAATAGTTAAACCGGTTCACGTAGGCGCCGCCGAGCATGGTGCCCAACTCACGGCCGACTCCGGCCAGGTCGAGCCCAAGATCGGCGAGACGCTCCCGGTCCAGCACGACACGCGCTTCAGGGAGATCAATCTTCAAGTCAGTGTCCACGTACAGGAACATGCCGCTCTGCCATCCGGCGTTCAGGACTGCTCCCGTGGTCTCAAGCAACCGCTCGATCGGCTGATCGCTTTGCAGAAGCAACTCGACGTCGTATTGACCCGGCGTCGGCAGAGGTGGATCCAGGCGTGGGAAGACACGAAGACCCGGCACCTGCGAAACCCTGCCGAACACCTCGCCGTACATTTCTTCAGTCGAACGGGCCCGTTCTTTCCAATCCTTTGCCACCAAGCCACCGAAACCGCCCCAGGACGTCGTCAGCGACCAGGTGAACCGCGTTTCGGGAAGGGATGTGATGGCCTGGACCACATTCAGATGCTCACGGTTACTCGCGGCCAATGTCGAGTCTGGAGATGCTTGGAAGAACAGGCTGATATGGCTTTGATCCTCCACCGGCGCCAGTTCTTGTCGAGAAAACAGGTACAGCGGCCAGGCCATGACCATGATCAGCAATGCCGCCGCCACGATTCCCCACGGCATGTTCAGCGCACCGTCGAGCAGCCAGGCGTAAACACGGCGCGCCTCTTCGAACCGCCGGTTGACGAAGGCAGTCAACCGGCCTTCTTTCCCCTGTGGGTGGACGAACCGCGAACTCATGACCGGCGACAAGGTGATGGCGACGACGCCCGACAGCACGACCGCTACGGCGAGTGTGATCGCAAACTCCAAGAACAGCGACCCGGTCAACCCACCCTGAAACCCGATCGGGGTGTAGACCGTCGCCAACGTGATCGTCATCGCGATAATCGGACCGAGTAGCTCGCGGGCGCCGACCAAGGCCGCCTCGACCCGTGACTTGCCCAGGCGCACATGCCGTTCGACGTTTTCAACAACGACGATGGCGTCGTCCACGACCAATCCGACCGACAGGACGATGGCGAGCAAGGTCAGCAGATTGAGACTGAAACCGAACGCGAGCATGAAGACCGCTGCGCCGATCAGCGATACCGGCATGGCAACCAACGGCACGAGAGCCGTCCTGACTGAGCCCATGAACAGGAACACCACGACTGCCACGATCAAGATCGTCTCAGACAGGGTTTTCGTGATTTCCGTCAGCGCATTCCGCATGAACATCGTGCCGTCCCACACCAGCTGCATATCGATATCGGGAGGCAGCGTCGGACGAATGCGTTCCATCTCGTCGACCAGCCGGTGCTGCACATCGATCTCGTTTGCGCCAGGCACCGGCCAGATTCCGAGGTACACACCTTCGGTCGCGTTGTACTTGGCGATCATGTCGGCTTCTTCGGCCCCACGCTCGACTCGCGCAATATCTTTTAGCCGTACGATGGCACCCCCGCGATCGGCGACGATCAGTTCCTCGAACTCGGTGGCAGAACGCAAATCGGTGTTCGCGAGCAGATTGATCTGCACCGCATTGCCTTTTGTCCGCCCGACCGCAGCCAAGTAGTTATTGCGCCGCAATGCGCTCTGCACGTCACCGGGCGACAGATTGAAGGCCGCGAGGCGGTCGGGGTCGATCCAGATGCGCATGGCGATTTGGCGGCCGCCTTCGATGGTGACTCGTTGCACGCCGGCGAGCGTGGACAATTGCGGTTGGAGGGTGCGCAGCAACCAGTCCGTGACGGCCGGCACCGTCCGTTCGCTGGAGGCGAAGCTGAGATAGAACGAGGCGTAGGGCCGGTCGGCGCGCTGCAGCTCGATCACCGGTGGCTCGGCTTCTGCCGGCAGTTCTGACCGCACCTGTTGGAGTCGCGCCGTGACCTCTGCCAGAGCTGCCGTACTATTATGGTTGAGTTTCAAGTGGACCGTGACGGTGCTGACACCGGCCCGGCTGGTCGATTCGACGTAGTCGACGCCGCTGATTGCAGAGACCACTCGCTCAATCGGCGTGCTCAAAAAACCGCGAACTGTTTCAGCACTCGCTCCGTAATACACTGTTGTGATGAGGACGGACGAGCTCTCGATTTGGGGGTACTGCTGTACCGGCAACGCCGTCAACGCTCGCCAACCGGCGAGGATGATCACCAGATTGACGACCACGGCCAGCACCGGATGTTTGATAAAGATGTCGGTAAATGAGCGCATGGAAATATCCTTGTTGGTATCTGTAGGTTTCTTCAGCGTCTGCTCATCAACAGAGTCAGTTGGTTCGCTTTGCCTTGTTCACCGGTGATCGCAACGAGCACCCCTTCACGCAGTTTGAAAGATCCAGAGGCCGCCACCACCTCGTTGGCAGACAGCCCGGCGTGGATGACGACCTCGTCGCCAAGCATGGCGCCGCTCTCGACCAGCCTGGCGTGGGCGCGAGTCTTGCTGTGCTCGTCCGGCTGGATCACGAAAACTTGGTCCCCACCTGGTCCCTTGCGCAGGGCGCTGACGGGAACAGCGATGGCCGGTCGTGAGGAACCGACCGGAACGTGGACACGCACTGAGGCCCCGGGATCCGGGGCCCGGTCTGACCCATTGATCCTCGCCCGCACCGTCGTATTGCGAGTCGTTGGGTCGATGCGCGCGTCGAGCGCGACGAGTCTGGCTGTAATGGGCGTGGCTTGACCCGCGACGAATACATCGACGCTCGCGCCTTCCCGCAAGGAGGCGGCGACTTGCTGTGTCACGGTGAAATCCACGTGGACCGCGTCACCAACACCCTGCAGCGTCGTAAGCAAGGTTCCTTCATTCAGGTACTGGCCGGGATGGACATCGGCGATACCGATGCGTGCCCGGAACGGTGCACGAATGATCTTCTTGGCGATGATCGCCTTGGTACGGGCGATTTGGGCTTGGGCGATGTCCAGATCCGCACGAGCACGGTC
>DCZN01000061.1:19717-31430 GCA_002331625.1 Nitrospira sp. UBA2083 | reverse complement strand
AGTTCAGCTTCTTCGACGGAGACATCGAGCGCCACCAGTAAGGTGCCGGTTTCGACGATCTGCCCCGGAGTGAGCCGGACTTCACGGACCGTCCCGGCGAGTTCGTTCTTCAGCATGACTGAACGCAATGCCAACACTGTCCCGATTGACGTGGTGGTGGGTTGATGTTCAATTGCCCTTGCCGTCGCGACCATCACCGACTCCATCGGTTCCGGTTGACTAGCGGAGGCCTCGGCGCTGGCTTGAATGGATTCATACTTCCACAATCCCAACCCAACACCGATCCCGAGGATGACGAGTACCAGTAATGATCCGAACCAACCACGATGTTTCATACCCCCTACCCTCCTGTCTGTGCCGGTAGAATGTTCTCGATATCCCTGCCCCGGCGTGCATCTGCATCTGATAGAGGAGTACAGCAATGAACATTCCACACATGCAGTGTGATTGGGGAAAGTGTGTAACCAGCGAATAGAACGAGGGAATCTCTTTATGTACCAGCGATGACTTGAGCGAATCGACGACGGAGTGCCGAAGCGGTGTCTGCCGTCAGTTTGGCAAGTGCCGAAATATCGACGGAGGTCGGTCAGGATACGAGGCGATAAAGCGGTAGGAAGACACTCTGGATGTAGTCGGCATCTTTGTGGGGCCGATTAACAAGAAGCGAAAAGGTCCGCCTGCTGAATTGAGGACGTGTGGAGGTCAGCCGGTTTCTGTCGCTACGCTGTTTCTCTATCGCCCGAGATAGCCAACTCCTTGTGCCATGAGTGTGGCACAGAGCACGATCACGCCTATGCCGAACAGTTCCCACCGAATGATCGACCGTATCGTGTGTAGCTTGCGGGTTGTGGTGATCGGATCCTGACCTTGATTGAGCGATGTTCTCCAAGACAAAAACTCGACCGTGGGATAAATCGACAGCAAACCAACGATCAAGAAGATCGAAGCTTTGGCGATGAACGGCACGCTGTAGAAATAGTACGATGTGCCTCTCTCGAAATAGATCACCCGCAACAATCCGACAATCAGAATGGTTCCGGCTGAGATGCCATAGGCGAGATCGGCCAGGAGAACCATTCGAGCGCTCTTAGGTGCGAGCCCATCTTGCAGCAGCGTCAGTTCTGCAACCAACGCACCGACCAGCGTGAATGCCGCGAGGTGATGGAGAAAGGCCATGAACCACGTCATGCTAAGCTTTCAACAATCTGAGGGCCTATCCTTTCGCGCGCCGCTTCATGGCCGATGGACTGCCAAGCCTCGATACCACCAGCAAGCGCCCACACACGGGTGAATCCTACCTCTCGAAGCTTCCAGGTCACCTGAACGCTGGCGGCATCTCGTGGGCAAGCGCAGTACAACACCACATCACGATCGTGTGGAAGCTCATGCCGCTTCCTCAGCACTTCGTCCAACGACAGAGTCAGTGAGCCGGGAATACCTGGCACGTCCTCTTGTGCGTCATGAGGACGTAGATCGATGATGACGGGATCTTCTCCTGCTGCGATCTTCTCAACCAGTTGTCGTGCAGTTAACCGTGGGACCAATCGCTCGACACGATACCGGTGAAGAGCCTTGTAGACCATATACCCGACGAGCATTCCCAGGAGCGTCAGGGCGACCGTCGGCCCGAGATTGGTAGCTATCTTGAGCGCCTGGTCGAGTTGGTTGCTGAACACCAGACCAAAACCAATTCCGGAACCTACCCAAAGCATCGTTCCAATGCCGTTGTACAAGAGGTACTGCGGCATTCCGAGACCCATAATGCCGGCCAGCGGTGGAGCAATTGTGCTCAAGCCAGGAATAAACTTAGCGACCATCAAGGAACGAATGCCATGACGGGCAAAGAATTCCTCCGTCCGGCGTATACATGCCAATGGCTCAAACGAGATTCGACAGAGCCAGCCTAAGACTTGGCGGCCTCGTCGGCGTCCGAGTTCAAACCACAGTTGATCCCCGAGCAGGGCCGCCAACATGGCCGTTCCCACTGCCGACCAGAAGCCCATCTGGCCGGCACCCACCAACGCGCCAGCAGCCATCAGCATCGGCAGAGCGGGAATCGGAAGTCCGACCTGCTCGGCAAGAACTACGATGAACAGCACCGTGGTCCCGTGCTGTGCCAAGAAGTGAAGGGTGTCGTTCATGTTCTGCCTTCTCTCTCGATCAACTCAGGATGGTGTGCATGGACCAGCGCGCGCCCTTGCCCTCATTCGATCAACCAGCGATTCACTGGAATGCAGCAATCCCAGCAAGAATCAGGGAGGCAATGAGACTGCACCAGAACAGAGGTTCGCTGAGCCCAGCATTCATGGCGCCTGGAATGACGAGCATGACTGCGTTACCCACGATTTCCACGGTCGTAATCGACAGGGTATCGGAATCTCTTCCGACGCAAGCGCTCGAGGCATGCTGAAATTCTGTTTGCCGAACGAGTCCGTGTGAATCTGGCCGTTCGCGTGAACTGCCGAAGGGGCGACCGGTGGTCGTCAATCGTCCGGTTTGCCCGGTGTGCAATCCGGTCTGTATGCATCAATTGCATCACAATCCTGCCTCCTCGCCGATGGACTTCTTCGGTAATCTTTCGCTAGCCGGCGATCTGCTCCGGCGTATGAATCCCGAGGTTCTGGGGTAGCCCTGGCCGGCCGCGCTTGGCTGTGTGCCCTCGCTAATGATCAGCCCCGCTTCGGCCCGCTGTCCGTAATACGATGCCGCATATAGTGAAGGCACCCCGTTGACGTCCGCACGATTTCTGGTCATCGGTGCCATCACGATGCGGTTCTGTAGATCGATTGATCCGATCGCTATGGGTTCGAGTAAGTTGTTTCTGGTCGTCATCTGAACCTCCTTCATGTGTACGTCGATCACAACAATGCAGGTGCAGCCAACTGCCTGGTCATTGAGCGCAAAGCGACGGTGTAACGAATCGGATGCAATCGCCTACCACCCTCTCGCGAGAGCAGGCGAATTTCCTCAACGAGATCGCCGCATGTGGCGCAAGTCCATGCCGTGATCGCAAGAGAGCCGCTGTCGTCGATCACGGTGCGGCTGGTTTTCCTGAATAATCGGCCCGCATTGTGATTGCACGTTACGGTGCCGTTGTGCCGAGGCATTGTTGCGATGGACCCTCCTGATCGCTTGTCCGATTTCATAGGTTGCCCTCCCTGTGTGAGCTTGTGCGATTTCGTTATACGCACAGGATGTACCAGCAAGACGGCAACCACGTAAGTTGCTGTAGAAACGGTGTGAAGAGTCGAGGGGTGGTCAGAGATCAAAGTCGAGAGACGAGGACAATTTGCTGATATCTCGGCAAGTGCCGAAAGCTCGGCACTACGTACGTTCGACTGCTTTTCTGCATTACATGCGATGCTGGAGGTGGTGTGAACGGCCTGAGACGAATAGATTCCGATAAGGGACGAGAGATCCTCATCTTCTGCATCTTTGATTGAAGGGTCGTGGACTTCATGCCGAGCTTGGCTGAGGGCGGAACTATTTTAATGCCCAACTCCCATCACCCCTCCTCTCGTATCGGACCAGTTTGGTTAACCTGATCAACGTGAGCAAGTGATTGTACCGATGAGGACCTCGTTGAACACAAGTAAAGCAAAAGATTGCGTTCCCGCAAAACAGGTCTCACATAAAATTGTCCACTACTCAATAGTTGTGATCGAGGCTTAGGTGGGAAGACGATAAGTGGGCGATCTTGAGACGTAACATCTACACGCGCTTGGTCATCGGTCCAGCAGGTGTATACACGTTAACCGATTAACTTAACCGCGTAGCAACATTCAATTGACCGGGGTTCAGAACTGCGAGGCAACCGGCTTCGGCCGGCATTTCTACCGTCTCACGATAAATCCTTACAAAGATTCTCCGGCGTGTCGATCCTTCGGCAAATGCCGACATGTCGACACAGACGGTTGCTGAAGAAGCGACCATAAGCGTGTTGTCTTAGCTCGTCAGAGGTCTGTGCCCTCCATAAATATCAACTGATTGGAAATGTCAGGTCTTGCAGAGAACGGCGTGGAACGAGACTTGTAATGTGTCTGTTCCAGACAGCTCGTGGCGTCAACCAGTGGCCGACGGACTCGATCGTCGATTGTGTTGTTACGGCGATAGCGCGCGGGAAAACCTTCAGAGACATGAAGAACGCAGACTGGTGAGGTGGCTATGAAAACTCTACTTACACTGAAGTCGAAACGGGACCTGGCAATCGCGGGATTGCTGTTTCTGTTTTTCTTTTTTGTGATCGCAATCTTTCAGATTCTGAAGCCGCTCAAGAGCGGGCTATTTGTAGAGCATTACGGCGCTCGCATGGAACTCTATGCCAAGCTTGCAAATATCTTCATTGCCGCGTTCGGAGTGTGGGCCTTTACGTCGCTCTACAACAAACTCCGCCGCCGTCGATTCATTTACACGCTGAGCGGTGTGTTCATCGTATCCTTTATCGGTCTTGCTCTTGAACTGGACAATCATCCAGGGCCCTTGGCGATTTGGACCTTTTACCTGCTGGGCGATCTCGAAGTCACGATGATGGTCGCAACGTTCTGGGCTTACCTGACCGATCTCTCGCACGGACCGGACGCCCAGCAGCTTTTCGGTCCGATCGGAGCGGGAGGCGTTCTTGGAGGCTGGGCAGGCATTTCCATTGCGAAGTTCCTGCTTACCACCATCGGAACGGGAGGATTATTGCTCCTCGCTGCGGGCCTCATGGCCGGAGTGATCCTGGTGATTGCAGCGACAGAACTCCTGAGCTCGGATTCACAGACGTTCAAGCCGGTCACAAATCTCTCCACTGTGCCAAGAGGAGCGAGCCTGGTTCATGACTGGAAAGCTGAGGCGCTCGAAGGAGCGAGACTCGTTCTACGGTCGCGTTATCTAGCGGGCATCGCCGGCATCATGGGCTCCTACGAAATCGCATCGCAGCTCATGGATTATCAGTTCAAGCTGGCGGCCGAGAACCTTTCAGGTGTTCAAGCAACCCAGGCCTTCATCACCGATGTGTACTTGTACGCCAACCTGTTGGCGATCTTTACACAGTTGTTCCTGGTCGGCGCCGTCATGAAGAAGTTCGGTTTGGGTGTCACCCTGCTCGTCCTGCCGATAGCCATTATTGGCGGCTCCTTGGGGTTTTTGGCGATGCCTACGCTGGCTGTGGTCAGCGTCCTCGTTATCCTTGATAACGGACTGAGCTACTCCGTTCTACAGACTGGACGGGAATCCCTGTATCTCACGACAAGCCCAGATGAGAAGTATAAAGGCCGAGCCTTTATTTCCATGTTCGTCCAACGGCTGGCGAAGGGACTGAGCATTCTCACGATCATCTTGTTGGGGCTGACAGGGTTAACCGCACAACACTTGAGTCTTCTCATCATCGGAGTCTTAGGGGTGATGGTGCTGCTGTGCATCAAGGCAGGACGTCACTATGCGCACGTCATCAACCAGGGTGCCGCACCAACTCCGGGAACATTGGATTCGCTGACTGTGACACCAAGCGCGACCGGTCACAGGTGGGCTGTGAATGGCTAAAAGGAGTTCTCATGTGGCTCTTGGTTCTGGTTCTCCTCAATGAGGTGCCGGGGCTCACAACGATCACGGTGCTCGAGACGTATACCACGGCTGAGGAATGCCAGGTTGAGCGGAACCGCATCGGCTACGAGATGGCAGCAGCCTACCCCTATGAGCGGGATTTTGTGATCGCATGCCACGTGAGCCCACAGCACGAATCATAACCAGAAACATGAGGAGTTCGGGCTATCTGACGATCAGGGGGAAACGAGATGAGGGGGCTGATCCCCACCATAGCTAAATTGAAACGCATCAGTAGGCCGTAACGAAGTTCCACGACTTTCGAGAAAATGAGCCGTGACATGCTTCTCGCTGCTGCGAGCCTGCCGGCAGCCCTATTGGCTCTTCTATGGGTCTCTACCTCGTATGCTGACGGGGTGAGAAGCTGTGGCTCCTGCGTCGAGAGTTGGAGCGCAGAGTCGATCGGGCCCACAAAGCCGCAAGAGCCGACAGAGCCGGGCCGTACGCTCGTGGAACTGGGCTCAATCGGGAAAGAGGTCATCAGCGATGCCGCATATCTCGTGACGTCGCCCCTGAGGATTGATGGGAAAAGCGCGCTCATTCTCGGGGGTGTCGCGGCAGGCATCGGTGGGCTCATGGTGGTGGACAAGCCTCTTCAACGGGCCTTTCAGGAGAACCGCACCTCCGCAGGCGATGACATTGCCATCGGTCTGGAAACGGCCGGATTTGCAAGAACCGTGTTGGGGGCAAACGTGGCCTTGATCGGCACGGGGTGGTTGTTTCGAGAACATAAGGCAGGCAACCGACTGATGCACACGGCATTAGTCAGTCTGGAATCGCAACTGTTTGTGGAAGGCATCGTGGGATTCACCAAATTTGCCGTGGGGCGGGCTCGGCCTGATACGGGAGAAGGCGTTCACTCGTACGAACCGTTCGAAAATTTCGATAAATCATTCCCGTCTAGTCATGCGGCCCGGAGCTTTGCTGTGGCGACGGTGTTTGCCGATCGCTATGAGCAGCCGGTTCCGTTGATCGCCTATACGCTGGCCACGCTCATCAGTCTGTCGCGGATCTATCAGAATGAGCATTTTGCCTCCGATGCCGTGGCAGGCGCGGCGCTCGGGTTCGTCGTCGGGAAAGTCCTGAGCTGGCGGCATAACCAGCCGGATTCACGAAGATGGAGTGTGCTTCCCCTCGTGCCGGAGGCACGAGGAGGATTAGGCCTCACCGTTCAGGTTCGGTTCTGATGGGTACATGGGCCGAGACCCGCAGGAGGGATCGGAGACGTCAAGCGGGGGATCGAGGACTTGACCATGAGACGACGGACCCTGAACCGCTCCCTGGCCTCCCGGCTTCTCTGGAACCTACTGCTCCTTCTGCTGATTCAACCAATGGCCTGTGCGACCAGCCAACCGGATGTTGCAAGGCCTCACGAGCCCCACCGACAATTGGAATCCCCACAGCCACAGCGGGATGAACCCCAACGACGACCACACGACGAACCGGAGAAGTCAGAGCCGGAGGATGCGGAGAACAGGTGGCCCTACCGTCTCCTAGCCGCGCCGGAATACGCGTGGTCTGGACTTGCCTATCCCTTTAAGAAGTTGGCGATCGCGTACGAACGCCATGATGTGATGAATCGGACGCTTGATGTCTTCATGACCGACGAACGGACAGCCGGCGTCTTTCCGAAATTTGCACTGGGCGGCACCTTGAGCAGCGGCATTGGGTTCACCGCGTTCAACAATAATCTGTTTCGCAAGAATAAAGAGGTGCGGCTGTCATATCTTCTGGCAACTCGGGAGAATCAAGTCAGCGAAGCATCCTACCAGGATCCTTCGTTCTTCGGGTCACAGTGGTTCCTCGACAGCAATGTCTTTTGGCTGAATTTCGACGAGGGACATTTCTTCCCGGGCGGAAATCGTTCGCAGGAGCGAGACCAAACGAATTTCGAGCTCAAACAGCTGGCGTGGGATGTGAAGCTAGGCCGCAGGCTGATCGGCGATGTCAGTGCGGCGATCACCGGCCGAATCTTGATCGCGGATGCCAAGGGCTCGGATCGCTTGCCGGCCACGCCTGTGTCCGTCACGGGAAACAACAGTTCCATGACGGCGCTCGCCGTCGAGCCGAGTATTTGGTACGACTCAAGGGACAACCCCTTCAGATCAACCAGGGGATGGTTTGTCGAGGGGGCATTTACCTACACCGATCAGGTGGATCGCGACCAATTCCGCTACCTCGGCTACCGGTTCGAGATCCAGCGATATATTCCGGTATTTCGCGGCGATCGGGTGCTGTTGCTGCGCTGGTATTTGGCGAAGCAGGACGGCGTGGGCGGAGGATCCATTCCCTTCTATGAACTGACCCTCTTGGACCTGAACAACGGTCTACGGGGGTTTGACCGCGGGCGCTGGCAGGATGAAGGTGCCTTACTATTCAACGTCGAATGGCGGTTTCCTGTCTGGCAGGATGTGGAAGGCGACATCTTCGTCGATGAGGGACAAGTGTTCGGTAGCTACAAGGATATCGGATTGCAACACTTCCGTTATTCCGTCGGCGGGGGCCTCAGATTCGTCTCCACGAGGAAATTCGGTTTTCGGATTCAAGCCGCGGCGAGTGAAGACGGGGTCCTGGCGTTGATCCGCGGCAATCTGGAGTTCACCCGGCGGCGTGCGGCGACGCTGGGGTTTTGATGAGAGCCAGACGATGAAGACATCGTACGCCGGTTCGAAGCAATCTGCACGGTCCCTACGCTCCCTCTCACGGTGGAGTGCTGTGGCGTTGGTGTTTGCGCTCGTGGGCTGCTCTAGCGAGTCGGCCATGCACCGGCCGATCCTCGTAGAGGCCGACGATCGGCGGCCCATCTCGGAGCCGCAAGAAGAGACGGAAGGACAGTGGGCACTCTGGGACGGTGTGGACAAAATGGTGTTTTATCGGATCGGGCAACTCGTGAATCTCGGGTACTCCGTCCGAACGATCGGAACGTGGGTTGGTCTCGCCGATCCATTGGAAGCGCAAAACGTCGATGCGTTCGATGAGGTCCCGGATTCGACCTGGTTTTCAAATCGACACCCTGTCAGACACCTCTCACGCGATGAGTTGGCCCGAGGGCCGGCGATCGGGTCAGGACCGGACCTGACCGGCGAGTGGACAGCGATCAGCGCCAAGGAGAGTCTGGGCTCGACCCCTGGGTTCGTCATTCGCGACGGGAGAAACGACGTCTACCTGCTCAAGTTCGATCCTCCGCTCCATCCGGAAATGACGACGGCCTCGGAAATGATCTCGTCACGGTTTCTCTATGCGGCTGGTTACCACGTTCCCGAACATTATTTAGTTGAGGTCGATCCGTCGCGAATCACGATCGGGGCAAAGGCCAAATTTAGAGGTCGTTACCATGTCCCCAGACCTATGACCCAAGACGATATTCGGGCAATCTTGGAACGAGTCCCGCATCGGCCTGATGGAAAGATTCGGGCCATGGCCAGCAAGTTCCTGTCTGGTGTCCCCAAAGGGCCGTTTCTCTATGCAGGGCAACGTCATGATGATCCCAACGACCATATCCGTCATGAAAACCGACGTGAGTTGCGAGGGCTTCGCATTCTCGCCGCCTTCTTGAATCACACGGACACCAAGGCCGCAAATGCCCTCGACATGTATGATCCGAAAGCGCGGTACTTGAATCATTATCTGATCGACTTTTCATCCACACTCGGCGCCGACAACGCGGATCCGCAGCTGCCGCGATTCGGCAACGAATACTTCCTCGACTTCGGCACGATCGGTCGGTCGATGGTCGAAGCAGGTTTCTATGTGAAGCCGTGGGAAATCCCAATCAAGATGGAGTATCCCTCCGTGGGGTACTTCGAATCGGAGTATTTCGACCCAGAGCGGTGGCGGCCGTCCTACCCGAACCCAGCCTTTCTTCGCACGACTCTGCGGGATGCCTACTGGGGGGCCAAAATCGTGACGTCGTTCACGGACGAGGATATCGAAGCCATCGTCCGCACGGGAGGCTTCACTGATCCACGCGCGGCACGGCAGATCGCGGATGTGTTAAAAGCGCGTCGTGACAAGATCGGCCGGTACTATTTCAGCCTCGTCAACCCGCTCGACCGTTTCACCGTGAGTGAAGGTCCATCGGGAGAACAGGCCCTTGTCTTTGACAATCTCGCGATCTCAAGGAACTATGCTCCGGCGAAAAGCGCGATTTATCAGTATACGATCCTACGCCGGGAAGAGAAGGGGGTTGATTCGGCTCTCGTTCCGGAGAAAATCGCTGTCGAGCCACGGATCCCACTGAATGTGACTTTTGATCAGGCACCACCGCGACAAGCGAGAGAGTCGCCTGACCATGGGCCAGTGACAACGGTCAAGATTCGAACCAGTTACGACAAGGGCACTCACTGGAGCAAGACCGTGACGGTCTACCTCCAATTCGACCCAGAACAAGGCACATTTCAACTGCGAGGTCTCGATCGAGAAACATAAGTCACGGTTTGAGTGTCTTGTTCTAAATGTTTTGTTACGCGTCACGGATGGGAGAAAAGGAAAGCTTCCCAGCTGATTATTCAAAGGACAATCGGATGCTCTCGGCAAAGGGCCACGCTATGTGCGAACAGAGGTCCCGGTTTCTGAAATCGGCTCTCATCGTTTTCGGGCTGTTGGTGACACAACTCCTGCTGGCCGGTTGTGAAATCCGTCCGAAACCCTTCGTGCACCTGGTGGAATATCAATCGAACACGTCTTGCGCGACGACAGACGCCGACGGGTGTCCTTGGGGGGCCCTGGAGCAAGAGGCCGAGTTCTCAGTCTTGGTCAATTGTCTCCTTGCAGGAGCCAACGTATTGGAGATCAAGGAAGACGAAGCGCAGGCACAGCGGATCATTCCCCTCGTGGTAACCCCGCTGCCGCCGCGCTATGGATACGAGCGCCGTCACGATGCGACATACGGGAACTCTTGTCGCTCAGATCAGACCGCATGTTCTGTCACCAGCCAGCATGAACGCGCCATGACCTGGGCCACTTGCGGAACGAAACCGTTGACCGATGAAGGCCTTCGTGGGGGCGAGGATCGCATGCATGCCGACGATCTGGACCGTACGGCGGTCGTGACAGGATCATTGGCCAATGCCACTGACGACTACTCCCTCCCAGATGGGTTGGATGGACCGGACCAGTGGTACCGTTTTACCATCAGAGAGAAGACAAGAGTTGAAGTAGCCGTCGCTGCGAACCGAGCAATGTGGTCCGGTGTCGTCGGCCTGGTACAAACAGCCTGGCAGCCGGCTCTCTCCCTACTCTCGTCGGATTCGACCAAGGTTCAGACAGGCCACGTGCACCGGGCTGGCGTCACCGCGTTGTTCCCGGCCGAGCTGGAGCCTGGAACCTACTATCTGGTTGTCGACAGTTCAATCGTTGAATGGCAGCGTGGTGACGGACTTTATCGTTTGTACTTGGGATTTGACCAGACATTGATGGGCCCATCGATCGAACGTGGACTACTTTTTTGAAGTAGGCAAAAGCGGTCGCTGGAGGCTCATTCATCGGTGGTGAACCGGTTTTGTCTCATTACATGACTAGAATCTAGGTTCTAGCCATGTTCTCTGGCAAGTCATATTCTGAGAAAGGAGGTACTCAGCTCGGACAATCGATCGCTTTGTAACAAGAAGCGAATGTGTGATCTGATCCGAAATCATGACACCGGGGCAAACGAGTCTCTTGTCAAAGTCTATTCAACGTATCGGCACAATGCCGAGCGGTCGACGCCAGCCAAATTGCTGAATACCACATTCAAGCACATCATCCTCTAATGCAACTCAGGGTCGTGAGCGTATCAACGGAACGTGTTTGTGAGGGAGATGCAACCAGGTTCGCCCGAGGAACTGGGATTGCGCGATCGGAGTTACAGGGGTCGAGAGATACCGAGCTTTTGCATTTTGGACTGGAGGGTCGTGCGCTTCATGCCGAGCTTGGCGGCCGCGCCGGAAGGCCCGCCGATAACCCATTTGGTCTCACGCAGGGTCCTGAGAATGTGCTCGCGTTCGGCCTCTTCGAGGGTTGTGGCCTTGGAATCGGTCACAGGACTCGGCCTCTGCTTCAATTCGGCCAGCGACACATGCAGACTCGGCCCATGCGTCAGAATGACGGCCCGCTCAACAAAGTTTTCTAGTTCACGCACGTTGCCGGGCCA
>DCZN01000061.1:0-19680 GCA_002331625.1 Nitrospira sp. UBA2083 | reverse complement strand
ATGCGTTTCTTCATCCGTTGGGCGAATTTTTGCGCGAAGTGCCGAACTAACAACGGGATGTCTTCCGGACGTTCGCGCAGTGACGGCACAGTAATTGGAAATACCTTCAGCCGGTAATACAGGTCGCTACGGAATTTGTGCTCTGCGACCATCTGCGCCAAGTCACGGTTGGTAGCGGCGACGACACGCACATTCACCCGGATCGTGCGTGTGCTGCCCAACCGTTCGAATTCTTGTTCTTGAAGCACGCGCAGGAGCTTGACCTGCAGCTCCAGCGGAACTTCACCGACCTCGTCAAGGAAAAGGGTCCCACGATCAGCCAATTCGAACCGCCCGATCTTCGTGGCAATGGCGCCGGTGAACGCGCCTTTCTCATGCCCGAACAGTTCACTTTCCAACAACCCCATCGGGATCGCCGCGCAGTTGAGTTTGACGAACGTACGATCCCGTCGATCGCCGAGATTGTGCAGGGCGCGGGCGATCAGTTCTTTTCCGCTTCCGGTTTCGCCCAATATCAATACCGTAGAATCGGTGGTAGCCACGGTTTGGACGTGTTTCAGAATCTGTTTAAGCGCGCGGCTTTCTCCGACGATCTCTTCAAAATTGTACTCAGTCTGGATTTCTTCTTCGAGATACACCTTCTCCCTTGTGAGCTTGTCCTTAAGCACCGCGATTTCTTGGTAGGCCATAGAATTGGCCACGGCCAGGGCGATTTGTTTCGCCACCTCACTGAGCAGTTCCGCGTCGGCTGCCGAGAAGGCATTGTCCTCGAGACTGCCAAGATTCAGAGTCCCGAAGGTCCGGTCATGTACGACAAGGGGAACACAACAGGCAGAACGGACTCCTTCCTCCAAAAGGCGCTGGGAAACGGTACTGTTCGACTGTTCAAGATCCTGTCGCCCCATCACAACGGCCTCTCGCTTCGTGATGGCCGTGGTGGAAGGACAACCGCACAGCGTACAGGTCGTGCCTTCTTCGAGGAATCCTTTCCGACCCGGAAAGTCCAGCGCATAGAGTTTCAGTTCATTGGTGCCCTCGTCCAGGAGGGTCAAACTGACCACGTCCGCTTTCATCACGCGGCGGATACTGACCGTAATCGACGTGAACAACTCCCGCAATTCCAGATGTGACACGACGGCATTGTTCACTTCCAAGAGCAGGCGCTGCCGGTCTCGTTCATGCGCCAGCTGCCGCTGAGCAGCCTGAGCGGCTTCGTCGTGCAACACATTGTCCACGGCGACCGCGACCTGATTCGCCACCTGTTGCATGAACGTGATCTCAGCTGGTTGATAACTTCTCTGCACCACACTCCCAAATCCCATCGCGCCGAGTCGTCGCTGGGCCGTCGTGAGCGGCACGACACAGAAGGATTGGACGCCGTTTTCACGGAACATTGCCATTAACTTCGGGAAACGATGCTCGTGCGCGATGTCGTCGACGGTCAACGGCTGTTGGGTTTTCCATACCAATCCCCCTGGAGATTCATCAACGGGAGTTTCGATCCCTGGGCTGATTGTGCTGGGCCTTGAGGTCACCAAGAGCCACAGGCGCATGACATCGTGCGTCGGTTCGTGCAAAACCGCATTGATAAAATCGAAGGGGACAACTTGAGGGATCCGTTGAGCGAGGTCACGAAATAGCTCTGCGAGGTCGCGGTGTGATGCAATAGTCTCCGTCACCTCCAAGAGGAGTCTCAACCGGTCCCGCTCATAACTCAAGGCCTGGTGGTGAAGCACGTTGTCCACGGCCACCGCAACCAGATTGGCGATCTGCGCAAGAAAGTCTCCATCAGCTTCAGAGAAAGCATGACTGTTCAGGCTACCGAAGCCAATGGCACCGAGTTGCCGCATGGGGGTCGTCAAGGGGAATAAACAGGCGGATTGCACTCCGATGTCCCGAAGCGCCACCATTCCCACCGGAAAGCGGGTTTCTTCCGCGAGAGACGGAACAACCAGCGGTCGCTGATGTGTCCACACCCAGCCGCTTGCTGACTCCTCGATCGGCAGTTCCATGCCGTCAAGCGGTGTCGTCCCGTGGTGGGCGTCGGCAGTCGCCAAGACATGCACCTTCATGACTTGCTTGGCAGCATCGTGGAGAACCAAACCGATGAAGTCGAATGGTGCGACGGCAGGCAGCCGCTGCGCCAAGTCACGAAAAAGCATTGATAATTCGCGATGGGAGGAAATCGCCTCGGAGACTTCCAACAGAGCGCGGTATTGCGCCGTATCGGATTCGATGATGTTTCCTGCTATTTTCCCATTCATGGCGGAAATAGGGATGTGTCTCGAGAATCTAGAATTCGACCACCTGTCCGCATCATGGCAAGGCACAAGCGATCATGCGACGATGGGGGCAGGGTCTTGTCTGAACGGCTTGTGAGGCAAAACCTTGACTCGGTAGTTTCGCGTTCCGTCTATCTTCAACTGAATGTGACCTGTGCGGCTCAGGTGATCCACGGCAAGAAACACCTGATTCCAGGTGAGCTCAGGGCAGAGGTCCATGAGCTCTTCGATCAGACACTCGCGGCCATGCAACTGCAATACTCTCTGGACAGTCTCGACAGCCATGCAGCACCTCCTGGCCAAGACGGAAATCTCTAGCTGCAGGCTAAGCGAAGAGATTACTAGATGGAACTCGTAGAACTACCTGACGCAGCACAGGAAAATACCAGTCATTGAGAGAGGCTGTGTTCATCCAAGGCAGATGTAATTTCGTAGAAGACGCTGAAGGAGCTGCGATGTGCGAAAGGAGATCGAGTGTTCGCAGGGAGACAGAGAGACTGTATCGGACAGTTCCCGGTCCACAGGGGAACCAAGAGCCGTTGCTGATCGATCAAAAATGATAGCCGATGCCACCGGCAACGATCTGCGCCTCATAGTTATAGGACAAGTCAACTGCGCCAATTCCAGGAATACTAGAGATATTGGTGTGTGAGATATCTGCGTAATTGTATTTCCACTCCGTGAACAGTGAGAGGTTCTGATTCACGCGATACCGAACCCCTATTTGCGTGTTCAGTCCTACATCGATGCTCGAGCTGGAAAAGCCTGAAGCCGAGAGGTGGGAAAAGAACACACCAAGCCCCACTCCAACATAGGGCTCAAACGCCCATGCTTGATAACGGACTAAGGCAACTAGCGGTGCCCATGTCAAGACGCGATTCGTCAACCCTGGCAGAGTCCCGCTGCTGAGACCTATCCACTCTTGCTGCTTAAAATGAGGCGTTGCGTTGAATACCTCAGTTTCTACGCCCAGCGTGAAGTCCCCTAACTTCATCCGATCAAAATAATAGCCTACTTTCGCTCCATACATCAGAGAGCTTTGCAGCACGAGGTCACTCCCGCCGACGGTAACTCCAGCTGCACTGAACTCCGGGTTGCTAGCGTCATTGGGTTTGTGGACTCCAATTTGACCTGCAACATACACTTCCGCCTCTACGGGGCGGCTGAAGAGCAGCAGGGCGAGCACTCCCATGATCACAGGACTCCATCGAGTAACAGCCCATAACCGATTCATCTTGCACCTACTCTTTCTCCGGCCTTCCGATCAGTAGCGATCCAATCAGTAAGCCAGGAACTTGAGGTTGAAGGAGGAAATCCTCGACGGGTCCAGCGGTTCGGCAGCCGCCAATCCGTCTTGCTCGCGATCATGAAATTCGCGTGCGCGACAAGCACTCCATTTCCACAAAGTTCAAGGCGAACTACCGCGAGAAACGACTCCTGATAATCATCTCGAAGACTCCTCATGTGACGTATACCGTCACGATGTGTGCGCATGATGCACACACCATACAGAGAGGAGAGTTCGATGATAAAGCACTATGCCCGGGATCGATCTGCATGGGGCCAACAGTGTCATCGTGGTGCTCGATGAGCATGATCGTGTCCTCTTCCAGCAGCGACTGCGCAACGACCTGACCGGGATTCTGGCAGCCTTCACGCCGTTTCGAGAGACGTTCGCGGGCATTGCCAGAGATCTACCATTCAACCACCTGCTGTCCGCATCATGGCAAGGCACAAGCGATCATGCGACGATGGGGGCAGGGTCTTGTCTGAACGGCTTGTGAGGCAAAACCTTGACTCGGTAGTTTCGCGTTCCGTCTATCTTCAACTGAATGTGACCTGTGCGGCTCAGGTGATCCACGGCAAGAAACACCTGATTCCAGGTGAGCTCAGGGCAGAGGTCCATGAGCTCTTCGATCAGACACTCGCGGCCATGCAACTGCAATACTCTCTGGACAGTCTCGACAGCCATGCAGCACCTCCTGGCCAAGACGGAAATCTCTAGCTGCAGGCTAAGCGAAGAGATTACTAGATGGAGCTCGTAGAAATACCTGATACAGCGCAGAAAACTACGAGCAACCTATCGAGTTCATGTTTGTTCATGGCTTATCAATCGTCCCTGAAATGAGGAGATAGAGCACCATCTCTAGAACCTCGGCTGGCTCCTCACCGAGCAACATATGCGCAACTGTCAGGAGACCGAGATAGCCGGTCCGCCCCTGTTTGGTAGCGAAAGCCGGTGAGGCATTGGATCGCCTGCCATGCCTCGTGCTGTTCCTTTGGCGGCAATGGGTGGTCCGTTAGGATTTGGAATCGCCAAGGAGGCTTTGCTCCCTCCACAGAAAGTTCCAATCGTCTGCTGCCAACAGAAATCGCATGTTACCCGCTACTTTTTCTGATCGGGTGGAAAGTGTTTCATGATCTCGATCACCGCTTCGTTAATTAATCTTTCTTTATCTTGTGGTGTAACACCTGGATCGAGAACACGAGACGCTGTCCCACGCCAGATCATTTGCTTTGTCTTGGCTTCAACAAAGTCAACGATGAGGGTTCCCTGTTCGTACTGACTGACATCGATTCTCGATTCTCCGATGCGCCGTCCAAATGGACCGTAGGAATACCCCCAATCTGTGACTTGGACCTTGCTTTCCCGTGAGCCATGAAGGGCAATCAGGAAATCAGGGTTATCCGGCGCCTGCGTGATTCCTTTTGCGTTGAGTTCTCGGTTGAGCGCGGATTTGACCCGTTTGATCAAGAATTCCTCCGCCCGTACATTTTGAGGCATGGTCATCCACGCATATGACTTAACGGGGGAAAAATCGTACTCCTTGTCAAAGTCATAATTCACGGAGGTGGTGGTACAACCGAGTAGAAGAACAACGAGGGATGCGATCGAGAAGATTGGAGCCGCCTTCATAAGTAGTCTCCTCTCTTTATGAGTGAATCCACTCAGATACGCTTGGCTACCGAACCTTGTCCTCTGTGCGCCGGATTGGTTCGCCCGAACGCCGAGCCACCGTGGTCACTCGCACTGGAAGATCTGCTTGCACATCGCCTCACACTTGCTCGACTGCTCATCACAATGGGCTAAACAGGCGCCTTCGCCCGCGCACTGACTCCGGCACCTCAGACTCTCCGCCTTGCACTTACCCCGGCACTGTCGGCATCTTATGTCTTCAGCCACCATCATCCTATTGATCGGTGCTCGTTGCTCATTGAGGTCCTCCTTATACCGATACTCCAATCTCACGAATCTGCTGCACCCTGCGGACCTCTCGTTCATGGCTGCAATCATCTCGGCATGTAATACTGCATCGGCAGTCGCTGCGTCATTCGACTGCCCCCAAGCCATCGCCGCATTCATCACGGCCACGAGGGCGATGAGATCACCGTAGTGCCCAATGCGCAACTTCTTCATGACGGTGAACTCCTCAGTTGAAATGACAGGCTTTCTCTCTTTTTGCTCATCTGGCTCCTTCGGTTCGATGGCAGATCTCCAAACGTTTGCCGCATACCGAAGTCTATCCGTTCAGGGTATCTATCACTTCCCTATCCTCACTGATATCCCTGATTCGTTACCCTGCATCTTGCGTCGTTGAAACCGTCCTGTGTTCCTCAGTACTCTTCGGTGACCAACCGCCACCGAGCGCCTTATACAGTTTGACGACCGAAACCAGTTGATTGCGGCGGGTCTTGGTCAGCGCCAGTTCGGCATCAAACAGAGTCCGTTGCGCAGTCAGCAAGTCGAGATAGCTGGCCCGCCCACCCTGGTAGCGCAGTTCGGCGAGATGCAGTGAAGATTCCAAGGCTTGGACTTGCTGCTCCTGTGCGTCCTGTTGTTCTTTGGTTTTCTGCATGGAGATCAGCGCATCCTCCACCTCCTGAAATGCCTGGAGGATGGTTTTTCGATACCGTGCAATCGCTTGATTGCCCTTCGCCTCAGCGACCTTTACCTGATAGCCAAGCGCGCTGGCATTGTAGAGCGGAGCCGTTAGGGCCGCAGCTCCGACAACCGTGGCATAGGGGTTGAACGACATGTCAGAGATGTTGAGTTGGGCTCCTCCGGCTTGCCCAGTAAGGGCCAACTGGGGGAAGCGCATGGCCTGCGCAACGCCGATGTTGGCTGTCGCCGCCGCCAGTTCCCGTTCGGCCTGCACGATGTCAGGCCGCCGCTGAAGCAGTTCGGAAGGCAGGCCTGGTGGTACCGTCGGAGGCATCGACTGCTCGGTAAGCGCGCGTCCTCTTGACACCGCCATAGGTTTGTGCCCCAGCAGTACACTGATCTGGTTCTCCCGTTGGACCACCTGTCGCTCCAGATCGGCCAATTGTGCCGCCGCACCTGCCCGTTCGGCCACGAACCGGTCAAGGTCAAGTTTGGGAATGTCCCCTTTCTGATAACGGAGTCTGGAAAGTCGAATGGAATCATCCCAAGCCTTGAGTGTTCGTTTCGTGATGTCTATCTCAAGATCCAGTGCACGCAGATCAAAATAGCTCTCCGCCATGCTGCCGACCAAGCTGAGAACCACCGCCCGCTGATTTTCCTGTCTCGACAGCAATTGCGCCCTGCTGGCCTCGACCGAGCGGCGGATGCGCCCCCACAGATCCACTTCCCACTTGAGACCCACGTTTCCCGAGAACTGGGAAAGCGTGGTGCCGTCACGTTGAGAGATGGGAATGGCCCCACCGCCCGGGATCGACAGGACGTTGCTGTTCGTGTTCCGGTAGCCGAATGCGGTGCCTGAGGCGGAGAGGGATGGAATCAAATCGTATTGGGCGATTGTGAGTTGGGCTTGATACTCATCGATGTTTGCAGCCGCCATCTGGAGGTCCAGATTTTCCTGCAGGGCGGTGCGGATCAATTGCTGAAGCGATTCGTCCTTGAGCAGCTCCCACCAGGGCAGGTTCGCAATCGAACCGGACGTCTCAGGAGTCATCCGCCAGGAATCGGCTTGGGGTGTGTCCGGTCTCTTGTAATCCGGTCCCATCAGGCAACCGAACATCGAGCTCGCTAATAACACGATGGCGATCACCTTCCACATTTCAGTCTCCTTCCCGTACGCGGGCCAACATTGACGTGGCCGTCTGTGGGTGGAACTTCTTCGCGGCAGCATAGTTTTCGGAATCTCCTTGCGGTTTTTGAACCGGTAATGGCGGCTCCTTCCTTCGCCGGGACAGCGACTCCACCACATAGAACGAAACCGGAATGATGAAGATGGCGATCACACTCGCCGCCGTCATTCCACCGAACACCGTGAAACCCAGGAGGATGCGTGCGTGGGCGCCGGAACCGGATGACAGTATCAGGGGGATGACGCCAAGGATGAACGCAAAGGCCGTCATCAGAATCGGCCGCAGGCGCAGGCGCGCTGCTACCAGCGCCGCATCCGCAATGCTCTTGCCCTGGTCATGCTCGGCCTTCGCAAACTCGACGATGAGAATTGCGTTCTTCGCGGCAAGGCCGATCAGCATGACCAGACCGATCTGTACGAACACGTCGTTCTCACTTGCCTGCGGTGCCACAAGTTTAAGGAGCCAGAGGGTACCGAACGCACCGAACACAGCGATCGGCGTCCCAAGCAGTACGCTGAACGGGAGCGTCCAGCTTTCATACTGTGCGGCGAGAATCAAGAAAACGAACAGCAGCGATAACCCGAAGATCACGCTGGCCGGTACGCCCTGCGCTGCCACCTTTTCCTGGAAGGACATCCCGATGTAGTCATAGCCCATCTCGCCCGGCATCGTCTCTCGGAACACCTCTTCGAGCGCCTGCATCACCTGTCCGGAGCTGTAGCCGGGCGCTGCAGCAACGAACAGCTGGGCGCTCCGATAGCCGTTGTATCGCATCGTGAACTCCGGCCCGTCCACGGCTTCCATGGACACGAGTGTGGACATCGGCACCATATCGCCGGAAGCATTCCTCACGTAGAATTGCCCGACGTTTTCTGAGCGGGTCCGGAACTCTCCGTCGGCCTGCACATAGACCTGCCAGACGCGGCCAAACCGGTTGAAGTAGTTGACCATCACCCCACCCATGAACGCCTGCAACGTCTGGTACACATCGCCGAGGCTGACGTCCTGTTTCAGCGCCTTCTCCCGGTCTACCTTTGCGAAGAGTTGCGGTGCGCTTGGGATGAAGGTGGTATTGACTCTGTCGATTTCCGGTCGCTTGCGCGCCGCTTCTATAAAAGTGTCGATATTCCGTGCCAGAAATGCCACGTCCTTGCCGGCTCGATCTTCCAAGATGAATGAGACGCCTCCCGACGTACCAATGCCGGGGATAGCCGGCGGGGGGAACGCGAAAGCCTGCGCCTCCGAGAGCCCATCCAATCGACCCTTAATATGGTGATAGATCGCGAGCAGTTGCTCCTCTGGTCTGTGGCGGTCCTCCCAGGGTGCGAGCGTGACGAAGAAAAAGGCGTTATAGGTGGTGCTCACCGTGCTCAAGAGACTGAACCCCACGACGGTCGTGGCGTACTGCACACCTGGTGTCTCTTTCAAAATAGCCTCGATCTTTTTGCAGACTTCATCCGTCCGTTGGAGCGAGGCTGCCGTCGGTAATTGGACGTTCAGAAACAGGTAGCCCTGGTCCTCCATCGGCAAAAATCCGCTCGGCAGCTTCGAGCCGAACCACCCGGCCGCGCCGGCGACCAGGATCAAAAACACCATCGACAAAGCTGCCTTGCGGATCAGCCCGCCACAAACCCGCACGTACCAGTCGGTCGCGCGGCCGAAGATACGGTTGAACCATCCGAAGAGCCAACCCAGCGGGCCCCTGCATTTCGTTTGACGACGCAACAGCATCGCCGCGAGGGCAGGGCTGAGCGTGAGTGCATTGAATGCCGAAATAATCACCGATACTGCGATGGTGATGGCGAATTGTTGGTACAGTCTTCCCGTAATGCCTGGAATAAACGCCGTCGGCACGAACACCGCAACGAGGATGAGCGCGATGGCCACCACCGGTCCGGACACTTGCTCCATAGCCTTGAGTGTTGCGTCTTTGGGAGAAAGTCCCTGCTCGATATGATGCTCGACTGCCTCCACGACCACGATGGCGTCATCTACGACCAGACCGATGGCCAGCACGAGACCAAACAGCGACAGGGTGTTGATCGAAAATCCGAGGAGCGGAAACAGCATAAAAGTGCCCACCAACGAGACCGGCACGGCCAGCAACGGAATCAGCGTGGCGCGCCAGCCTTGAAGGAAAATGAAGACGACAATGATGACCAGCAGCAGCGCTTCCCACAAGGTGTTGATGATCTCCTTGATGCCTTCCCGCACCGACAGTGTGGTATCGAGCGAGGTCACGTAATCCAGATCGGCTGGGAAACGCTGCTTCAGATCTTCCATCAACTTGGTAGCTTGATCCATCGTCTGAATCGCGTTTGAACCGGGGAGTTGGTAGATGGCGACGATGGCAGAAGGCTTTCCGTTCATGCGGCCGATCATGTTGTAGGACTGAGCCCCTAGCTCGACTCGGGCGACGTCTTTCAGCCGGACTAACGACCCGTCGCTATTCGCCCGCACAATGATGGATTCAAATTCCTCTTTGGTAAACAGCCGGCCCTGCGCCCGGACGGAATAGGTGAATTCCTGGCCTATCGGGATTGGTTCGGCACCCACCTGTCCCGCCGGATTGACGGTGTTCTGTTTCTTCACCGCATCCAGGATTTCAGATACGGTCAGATTCAACCTTGCCAGGATATCCGGTCGTACCCAAAACCGCATCGCATACTGTCCGGCGCCGAAGATCGTCACTTGTCCCACACCCGGCACCCGCAACATCGGATCGTTGATGTTGATGTAGGCAAAGTTGGCCAACCAGATGTTGTCGTAGGTTCCCTTCGGGGAATACAAGGCAAAGAGCGCCAACGGGCTGGTCGTGGCTTTCTTGACCGTCACACCGTAGTTCTTCACCTCTTGCGGCAACTGTGATTCGGCCTGCGCATAGCGCATCTGCGACAGAATCTGGTCGTCGTTCGGCTTCGTCGTCACGTCGAAGTTCACACGCAACGTCGATTGCCCGTTGTTGGCATTGACCGAATACATGTAGAGCATGTTGTCGACACCGTTCATCTGTTGTTCGATCGGTGTGGCAACCGACTGTTCGAGGGTGACGGCGTCCGCCCCCACATAAGTTGCCTGGAGCTGAATTTCCGGCGGCGCGATGTTCGGAAACTGGGCGATGGGGAGTTGGATCATCGCGACGATGCCGACCAGCGTCATCAGAATCGAGATGACGATCGCCACGATCGGTCGGTTGACGAAAAATCTGGCCATCATTTGCTCCTTGGCAGAGAGTCCGGTTGCGACAAGGCTACGGCTGTGTCAAACGGAACGGGTTGGACGGATGCTCCGGCTTTCAGTTTCTGGAGGCCCTCGGCGATGACTTGCTCACCTGGCTGGAGTCCCTGCGTGATGATCCATTGGCTACCAACGCGCTCCCCGACGGTTACCGGCCGGATCTCGACCTTGTTGTCCGTCGTAAGGACCGCCACCTGATAGCGACCCTGTAGCTCGCTCACAGCCCGTTGAGGAACGACCGGAGCGTTCTTATGGAACGTCAGCACGCTACGCACCTTTGCATAGAGGCCTGGCCTTAAAACGTTCCCAGGGTTCGGGAAGAGAGCTGCGACGCGGATTGTGCCGGTCTTCACATCCACCTGGCGATCTGCGAGAAAGAACCATCCTTTATGCGGATAGACCTCGCCGTTGCTCAGAACCATTTCGATACGGCCGTCATCCCGGACTTTCGTGGGATCCTCCTTCTCCTGATAGCGTTCCTGCACTAACCCCGAAAATCTGAGATATTCTTGTTCGCTGGCGGCGAAATAGACTCGAATCGGATTGAGCCGAGACATGGACGTCAGCTCGTCGCTGGAGTTCACCAGATCGCCGATCTGTGCCTTGGCGATCCCCACGACGCCGTCGATGGGAGCGACGACTTTGGTCCATTCGAGATTCAATTTCGCCTGCTCGAACTGAGCCATAGCCGACTCCACCGTCGCTCGAGCGGCCAGATTCATCTGGATGGAGTCTTGGAGTTCCTTCTGGCTGATGGCGCCTTCCTTAGCCAGCGGCTCGTTCCGTTCCACATCCAGTTCGGTTTTGGCTCGTTGTGCCCGCGCCCGCTTCAGCTCGCCCGCCGCTTGATCGAGAGCAGCCTGAAACTTTCGCGGATCGATCTCGAACAGGAGATCTCCTTTTTTGACGGAAGCGCCTTCCCGGAAATGTTGCTTGAGCAGGTACCCGGTCACCTGCGCGCGGATCTTGGCGTTGACCAGCCCGTCCGTCGTTCCGACCCATTCGGAGTAGATGGGCACGTCCTTCTGCTCGACCTTTACCACCTGGACGTTCAGAGGAGGCTGTGTAACCGTCCCCGTCTCCTCTTTCTTGCAGCCGGCCAGACCTGCCAACGTTATGTAAACCAGGCCGCTGAGCGTAGCTTTTCGTATGAAGGGAGAGGTATTCACGTTTGGTACTCCAGTCATTGTATTCATGATCTGCTAGGTTGTTACCTGCCGATCGGACGAATCGGCCTGATTATTCTTGGTAATCTCCTCCACAACGGAGATATTGAGGCATCCAGCTGCACGAAACGTTGCCCCTTGTTGCCACAATCTTGCCAACACTGCTTTGCCGTCGGCATCGATGAATGTTACGTCGCTTAAATCAATCACAGCACAACTCTGTTGGCTGATGGGCAATTTGCGCCAACAGGCATGGAGTTCCGTGACCCAAGGACCCGTCAGCTGTCCTTCAAGGATCAGTACCGTCGAGTCGGATGCTGCCTCTTGCTGTTCGGTGATCTTCAGCATGTTCTGCCCTTCTTTGCAGTCGGCCCTATCAGCATGTAGCTCGTCGGTCACAGAAGACGACCACAGCTCATCTCTGCTGCTTCATTACCAATGGTCTCATGCTCAGCGTACGGATCCCTCAGGGCAACGTCACCGTGAGGTTCGGCCAGTACGCATAGCCGACAGCCCGAGCATTGACGGCTTCTAGCTTCTCGAAGACGATCCTGCTGAAAAGCGGGGTTGTTCCCGAAATACCGCTGAATCCACCAGCCCCTCCTGTAAACGTACACTCGCCCTCACACTCCAGCAGTGCTGCTCCAAGACCGTCTTCACCATACGATCCCGTTAGGCTCCGGCCGTGATTGCTTCCTGCCTCGTCGGGAGGAAGGCCTCCACTGGAAGAATGTTGTACCGCCGTCTGAGCTCCTCGACCTGTTCATCCATCACAGGCCAATAGTCCCACCCGTCATTCAGGTCCACGTTCATCGCTGCTCCTCGACGAATGGCGATCATCGCCTTCAATGGGTCGAACATTCCCGTTCGCGCCTTGGTAATGGGCGTCATGCGGATGCCCACATGGAATTGCAACAGGACGAAGAAGACGAATATCCAAGGTTCACGCCGCTGAAAGCCTGCACTGAAACACGCGACTTGGACTTCCTCTTCCGGGGCCGTACCGTAACCTGAAAGAACGTGCGCGCAATCATGAAAGAGGATCTGTTCCGGCGCGCCGCCCTTTTCTCCCGGCAATGCAAATCCGTTGTTGCGACAATATTCCCAATAAGACCGACCTAGGGAACCGGATGGATAATGCCCCAAGGCCTGGTAACGGGCCGCCAACTCCTTGTTCTCATATCGCCCCATCATCCCACGAACAAACTTGTAGAGCCCTTTGATTCCCTCCCGATTCCAGAGCTCTTTGACCTTAGGTCTCAGCCAGACACGGCGCACCAAGTCGAGGCGCAACTGAGCGATTTCTCCATTGAGGACATGCCGCAAGTTTTTGACCTCGGGATCGCTGATCTCCAGCGCCTGCGCATATTGCTCCACGAGATCGGCCTCCTGTGCATTGGGCTTCCCATCAATGAGGGACACCACGATCAACCCCTGCACCAGCTGCCGTCTGAGTTGTGGATCAGGAAAGGCTCTCGCCAGTTCCGCCGGCGTAATCGGAGCCAGGTCTTCGACGACGTAGTTTGTACCGATCACTCGCTGGGCCGATGCCAACATGTGCAGCTCGGACTCTCCGAGCGTCCCATCCGCCACGGCGACTGTCTTCATGGCGCGCAATCCCCAATAAGCTTGTTCCGCACTCGGTATTTTCAGTTCCATCACATCCTCCTTGAGTATGATCTCCGCCCTACATTCAATCAGGTGAGTGGGTAACGTTATGTTCGGAAGCACTCACTACAGTTAACTGACACACCGAACCTGATTCACTGATCAGGCCTTTGGCTCAACGCAGTTTGATCCACTACGCAAGACACAGAGTCTGTACATGGACAGATCCGTCCAGGATTCCAGACCGTTCTTGACATCACACCAGGAACCGAGGAGTTCTGTCCCACTGCGATGCTGCTCCTCCGTAACCCGATCAACTCCCGCCGCCAGGAGTTCGCCTGTCTGCGCGTCACGGATCTTGAATTCTGCCGAGAACGCTCCGACGAATGGAGGTTTTCCGGTGAGGGTATAGATCGTGGCGACAGCCTGTAATGCTTGGACCGCATTCGACCATAAGGTCGACATTGTCGAACATTCGTCCGGATGTATGATCGCCACCCGGATACGCATGGTCTTTGCCGTCGGTCTTTCGACCATTTCGTAGTCCTTCGACAGTTTCAGATAGAGCTTGTCCTCAAAGGCACCGGCAAGCAGGACAAGCGCATGGCGCTCTTGGTTACGGAGTTTGGAAGACAATCCTTCCGAAATAGTCACAGGTTCCAACATGACTTTGCTGTAGGCCGACCAATCGGCCGTCGGATTTCTGTACCCTGGCAACACAAGGCCTTTCTGACCTGTCTGGTGCAGAGAGCGATAGTTATCGAGGTTGCCAGAATGCTCGATCGGCTTCGTCTGAAACATCGTTTCGCAGGCGAAGGACGGTCCTGCGAGTCCGGTCAGGAGTGCGAGCTGAACACTGCCCATCGTGAGTTTCCGCCTTAATGCGGTATGGTTTTGAACGATTCCCTTCATGGTTGACCTCCTGACGACATGAAACTCTCAACAACAAGACGCCCACGGGTTTTAGAACAAGGCTTTTGGTTCCACGCAGTGTGCTTCGCCGCGGAGGGTGCAGAGTCGATAGACCGTCGCGTCTGTCCAAAATTCCAGACTGTTCTTGACGTCGCCCCAGGGATTGAGAACCTGCCTGTCCAAGAGCATCCGACCACCTACCCGCCGGTCGATCCCCGCGGCGAGAAGTTCACCCGTGGAGGCATCATGAACCATGAATTCGATCGCCACCTCACCGGCGAACGCAGGTTTACCGCTGGCGAAGGTCCAGGCCGTGTTCACAGCTTGGAGTTGCGGGATTGCTTTTGAGGCGAAAGCCAGGCTGGTATAGGATTTTTCAGCTTGCGTGATCGCGGCTTGTATCCGCATCACACCGGGAGTCGGCTTCTCGACAAGCTGATAGTCTTTCGAGAGCTTCAAGTAGAGCGTGTAATAGAAGTTGTCTGCGAGCCGTTGCAGATCCTCACGCTGGTCCGAGGAAAGTCTGTGCGTCTGGTCATCCCATATGGCGACCGGCTCCAGAAGGATCTTGTCGTATGAAGCCCAATCGGCCTTCGGGTTTCGGTACCGTAGCAAGGCTTCATTTCCTTTCTCGCCTTGTGTCACTAGGGAACGGTATTCTCCAAGAAAGCCTGATGATTGAACGTTTCTTGCCTGTATGGTGGAGGCGCAACCGGTTAACAACACCGCAAACACACCGAAGAGCACAAGCTTGGTATAGACCATGATCAATTTCCTTTCTGAGTCCGACTGGTTAAGTTTGGATGATGCCTTTGGCCATTTGTCTGCGAGGTCGTCTTCTTCTCGCCGATTCTTCTAATTGCCGTCGGCTCTGCCGGAGAGCACGGAGTGTTCCAGCAAGATGGTGTCCGTGGAAATTGCTCGGAAGTTACGGAAATTGCGGTCGATCTTCGCTGAGATGCGAGAACAGTCGTGGCGAGAAGAGGACGTGATGCCGAAGCTGAAAGTGCTGAGATATCGGTAAGTGCCGAAATGTCGGTATCAGGATCGGCGGGAGATTCCGAGCTTTACCATTCTCGATTGCAACGTGGACCGTTTCATTCCGAGGAGCGTGGCCGCCCCGGAAGGACCGGCGATGACCCAATTGGTTTTGTCGAGTGCGAGCAGAATGTGGTCGCGCTCTGCTGCCTGGAGGGTTGTCACGGGTTGATGTCCGTCGCGCACCGTGGTTTTCAGTTCACCAAGAGGAACACTCAAGTCGGTTCCTTGAGACAGAATCACGGCTCGTTCAATGAAATTCTCCAGTTCTCGGACGTTACCAGGCCATTGATATCGGCAGAGAGCATCCATGGCGTCTAAGGGAATTCGTTCGATTCGTTTTTCCATTCGACGAGCGAACCGCTGCGTAAAGTAGCGGACCAGGATCGGAATATCCCCGGTACGGTCGCGAAGCGAAGGACTCAGGATGGGAAACACGTTCAGGCGGTAATAAAGATCACTGCGAAACAGGTTTTGCTCGACCATCTTGGCCAGGTCTCGGTTCGTGGCCGCGAGCAGCCGCACGTTGACCTTGATGGTCCTTGTGCTGCCGAGCCGCTCGAACTCTTGTTCCTGAAGGACGCGGAGCAATTTGGACTGCAGTTCAAGAGGAATATCCCCAACTTCGTCGAGGAAGAGGGTTCCCCCATCCGCCAGTTCGAACCGTCCCACTTTGGTGGCAATCGCCCCCGTAAAGGCTCCCCGCTCGTGACCAAACAACTCGCTCTCCAGAAGCCCCGTGGGAATCGCTGCACAGTTCAGTTTTACGAAGGTCCGTTCACGTCTCTTACTGCGATCATGAATGGCGCGGGCGAGGAGTTCTTTCCCCGTCCCCGTCTCACCAAGAATCAGTACCGTGGAATCTGTTGGTGCGACGATGCCGACTTGTTTCAGGACCTTTTTGATCGCGGAACTCTCGCCGACAATCTCGTCGAAGTTCAATTCGCTGCGTATTTCGTCTTCGAGGTAGAGCTTCTCCTTGTTCAGTTTGTCTTTTAGGGTTGCGATCTCCTGATATGCCAGACCATTCTCGACGGCAATCGCGATCTGTGATCCGATCCGGTCGAACAATTCCGCGTCGTCTTCGGAGAAGGCGTCCTCATAGCGGCTGACAATGCTCAGGGTGCCCAACGCTCGGCCACGTGACATTAAAGGAACCGTGCATCCCGATTTCAGGCCTTCAGCCGCGGCTCGTTTCATGATCTCCGCGGTAAACTCCGTGAGGCTCAGTTTTTTGATCAGCACTTTCCGCCGGGACCGAAATGCCAGACCCTCCGGGGTTCCTTCAATCGGGATCGGACTGCCCATCGTGACGAAGTCCTGATTCTGAGGAAAGTCCAAGGCGTGGGCCACCAACTGTCGCGTGCCGGGATCATAGAGAGCGATTCCTGCGAGGTCGTGCGGAATGACCTGACTGAGGCAAGCGGAGACCGTTTTCAAAAGCTTCGGCAGTTCGAGATGCGACACCACTGCGTTGTTGATCTCTAACATGAGACGCTCTCGCTCGTATTGGCGCCTCATCTCTTTTTCCGCCTGATGGGCCCGTGCAAAGTTCAGGGCATTCTCGACGGCAATGGCGATTTGGGCCGCGCATTGGGCGAGCAATTCCGCCTCGGCCTTCTTGAAGGCATCCTCCCGCAGACTCACCACGCTCAGAGCGCCAAGCGTTCGGTCGTGTGAAATGAGCGGCACGGCGCAACCGGACCTGACCCCGTTCTCAACTGCGTGCCGTACCCAGGGTGAGGAAAATCTTTCCAGGTCGACGACTGGACCGACCAGTACCGGTCGGCGTGAGGCGATTGCCTGTCCTTCTGGCGTATCGTGCAACGAGATGAGCACGCCTTCCTCAAAGGGAACTGTGCCGAACATCTGCAAATCCAGAGCATGGAGGCGAAGTTGCTCGCTTCCGGGTTCGTGAAGGGTCAATAGGGACGCGTCGTGAGGAATGATCCGGCGCAGGCTGAAGGAGATCGCTTTGAGGAGGTCACGCAGGCTGAGATGAGAGACGACGGCATTGTTGATCTCGAGCATCAAGCGCTCGCGTTCGAATTGGCGCTTCATGTCCTGACCCACCTGACGCGCACGCTCGAAGTTCAGCATATTGTCGACTGCAAGCGCGATCTGGTCGGCGATCTGACTGAGCAACTGCTGTCGTTCTTCAGGGAATGCCTCTTCTCGAAAACTGAGAACGCCCAGCACGCCGAGTTTGCGGCCTTGTATGATCAACGGCACACAGCCGCCCGAATTGAACCCTTGATCATAAAAACGTCTTTTGGATTCAGGGAACGACTCTGCCGCACTTGCGCGATTGATCAGGATGGGTTTGCCTAATGTGAGCGCCAGGCCACCGATGCTGCCTTCGACAGGAATCGTCGCCCCTGCTTCGATCGGGGGAATCGTATTCGGCAAGTCGTAATAATAAACCCGAAAACACGATGTCTCCGGCTCATACAGCGAGAGCCCCACGGCGTCGATTTCTAATGCTCCGGAGAGGCAGGTAGAAATGACCCGCACAAGTTTCCGCAGATCGAGTTGTGAGACAACAGCGTTATTGATTTCCAACATCAGCCGCTCACGCTCGAACCGGCGCCTTGCTTCCTTTTCTGCCTGGTATGCTCGTTCAAAGTTCAGCGCGTTCTCAACCGCGACGGCGACCTGTTTGGCAATCAGCTGGAGAAATGCGATCTCGTCTGGCTCGTATGGATGTTCCTCAAGGCTCCCGATCCCGATGGCTCCGAGCCGCCGTCGCGCGGTGGTAAGCGGCACCACGCAGAGCGATCGGACACCCGCCGCGCGTATCATCGGCATCACCTTGGGGAAGCGGGTCTCTTGCTCGGTGCTCATACAGACGAAGGGCTGTTGATGTTGCCATACCCAGCCACCCGGAACGTCGTCAACCGGATATTCCGGCTCCGGAGAAACTTGGGCGAGGTTGGGAGCCTCCAACACATGCAGCCGCATGACGTGCTTATCCGGGTCATGCAAAACCATAGCGACGGAGGAGCACTGAACGACGCTGGGGAGCTTCTGGACGAGATCGCGAAACAGTTCGGCAAGGTCATGATGAGCTGCGATGGATTCGGTGACCTCCAGGAGGGCGTGATACTGCGCCGGCGCAGATTCGAGGGTGGTCCCTGGTAATCGCTCATTCATGGCGACGGCATCTCGGAGCGTCGAGAAACGGCTGCTCGGTCTCACCGACTCTCACACATGCTCGGTCCTCCGCGGATCACAATTCCGGTCGGATCGGTGAGGACGGCGGACGCTGGAGTGTGTAGCTCCCTGTCTGATCCCGCCTCCGCAGCACCTCCTGGCCAGGCTGAAATCCCTCGTCGCATGCTAGGAGGAAGAGATTGCTAGAAGGAACTCGTAGAAATACCTGGTGCAGCGCAAAAAACTACGAGCAACTTACAGAGTCCGTGTTTATTCGAGGCTGCGTAGCGAGACGCGTGACAAAGGTTAAACAATTGTCTGTCTCTGAGAGTGACGGGATCGAGCACGATCTCTAGAACTTGCCGCCCCCCTTCAGGATTGCCTGTCGTGCCCGGCCCTGTTTAACGCTGTATGACTGGGACCATAGCAGGAACCGAGACGGCCCTGTCCTGGGGGACGGTCTTGGCACCGAGCGACGCCAGCCAGAACACGAACAGAATGCTCATCCAGAAGAACAGGACGTTGAATGAAATCATGTTGGCGGCAAAGCCCACGGTATGGGTGTAGGCCCACGGAGAGTTGTCGCGCATAATTTCGTTGACGTGCCAGAATAGACGCACCGACGAGCGGATGTAGCCCATCAGGGCCATCATCCACGTGAACTCCGTCGCGAGCATAATGAGCGCGTACTGGGAGCGCACGGTCATCCGGCCCCATTCGACCGCCCCACCCAGCTTAGCGCCACGGAGCCTGGCGAGGTTGAGGGCCGTCATGAAGACGAGACACGAGAGCGTGGTCGCGACCTGCGGAACGGAGAGTCCGACCCGCACGTTGGCGGGGATGTAATACCCGTACACAGCCAGCCAGATGATGTTGACATAGGCACAGGCGAAGAACACGCCCATGAAGATATTTCCGAACTTAGCCCAAGAGACCGTCGAAACCTTGTTGCCCCGCATGTACCACACGAAGCTCAACACCGTGGTGGTGATGATGACGTTGATGCCGCCGTTCTTGGCGGACATAACCCCATAATTTCCAAGCACAGGATGCTGCTGTCCTCCCATGGCCTTCAATTCCGCCGGCGTCATCACCATCGTATGCGGCGTAATAAAGACCATATAGCCGCACGCGAGCAGAAAGACCAGATACTTGATGTACCGCTGATATTTCTCAGCTCCTCGCATCCGGCCCATCGCCTGCCACAGATAATA